>NZ_CP023068.1:1200000-1800000 GCF_002288525.1 Sinorhizobium sojae CCBAU 05684
GCCGCCACGAGGTCGGCCTCCGGCAGCAAAACAACGGCGGCAAGCAGCTCGTGGTCAAATTCGCGGCCAATGCAGGCGCCGATCTGTGCGACCTCCTTCACCGGAGCCAGCCGATCGAGGCGTGCCACCAGCGAGTCATGCAGCGTCGCGGGTATTGCCAGCGGCGGAAGCGCCCCATCGAGAACGTAGCGGTCACCGGCATCCCTAAGCAGTCCGGATTCAAGCACCGCCTTGGTCAGCTCCTCGGCGAAGAGCGGCACGCCCTCCGTCCGCGCCAGAATCTGTTCGAGCACGTCCGCGGGCAGCGCCTTGCCGCCGGTAACCCGCTCGACCAGTGACCGGGCCTGAGCCTGCGCCAGGCGGTTCAGCGTGAGCAGGGTGACATGCGGAAAGCCGATCCAGGGCGGCGGCAGCTCCGGCCGGAACGTCGCGACCAGGAGCACCGGCAGCTGCTGAAGGCGCTCGACCATCTGATCGAAGAGCTCGCGCGAAGTCGGATCGAGCCAGTGCACGTCTTCGAGCACCACAAGCACTGGGCCGCGCACCGCCAGCGCATCGAGCTGTGCGAGAAATGCCCTGAAGAGAAGCCCTTTCTTCTGCAGCGACGACATGGCGGTAAGCGGGTGCCGCGACTCGGCCGGAATGCCTAGCAGGTCGGCAAAGAGCGCCACTGCATTGGGGCTCGCCGCTGTTTCCTGCAGCAGAGATTCCAGCTTGTCGAGGCGGGTCTCCCAGGAGTCATCCGGCGCAAAACTCGCAGCCCGCTCGAGCTGCGTGACGAAGGGAAAGAGCGAGCTGTTGGCGTGATGCGGTGAGCAAGCGTAGGTGAGCGAAGCCATCAACTCTCCCTGAAGCCGTTCGCGCAGCGCAAGAACCAACCGCGACTTGCCGATGCCGGGCTCGCCTGCAATGAGGGCAACTTGCCCGCTCCCCTGTTTTACTTGCCGCCAGCGCGACAATACGAGGCCGAGCTCCTCGTTGCGGCCAACGAGGGGTGTGAGATGTGCGCCGTGCAGCGCTTCAAACCGGGTTTCGGCTTTTCCCTCACCGATCACCCGCCAGGCCAGAACCGGCTCGGCAAAACCCTTGAGCGACGACGGGGCGAGCATTGAGAGCTCGAACAGCTCGCCGACAAGTCGTCTCGTGGCGTCGGCGATGACCACCGCGCTGGGCTCGGCAAGCCCCTGCAGCCGAGCTGCGAGATTGGGCGTCTCGCCCGCTATCGCACGCTCCTGCGCCTCACCCACGCCTATAAGGTCGCCGACCACCACCAGCCCCGTGGCGATGCCAACGCGCGCATTGAGGCGCTCGCCGGCCGCCGTCAGTTCTGACACGCCTTCGACCAGAGCGAGCCCCGCGCGTACTGCCCGTTCAGCGTCGTCCTCATGGGCTTTTGGGTATCCGAAGTAGACAAGTACGCCATCGCCCAAGTATTTGGCGACAAAGCCACCATAGCTCCCAGCTACATCGCCGACGCGCGTGTGATAGGATCGCAGCAGTTCCTGCAGGTCCTCGGGGTCCAGTCGCGCGGAGAGCGCCGTCGAGCCCACGAGGTCACAGAACATTACAGTGAGGTGTCGTCGCTCGGCCCCGGGCGGAACCTGCAGATCTGCTGCCTCCGGCAGCCGGGACGCGAGCTCGCCAATCGCGTCAAGGATCTTACGCCGGTGGCCGACCGCCGAAACACCGATCTCCCTCAGGTCGTCGGCCGTCAAGTGGGGCAGGACGTCGAGGTCGACCCCGTTGTCGCGAAACGCCTGCTCGTAGGACTGCAGACCGAGGTCGCGCAGCCATTGCCCAATGTCCAAGTCACCTCCGTGCGGGCTCCGCTCGCTTATTCGAACGCCTTCCCGCTGCCTTGGGGCTCCGTGCCTTCGCTAGGGCGTTCTGGTTCAGCCGGAACGCGTTGTCCGGGTCGATTCGGTTTTCATCGCCGCTGGCCGCTTCGATGCAAAGCTCGCCTGGAACGAGCTTCGTTAGCTGTCCCAGACCCAGTGTACGGGCAGCCACCGGAAACCGTTACCCTCCTTCACCACGTGTCCGATGCCAGGGAATGGATAATGATAGCCGGCAACAAGCAGTCGGTCATGGGCAGCGCGATCCAATAAGGCCCGACGTGTCTTCGCGCCCTTTTCACGGTCATGATCCCATATGATCTCCCATTCCGGCCGGTCGAAGGCGATATGGATGCTGGGGACGGCATCGCCGGTGATCAGCAGCTGCTCGTCTCCGGAGCCTACCAACAACGATATATGGCCCTGTGTATGCCCTGAGGTGTCTAGTGCCGCGATGCCGGTGGCAACATCGGCTCCGCTCTTGATCGGGCGCAAACGGTCGCCAAGCGAGGCAAGTACCTTTTGCAGTTGAGGCACGCCCGGAACCGCCCATTCCGGAAGCTTCGAAGCTGCGTCCGGAGAATTCCATAAATCCAGTTCGGTCTCCGAGAGAACGACTTCGGCGTTTGGGAACTGCTTGGTCGCCGCGGCGTTCAGACCGCCCACGTGGTCAACATGACAATGGGTAAGGACAATCGTGTCGATCGCCTCGGGTGTGACGCCAGCCTCGTCAAGTGATTTGGCCAGCCGCCCGGCGGTAGGTGCCCAATTCAGGTTGGGACCCATGCCTGTGTCGACCAGTATCCGCTTCTCCCCCGTCTCGATCAATAGAGGATTGGCCTGAAGCGGGAACGCGTCCGCCGTCATGTAGTGGGCGTCGAAGTACGCTTTTCTTTCGCCCGCTTCGGCATTCGTTGCAATGCTGTCCATGGGGAGGAAAAACATCCCGTCACATAGCGGGGCAATGTGGAAGTCACCGAGGCGGAAGCGATAGAAACCCGGTGCTTCCACAGAAGCGCCGGTATCGGCGGCTGTCGCATCGGTGGACCTGCCAGAAGCCGTGGCGACAGCGCCAGCGGCGGCTGCTTTCAGGAAACTTCGCCGATCGATGACTGACATGAAGGGGTCTCCTCTACCGAGATGCCCCGAACCCCACAGAAATTTAGACGAAACTTATATTACCACTCGACAGTCATCGAGGCGATCTCCATGTTTCGAAAGGGTATAGATCCGGTCGGTCGAAACCTCGAAACGGCGTGCAACTTCGGAAACCACGGCGCCTGGTGCGAAAGTCTCCGCCACTATCTGCGCGCGATCTTCCAACGACCATCTTGATGGTCGATCATGATCGCATCAATTGCTAGGGGAGTATGCGTCTCAACGCTGCAACTATTGGCATCAATCGCAACAGCACCGCTTTACAGCTTGGTACAACATTCTGAACGAGGCCTACGTAAAGGCGCGCTACTCAATGCACTTCGAGATCACTGAGAAGGCGCTGGGTTGGCTTAGAGCGGACGGAACAGCTGCACCGCCTTGTTGAGGCGATCTGCAAGGAGCGGCTGACCGAACTTGAGCGCGAAGCTGATGGGCCTGGATAAAGCCTTCCTATTTCGAATTCCCGTACGATGTCTTCATTTACTCGACGCCCCTGCGGTACTGCCGAAGGCGACCGCGACCGTGGATGTGCTTTTGGAGTGCACCACGGTCGTCTTCGATTGACTCGTCACCTCTCGCATCCACTCGTGCCAGATGGCAACGAGCAGTGCTATTAGGACGTAAGGACGGGGCCGACGAAAGGGCCGAGAAAGCCCGTGGTCGTGACGTCGCCGAGACCGGTCGGCTTATATTACAACAAATAGCGTTCGGCGCAGAAAGGTTCCGTGGCGTGTCCTGGGGACTGGCCATGCGACTGCCGCTACGACGGAGCGTGGCATCGCTCAGAACGGCAAGGCCATCTTGCCCTTACTCCCGTTCCCTAAAACGGCATGGTGATATCTTCACCGATCTGGATGGACCCGTGCCTGAGACTGTCCCTTAGACGGTCCCTGCCCTCTTCCGACAACATACCAGCCCCTGCCCAGATTCCCTCTTGCCAGTGCGGGCCACGCTCCCACGCCTCGTTGTACACGAGGGCCAGGTCCGACGCCCTTCTCGTCTGTTGCAGGGCTTCGAACAAAAGTTCGGCCTGCCGGATATCCTTGTCCCGCTTCACGGCCCCCTGCCCGTCCGTATGGCGACGGCTGGCGACGATGAGCTTATGGACAGCATACCGCTCAGGGGCTGGGACGGTCACAGGGACACCAGACTTATGGAGCAGCATTGTCCTCACAGGATCCCGGATCAGGAAGTCGAGGAAGCGCAGCGGGTCAGCGCTCGCACCGCCCAGCGCCGGCATCTTCGCGGGCTGGTCGAGGTAGTCGTCCGATCCGCGGTTCGATGTCAGGAACTCGACCCGGTAGCCGGAGCCGTTGACGAAGGCAGACGAAGCCGCCGCGCCCGATCGATGAGGAACCGGCCGGAAGGTCGGATCGACGCTCTGCAACAACTCAAGGATTGGCGGCAGGGTGTCTTCGACTTCGTGGCTGATGGAGTAGTCCTGAGCGAAGTCCGCATCGCCGGTCATGAGCGCTGCCGATGGCAGGCGCACGCCGAGGATACCGGCATAGGTCTGGAAGGCAACCGTTCCGACGAGAACGCCTCGCAGCCGAAACAGGCCTCCCGCCGCCAGCGCCTCCACGATGTCCCCGGACATGGCATCCGGCGCGACCATCCCGCCCTCGCGAGTGAGGGTGGAGACCATGCGCCGGCGTGCGCGGAGATCGTCCTTTTCCCGCTTATGCGTTTCGACTCGCTGCGCGATCTCTTGATCATCCGCAGGACCGACATATCGGCGCATCTTTCCTCCCTTGCCGTCGGGGATGTCAAAATACCAGTAGCGGCGATCCTTCACGGTCACAGGAGTGAACCGACCCTCCGGAGGGAAGTCGGCCGTCCATGCGGCGTCGAGCGAGCGCTGGCCTAGCTCGGCGAGCATGGTCTGATACATGAGGTCGATCTGCTTCATTGGCACCACTCCATGGTTTCGGAGGTCTCGCGCTGCGCGATTCTGCGCACGCTCAAGAGTTATACCCTTTTTGTGAAAAGGTATAACCGGCGAGGCAGTAGGGCGCAAGAGAGCCGGGTCGTGCGGACTATCGGAGGATGCTCGCCGCCGGGACAAGTGGTGCCGGTGGATGCATTGCAGCTTTTCGATAATATGGTGCATTTCCCCCAGACATGGTGATGGCGTATCTCCCTGAGTTTTTCAGGGTACTCGCGCTTAGCGCTTATGAACCGCGCCGAGTTTGCCGGAGGTGATCGTTTCGGCGAGAGCGTCGTCGTAAGAGTCGCCGACGCTTCCGGCGGAGCTCGATTCCCGCCTACACTGCCAGTTGACGGCAGGTCAGCCGGCCCGAATACCTCGTCGTCGACAAAGCCTACTGCGTCGATCAATGGGGCCGTGATTTCCGGCCCGAATATGGACGCCTGAAAGAGGTTCGTTCCAGTCTCGGTTCGCCACCGATCCTCGCCTTCACCGCCACTGCGGGACACGCTATGCAAAAGCGAGTCCTTTCGTCCCTCAGCATAGAGGACGCGACAGTGTTCGTCCGCGGCGTCGACCGTCCCAACATTGCGCTGATCAGATGGAGCGCGCCGCCGGGGGCGCGTCACCACGAGATCGCCAAGCTGCTCCGGCTCTCAACGTTTGCGGGCCGCAGGGCGATGATCTTCGTACCGACGGCGCGCATCGGCCAGGAGCTCCAGAACGACCTCCGAAACAATGGCCTTGAGATTCCCTTCTATCATTCGAAACTCGGAACCGAGTGGGAGCGACAGGAACTGCTCAAACGGTTTCAAGGAGAGAGCCGTCCGGTTGTCAACCACATTATCTGCACGAACGCCTTCGGCATGGGATTGGATATTCCAGACGTGCGTCTGGTGATCCATTGGCAGCAGCCCGCTTCGGTGGAGGACTATCTACAGGAATTCGGCCGAGCTGGTCGCGACGGCAGGCAGTCTGTCGCCGTTAGGCTCATCGAAACCGGACGCCGCGCCGGCCGCGATGTTGGACTCCTTCGGTCTATGGCCGAAAAGACCGCGAGTGGTTCGGGGCTGGACGAGATCACTGCGCGGGCGATGCTGCTGCAGCGGTTGTCTCAGATAGACGATCTCACCGCGCTACTTGGCTCGAAGGACTGCTTCCGCAAGGCACTCGTCGAGTACTTTGAGGGTCCGAAAGTGCCGTGCGCCAAGGACTTGGACGGGCTATCCTGAACTGGGTTTTCAACAATGAGAGCAAACAGCAGCGCTTCAGATACTGCTGCGACCGGTGCGCAGGTTTCGATCCCCGATACGAATCCTTGCCGGACCACGTGACATCGGTCGTCAAAAGCGAATCGGTGACCATTGGCGATGACGCGGCACATGCGGCTATAACGCGACCATTATCATTTGCGTTTCCGTCGTTCCGCGTCTTGGTCCAGACGGACCAGACCAATGATCCGATATCCGATCAAGTGATTTAATATCGAACCGGTCCTTGACTGGCTTATCGGAGTTACGAAGCGTTATGCCGCTCCTGCGCTCACACAGCACTATGCGGCCCCACGTCTCCTGTCGCCGGTCGACGGCGGAACGAAAATGACGGTTACCCTCCTTGAGCCGCACCGCGGGCAGCGAAGGCGGCTGGCCACCATCAACAGCGGAAAATCCCGGCCGCGAGTTGCCACCAGCGTGAGCATGTCCAGGTCGTAGGTCCAAGTGCATTCACGTACACATTTCATGCCATCGCGATTGCCATGCGCACATCGCGCCCTGAGCTGCCATCCGAGGCTGAAAGCTTCGCCAATTGTCTCGACCATGGCAATGAGATAGTGTAAGAACAAAGCAAGAACAATCAACCGACGCTCGAACCTCCAGGGATTGAGGAGCAACCAGAGGAATCGTCTGGTGAGCGACGAACAAGGGGCGACGTCGCATTACGACGAGGCTGGTCCATATGTTCACTACTGCGAGCACTCCGGCTGCAAGGAATGGGGCAGCTTTGGATTTGCGCGCGGCAGGACCGAGCCGAAATGGTTCTGTTTCGTACATCGGCCGGAATGGAAGTCGCGCCATGAGGCACAGCTGGAGCATTGACCTTGTTTCTGACAGGCATGCGACCGACCCGATAAACGGGATAGGCCATTTGCGTCTTGCCGATCTCCAGGAAGAACAGATCCTCGGCGCGCGCTGCGCCGCGTGCGACTACAAGAACTGGGTGAACCGATGGGAGATCGCGCGCCGGTTCGGCAGCGAGCGAACTCTTGACGAACTGCGGCAGATGCTCCGTTGTGGGTGCTGCGGAAACAAGGGCAACAATGGCTGGCGGCTCGGCAGGATCGACCGCGACTCGGAGTGGGTGGATGTGCAATCGGTACCGCATCGAAGTTCAATTTGACGAGCTATGGCACGCGGCACGGCCGCATCGGGACATCACCAACCGCGCCAATCCGACGACCGAGGTGTTTCCGGACAAGCTAGGGCCGGTCATCCGAAACAGCGCCGACGGCGAACGCGAACTGGTCAATCTCACCTGGGGAATGCCCTCCCCGCCGACGGTCACCAATGGGAGGCCGGACTACGGCGTCACCAATATCCGCAACCTCGATTCTCCGCACTGGCGCGGCTGGACCGGCGTCAACAACCGCTGCCTCGTGCCGTGGACTGCCTTCTGCGAATACGAGGACACTAGGCCAAAGAAGACGGCCCGCTGGTTTGCGATTGATGACCAGCAGCCGCTTGCCTTCTTCGCCGGCATCTGGGCGCCATGGAAGGGGACGCGCGGCTCGATGAGGAACCCGCGCAATGGCGAGCACGAACTGTTTGCCTTCCTCACCTGCGAGGCAAACGCGCTGGTGAAGCCGATCCACCCTAAAGCGATGCCAGTCATCCTCACGGACCCGGCTGAGATCGAGCTGTGGTTGACCGCGGAATGGAAGGATGCCAAGGCGCTGCAGCGGCCTTTTTCGGCCGAGCGGATGACACTGCTGCCAGCCGAGACCACACAGGAGTCTTTGTTGCTTTGAGGAGATCGACTACAATTCTTACGGCAGCACTCCTGCTGCCGGCCGGCTTCGCGGCGAGCAACCAAGGTCTTCTGACAATCTGATCTGATGGTCGGTAAAATGACATCCCGTAGCAGCGAAAATTCACGGGCATTTGACCCGGCGCGACAGCGCAAGATCATCCATATCGACATGGACGCCTTTTACGCATCTGTAGAACAGCGTGACAATCCGGAATTGCGCGGCAGGCCAGTCGCGGTCGGCGGCTCTGCCGCACGTGGCGTCGTCGCCGCGGCAAGCTACGAGGCGCGGAAGTTCGGAGTGCATTCGGCGATGCCTTCTGTCACGGCCAAGCGCAAGTGCCCTGACCTCATCTTCGTCATGCCGCGTTTCGACGTGTACCGGGCCGTATCCGACCAAATCCGGCAGATTTTTGCTGAGTACACGCCACTCATCGAGCCTCTGTCTCTCGACGAGGCGTATCTCGATGTCACCGAAAACCTGAAGGGCATGGAGATCGCAACCGACATCGCCGAGGAGATCCGGGCAAAGATCACGGCAACGACGGGTCTCACCGCCTCGGCCGGAGTGAGCTACAACAAGTTCCTGGCGAAGATGGCGAGCGACCAGCGCAAGCCCGATGGTCTCTTCGTAATCACACCCAGGAACGGCCCCGCCTTCATCGAGGCGCTGCCAGTGAAAAAGTTCCACGGCGTAGGTCCGGCGACGGCTGAGCGAATGAAACGGCTCGGCATCGAAACGGGCCTGGACCTGAAGGCAAGGTCGCTCGTTTTCCTACAGGAGCACTTTGGAAAATCCGGCGCCTATTTCTATGGGATCGCCCGAGGCATCGATCAGCGTGAGGTCGAGCCAGACCGCGTGCGCAAGTCAGTTGGTGCCGAGGACACTTTTGCTGAAGACCTCCTCGATTTAGAGCCTGCCTGCAAGGAACTCGCTCCCCTTGTTGAGAAGGTTTGGGGTTATTGCGCTGCGAACGCAATCAGCGCCAGGACCGTAACCGTAAAGATCAAGTACTCCGACTTCACCCAGGCGACGCGAAGCAGAACTCTCCCCACTCCCGTAACCGGGTCCGCCGAAATCGCTGAGATCGCGAGCGCGCTGCTTTCTTCGGTGTATCCATTCAGGCGCAGCATCCGCCTCCTAGGCGTCACCTTGTCGTCGTTGGATGCCGCGACCGGTCCGCCGGTATCGCAGCTCAAGCTGTCTCTGTGAAAAGGCTGGTGGGCTTTCCGCGAGACCATGTCCGCACATGTCACTGCGTTCAGTTAATCCTGTGGGTGCTGAGGGCGCAGTCCTAATTGTCTGAGCAAGACTACCTGAGCGACCTGGAGGAGGCCGGTGTCAAGGCGGCGGCGAAGATCACCCGCTGCGATGCGAAAGCGATGTTGAAGCAGTTGCAGGACTACCATCTCAGTCAGGGCCTGCGTGGAGACATGAGATTCCGTGCGACGCAGTCCGTGCTGGATCCGGCCGAATTCCTGGAACCGCTCCGGGGCGTGCCTTCCGAGACTGAAATGCCCAGAGTGTCTGTCCGGCCCTCGCGATGTCCTTCGCTTTCCTGGCCACAATGGCCGCCGGGGATTCGTCGCCATGCCAGCCTATGATGCTCACCACGGCCGGGCAGGCCCGGAAAATGTTCGGAGATGGTTCCGCTTGAGTCGGAAGTAGTGATCGGAGCAGGAGAGACAGCAGCTACAGGTTTCCGGCGTTCCGACTTCGCCTCGTCCGGCAAATCGATAAAACTCCCAGACGCCTGTGCCGCGCAATCCTCTTCCGCCCAATCCGCTGTTGATGCAAAAGCCTAGCTGCTCTGCCACCGATACCAGTCCTTCCCGCGTCCGCACTTTCAGTGCGAGCGTCCGGAGAAAGTATTTCAGCGGGCTGAACACGGAAGCACTGGCGACGCCTCTCAAGTCGGATCGCGTCATGACAACCCGCCTTTGCTTCACGGTCTCCCTGATGTATCTATCGAGCGTCTGAAGTTCCGAAGCAGTAAAACCAAAGGCGACCCTGGTCATCGTCCGTAATCTCCACTTTGCCAGGGTCAGAGGATCGCAGACGGTTTTCCGCTGTCAAATCACCCATTCGGGCAAGAGGACCACGTCGACGCAGAAATGCTTCCGCAGCAAGTCGTCGGAATCTCTTCGTCAAGTATCGGCCATACCTGCATCCCGTTCCGTCGAGACGGCCGGTTATTGGGGATTTGGACCGAAGTCGCCGCCGAGATGGCTTCACACTGGTTCCGGCAGGGATCTTGTCTCGATGCCCATCGAACCCGGCCAGCAATCGTTGCCCGGCCGGGCGCTGCGTGTAACGGATTTCCCCATCACAAGTCGATCTCCAAACGGTCTGCTATTTCAGAGAAGGCGTCTATCAGGCTATCCAAGTCACCCTTCGTACGCCCGGTCAGTGCGGGCAATTCGCGAGGATCGATAACGCGCCGAAACTCGCGAAGTGACTCGCGAATGAAGTTGAACTCACTCGCATCAAGTGAGAGGTAGACAATCTTCTTATTGGATTGAAGGCACTTCATTGTTGATACCTCAATACGGAGTGGTCCTTTTGGGAAGCTGGCTTACATAGTCATTCCAGCCGTACCCCTTGCCACCGCCGATCTGAACGCCGGAAACGGAAGGAGTCGAACTGAGCGCGTGGCTAAGGCTGACGCCTCCGGAGACGGAGCTGTTGGCGCTCCTTCCGGTGTCGGGAACCGAAACAATGGTGAGATCGCCATCGACCACCGCCGTTCGAACATCACGAGGCGTAGAGAACTCCGGTTTCCGGATGAAGCCAGCCAATTCTTGGACATTCCTCCATGTACCAGAACAGATTGAGTTCGCTATCATCTGCGGCCGTCACATCCTTTGGAAAGGCCGAGCGGAGATATTCGATTTGACGTTCGATCGGGACATCCCACACCCAAAACCGGTTGGGTTCCGATTCATCGGTGCGCTCTGCACTTCTCGGCGGTTCGCGGTCGCTGTAGCCATCTGAAGTAATCCAGTACCCCGGCTCAGTCTCGTCCAGGCAAGGCGGCGTGGTGAGCACCACTTTGCCCTCCCTCAACAAACGCTCAAGGAGCACTAAGAACGCGTCCTTTTGCTGCGAAAATGGTAGATCCGCGCCAAGCCAAGCCACGACGCTGAACAGCGCCCGGATCCACAACCCAAATGGGCTCTCCCCAGGGCTAAGGCATTCTCGGTACATTCTATCTAAAAGCTGCTTATCGAGCATTTTGTTCACCTAAACTTCAGTTCCGCATCCTTGCTAGTTCCGGCAATCGCTTTCGGCACGTCAATGGTCCATCGGGCGGCAGTTTGGCTCCCACTGCTCGACATACTCCGCAGGTTGAAGTTTCCCGCGGGGGTTTTCACGACATAAAGGACACCGCCGCCATGGTGAGCATTTGGCGGAATAGCGCGCGGATTCGGCAGCGTTTGCCCAGTGAGCTCCTCGAAATACTTCATCACTTGAGCATCGGCGAGCCCGCTGAAGATCTTGGCATCACCGGAGTTCTTATCCTGTAAGTAAGTTACACCATCAACAGTAATGCCTTTTCGGGCATGGCTCTTGCTGAAGAGGTCGCTCACCTCAACCGCCCGGTTTTTCGCGATGGACTTTAGCCCAGTCTTGGAGCCGACTGCACCGATTATCGCCGCCGTCGAAGGCGACGCCGGCAACCAGAGTTTCGATGGAGAGGCTCTGACCCGCTATATCGATGTCTCCGGCGCCAAGCAGGCGGCCTCGGACGGTGGTATTCCCGGCGATCCGTATATCGCCGTGACCTTCGATCGATTGAGAATCGAGGCGCGAAGCGTCGACGCCGAGATGGCCTGCACTGGTGAGGATGTCGGCGGCGACCGTGCCGCCACGCGCTGAGAGCCGGAGATCGCCTTCCGGGCCAAGCACCAGGCTGCCCCCAGCGGCAGCGGTCGCAGCGAAGTCCACGCCCGACGCGATGGCGCCCGCCCTCAGCGCATTCCCGGAGATCGCGACATCGCGGGCACCTAGTATCTGACCGCCCACATTGACGTCATCCGCAATGCTTATGTTTCCGTGGCCACTGACGTTGGAGGCATCAAGCTTGCCGACGGTCGCCGACACATCTGCCGCCGAGAGCAGTGTCGCCATCCGCAGCGAACCGGACGCCGCATCGATTGTGATGCCGCCCTCGCCTGCCAGGACGGCCTTGCCACCCGAAGCCGCCGTGCGATCGAAGTCGAGCCCGGCGATGAGCGTTTCGATCGATAGGTCGCGGCCGGCGAGTGTAATGTTTCGTTCCGCGATGAGTTGCTCCGCGATTGTCACATTGCCGTCGATACGGACGTCGCCCCGTCCCGTGACGGTGCGCGCCTCCAGACGTGACGCGTCCACGGTGATCTGTCCGGCGCTCTCCAGCGCGTCCACGTCGACCGCTCCGTTCCGCGCGATCAGCGCTAGATCGCCAGACTTGGTCGCAATCGAATCGGCAGAGATGGCGCCACCGTCGATGGACACATTTCTCGCACCAAGTACCGTTCCGCTGACGGCCACAGTACCGGCGATATCGAGGTCTTCGTGGCTGGTGATGCTATCGGCCGTCAACGCCGCAGCAGTCGCCTTGAGGCTGCCCGCGGACAGCAGCATGTCCGCTTCGACACTGCCCGACGCGGCATTGATGGTGATGTCGCCCCGATCGCGGAGCACGACCGGCGCCCCGGCGGTTGTTCGAGCGAAATCCACGCCCGAAACCAAAGCCTTGACGGCGATCCGTCGACCGGAGGCGACGATGTCGCCGCCGCCGAGCACTTGGCCGGAAACCGTCAGGTCGCCGCTGAGAGCGACGCTCCCTTGCGCGGTCACGCTGGCCGCTTCGACCGACTCTGCTTCGACGACCAGTCGACCGGCGCTCGACAGACTACGGACGTCGACGCTTCCCCCCTTCGCGTCGAGCGTCAGTGCGCCGGCCGTTCCCAGCACGATGTCGCCGTCGCCCCCCGCCGAATGAAGAAGGACGCCCGAGGCAACCGTGTCGGCCGCAATGCTCCGCCCTTCGATGAGGACATCGCCAGCCCCCAGGACCTGGCCACTCACGTCTACGTCCCCGGAAATGCCGATGGACCGATGGCTGGTGACGGTGTCCGATTTCAGGGACGATGCGGAAACGCTCAAATTGCCCGCGGAGAGCAGGGTCGCGGCCTCGATGCCCGCGGATGCGGTGAGCTTGAGATCGCCGGCGTCTCCGAGCACGGTCTCCCCGTCTGAGCGCGCAGCGCTGGCATCGATGTCGACACCGCTGGCAATCGCGTTGGAACGGATGGAGCGTGCGCGCGCTGTGACATTGCCCTGTGCGAGGATGTCGTTGGCGATACCGATATCAAGGCCCGCCTGAAGAGACAGGTTTCGGAAACTGACAAGCGACCCGGCAGAAATTGAGCCGGACGCCGCGTCGAGGGTGACGTCGCCCGCCGCTTTGGCAATGCCCCACACTGCGATGTTGCCGGCGCTGCTTCTGGCGGACACAGGACCGCCCGCCTCCAAGCTGCCCAGACTGAGGTTCCCTGCCGAGCTGAGCACGACGGCTCCGAGGCTGGTCACGTCGCCGGAGACACTAAGGAGGCCCGCCCCGCCAGCGATTTCGACATTCCCGTCAGCCGCAACCGTCTCCAGGACAATGCCCTTCTGCGCCTTGGCAACGAACTTCTTCTTGGACGTTACCTTTCTCGCCTCGATTCTGGCTTTCGAATTGATATTGACGCCGGAGGCGCCCGACGCATTGCCGATGGAGATTTTGCCGTCCGCCGAGAGCGACAGCTCGCCGACATTGGCGGCCATGTCACCGCGCATGCGAACGCCGGCACCCTTTTCGGTGACGACGATCTTGATGCGACCGGCCTGCATGGCCCCGAGCGCGGAACCGTCGATGGCGAACTCCGGCGTACCGCTCGTCGCCTCGAGAGGCGTTGCCTCGCCGGTGTCGTAAGCAAACTTGTTGCGACCAGCCGTGAGACGCAGGTCCTTGGCATAGAGCGGACCATAGATCCTGACCGACCGCGAGACAATATCGAAGAGGTCCACGGCCCCGTGGCCCGCAGAGAAATTCGCTCCCTTTGCCCCGATGGTGACGTCACCGCCGCGCACCGTCAGCCCGTTCAATCGTCCGTCTGCGCCGACGTCGGGCGTTCCGGTCGAGAGCGTCGCACGTGGGGTGTTGATGAATCCACAACCATCGCAGGTGATCCCGTTCGGGTTCGCGATGACCACGTCGGCGCGGCCGCCAAAGACCTCGGTTGGGCCGAGCAATTGACTGCGGTTGCCGCTCGTGACCTCGTTGAGGATGACGCTGGCTGGACCGCTGTTCTTGAGGTTGGCGTTACCGGGCGTCACACCACCGAGGCGCGAGGTCCCGACCTCGCCGTTGAAATTGTTGAGGATCAGGCCGGGTTTGCCGACGTTGAACTGGTCGTATTTGTTGTGGGAAAGCCCCCGCGCGTTCGGCGTCACGATGTCGACGAGCGGAACGCCATTCGGCGTCGATCCTATTCCGGGCCGGTTATTACCGTTGTCGCCAGAACGGCGACGAATATCGGCCACTTCATACGGTGCCCGATCAGTTCGAAGCAGTCGGCTCGTTGAGCTTGTTCAGGGCGGCCGTCAGCCCCTTGAGCGAGAAGCGAATGGTGACGTTCTGCCCATTCATGAGCCGCATTCTCGCGGCTCCGACCTGACCCTTCTGGAGCGCCGTCAGCACAGCCTTGTCCAATCGTTGCTGCGTCCAACAGCCGGCCTGATTGCAGTTGCGGTAGACCATGTCGACGATCGCCTTGCCATCGGCGTCCAGTCCGAAGCCGGCCGGTAGGAAGATGTTGAGCGGCACCAGTGCCGTCAACGCAAGCCCGGTGTCAGCACCCGTTTTCTTCTGCGCGCTGTCCTCCGGCGCCGCACTCGCGATTGCGAGCGTCAGGAGGCTGACGTCCTCATCGCCTTGTTTCACATGCGCCACCTGCACGACTTCGCATTGCATCGCGGTCTTGCCTTCGCCGAGGTCGACCTGGGCGCAGCGGTGGTTCCAATCGTCGAAGCGCTGGGTGGTGACCGCTGGAGGTTCGCTCGACGTTGGGGCCGCCGCTTCCTGCGCGGCTGCTGCGGTTGCGAAAGCCACACAGCACGAGACGATACCAGCGACTACAAATCTCATACCCACCCCTCACCTATTACAATGCGTGCATCCGCCGCCCATCAAATGCAGCCAATGCTTGTAGGTCAGAGCCGCTAAATTTTTGGCAGGGCAATGTCAATGACAAATTCGAGGTTGCACACGGACTGGTTGTCATGGTTGCGCATCCGTCTATCTTTTCGCTAAGAATCAATGTGATTTGCGGATCGCCTGCGCTACGCTGACGCCGCGCTCCCTTACCAACTTCACCGCTTCAAGCTTGTATTCGCGGCTGAACTTCCGTCTCTGCATTCACACTCTCCGGTTTCGGAGGAGCACCTTATCTCGGTGTCCATGAAACCGGCAGCAGGCCACCTCATGTCAAGCTTAGCGGATCGCGTCGACCTTGCGCGCTTACCCTCTTCGGCTCTGATCAGCTTAGAAGCGACGGACGTGGAGCGCCATCTTGCCGATCCATCCCCGACCACTATGACCACGCCGGCACGAACATTCGCATTAACGGCACGAGATGCTGTGTCTCCAGGTCAAAACTTGTCGTATTGCTCCGGCAGGCTTTTACCAACTCGTCGAGGTCCACCAGCGCGAGCGGAATATTCGGTGCCGCCGCTCCGCCTGCATCAACGCCTCCTCTCAAGGAAGCAGAGCAACGTATTGATCGCATATGGATAATCAATATTTCATTTTTTTATAATCAGAGACCCATTAATTGCGACAGTAGACGGCGAATCGTCTTTGCCGTATCGGTTGGACATGAAATCGAGCCTCGAACATCTGCCGGAAAAGAAGCAGCGCGAGCTTGCCCGTGTGGTCGAGATCATCCACGAGGAGTTCGCCGATGCGCCTCGAGGGAAGCTCGGCCGCCTTCAAGAAGCGCGGGCGGATTTTAAAGATCATCCTGTTCGGCTCTTACGCCCGCGGCACCTTTGTTGACGAGCCGCACACGATGAAGGGCTACCGTTCGGATTTCGACATCCTCGTCATTGTCAATTCGAAAAAGCTCGCCGAACCTGAATACTGGGACAAGGCGACCGACCGGCTGATGTGGGACAAGGGGGTCTCGACGCCGGTCGGCCTCATCGTCCATGGCGCCCGGGAGGTGAACAACTTCCTGGCCGACGAGCAATATTTCTTCGTCGACATACTGCGCGAGGGCATCGTGCTTTATGAGCTCGATGATCGGCCCCTGGCGGAACCGAAGCGGCTTTCTCCCACAGATGCGCTCAGGGTGGCGAGGGGCACGTCAGCATCCACCTATCCGAAATCGGCGATTTGATCGCTGGCTCAAAATTCTATCTAGCAAAAGGTAACCAGCGTCGCGCCGCATTTGAGCTGCACCAAGCGGTCGAGGCAGCCTACTCCTGCGCTCTGCTAACGCTGACAAACTACAGCCCGCCTTCCCATAACCTGAAGTTCCTGCGCGGGCTCGCCGACATGGACCGCAGGCTGGTCGAGGCATGGCCCCGCGAGCAGCATCGTTACACCGCCTGGTACAACATCCTCAACGAAGCCTATGTGAAGGCACGCTACTCCAAGCAATTCGAGATTACTGAGGAAGCGCTGGCCTGGCTCGTCGAACGGACGGAACGACTGCACCGCCTCGTTGGGGTGATTTGTGGCGAACGGCTCGCGGAATTGGAACGTGCCGCCAGCAACGGAAGATGATGGTCTTCTGCAATCGAAGGCTCTCAAGGATCATGGATGCTGCTGGCACTGGCGGATCAGCGGCCGGACATGTACATGGCGGTGGTTTTCTTGTATTTGGGCGCCGATGGCGGTGACGAGGCGACAGACAAACGACTGCGGTTTCATGCCGCCTGCTCCTGCATCGGAGCAGGTCACGACCTTTGCCGTCCACGTGACCGAGTGGAAACGGCCCTTCCTCCAGCGCTACTTCCCCGAAAGACGTTTCCATTTCCTGCCGAAGGACCTCGGCGAACGCGAGATCGAACGCGTCTGGAACGCGCGAATCCTTGCGGAGGCACCCTGCGAAATCCTCGTCTGGGGGCCGGAGCTACCGCCGGCGCTGGCGGCGATCGCGAGGGAACGCAACTTGCCGGTGACCTTCCTGGAGGACGGCTTCCTGCGCTCGGTTCGCCCGAGTGCCAGCCGCACCCCTCCCCTGTCGCTGGCGCTCGATAGCCGCACGCCCTATTTCGACTGTGCCAAGCCCTCCGATCTCGAAATGCTGCTCGGGAGCTACGATTTCGAGGCGGACCCGACCCTCCTGGCGCGGGCGCGGGCCGGCATCGGGTGCCTCACCGCAAGCGGCATCAGCAAATATAATGGCGGGCGGCAGCGGACGGCGGAGGCGGTCTATGGCGAGAAGACCAAGCGGCGCGTGCTCGTCATCGGCCAGGTGGAGGACGACGCCTCGATCCGATATGGCTGTCCCGTGCCGATGACCAACAACGATCTCGTGCGCCTTGCCGCGACGGAACAGCCGGAGGCGCAGATCCTCTATAAGCCGCATCCGGATGTCCTGAGCCGCGTCCGCCCGGCGCGCTCCGACACGGCCGAGGTGGCGCATCTTGCAGAAATCGTCACCGAGCCGCTGCCGCTGACCGAGGCACTGAATACGGTCGACCATGTCTATACGATCACCTCGCTTGCCGGCTTCGAGGCGCTGATGCGCGGCATTCCGGTGACGACGGCGGGTTCGCCCTTCTATGCCGGCTGGGGACTGACCGACGATCGCCAGGCGCATCCGCGCCGCGGCCGCAGGCTGACGCTGGAGGCGCTTTTCGCCGGCGCCTATCTCCTCTATTCTCGCTACTTCGATCCCGAGACCGGAGAAGAGACATCATTCGAAGCGACCGTCGCCACGATCCGCAGGCAACTCGACGAGCCCGACACCCTTTCCCCCTCCCGCCCCGCCTGGCGGCCCTGGGGGCCCTATGGCGTCCTCGGCTGGCGGCACCTGATGACCGCGCTGCTTGCGCCGGCCATCCGCCATGCGGGCAACGACCGGGACGTCGAGGATTTCCGGGCCGATCCCATCGGCTTTTTCCGAGGCCTTTCCGATCCACGCCTCCGGCTGATCGGCCGTATGCTCTATCCCTTCGGGTGACCGCGTGAGCTATCTCTTCACCCATATCCGCGTCGTCGGCGCGCTGCTCGTCCGGGAAATGGCGACGCGCTTCGGCTCCAAGCCCGGCGGCTATATCTGGGCGCTGCTCGACCCGGCCGCCCATATCTTTCTGTTGACGCTGGTCTTCGGGGCGATCGCCCGCTCGCCGGCGCTCGGCACCAGCTTCGCGCTGTTCTTCGCCACCGGCTATATCGCCTTCCAGTTCTATCAGGCGATGAGCAGCTATCTGAACAGCGCGGTCCGCGCCAACCGGGCTCTGCTCAGCTACCCGAATGTCGCGCCGATCGACACGGTCGTCGCACGCTTCGTGCTGCAGCTCGGCACCACCTCGCTCGTCGCCTTTATCGTGCTCGGCGCCATCATCGCCACCATGCGCGTCGAGACCAGCCTGCACTGGCCGCTGATCCTGGAGGCGGTGGCGATGGCCTGTGTTTTCGGGTTGGGCATCGCCATGGTCAATTGCGTGCTGTTCCTCAAATATCCGCTCTACGAGCAGGTCTTCGGCATCGTCAACCGGCCGCTCTTCCTGATCTCCGGCGTCTTCTTCCTGCCGGATTCGATCCCGGATCCCTATCGCGATCTCGTGCTCATCAACCCGCTCGTTCACATCATCATGGGCTTCCGCAAGGGCTTCTATCCGGAATACCGCGCCATCGGCCTCGACATGAACTATCTCTACGGAATCGCATTTCTGACATTGTTTGCCGGAATGCTGGTCTTCACCCTCTCCAGAAAGACGCTGAGAAACGAATGATCCGGTTCGAGCAGGCGACGAAATATGCCCGCACCAAGGGCATCAAGAAGCCGATCATCGAAGATGCCTCGCTTACCCTCAACCGGGGCAAGAGCGTCGGCCTGCTCGGCCGCAACGGCGCCGGCAAATCGACGCTGCTGCGGCTCATCGCCGGCGCGATCAAGCTCGACGGCGGCCGGATCATCCGCCGCGGTAAGATCTCCTGGCCGCTCGGCTTTTCCGGAAGCTTTCAGAGCTCGATGACCGGCGAGCAGAATGTGCGTTTCGTCGCCCGCATCTACGGCGTCGATACGGAGCAACTCGCAGCCTATGTCGAGGATTTTGCCGAGCTCGGGCCCTTCTACAAGGCGCCGGTCGGCACCTATTCCTCCGGCATGAAGGCGCGGCTTGCCTTCGGCTTGAGCATGGGCGTCAACTTCGATTATTATCTCGTCGACGAAATCACCGCCGTTGGTGACTCAAATTTAAAAAAAAAGTGTCAGGCTGTCTTTCAAACCAAGCTCCAGGATTCCGACGTGATCATGGTTTCGCACAGCACCGGCACGATCCGCGACTATTGCGACTGCGGCGTCGTACTGGAAAAGGGCAAGCTGACTTATTATGAAGATGTCGAGGACGCGATCCGCGCCCACGACAGAAACATGAAGGGAAATTGAATGGCGGCGAGCAAAGACGCGGCAGCGAACAAGCCGGGCCAAACCGAGGCCGCCAAGCCCACCCCCGCAAAAGCCGAGGCCAAGAGCAAGGGCATCGAAGTCCTCGAAGGGCTGCTCGGCAAGGAAAGCGCGCCGGTCATTCCGCTGCCGGGGCGCGGCAAGTTCGAGCCGAAAAAGAAAAAGGGCCTGCTGGCCGGCTGGCTCAAGAAGCTGCGCTGGCGTCACGCGATCATCGGCGGCACCTTCCTCGGCCTCGTCGCCGTTCCGGCAACGCTCGCCTCTCTCTACATGGCCTTTGTCGCCGCCGACCAATATCACAGCACCACCTCCTTCGCGGTGCGCAGCATCGAGGGCGGCGGCGCGACCGACATCCTCGGCATGTTCACCCAGGCTTCCAGCGGTAGCACGGTTTCGGACAGTTATATCCTGATGGACTATATCCTCAGCGAACGCATGGTTGCGGCCGCCGACGGCAAGTTCAAGCTGGAGGATGTCTACGCCACCCGCGGGCTCGATTATTTCTACGGCATCGGCTCGACCCTGCCGATCGAGGACAAGCTCGCCTATTGGCGGGATGTGGTGAGCGTCAATTTCGACCACGCCTCCGGCATCATGCAGGTGACGGTGAAGGCCTTCGACCCCAAGCAATCGCAGGCGATCGCGCAATTCATCGTCGACCAGAGCGACAGCCTTGTGAACAGCCTCTCGCTTTCGGCACGCAACGATGTGCTGCGTGCGGCACAGGACGAGGTGCTGGCGGGCGAAGCGCGGCTTACCAAGGCGCGCGCGGCACTTCGCGACTATCGCGACAAGTCGCAGGAGATCAGCCCAGAGGAAGGCGCCAAGCTTGCCGTGCAGCTGATCGGCGGACTTGAGGCTGAACTGACAAAGCTCAACGCCGACCTCGCCACCGCGAAAAGCCAGATGAGCGAGGACACGCCGCGCATCCGCGTGCTCAAGACCCGCATCGAGAGCCTGGAGCAGCAGCTCACCATCGAGCGCCAGCGGCTCGGCACCGGCGAAACGTCCGCCGCGAACGACCCCAACGCCCCCGACGTCGCCGGCCGCATCGCTGAGTTCGAGGAGCTGGAGACCGAACGCGAATTCGCCGAGCGCGCCTATACGGCCGCGTTGAGCTCGCTGGAAAAGGCGCGCATCGAGGCGAACAATCGGCAGCGCTATCTTGCGCTGTTCATCGAGCCGACTCTTTCGGAGATGGCGCAATATCCGTCGCGTTTGCTGAATGCGCTGCTGGTTACCCTCGGCCTGCTCTTCGTATGGGGCATCGGGGTGATGAGCTATTACAATATTCGGGACCGAGCCTAGACGCGGTCCCGCGTTTCAATCGATAGAGCGGCGGACGTGTGCTTCGTCGCCGCTCGTATGCATCCGCAGCTTACGCGATCAGGCCACGCCGGCGCGCAGCAGGTCGTGAATGTGCAGAATACCGAGCGGCATTTGCGCATCGTCAACGAGGAAGAGCACGGTCACCTTGTGTTCCTGCATGAACTCCATGGCGGCGCTGGCGAGCACGTCTCCCTTCACCACGCGCGGATTATGCGACATCACCTCTTCGACCGGCTGGCTCAGCAGGTCGCCGGCCATATGACGGCGCAGGTCGCCGTCGGTGATCACGCCGACCAGGGCGCCATGTTGGTCGACGATGCCGACGACGCCGAAGCCCTTCGACGACATCTCGATGACCGCCTCGCTCATCGGGCGGCCGACGGCAAGCAGCGGCACCTGTTCCGCCACATGCGCCAACTCATGGACCAGGCGCAATTGGGCGCCCAGCTTGCCGCCCGGATGGAAGGTCTTGAAATCCTCGGCGGAAAAGCCGCGCCGCTCCAGAAGCGCTATCGCCAGCGCGTCGCCGACAGCAAGCTGCAGCATGGCCGAGGTCGTCGGCGCCAGCCCGTGCGGGCAGGCCTCCGGCACTTTCGGCAGCACCACCGCAACATCCGAATTGCGCGCGAGGATGCTGTCGCGGTTGGATGAGATCGAGACGATCGGTACGCTGAAGCGCTTGGCATAGGTGAGCATGTTGGCGAGTTCCGCCGTTTCGCCCGACCAGGAGAGCAGGATGAGAGTATCTTCCGAGGTGATCATGCCAAGATCACCGTGGCTCGCCTCGGTTGGATGGACGAAATAGGCAGAGGTGCCGGTGGAAGCCATGGTCGCGGCAATCTTGCGGCCGATATGTCCGCTCTTGCCGACGCCCGAAACGACGACACGGCCCCGGCCTTCGCCGATCAGCTCGACAGCGTCGACGAGGCTCTGCGCAAAGGCTTCATTCGAGGCGAAGTGGTCGGCGAGCGCCTTTATGCCATTGCTTGCCGTCGCCAGGGTGAACCTGATCGAGTTGCAGGTTGACACGGTGAAATCCACGGGTCTCACGCTCTCTAGCGCCATAAGTATCTTCTCCCTCTCCATTCGCCCTGGCTGGTCTTTGCACGAAGCAGTCGTTCCGCGCATGAAATCCTTCGCGGCCAGTCGCAGCCAGCACGTACTCCAAGCCTTTGTCTATTCGCCAGAGTCATCGGCTCTCAGCTTCGTCCGAACTCATCGGCAATGCGGATGATGTCGTCCTCACCGAGATATGAGCCTGTTTGGACTTCGATCAGCTCGAGCATGATCTTCCCGGGATTGGCGAGCCGGTGGACTTCGCCGAGCGGGATATAGATGGACTCGTTCTCCTGAAGAATCTTTACGGTCTCTCCAACTGTGACTTCTGCCGTTCCTTTGACGACGATCCAGTGCTCGGAACGATGATGATGCTTTTGGAGCGACAGTTTCCTTCCAGGTGACACGAAAATACGCTTAACCTGGAATCGATCGCCCACCAGGACAGAAGTGTATCCGCCCCAGGGGCGGTAACATGTGGGATGGATTTCGGTCAGACTCGAGGTCTCCGGAACGGATTCGAGATGTTTGACGACCTGACCGACCTCTTGGCTGTCTTCCATTCGGCCGACATACACAGCATCTTCGCTGGCAACGACGACGACATTCTCGAGGCCTCTGACGACAAGGTGCGGGCCATGAGACATCACCAAGGAGCTCTTTGTCCCCAACAGCGTCGTGTTGGCTGAAACGACGTTTTCTTCCTCATCCTGCGCCCCCGTTTTCCACACAGAATCCCAGCTGCCGAGGTCGGACCACCTAAAGACAGAGGGAACCACAGCGGCCCTCGACGTCTTCTCCATGATGGCGTAGTCGATGGAAATGTTGGGGCTCTTCTCGAAGGCCTCGCGATCAAGCCGCAGGAAATCGAGATCTCTCGCCGCGGCAGACACCGCTGAGTTCGCAGCCTCCAGCACCTCTGAAGCGAATGCCTCAAACTCCGCGAGCAGCATTGGTACGGCAAACATGAACATGCCGGAGTTCCAATAGTACCCACCGGCAGCCAGCATCTCAGTGGCGGCGCTCCGAGCGGGCTTCTCCACGAAACGCCGGACCGCGTGAGCGCCGCTCGGGAGAATGTCTCCCACTTCTATATAACCATAGCCGGTCGCTGGTTCAGTCGGCGTGATCCCAAAGGTCACAAGCTTGCCGTCTTCTGCTGCGGCGCGAGCGGTCAAGTTCGCACTATGGTATGTCCGATCAACGCCAATCTCGTGATCGGAAGCGAGCACTTGGATAATGGCGTCCTCGCCGAATATCTTAGCGGCGACAACCGCAGCGGCCGCAATGGCCGCAGCCGTGTTGCGCGCCACCGGCTCCAGCACGATACCGCTTAGATCGCTCCCAAGTTCTCGAGCCTGCTCGGCGACAAGGAACCGGAATTCCTCGTTTGTGACGACGATCGCGGGCTCGTAGATCGCAGGATCAGAGACCCGCTGCAGCGTGCTCTGAAAAAGCGTTCGACTGCCAATGAAGCGAATGAATTGTTTTGGTGCTGCCGCTCGGGAAAGAGGCCAAAGGCGCGTGCCTTTGCCGCCCGCCATGATCACCGGAACGATTTTCTTGGACAATTACGATCCCCTCAGAAGTCGCCGCCTTGCGCGCTTACCCACTGCCTCAGGCGATCCAGGCCGACGCCAAGCAGCGCCAGGGCAGCAGCTTCCGTCGCAGCCTCGACGTAGCAGCGTATCTCTGGCGCGTTGCCGGAGGGCCGAAAATGAATGATTCTTTGGTCCGCCAAGGTCACACGAAGGCCATCGACGTCATTTCGCGAGGACACCTGGCCCGCCTCTTTCAAAAAGGATGCAAGGTTGACTTCCGATGCCCGCAGGTGGTCAAGCAGGCGCAAACTTGCTTCGGTCGGAAATTTCTCCAAGCGATCGGAAGCCGCGATTGGCAGGTTGTAAGATCGGGTGATCGCAGAGAGCGATTTTTTTTGAGCGGCGATGAGTGACACGGCGACCAATATCGGCAGCATGCAATCACGCGTCGGCAACGGGTCTATCGTACGTCCGTCGACGCTGCACGCGCTCGCCAGCAGCAATCCGCCGTTTGCCTCAAAGCCGACGACGCGCTCCTTGCCAGCGGCGAGAGCCTCCTTCATACCGGCAATGACGAAGGGAGAACCGACCCGGGTCCGCCTGACGGGGAAGCCCAGTGCTTCAATGCCGGAATTGGAGGTCACAGGCGTGACGATCGCATCGGCGCGCAGGTACTCTGCGGTCATTAAACCGAGCAGATCGCCGCGCAGCGGAACGCCTCTCTCGTCAGCGACCAATGGCCGGTCGCCATCCCCATCGGCAGAGACGATGGCGTCCACGTGGTGTGACTCTGCCCAATAGGCCAAATGCGAGAGGGTCTCACTGGAGATCGCCTCGGTATCCACGGGTAGGAAGGTCGCCGAACGGCCGAGGGGCACCACCTCTGCCCCGTAATGGGCAAGCACTTCGGCAATCAGGTCACGGGCAACGGTGCTGTGTTGATAGATGCCGACTTTTAGGCCATCCAAGACTCGCGCCGGAAGCAAGGCTATATTTCGCCGATAGAACAGGTCGAAACACTGGCCGGAGTGATCCTCGACAGCGGAGCGCTGATCAGCAGCCATTTCCGCCGAACCGGTTTGAGCGGCGAGAGCCGCAATCTCAGCCTCATCCGCCTTGTCGATCTCCCCGTCCGGGCTGTAGAATTTGATCCCATTCCGATCGGCCGGAATGTGCGAGCCGGTGACCATCAGGCTGGCCGCGCGGTTCTTCATGCTGTAGAGCGCGAGAGCCGGCGTGGGTATCGTCCCACAATCGCAGACCCTAAACCCGAGGTCGCTGAGCACGTAGACGCAGGTTGCCGCAATCGCAGGGCTGCTGTCACGGAAATCGCGTCCAACGAAAATCGGATCTCCCACCTCAGCCTTGCCGCTTTCGATTAGAAAACGGCCGAAAGCACTTGCATAGATCGACGCCCCGCCTGCAACGAGATCAATAGACAGGCCACGCAGGCCGCTGGTTCCAAACTTCATAGCATTCGACTGTCTCAACCAAGATCGGGGTTCTCTTACCCTGCCGTCGATCCGTGCGCAATCGCCGCTTGCTCCTCGGTGCATCCGGTGATCTAGCGGTGGAGGAAGCACTGCGCCCTGGCTGCCAATGTTTCCAAAATCGCGGCCCCAATCAGGCCCAGTGTGCCTCTTGCCTTACTTGACGGTCGGTTCAGCCACGATGTTGGTAATGGTACAGTTCAACTGGCGCTTGTCGCCGCGCCTGCATTCAACGTTGATCAACTTGGCGTCGGGGATGTGCAATTGGAACATGGCGAGCCATGCGCCGGGATGCATGACGGTCAGGTGACTGTGCCCGTCGTCGTAGCAGGCGATTGTGTGATACTGGAGCGGGGCTGCCAGCGAAAGTTTCTTGATCAACGGTTCCATGCTTTCGAACGCGATGTGCTCAAGAACGTCAGCGCTACAGATCAGATCTGCCGTCGGGATGGCTTCACTGACAAAGTTGGCCTGCAAGAATTCCGCATTGGAAGGTAGTGCCGCAACGCCGGGCGCCTTCGCCCAATCGATCGCCGTGACTTTCGTGGCGCTTTCTGCGATTGCTGCGGAAAACTTGCAGTTTCCGCAGCCAATCTCGATTACAGAACTCGCTCCTGATCCGGATATGGTCTGCAGAGCCGGGATTAGCCAATTGTTTGTCTGGTAGGCCTTCTCATGGTCGTGCAGGTCCTGATAGACCTCCTCGGGGTGGTCAAGGGGTGACCTGACCCTCGCGAGAGCATATCTCTCGATCATCGTCGGAAGGCTTTCTCCAAACTCACTCGCGAGTTCAAAGAATAGCTCGGCGTGCTTGATTTCCGCGTCAATGAAGGCGTTCGCTATTGCTGTCTCGGCAGGCACTCGTCACGCTTTCATGGTTGCAAATGGTTCGAAGAATTCATCCAGAAAGATCAATTTCTGGGCCTTGTTCAGCATATGCTTATACTTATTCTCCGCATATTCGCTTTCGCGGCAATAGATAAGCATAGCCTCAACATCCTCGTCGGGAAGATCCTTTATCGAGGTTAAGACGAAGTTTGCCTTTTTGGTGAGGTTTGGCGCTTCTTCCCTCAGTGTCTCCAAGCTGATTGCAGGTCTGTTCGGTCCGGTAAGATACCGTGCGGTGCCTTCAACGAGGAACATTATACCGAAGCGGTCATCACCTGTGCTGGATGCAATCTTTTGGTATTCCTGCCAATGTGGCTTCGGCGCAGGAAGCTCGACTTTGGTCACGACCCTGCGGGGAACGTCAACTCCGATCTGGCCCAGCAGATTTCTTGCGCGTGCGATGTTCCGCTTTTGTCCCAACCGATTGTCGAGATCGAAGAGGTAATCTTCGAGCATGGACCTGAAGCGAACCACCTTCATTCTGCGGGATGTTGCGTCGTCGCGGCCCTCGACAATGCTTGCGATGGCGAGTTCGATATCCTGGCGGCTACGGGCGTCGAAGGTCATTCCTTTGAACGAATAGGTCGCATTGCCGAGCGCAATCACTGGCTTATTGAAGAGAAGGGCCTCCAGGCCAACGGTGGAGTTTATGGTGACGACGCACTTCGCATGCTCAATGAGCGAGTGAACGTGAATGTCCTTGCTGACGACGACAGGGCAACCATAGGCTTTGGTCATCTCTGCAGACGTTCTGTCCTGTTGGCCAGTGTTCTCGGGGTGCGGCCGAACGACCACAGTGAGGCCGAACTGCTTAGCCGCGGCGCAAATATCCGTCATGACGGCGTGCATCGTCTTGTACTGCGGCGAATTGATTATGACGTTGGAATCGATTTCGATCTGCTCTGGGAAGAAAACATAGTTGTCGTCTTGGGCGATCCCAAGAGCCGCGAGAACCTCGGCCTTCGATCCTGTGGTTCCTTGCGAAACGATCGTCTGCTTTGAGGAGCGATACTTTTCGATCTGCTTTTCCAGCTGAGCAGCCTGGCGCGAAGATATCAGCGGGAGCTTGCTGCCTGCGAGATGGCCCTTGAAGTTCACGCCCTTGGCATCGGCAACGAACGTGTTTGGCAGGAGTCCTCGCTCGGTGTGAATTACCGGTAGCGAATGTATGATGCCGGCAATCTTGAGAATGTACATCAGGTGGGGACCATTGCCGTTCCAACCGACAAGATAATCAGGCCTCAGCCGCGCGATCAGATCTTCCACCATCATTAAAAGAGAGATCGAATGAAGGACGGTGTTGTTGAAGGCTTTGAAGTGATTGGGAAAGGCGGCCCGGTGGAACTCAAAATCTTCCGTCAGGTCGAAACCGCGATAGATCACGCGATCATCGGCACCGATCCTGAGAACAGAACTTTTGAGTGCAGCTTCAGCTCGGGCTCGGTAGGCTTTTCGGTCGAATTCGTTGATCGAGGTCACTTCGAAGCCGTTTTTGTGGAAAATGGAATAGCCGGTTTTTTCGAACTTAAGGAAGTTTACCCTCGAGCCGGCTGCCCGCAATGCGCGCCCGAGCGCCAAATTGATGTCCACAAGGTGCCGCGCATCCGGCGTGAAAATTAGTCCGAGTGGTTCTGAGGCATCTGAAGCGGAGGACGGTATTGGCGATCTCTCGGAGACCCGCTCAAAGTCCGTCTTGAGGATTTCTCCGATGGTCTCGAGATTCCCGCTGACATGGTGGTTTCTAAGATATAGCTCCAATGCGCCCGATTCGATGTTCTGGCGCAGTTCGTCGTCGTCCAGGAGTCTTTCACAATGGTCTCGAAACTCGCTCCAGTCATCGGTGATGTATCCGCTCAAGCCGCTTTCGATGTCGACGCCATCTGCTCCGAGGGATGTGGAAACAACGGCCTTGCCGTGCGCTAGGGCCTCAATGAGCTTAATCTTCATGCCGGCGCCGGCCATGATAGGAACGACGACGATTTTCGACTGGTCATAGATGGTGGAAAGGTCATCGACATAACCGAGGCGATGTAGGTACT
Source organism: Sinorhizobium sojae CCBAU 05684 (assembly GCF_002288525.1). NCBI lineage: Bacteria > Pseudomonadati > Pseudomonadota > Alphaproteobacteria > Hyphomicrobiales > Rhizobiaceae > Sinorhizobium > Sinorhizobium sojae. Next base: position 1,227,961 of record NZ_CP023068.1, read on the forward strand.
TCTTCCTGAGTTTCTTGATCGCGGCTGTGTCGCAGACGCTGCCAACCACGGCAACCTTCATGTCCGGGTAGCGCTGGTGAAGGGCTGCAAGCACTTCCTCCTCGAACTTGAGGAAGCCGTCTCTATTGAACGTCGCGCTCGATCCGACGAACAGGAAGTCGTACTTCATCTCTTCCGCGCCGAGAACGATGTCCTCGGTGGCCTGGAAAGCTGGAACCGTATAAATCGGCTTCCTGGCTGGTTGGAGAAACCGCTTGAGATAGGCGTGCTCGTTCCTGTTGATGGCAACAAGGCGATCGAACTGCGACAGAAGTCTCTTCTCGTGAGCCTTCATCTTGATCAGCGAGAATTCCTGTTCCTTGCCGCTTTGGGCTAGAGACTCCTCGAGTAGATGCTGGACGTCGTGGGTATCGAGCACACGAAGTCCGGCAAAGCTTGCAGGCACGGCCATTGCGAGTTTCGCGTAGTTAACGAATGCGACGTCGGGATCAATCTCTCGGAATAGGGCGTCGACCGCCTTCCGGAACTTAACGGGGCAGGTGTGCCTGTTGGAGATTGTTTCGCGGATCGACGTTTTGCGGCGCCGGAGAATGAAGTCGCGTATTGTTCTGGCGCGCGTTCCCTTCTTCGAAAAAAAGTGTGGGTGGTTAACGACGACCACGCGGGTAGCGGAATAAGTCTCCTGGAGCTGCCTTTGAGTCTCTGCGACGGTTCTGCCATCGCGCGCAGTCTTCAAGACGCAAAGGTATATCTCGTTCCCAAGCCTTCTAATTGCCCGGATCATTGCGTCCATTCGCGAGTGGCTGCCCTTGGAAATCGGATACGGGCATTCGCTACACAGAATTGCAATCTTCTTCATTCGGGATTTCCTCACGTCGTCGTCTTGGAACCCGCCTGAATAGTTTAGCAAGGGCATATTGTACAGCCTCGCGGGGCAATTGCCTGATCCCGTTGTAGCCGGTCTGGCGTCTCGTGCTTGCTAGTCGCAATGCCGAACCGAAGACCAAACATCTTGCGGCGCAGCAAGCTGCGGCCCTGATGGTGTTCTCAACCCGACAACTTTCGAAATGGGCTTGAATGTCACGGCATCCTTTGGGTAATTGTCAGCTGCGCTCAAAGCGCCCAGGGGAGGCTCATGCGATATTTCGACTCATTGACGTACGATGAGATCCTTGAGCGACACGAACAGGAAGTGACCCGTATTAAGTGCGTTTACATCAAGCGATCTAATCCGGCTAAAGGATTGCTGGTCAGCCTTGCCACTCACAAAAATAATGGCCGGTATTCGTCCCGCGAAAGCTACTATTCCTGTTTTGAGGGCGATCTCCTTTTTTTCGCCGATGTAGGTAATAGCTACTATCTGAGAGATGCAGGCGCGGCTTACTTGGCTCTGGTAGAGCCCTTCGTGAGACACTGTCGCTCCAGCGACATGATTTACGGTCATCTTGAGGACGCAGAACAAAAGTATTACATCCCGGGCATTGACGAGTTTGTTGGCTATCCATCATCAATAAAATCGCACCGATACTCGATGGAAAGGGGGCGTCAGAAATTCCCTTTTTCCCGTGCGACTGCAAATCGCGAGGCGGAGCCGGTGCCGCACTCCTGTAGATGAGTAGATCATTGCGAGGTCCCATTTTTCTTTTCGGCTTCAGCCGCTGGAAAATCTTCGTGCGCGACTGGTTCCCAGAAGCCGACGTAATCTTCGCGCCGCCAAGTCTCTTACCACTTGAGTTCGACCTCTACTGGAAGCGCCGCATTCTCCGCGACCCGCGCACCAAAGTCCTCGCGTGGCAATACAAGGCCCCGCCGAAACTCAAAGCCTTCTGCGCCCGCCACGGCATTCCCTTTCACTACGTCGAGGACGGCTTCATCCGCTCAGTCGCGCTTGGCGCCCTCCGAGTGCCGCCGCTGTCTCTCGCGTTCGACGCGCAGGACATGTATTTCAACGCCAATGGCCCGACCGATCTCGAGGACATTCTCCGGACCTATGATTTCGCGTGCGACCACGCGTTGATGCGCCGGGCGCGGGCCGCGCGGGAGCATTTGCTTGCGAGCCGGCTCAGTAAATACAATTCCGGTCATTCGCTGGATATCGCCTCGGTCTATGGCGACAAGACGCGAAAGCGCGTGCTTGTCATCGGCCAAGTGGAGCGCGATGCGTCGATCGCCTATGGCTGCGCTCGCAAGATGACGAACAACGACCTCGTTCGGCTTGCAGCCATGGAGAACCCGGACGCCCAGCTCATCTACAAGCCGCATCCGGAGGTGCTGAAAGGCACGGCCAAGGCTAAGTCCAACCCGGAGTTGGTGCGCGACATCGCAATGGTCCTTACGCAGGACATCAGCCTTGCGGACGCGCTCGAAACCATCGACCACGTCTATACGATCACGTCTCTTTCCGGGTTCGAGGCGCTGCTGCGCGGCATCAAGGTGACGACGGTCGGCTGCCCCTTCTATTCCGGCTGGGGGCTGACGGACGATCGCCAGCCGAACCCGCGGCGGAGCCGGAAGCTCTCGATCGATGAAGTCTTTGCCGCAGCCTACATCCTTTACGCGAAATATCTCGACCCCGTCACCAAGGCGCCGATCGAGATCGAAGAGGCGCTGAATATTCTCGCCAGATTGCGTGCCGAGCAGATGGTAGCCTGAAGTACCGCCCCTCTAAACCCGAGCCTCCCAGATCTGCCGCATCGAGGCGGTCAACAGCGTGAGCCCGAGCACGAAGCAGACGAGCGCGAATACGAGGACGTATTCCTTGTCCATCCCGTCGGCGCGGTATTCCGCATAGATGCTGCTGCGAAACCACATGATGATGTGGACCAGCGGATTGTAGAGGATCGCATCGCGGAAGGGCTCCGGCAGGAACAATACACCGGAGCGGGCGGTTGATGATGCCGAGATCTGCTCGTAGAGCGCCGAGCGCCGAGCAGGCAACATCACGAGATTGATCGTGCCGAAGCCGAGGCCCAGCACCGCGGCCGCGCCCGCGGCCTCCACCATGCCGGCATAGTCCATCGGCTATGCCGCCGAGCTCGATGATCAGGAAAAGGATGAGGATCGCCACCAGCGCATCGGTCATCAGCTGCAGTATGAAGCGCGAAACGATCGCGTCGAAGGGCGAGACGCTGGGAAATGCGAGAACAGGTTAGTTGCGGCTTTGGTGCATGCGAAGCGATGGACCGAAGGGCGAGCCCTAGCGGAATGGGAGCCGGATCGATCGGCAGGAGCCGGTTGTCCCCTACCCTGAACAACAGCGCATCGGCGGGCCTGTCGGCGCGGAAACGCTTGCCGTGCCATCCGAGATTTTCGAGAACACCGTCCAGGGGATGCCGGAAGGGATACCTCTTCCCTTTCAAAGCCGATCAGTTCTTGCGAAGATTACTGCTGCGGCCCGTCGAATTAGGCAAAAGCGGCCTCTTCGGACGGGAATATCATCCGCTTTTTCATCGCGAGCGTGATCCGGGAAACACCTTTCCCGCGCGAATATTCCGCCTTCTCCTGACATAGCGCTCCCACTTCGATCTTCGGCGGCGAATACCGGAGGTGGCCGCGGCAGGGTCAACATGCGTGGAATTCTGTTCATTTTGACTGCCCCGCGAACCGCTTGACCTGCTCCACCAGATGCGGGGCCTTCGACGAGTCAGCGTCTTCGAACAGGAAGGAGAAGTCTGATGCCAGGGTTTCACTGCCGGCGATCGTCGCACTGGCGTGGCAGGCATCACACGAGCGGCTCTGAATATAGGTTTCGAGTGTCGTGTTGGCGACTGGGAGATTTCCTTCCGACTGAAACGTGCCATAGCGGAGAGGCACGGTGGCGCCAGCTCCTGGTTCCAGAGTGGGTTCGCTGCTGGGACTCTGATCCCACAGGACGTTCACCAGCTCATAGTACTGGAAGACGGACTTCCCGCCGGTGAGAGAGGCGATCTTCTGCTGGACGCTGCTGTTCAGCTCAACCAGGTCATTAGGGGTCTTCTGGCTTCGGTCCACTTGAACCGGCTGATCGCGGGGATAAAGGTCCTGGCACGTGTTGCCGTCACACTCGATGCGAGGCTGGTTCGGCGTGCAGTCGGGGCCGGTACAGTCCGGATTGTTGAACGAGTAGCCGTTCACTGGCGGTGAGCCTGAGCCACCCGGAACGTTGTCGACCTGCTCGAAAGTCGCCCAGATGAAGTCCGGAAAGGTGTCGGTCTTGTGAATGATATGAAGGCCGACAAGGCCGACGACCTCCTGAGTGCATTGCCCGGTATCGGGGCGCTTCAGCCAGGCCACGGTCGTCATGTAGCGACTGAACATCTCCGGTTCGCCGGTAAGGATACGCCAGGCGGCCTTGATCTCGAATGCACCGAGCTCCTCCTGCGGCTGTGGATCGGAGGGAGGGGCTCTCAGCATGCCGCCGCGCGGCAGCGAAAGACCTTTCGGATGCTGTCCATCCTGATTTGTCGCGACGCGCAACTGATCCGCAGCGTCGAAGAGGTTGTTTTCTACGATGTAATCGAACTCGGCCTTTCCCACGGCGCGCTGGAAGAATACCAGCTTTCCGTCCTGATCCGTCAGCCAGCCGCCTGTCGCCTCCATGATCTCCTGGGAAACCGTGTCGCGGGTTCCGCTCGACAGATTGAAGCGGTGGGCGCTATTGACCGCATTCTTGGATATCGCGCTGAGGACGCGTACGGATTCCTGCGGATAGCCAAAAATCATCTTGTCGCTCCGGCATTCCGAAGGTGGCGGTTCTTGAACTCCCCATCCGGTCGGCTGTGCCGCATTGGGGAGGAAGATATCTTCGGCGGCCTTGAAACTTCCCCATACGGGAACGCTGGTGATCGGCGATGTCGGCGAGGACGGGACGCCCCATTCCGCCACACTCGCCGTGCGGTCGGGCTCGCCCGCCAGTGCCGGCGTGGCCGGCCAGCCGGGGTTGACTGGCCAGTTCATCGCGACAAACATCTGCCATGCGTAGCAGTTGGCCCCTTCTTGCGTCGGCAGGAAGAGAATGTCGCTGGTCAAGAACGCTCCCTTATTCGGATCGAATATCAGCTGATCGGCGCATTGCTCTGCGGATTGGGCAAGCGCCGTCCTGGGCTCCACCGTCGGCGCCCCCAGCAACAATGCCGCCGCCAACAGGAAGGGCAGGATCCAGGCAGCGAAAGTTCCTGCACTGAAACGTCTATTCGTCATGACACGCCTCCTTGTCTCCGTGGGCGCCTCCGGGCCGCTTGGCCCGGAGGCATTCTTTCGCCTCAGGGGTTGGGTACGATGGCGAGCCCGCTCTCCCACGGATGCTCGGCGTTGGAGGGGTTTGCGGGTTCGGCCGGATTGAGCACGCGCAGCATGACCGGTCCGGGCGCCGTCCCGGAGGCGACGGTGACGTCCATGATGAAGGCCTGGGTGCCGCCGCCGTCGGTCTGGCCGGGAATTGCCGATGCATCCGGTAGAAACTGGGTGACCTTCGCGGTAACGCCGGGATTGGAGAATTCGACGCGAGCGGTCTCAGGCGTCGTGCTCTTGTTGGCTCCTTGCACGACGAGGACGAAGCTATGCTCGGTTCCCGGTTTCATCAGCGCGGGTAAATCGGTCGGCGACAGCCCGTAGAACAGTTCTGTCGGTATGAACTGTACGGGCCAGGGCTGCAGTCCGCTCACCCGATCTGAGACACACTTCATTTGAGGCTGAAGCGGCCCTGTCGGCGCCATTAGCGTCGCGGCCAAGGCAATCTTCATCTGATTGGCAATCACGCCGATATGTTGAAGGGGGGTCTTTTCACTGCCGATTTCGATGTAGCAATCGTTGATCGAGAAGCCGGCACTTTCCGGAATCTCGAACACGGCATGCAGAACCTGATCCGACCCGTTTGGACCGGTGCCCGGGGTACCGCGAGTGTTCGTCCAATACTGGCCAACAGGCTCACCGTTCGGGCCTTTCCAATTCGCCAGATTTTGAGGCTGCTGAATATAGAGGCCAACCGGGTCGGTCAGCGAGATGCGATCTTGCCCCGCCGCTCTGTTGGCGACAAAGCCGATGTGCGGGTCGGAATTGCGGAAGTTTTGCCCATATTTGGCGCAGCAGATCAGGCTTTGCGCATCACGGCTACTCGCATCAGGTCGCTGGATCGTTGCGGCAGCCGCGAGATAGATCTCCGCGCTGAGGGTGTTCGGTCCGGAGGTCAGGTGGAGCGCGCCGCCCGACTTGCCCGGAATCCGCACCGTGCCGGAGTTCCACTTATTGGTGACGTCATAGGCGGGGCGCCCGGTCGTCGGATCGATGACCGGCTCACCCTTCTTGCCGGTCGGCTGATCGACCGGGTAGCGCAGATACAGGTCTCCGAGCTCCACGGCGGGATCGACATACATCCGATAGAGACCGAGAACAGCCTTCGGATTGACGCGCCACAGGGTGAGATAGTAGGCGGGGTTTTCGCACGTGAACATCACGCTCTGCATCTTGGTCCCCGTCGAATCATAGGTGACGGACCATTCGCAATATTCATCGAGCCACCCACGCGGACCGGAAGGCGAGAAATCGACGTATTGGCCGGTCCAGTCAATTTGCGGGCAGCGTGTCTGCGGAATTTGCAGGATGGAGGCTTTGCCCGTTGGATCGTAGAGCTTGTAGGCGGTGCCGTTTACGGTGATTTCGCCGGTATCCGCCATGCTCATCACCTCGTCCATGGTCAGAGGCCGGCCGAGCTGAGGGTTCTGCTTCGCGTCCGGTGGCGTGAAGAATGCGATCAACCGGTTCGGAAAGGGAGTCCAACTGATGACCGCAACGCCATCGGTTCCGAACCCCTCGACAAGAGGATTGTAGTAATCCGCTCGCGGCGCGTCGTTCAGATTGGACCAGGGATTGCCGATGATGGCCATTTCGGTCCAGCCGGCCACATTGTTGTTCCAGATGGCGTCGAACGCCGGCAGGTATCCCTCCAGGTCGAGCTCCACAAAATCCTTGCGTGCCTGATGCGCGGGAGAGCTAAATCGGGAAAAAGGCGTGCTCATTTCAGATCTCCTGGTAAAGGTTGATGGTCACTGCATGCAGCAGCCGCCGCTGTTCCGTGTGCGGCTGACGACGGTTTGGCGCGGATCGCCCCAGATGAGTTTTGGGATGAAGCCGGGAAGCGCCCGGTACTCTTCGGCGGTCAGTACCCGGCCACTGTCGAGGTGGCTGACGATAAAGCTGATCTGCGGTTCGTCGGATTGCTGAAGTTCGAGGGCGCGGATCGACGGTCCGGCGTTGAGGACGCGCGAGACACCGTGCGTGATGCACCGCCCCTTGTCATCGGTGATGCCCATGCCGATCCGGCTGAACCGGCCGACATAGTGCTTGTTTCCCCAGGCGGCATCCTTCTGTGTTGGCTCGGGAAGGTTGATGAACACATCGATCACATAGCTGTCATGAGTGCAGCGCACGCCGTCGAACACAGCCCAAGGCCCGCGTTCCAGGATCGATGCCGAGGCAGACGTTCTCCGCGCCTGCGGCAGCGAGGTATCGCCTTGAAACTGTCTGGCGACCGGTTCGCCATAGTCGTATCCGATCCTGCGCGAATCCTGCGCCATTTGCCCGAGCGACGTGTACCGCCAATGATCGGCCGTGGAAAAGCTTACCTCTCCGGCGCCGGGTCCGAGGAAGGGCTGCAAGGGCGTCTGGGTTGTGAACTGTGCATCCGGGTGATTTCGGATCCAGACTTCCAGCATGCGGTCGATATTGGCGTGGTAGGAAAAAAACAGCGGGTCGAATGCCGTATAGGCGTTGTCCCCCATGTCAGGTCCGAGCCAACCGTGATAGTTGTCATGCGGCTGCTCGAACAGGCCGTCGAAATTGACTTCGCGATACGGGTAGAGATCGTCCGGCTGTGGCGGATCGAACTCCTGAATGTTTGCCCATGGGTATCCCGGAAAGCCTTGCGGTGTGCTGAAGGTGCCGAATTTGAGGGCATCGACCACCTGCTGCTGAAAGATCCTCGCCATCGCGTAGAGCTTCGTTCGTCCCTCGCGATCAGTTTCACCGGACGTATAGAAGAGCGGGTTGCGCTGGACGAAACGACAATCCGGACCGCTCATCTTTCCTATGGCGCAAAGCTTCGAATTGCCGTCCTTGGCTGCGGCATAACGGAGAGGGTTGGGTCGCTTTTCCCCGGTAACGGGGTGAATGTAGGTCTCGTCGAGGAATGGTTGCGGAATACCCGCCTCCGGGCTGCCGTCGACGCTGGCATCCTCCGCCATCCAGTCCCAGAAGGGGATGGCGTGGTCGATCAGTTCTTCAAGATAGAGCAAGTAGGCACGGTGCCACAGTGCGAAGGCCTCCTGATAGTGCAAACACCAATTTGCGTGCACGTAGGCGTATCGCTGCCAGGGAGAACCGCTGTCGGGGTCGCCGATCTGCATGACGTCGTCAAGTCTCGCGCGGTAGACATCGATTTCCCCCGCGCTCAGCGATCGTATGTCCGGCCGCACGCGTTTCACCTGTTGCGGCAAGTCGGGCGGCGGAATGCGATTGGCGGGATCGAAGGGCGAACCCTCATTGATACGCCAGCCCTGATTGACCCACAGCCGAAAGGTTTCCAGTGCATCGATCGGCCAGAACTGGCTCGTGTCGGTGGTCAGCGGCATATTGCGAGATGCCAGATGATTGTAGATGGTCACCGACCATTCCCTGACCGATGCCACGTCATCCAAATCTATGAAATATCCGCGCATGCACCCGATCCACTGCCGCGCCACATCGGCCCGGCGATCTGGTGCGATCCAAAAGGGCGCTACGAAGAGTTTCTTGACGTCGGCATTCCATGTCGGCTTCGCAATAATCATCCAATCACCCCCCCAAAGACGACGCCCTCAATTGCGGATTTCACCACTTGTGGTAGCGTGAGATTAGACCCTATGCGCGGAAAGATTTTGCAAATATGAGGTGTACCTCGACGCAATGTTTGCAATTTTAGAACGAAGGCGGAGGCTTCATGGCGGACGTGCTGGATACGAAGATCCTCAAGAAACTTCAGGAGGATTGCACCATGAGCCTGGAAGTCCTGAGTGAGAGCGTTGGGCTTTCAGCGACGAGCTGTTATCGCCGCATCAAGAAGATGGAAAGCCATGGGGTGATAAAGGCCAAGCGCGCCATTCTCGATGAGAGAAAGCTGGGTTTCCAGGTGACGGCGATATTTATGATCAAGCTGCAAAAAGACAGTGCCGACATTGACCAGCGAATGTATCGAATTTTGGAGAAGCGGCCGGAGATCCAGCATTGCCACCTGATATCGGGAGATTTCGACTTTGTTCTCCTGGCCAAATTCCGCGACGCTGCGGAATACACGGACTATATCTACCGATTTCTTGAAATCTATTCGGACATTCCGATCCGCAACTACTCGTCCTCAATTGTCGTGCGCACGGTAAGACAGAACGAAATACTTCCCCTCTGATTTGGCAGTTGCGGCCGAACAGCCATCACCCCTCGTTGTATCCTGTCAAATTGGCAAGCAACCACTTCCATGCCATGGGCTTTTTGACCGCGTTGGTGCCTAGCCGTTTGACGCCTGAGTATCCTCTGAGGTCGCGCCCGGCGCGGTGCTGGAAATCGACCTTAAATCGACGCTGGCGGGGCTGCTTCAGATCTTGAAGCGATCAAACGCCGTCAGGTGATCATCGGTGGGTCGGCTTCAGCCCATCGGTAGATCTCCGATCGCAGAAACTTCAGTTCCTTGTCGAGCTTGCCGTCGTCGATTTCGGTCCAAAAGGATCTCGGGGTGACGGGCGGATTCATTGTTTGCCTGAGGACGGCAAGAAGCTCAAATCGCTGAAGCGGCGCTGCGGAAGCGCAAATGAGTTAAGGCACCACGCAACCCTTGAAGCCGTTGGATCGATCCCCACCGGTTTGGCCTTGATTTCATCAGCGGGAATATCTAAAAAGGTCACATATGACCACTCATAGGAGGCTCAAATGTCAACACTCAGCCTCAAGGATGCCAAAGCCGGTTTCTCGAATATCGTGGATCAAGCTGCCGCTGGTGAGTTCGTTACCATCACTCGGCACGGCCGCGCTGCTGCCGTCCTCGTCTCTGTAGCAGCGGCAGAAGCGGCAAAGAATGCGCTTCGTAGAGAACGCCCTAGCCTCGTCCAGTATCTGAAATCATTCCCCGCCGACATCGATCTTGACGACGATGTTTTCGCTCGAAACCCGGCTCCCTCGCGTGAGGTCGATCTGTGACCGGCTACCTTCTCGATACGAACGCAATTTCCATGTTCTCGCCCTCCAGGACCACGGCAACGCCTGGATTTGCGGAATGGCTGGAAAAGCAGGAGCAGGTTTCCGCCGTCTACCTGTCAGCCGTTACCGTTCACGAGATTGAAAAGGGTGTACGGCTACTGGAAGCCAGGGGCGCGAAGGTCAAAGCGGCAGGAATTGAGCTATTCTTAAAGGGCTTGATCGCCGGTTACGGTGACAGGATCTTGCCTGTAGATGCGGCCGTTGCAGGTGAAGGCGGCAAGCTGGAAGCCAAGGCCATTGCAGCCGGTCACAATCCTGGTGCGTCCGATGCCATGATTGCGGGAACAGCGAGTTTTCATCGCCTGACGGTCATCACCGCGAACCTGAAGCATTTTCATCCTTTTGGGATCAAAGTGAAATCACCGGCTCAAGTGGCCCGCTAGGATAACCTCGTCGAGTTGCATCCGTCTCATCTCGTCGCCAAAGGCTTTGCTATCGAGAGCAGCGATCGCAAGACCGTTTTCACAAGGAACCAGCTGTGGTTTGGGCCGCCTGCACGGCCCCCTCCCCCACGCGCCCGAGCGCGAAGAAATAATGCCGGTCGTTTCCCTCAACCTGCATCACCCCCAGCACCCGATCGCGATCGATCTTACGGAAATGATCGGTGATGGGTTTCCTGTCATAGACCATCGCCGCGCTCGGGGCGCCGCGGGAGGATATCGATCGGAAGGAGGCGACCGGGCCTGCCGAAGATGCCGCGCCAGGTGCGAGAACAGGTTTCTTGCGGCTTCGGTGCGCGCAAAGCGATGGAAGCGAAGGGCGAGCCCGAGCGGAATGGGAGCCGGCAGGTTTTCCGGCAGGAAGAAGACGCCGGAGATCATGAAGAGCGGGCGGTTGATCATGCCGAAGATCTGCTCGTAGAGCGCCGAGCGGGCGAACATCACGATGTTGATGGTGCCGATGCCGAGGCCCAGCACCGCGGCCGCGCTGGCTGCCTCCACCATGCCGGCATAGTCCATCGGCTGGATGACGCCGCCGATCTCGATATCAGGAATGGCGAGCTTGACCTGGAAATCAGCCTTGGGCAAACCGCCCACTCCCTCACAATATACGACCGCAGCCTACTGCGCCTCGTCAGTTAAGAAACGCGAGAGCCCCTCCGGTGCTGACCCGACTCTCCACTTTACGGGAACAGTGAAACCTTAATCCGTATCCCGGATACGCTATATTGAGGTACTCGGGAGAAGAAAATCATGTCATCGCGTGAGCGTATAAAGAAATATCGAGAAATTGGCGGCGCGGCAGATCTCGTTAGAGTTGAAGTCCTAGTCCCTCCCACCGAGCGAGATGCGGTTCTCGCTTTCGCCAGCAAGCTTCGGCAAGACCACCGAAGGAAGAAGGAGCGCATGCTCGAGTTCCTGCAAGAGGCGGCCGAAAGCTACGGTATCCGGGTCTTTGACAATATCGACCTGAGCCGTATCGATAGCCTAGCGGGCCAGTCGCGGATTATCGCCAACGCGTTGATCGAACGGGGGGATGCCCGCGCTTTTGCGATGGGCCGTCGTATGCTCTCTGAGCTCGAGGCCAGCCGCTGACTGACCGAATTGCAGCGCGCCATCATGAAGTCGATCGCTCATAACCGCTCCGCTACGAGCTACATGGCCGGCGGAACAACCCTCAACATGGATTGGCCGCGTCTCTCGGACGACAGGAACATATTCCATGACACCGATGAAGAGATCGGCGAGACAGCGCGGCTAGACATCGACACCCTTGAAGAAGATGGTTTCCACGTCTCGATCGACGTGAACATATATGGCTGCGTCGAGGCGCGCGTCAGCCGGTTCGCAGATAGCACCCTCATTCAGTGGATGAGCGAGACGCGCATGCGCTTCTTCCCTCTTATTCGTGACGAGGAATGGGGTGCGCGCCTGCATCCCCTGGATCTGGCCGTCAACAAGGTGATAGCAGCCTCAACCAGGAAGAAAGCGCGAGACTACATTGATCTACTCTCAATCGAAGAGAACCTTTCACCGCTCGGCCCACTCTTAATCGCGGCGGCGGGCAAGCCACCGCATTTCTCTCCCGTCAAGACAATCGAAGAAATCCGAAGAAAAGCCCTGTCCGTCACTGACGATGAGTATCTGTCCGTGCGAGGCATCCCGCAAGACTGGACGCCGGCTTTCGTTCGACAAGCCATGTCGGAGGCTCTGGATCGCGCCGAAAGCTACGTCAGAAGCGCGCCACCGGACATCGTCGGGCTCATTGCCCTCGACGCCGCTGGACGCGCCGTCGAAATCGACGACCATCGTCTACGAGGAATTACTCTTCGGCGTGCCACGAACGAGCCGGAGGTCATGCCCGATTTTCCGGAAGTCAGGCCGGATTGGAAGAGGTAGATAAAGACACGGTTCACGACAGCAGCCCGAAGGCGGCAAGTTGGCAGCCAAGGCCATAGCAGCCGGTCACAATCCTGGCGCATCCGATGCCATGATTGCGGGGAGCAACGATCGCAAGACCGTTTTCACAAGAAACCATCTGTGGTTTGGGCCGCCTGCACGGTGCCCTCCGTTACGCGCTCGAGCGCGAAGAAATAATGCCGGTCGTCTCCCTCGACTTGCATCACCCCCAGCACCCGATCGCCGTCGATCTTGCGAAAATGATCTGCGACGGGTTTCCTGTCATAGACCATCGCCGCGCTCGTGGCGCCGCGGAAGGATATCGATCGCAAGGAGGCGACCGGACCTTTCGCCCGAAGATACCGCGCCAGGTGCGAGAACAGGTTTCGTGCGGCTTCGCTGCGCGCGAAGCGGTGGAAGCGGAGGGCGAGCCCGAGCGGAATGGGAGCCGGATCGATCGGCAAGAGCCGGTTCTCCCCTACCCTGAACAACAGCGCATCGGCGCGCCTGTCGGCGCGGAAGCGCTTGCCGTACCAGCCGAGATTTTCGAGAACCCCATCCAGCGGGTGCCCGGTGGCGACACCGCTTCCCTGCCAGAGCCCGACCATTTCCCCGGTGGATACCGGCTGCAGCCCGTCGAAAAAGGCGAAGGCGGCGTCTTCGGAGGGGAAGGTTAGTCGTTCTCTCATGGCGGGCCTGATCCGGTAAGAGCTGCCTCCCCACCTACGGTTCGGCTTGTCCACTGATCAATCGGTCGCTGTAGCACTTTGAATTTCTGCATGCCTTTGCCCTTAAGTCGAGATCGATTTAAGGAGACATGCAGTAGCGATTTGAACCAACTTTCTTGGCCGTTCAACACTTTGCTATTGTTTTTCCCCTCCTTTTGCGCTTCCTACTCGCATTGGAGGAGACGAAAGCTGAATGGAGGCAGTGCGAAGCACAACCGACGCATCCATCGATCCGGAATTCGGGCCTTGGCTCGCCCAAGCTTCGATCCTGGTCGTCGACGACGAACCGGGAATGCGCAACTTTCTCATCCGGACACTTGGACCACGCTGCAAGCGTATCGAGGAAGCAGCTGACACCGAGGAGGCTGCCCGCAAGCTCGACGCGCACCATTATGATGTCGTCATCCTCGACAACATCATGCCGCGCAAGAACGGGCTGGAATGGCTCGCCGAACAGCGCGCGGTCGGTTTCTTCGCCGATGCCATTCTGATGACTGGCTACGCCGATCTCGATACGGCGATCCAGGCGCTTCGCGCAGGCGTCGTGGATTTCGTCCTCAAGCCGTTCCGTTCGAACCAGATTCTCAATGCGGTGGCACGCTGCCTCGATCGAATTCGCCTTCAGCGCGAGAACTACGTTCTGCGACACGAGCTGAAGGCGACGTCCGACCATATCCTGCTGCGCGACCGCCTGATCGGCAAATCGGCGGCAATTGCCCGGGTACGCGAAACGATTGCCAGGGTCGCACCGCTGCCAACGTCCGTTCTGCTGACCGGCCAATCCGGCACCGGCAAGGAAGTGGCCGCCCGTTCGCTGCATGCGCTTTCGGATCGCGCTGCCAAATCCTTCGTGCCAGTGAATTGCAGCGCCATTCCGCCAGATATGATCGAGAGCGAGCTCTTCGGTCACTTGAAAGGTGCGTTCACGGGGGCGGCGCGCGAGCGGGAAGGCCTGTTCCTGCATGCCCAGGGCGGAACGCTTTTCCTCGATGAGATCGGCGAATTGCCGGCCGCCACCCAGAGCAAGCTGCTGCGCGTTCTCGAGGACCGCAGAGTGCGTCCGGTCGGCTCGGAACGCGAAATACCAGTGGATCTCCGTTTCGTGTTTGCCACAAATGCGGAACTCGAAAAAGAGGTCCAGGCGGGTCGCTTTCGCGCCGATCTCTTCTTCCGCATCAACGTCATGCAGATCCATTTGCCGCCACTGAAGGAGCGTGATGGCGATACACTCGAACTTGCCGATCTCTTCATGATGAAACTCGCCCGCCAGCTTGGCATGCCGCCGGTCCCGATCGATGAACAAACGCGCCGCGCGCTCGCCGCTTATGACTGGCCGGGAAATGTGCGCGAGTTGAGAAACCTGATCGAGCGGACCTTGATTCTCGGGCGGTTTCCGGATGGGTTCGGCATTTCGCTCAGCCGACAGTCAAATGCCGGCGACACGACACTCTCAGAGATCGAACGCCGGCATATCCTCGCCGTCCTTGCCGGTTGCTCCGGCCAGCGCGATGAAGCGGCGCGGCTTCTCGGCATTTCCCGTAAGACGATTGATCGCAAGCTGGCGAGTTGGAATGGCTGACCCTGTGGACCTGGTCGCCGGTCCCCCTGCCCGTTCTGTGCGATACCGACTGCTCGCAATCGCACTCCTGCCGATGCTGGTCTTCCTGCCGATCCTGCTCGGCGTGACGGTCTATCGTTGGGACGCGAAATTCGATGACGCGTTGATCTCCAAGGTCAATGGCGACCTAACGATCGCCCATCAATATCTCGCCCGAATACTTGAGAACACCGGCGAGCATATAACCGCGCTGGGTGGATCGGTCCGCTTCCGCGATGTTGTGACCAAGGGGCGGCCCACGGCGCTGATGGAATTTCTGAGCGACAGCAGGGAGCGGCTCAATCTCGACTTCCTCTATATCGTCGGCCCGGACGGGACCTTGCTGACGTCCAGCTCCGAGGAAACGGCAACGCGGCTTCGCACCGATTGGCCGATCATTCGCGCGGCTATCGAGGGCCGGCCGGCGACCGCAATCGACATCTTCGATCCCGAAGACCTGCGGCGCCTGTCGCCGGCGCTTGCCGAGCGAGCCAGGCTGGCGCTCGTGCCAACGCCGAATGCCGTGCCAACCGACAAGAATGAGGAAAGCCGCGGCATGGTGGTGCAAAGTGCGAGCCCGATTTTACTCGCCGACGGCAGCCGCGCCATCCTCGTCGGCGGCACGCTGCTAAATCAGAATCTTCTGTTCATCGACACGATCAACGATCTCGTCTACCGCGAGGCGAGCCTGCCCGAGGGCAGCCAAGGCACAGCGACGTTGTTTCTCGACGATGTCCGCATCAGCACCAATGTCCGCCTCTTCGAAGGGCGTCGGGCGCTTGGTACGCGTGTCTCCGCCGCCGTCCGCTCTGCCGTTCTGGATGATGGCAGGACTTGGCTCGACAGCGCCTTCGTCGTCAGCGACTGGTACATCTCGGCCTATGAACCGATCGTCGACAGCTATGGCAAGCGGGTTGGCATGCTCTATGTCGGATTCCTGGAGGCGCCGTTCACGGCCGCAAAATACCAGACCGTCTTCACCGTCGCCCTCGCTTTTCTAGCAGTCGCCGCAGCAAGCGTGCCGATCTTCCTCCGATGGGCACGGGCGATCTTTGAACCCCTGGAACGCGTCAATCTCACGATCCGAAAGGTAGACACCGGCGACCTCGGTGCTCGCACCGGTCGAGTCGATAGTCACGACGAGATCGGGCGCGTGGCGGTCCATCTCGACCACTTGCTCGACCAGCTGCAGCAGCGTGACAAGGAGCTCAGATCGTGGAACGAGGAGCTCAATGCGCGCGTCGATGAGCGGACGCGCGAGTTGCAGCTCGCCAATCACAAGCTCGAGGCCACCACAAAGCAGCTGATCATGTCCGAGAAGCTCGCGGCGATCGGCGAGATCACGGCCGGTGTTGCGCACGAAATCAACAACCCCATCGCCGTGATGCAGGGAAATCTCGAGGTGATCCGTTCTGTCGTTGGCGAGAAGGCCGAATTGGCGAAGACCGAATTCCGGTTGCTCGACGAACAAATCCACCGCATCAGCCAGATCGTCACCAAGCTCCTGCAATTTGCCCGGCCGGAGGAATTCGCGGGCGTGCTGGAGCGCCATGCGCCGGGCAATGTTATCGCCGACTGCCTGCCGCTCGTCCAACACCTGCTCGCCAGGGGCGTCATCGAGGTCAGAAGCGAAAACACTGCTTCCCGCCTTGTCTCGATGAACCGGACGGAACTGCAACAGGTGATCGTCAACCTCGTCGTCAATGCTATCCATGCGATGCCGGACGGCGGAGTCCTGTCGCTCCTGACCCACGACAGAGAGTGGGAGCGACGCTCCGGTGTGGAAATCGTCGTTGCCGATACCGGTATCGGGATGGCTGAAGATATTGCCGCAAAGGTCTTTGATCCGTTCTTCACCACCAAGCGCCAGGAAGGCACCGGGCTCGGTCTTTCGATCAGCCAGATGCTGATTAGGCGACAGGGCGGAACCATCTCCCTCCGTAGCCGCCCTGGAGAGGGCGCGGCCTTTACGATCTGGCTTCCCGAAGCAGCCTGAACGGACATTTTGTCCAGGGCGAATGGACAATTTGTCTGGGCGCAGTGCACTCGGACGGCCTAATCCCTTGAGATCACACGCGATATCGCTTGGCACGATGGTTGCAGTGCCTCCGCCGGAGGGAGCTTCGGCGTCGGCCGCCGTGATTGCGGCATGTGGCTGTCGGCGGGTGAGCGGCGGAGGAGCCGCAAGCATCGACGTGCCTTCCTCCAAATTCATTGAGATCCATCTGGATCGACGCGGAGGAGCATTATGACTATATCGACGGACACTTTGCCCGGTTCCTATTCCGGCGGCATTCTCGACCGGGAGCGGATCATCGCCCGGCCCGGTTTCAATCGCTGGCTGGTTCCACCGGCAGCGCTCGCCATTCATCTGTGTATCGGAATGGCCTACGGCTTCAGCGTCTTCTGGCTACCGCTGTCGAAATCGATCGGCATCAATCATCCGGTCGCCTGCGCCGACCTCAATCTCATCACCGCTCTGTTCACTACAAGTTGCGACTGGCGTGTTGCCGATCTCGGCTGGATCTACACGCTGTTCTTCGTGCTTCTCGGATCGTCGGCGGCGCTGTGGGGTGGATGGCTTGAGCGTGCCGGTCCACGCAAGGCCGGTTTCGTCTCCGCTCTCTGCTGGTGCGGCGGTATCTTGACAGCGGCAATCGGCGTCAAGACACACCAATTGTGGCTTATGTGGGTGGGAGCCGGCGTCATTGGTGGCGTTGGCCTGGGACTCGGTTATATCTCGCCGGTATCGACATTGATCAAATGGTTTCCCGACCGCCGCGGCATGGCGACCGGAATGGCCATCATGGGCTTTGGCGGCGGGGCCATGATCGGCGCGCCGCTCGCGGACATGCTGATGACCTACTTCAAGACGCCCGATTCCGTCGGCGTCTGGCAGACCTTTCTCGTCATGGCCGCGATCTACTTCGTCTTCATGATGGGCGGCGCCTTCGGCTATCGTATACCGCCGGCCGGCTGGCGTCCGGATGGCTGGACGCCGCCGGCAGCGGCCAAGACGACGATGATCACTGCCCGCCACGTGCACCTGCGCGATGCCCACAAGACCAAGCAGTTCTGGCTGATCTGGGCCGTGCTCTGCCTCAACGTTTCGGCCGGCATCGGCGTGATCGGCATGGCGTCCCCCATGCTCCAGGAAATCTTCGGAGGCCGGTTGATCGGCCAGCCCGACCTCACTTTCACGCAACTCGACGACACGCAGAAAGCCGCGATAGCAGCCATCGCCGCCGGCTTCGCCGGCCTACTCTCGCTATTCAACATCGGCGGTCGCTTCTTCTGGGCATCACTCTCGGACAAGATCGGCCGAAAAACCACCTATTACGCGTTCTTCGTCCTCGGCATCGTCCTCTATGCGCTGGCGCCGACCGCCGCGCACATGGGCAGCCAAGTGCTGTTCGTCGCGATCCTCTGCGTCATACTCTCCATGTATGGCGGTGGCTTTGCCACCGTTCCCGCCTATCTAGCCGATATATTTGGGACACAGTTCGTCGGCGCCATCCATGGGCGGCTGCTGACCGCCTGGGCCACGGCGGGAATTATCGGTCCGGTCGTGGTCAACTACATCCGCGAGTTTCAGATTGCTGCCGGCATTCCCCGTGAGCAGGTCTATGATTTCACGATGTATATTCTCGCAGCCATGCTGGCGCTCGGACTGATCGCAAATGCGTTGGTTCGCCCGCTTCCGGAAAAATGGTTTATGAAACAGGAGGAAGTTTCGGCACTGCAGGCGAAAACCGCCACCATTCAGTCAGGGCCGACTGGCTCGTTCGGTATCGGTCGAGGCGGACTGGACGGCCAGGCTTTGCTGGCCTGGGCCGTGGTTGTGATCCCGATTCTCTGGGGCGTCTGGATGACCTTGCAAAAGACGGCCGCTCTCTTCTGAGTGATTATGGAGCGACGACCCTCCGAGTTTCCGCTGGGGTCGTCGCCGATGCGGCTAGACTATGTTGATGTGTCCCCGCACACTCAAGAGCATTAATGCCTCGACGACACACGCGGGGTAATAGTGGTGGCTCAAAAAGCTCGGCGAAGGCGTTGTCCAATATTCTGTCATCGACAGTAACTAGCGACCTGAGCAGCGATAACATGTTGCAGGCAGTTCGGGCTCATCTCGGAATGGACGTAGCGTTCGTCTCTGAGTTCATCGAAGGGGAGCGCGTTTTTCGTCACGTGGACGCGGCTACAGAGACCGCGCCGATCAAGGTGGGCGACTCCAGCCCGCTGGCTATTGCCAAAGAGTAGTGGATGGTCGCTTGCCTCAACTGATCCCGGACACCGGCACCGTCCAGGAGGCCGCTGAGCTACCGGTCACTCGTTCAATGCCCGTCGGAGCGCATTTGAGCATCCCTATCGAGCCCATGGCCGCATTTACGGCACCTTCTGTTGCTACAGCTTCTCGGCTGACGAGTCGCTCAACGCGATCTTCAGGTGATGCGGGCCTTCGCCCAACTTGCGGCCTCGCTGATCGACCGCGAACTGGAAGCAGGCAGGGACCGCGAAGCGCGGCGGCAGCGGATCGATCACGTAGGAAGCGGGCTGACGATGCCACGGGTTTCCGCAGCAGGTTGCCGTTCATCCCGAGTTCAAGCGCAACTCTCGATGCCGCGCCGGCCTCAAGACAGGCAGTGACGAGTCGATCCTTCGATTCTGGATCAAACCCGTCCCAACCCATAAGCCTCACACGCAGTTTCTGATCTTCTTCCGCGACTTGGTGCCCACCTTTTTTGGTGAACACCCCAGCTTCGCCGCCTCAACGCGATACACGATTTGGGGCATCACTTCGGAGAAACGATTCCACGATAGTACTGGCCCTCACCCGGGGCGTATGGCGGGTAAGGACTGCGGTTTACGCTCCGGTCAGCGATACTGCCCGTTGCCAAGGGATCCACGCCCGGCACTCCGTCGGCAGCCGGCGGTCTACGGACCGGAGTGTCGACTCCAGTGTAATACCGGCCCTCACCCGGGATGAATCGAGGAAGAGCTTCGCTCCGCTGATCGATGCTACCCGTTGGCATCCGGTCTACGCTCCGGACCTCGTCGCCGGTTGGCGTTGTAAGAACAGGCGGCCGCGACAGGATCGGCTCAGTCGACGTAGCGTGGGGGTCGATGCCCTCGTAATAGCCGTTCGCAAATGTCGGTCCAGCAGCGAATGCGGACAAAAGGACAAATGCGGGGACTGACGTCTTCAGACAAACTCTCATATCCAAACTCCTCTTTACTCCCCTTCTCTTCTTTCACTCCTTTCTGCAGCACCCGGCCCCACCCATACGGCCCTTTCCAGCCGTCTTGGGATAACGCCTTCTATAGCGCTAGGTTGGGTCACATTTACTCACTCAAGCGTGAGGTGGATCACACAGCTATGACGCCGTTAGCGTGAGAGCCGGTAGGGGTGTTCACTCCGTCAAGCTTGCTTTGAGCAAGCCATCGGTGAACTTCTCGGCGTCTGCTGGGTCTCGGAATGGCAGTCGGCCGATATGCTCAACGGGCGAGTATCTTGGATTGACCTCCATGAGCTCGCGCCAAACCTCGCGGGCTTCATCGAGCTTGCCAAGATGGCCCAATGCCGAAGCGAGAAACGCGCGCGATAGATCCGTGGTCGGGTTGACTGCGATCCTGTCGCGGAACAACGCGGCCGCATTTTCGTAGTCCCCGGCCACGAAATGGGCTGTGCCGAGGAAGTGTAGGTATTGCTGCTGAACCACAGGATCGAGGCGCATGGCGCGTTCAATGAAGGGGATCGCCAGTCCCGGCTCCCCTGTATAGATGTGCAAGACGCCGCGCATGTTCAGAGCAGAGGCGAAATTGGGGTTGAGCGCCAATGCGCGGTCGGTTTCATCGGCCCAGCGCTGATAATCCCTCCTGAACATGGCGACGAGCGAAACAACGAAATGGGTGAAAGGGTCCTGATCGTCCTTGTCGATCGCCTCGCTGGCAAAGCCCTCGGCCTGGTCGAGCGAAGTTTCAGGCGCGCCGCTCCAGTGGTTCTGATAATCGAGCACATAGGCCATGCCGAGGCCCGCATGGGGCGCGGCGTAGTCCGGATCGAGCGCGATCGCCTGTCGGAAGCACACCGTTGCCTGATCGAACATTTCGCGATCTTTCTTGACGCGGTTGAGCAACTCCCGCCCGCGCAAGAACAGATCATGGGCGTCAACGTCCTTCGTGCCGGCCTCGGCGATGCGCGGTTTTTCCGCTTCGCTGAGTGTGACTTTCAAGGCGGTGACGATCTGCTGCGTGATGTCGTCCTGGACCTCGAAGATGTCGGTCAACTCGCGGTCATAGCGCTCAGCCCAGACATGGCCGCCGCTCAATCCGTTGATCAACTGCGCCGTGACGCGAACCCGGTTGCCGGCCTTTCGAATGCTGCCTTCAAGTGCGAATTTGACGCCGAGCTCGCCGCAGACCTGCGGGACGCTGAATGCCTTGCCCTTGTAAACGAACGCCGAGTTGCGGGCGATGACGAATAGACCGGAAATCTTGCTGAGATCGGTGATGATGTCTTCCGTGATTCCGTCGCTGAAATATTCCTGATCGGCATCGCGGCTCATGTTATTGAAGGGCAGAACGACCATCGATGGCCTGTCCGGCAGCGGCCTTTCCATAGGAACGGCCTTGGGACCGGTCGCCGCGGCGTTGCGCAGCCAGCGCCAGACGCGAACCGGCCGATCGATATTCTTGACGTGCTGCTTTCCGAGATCCTCGAATCGGAGGCCGAGGCGATCGCGCACCTGGTCATGGACTGCCCCGGAAACGTAAACGCCGCCCGGTTCAGCGAGCGACTCCAGGCGGGCTGCGACGTTGACTCCGTCGCCATAGATGTCCTCGCCATCGATGGCCACATCACCCAGGTTGATGCCGACACGAAATTCGATCCGTTGCCCTTTCGGCACGCCGGCGTTGCGATCAGCGATCGCCTGCTGCCATTCGGTCGCCGCCCGAACGGCCTCCACGACGCTCGGGAACTCTGCCAGCAAGCCGTCACCCATGAGCTTGACGATACGCCCATGATGTTCCGCGATCTTCGGTCCAATCAGGTCAGTGCGCAGCGACTTGAGCGCCGCGAGCGTGCCGTCCTCGTCAGTCCGAATCAGACGCGAGTAGCCGACGACGTCGGAAGCCATGATGGCGGTGAGGCGGCGTTCCAAGACCGACTTCCTCCCGTCTGAGAGGATAGTGGATCGTGAGCCGAGAATCCACGAAAGTGTTGCCGGCCGGATTTTGATCGGAATGGCGGTCGACTTCAGATCGGAATCCGCAATCGCGGTTCGGTTCCACCATCGGCTGTTCGCGATCCAAACATTTCCGGACGGTAGCGGTCGTCATGCGCGGCGGCTGATCTTCTGATTGAGCGCCTTGGAAGCGTGCGTTTCCGTGGCGCGGCGGCAGTCTGGCCGACCTCGGCCAACTGCGCGTAGTTACGTCGCCGACTATGCGCAGCGCACAATCATAACATGGGGCCGCTGCTTGAATTCGCGCCGCCTGGTCGCAATATTCGCGCTGGGAGAACGGCCCCTGGAGCGTAAACAAGCGCGGGTTCACGCCTGCGGACGCAGCATCGAACTGCGCCATTTTCGAGATGAGAATGTGAACGGAGTTTCCACGTCGCTTTATATCTACGATACGCCACCAACGCTTTCATTCCAGGCGCCACAACGGTCCTGATGGACGAGAGAGTGTTTCGCTTTCTTTCGTACGGTTGGAAGCTGAGCGTGCCTCTTTTCCATCTTTGGGCCGAGATGCACCATCGTCATTAAATATATGGGACGGGAATCTGACAGTCCGCTATCAACTCACTTCGATTATCCATGGATACGACAGCCGCCCTCGGGACTCGGATCATTCGCCTTGAGCGGAATCGAACCAAGCTCCTTGATCGATACCGAAGATTAGCTAGGAGTCTCTTCAACATCAGCCAAAGAGTAGCTGGTACTCCGCCCTCCGCTTGCTTCCCGAATGAGAATTCCGCGTGCCACGAGGTCATTGATGTCGCGCAGGGCGGTGTCCGGTGAGGTCTGCGTTAGCTTGGCCCACTTGGACGACGTCAATTTGCCCTCAAAGCCCTCGAAGCGAGCTGAGTTTAGCGTCGCTCCGGAAATAGCGCGACGCCGCCTCTGTCCGGTTGCGCACGTTCATCTTCTTGTAGATGTTGCGGACATGCACCTTGACGGTGTTTTCAGAAAGCCTGAGACGATCGGCGATGATCTTATTCTGCGTACCCATGCAGATGAGATCGAGTATCTGGTTCTCGCGCATCGTCAGGAGGTCTTGGCCACAGTCGAACTTGCGTTCTAGATTGATGTCTTTCGAAGACGACTGTTTTTGCGCGACAACGCCACCCCCTTCCAGCCCTTTCGGTGCCACGCGCCGAAGCAACGCCGCGGGAAAATGCTCCCCGCCCTTGATCAAGAGATCGATGGTCGTAAGGCATACGTCGAGATTGAGATTCAGCGGCAGAACGCCGTGCACCAACCCTTCGTCGACAAAGCCCGCGATCGACGAGTCGAGCTCGTCCGCATTCTGCACGAGTAGGACAGTCGCCGCATTCGGATGGAACTCGTGGATCGCCCTCATGAGTGATGGAAATGCTGCCGCCGGCAAGCGGTAGAGCATGACCAGGCTTACGTCGATAAGACTGTCGTCCAGGAGACCGTCTGCATCGGAAAGGCTTACGATGTCTTGATCTTGAAAATGCGCGCTAATCGCTTGCGTTAGACATTCGGCGAGAAGATCGGCCTTCCCGAGCATTACAATCTTTCTTCTCTTCGACGATGGCTTGTTGTTAACTTCAAAGGCACTCAGGACCGAGCTCATGCGGTACATTTATCCCTCCAATACACTCTGTTTTTTTTCAAAGGTTCTGCGTCTCTTCCTGAGAGTGTTAAGACCCACCCAAGATTTATCTGAATATTTCTGCCCGCCATATTACCACAGTGTTTCAGTTGACAGACCTCAATGATCGATTCAAATAACGGTTGATCCTTCAGAACTTGGAATGCCATTTGCGTTGTAGATACAACCTTCGAACGACGTTGTCATTATCGCCCCGTTCCGATAATTATCCCGCCGTTCATTTCCACTTAAAATGGATTAGCTCAAAATCGTCGAGGGACGATGCCTGAGGAGCGATGCTTCTTTGGCACGCGCAAACGGTCTGAGCGCTGGCGTTCGACTGTCAAAACTCGCCCGGGTTTCTAAGGGGCAGCCCACGACGTCCGACGCGTCAAGGGTTCCCTTGCCCCTCCTGGGACCTGCAGCAAAGGTAAGCTCGGCCCCATTTTGGACGATTGGCAGACCGACCGTTAACCGCCGCGTTCCGGCTAGTCGACAGTTTATCCCTCGCCGTAATACCCCATGGTCTTGTCCATGGAATGTGTAGCTCGCGGCTGATGGCCGCTTTCTCCGGCAGGGCGCCGGACTGATCAGCAGCCTGATGAGGGTCGCACTTGGCTGATTGTTTCCTGACCTCACGTAGCGGGCGCGCTGTCATTTTTAACTCCACAAGCGACAGCCGGAGTGCCGATGACGTTGATCTACCCCTTGTGCAATACGGGCATCGTTTTCGATCGTCGCCTCGACGGGCTTCAAGGACGACCGGAAGCTTCGCCACTCAATGGTAATCTACGACCGCCAGACGGAAAGCTGGTGGCAGCAATTCGGCGGCGAGGCCATCGTCGGCCAATTGGCGGGTCGGTCGCTGGAGATCCTTCCCTCGCGCCTCGAGTCCCTTGAAAGCTTTCGCGCGCGGGCTCCTAGGGGACGCGTGCTGGGAGATGTCGCCGCGCGCAGGCCGAGGCGCCCAAAGGTGAAAGATCCGATCAGCCTCCCCAGCGCAGCGCCGCCGTGTTGACCGGCGCGTCCCATAGCGAAAGCTCTCGTTCCTCGAGGCCCGCAACGGTGATTGAAAGGCCCGCCATGCCCAGAGAGGTGACATAGGTGCCAACCAACGACCGTGCGACCGTGAGGCCGAGGCTCTGAAGCCGCGCTCGGGTGGAATTGTAAGCGAGATAGAGCTCCGACACCGGAGTCCCACCGAAGCCATTGATGAAGAGGAGCAGCTTGTCGCTCCGTTTTGGCTCCAGATCTTTCAGAATTGCCTTGAGCATCGTTTCCACGATTTCGTCGGCGGTCGCGAATTTGAGCCTTGCACGTCCCGGCTCTCCATGAATTCCGACACCCATCTCCATTTCGTCTTCGTTGAGCACGAAGGTCTCCCGCTCTGTCTCGGGTACGGTCACACCGCTGAGCGACACCCCCACCGTGCGAATGCGATCGTTCAGGTCCTCACCAAGCGCGCTCAGGTCGTCGAGCCGCCAGCGGGCCTCCGCCGCCGCCCCGAGCAGCTTCTCAAAGACTAGCGTTCCCGCAACGCCTCTCCTGCCCTGGCTGCGTTTCGACCCGCTGGGATTTACGTCGTCGCGCACGATCACGGTGGCGATCCGATGCTCGGCCGCGAGCTCGGCGGCCATCTCGAAATTCATCACGTCGCCGTCATAATTCTTGACGATGAGCAGACACCCCTCGCCGCGGTCCGTTTCCCGGATCGCGGCAATGATCTGGTCTGGCGTCGGAGAGGTGAAGACATGTCCAGTGCAGGCGGCATCCAGCATACCTTCCCCAACAAAACCGACATGCATCGGCTCGTGCCCGGCGCCGCCGCCCGAAATGAGCGCGACCTTGTCCGGACGAAGATTGCGTCGGCGAACGAACCTGCTGTCAGCTCCGAAAACCACGAGCCGTTCGTGGGCTGCGACAAAGCCTGCGAGGCTTTCAGCCACCAGCGTCTCGGCGCGGTTCATGAACTTCTTCATCGTGCCCTCCCACGACGCCGTGCCCTCCTGCCCCGCTCAAAACCGCGCAACGCTCCAATCTCGCCACGGGTGCCCTCGATCGAACTCGAAATTAGAGGTCTCGCCGGGGGCAGCGACTTACTGAAGCACATCGCGACCCTCTAATCCATCGTTCCGACCAGTTTCGCCATGTTCCGGACGAGTTCCTCAATCGCTTCGTCGAACAGGCGGTTCTTCCTTTCGTCGCCAAGATCGGGAACGATCAGCGAGAGCTGGCGCAGCTTCTCCGCGCTTCCGAAATCCGGCAGCTTGCCCGGGTGCGCGGACTGATATGCCTGAAGGAAGCGCTCCTGCTCGGCCGGGCTGAAATGGCAGACACGGAAGATCGTCGCGAGATGACGCGCCGGCAGCGGGGTGGAATAGGCCGGGCTTGTCACCTGCGTCACAAAGCTGCGATGCTTGCCAAGTGCTACGGCGAGCCGCTGACGGGTTCCCGACGGCCGATTGTCGATGATCTGCGCCAGGATCGTCTTGTAGGCGATGATGGCATCTTCAACTGTCGCGCGCGACATCATTTCATCTCCGCCACGGCCCTGCCGTCCGAGTACATGCCGCCGATTGTGGATCTTATGTCCGCCAAGCGATTGGGCGTCACTGAGAAGTGGCGAAGGCCCGCAGTCATGAGCGCCGGTATATGCTGCGGGTCGGAGGCCATCTCGCCGCAGATCCCGATCGGTTTCTTCATCGTCTCGGCAAGCACCACAGCCTGCGCGATTACCCTGCAAACCGCCGGCGTAGCGGCGTCGTAAAGGGCGGCGACGCTTTGATCGTCCCTTGCGGCCGCCGCAAGATATTGCGCCAGATCGTTTGTCCCGAAGGAAAAGAAGTCCGACCGCGAAAAACGATCGAGCATCAGCGCCGCCGCCGGGACCTCCACCATCATGCCGATCTCCGGCATGCGCGTTTGCACCCCCTTCCTTCCAAGCGTGGTCGACTCCTCTTCGAAGATCACCCGCATCGCATCGAGTTCCTCCGGCACCGTAATCATTGGCAGGAGAACGCCGAGATTGCCGTGCGCCGCTGCCCGCAACAGGGCGCGCGCCTGCAGACGGGCTATTTCCGGAAGCGCTAGAAGCAGCCGGATGCCTCTTCGTCCCAGGAACGCTTCGCTCTCCTTCGCCCCAACGCCCAACTCCATCTTGTCGCCGCCGAGATCCAACATGCGCACAATCACCGGCGCGTCACCTGCCCAGTCCAGCGCCTGCCTATAGATGTCGTAATGTCTTTCCTGATCGAAGACATTGCCCAAAAACTCCGTCCGCATCAGACCGATGCCCGCGACGTACGAGGGATTGATGGATTTGAGCTCAGACGGATCATTGACGATCGCCGACAGGCGGATCGCAATCCCGTCGAAGGTCTCGATCACGCCGCCGGTTCGCGACGGAGCAGATGGCCTTGCCTCGGCTGTTCTCGACCGCACCTCGAGAATCTGCTGATCTTCAGGCGCGACAACCACGCGGCCGCCAGTCGCATCGACGAGCAAGCGCGCACCGGCGGCGACTTCGAACCGCCCCGTTGACACCAGCATGGGCACCGAACGGCTGCGGGCGAGCATTGCCACATGGCTGGAAACGCTGCCTTCGAAGAGGACGATGCCACCGCCGGCGGTCCAGTCATGTTGAAGGAAGAGGCTGGGCTCAAGATCCTTGCCGACAAAAACCGAACCAGGGGCGAAGTCCTCCAGAGTACGGCCTGTCAAGGCGCTGAGGACGCGATTGCGGATGTCGACGATGTCGACGGCGCGGGCGCGGAGTTGCTCATCGGGTGCTTCCTCGATACCCGCGATATATTCATTGAGCGCCCCGACCCAGGCGAGTGCGGCGCCATCACCGGCGACGATCCGGTCCTCGGCCATTTCGACGAGAGCCGGATCGAGCAGCATCTCGATCTGGAAATCGAGAATGCCGGCGCTCTCCTCGTCCGAGCGATCGGCGAGAGCCCCCAACTCCGCGTGGGCGGTGGCGACGGCCTGCCGTAGCTTTTCGCCCTCCGCGGCCACGCTGTCGCCGGGCACAAGCGCCTCCGCCGTAACATCGGCGGCGAGGTGGACGGGCCCGACCCCCACACCAGGAGAGGCGGAGACCCCCATGATTTCAAGCGCTTCGGCCATGCTTCTTTTCTTCATCGAAGTCGCGCTGGACGAGCGCCTTGAGGGCATGGATCGCTTCTGCCGCGCGTAAGCCTCGGGCTCGGATTTTCATGATCGAGCCCCTGCGAATCCTCGCCCCCATGATCTTGACGATGCTCTTGCCGTTCAGCCAAACGTGGCTGTCGTTGACATCAATCTCAATCGTGCAGGGAAACGACTTCGCGAGTCTCGTGAAAGTGACCGACGGGCGGGCATGCAGTCCGAAGCCGTGCGTCACTTCGATCTCTGCCTGGCAGTAACCGTGCGGATCGACTGCCTCCGTCGCTTCCCATCGCGGCATCTTGTCTATCACGGTGACAGTTCCTCCGCGGTCGCCACGACGCGGGCGAGAGCTGCTCCGCCCGATGCTTCGGCCGCGGCTATTACCGCTCCCTCGACCAGTGGCGCATTGCAGATGATCACCCTGCCGGAGCGCGACTCTCCAAGCATTTCAATCGCCATTTCGCTGTTCGTCTCCGCCCCGCCGAGGTCGACGAAGACGGCGATCCCCGCATCCGACCAGGCCCTTTCGATCGCGGCCAAGATGCCGGCGGCATGCGTGCCGAGCCCACCCTCCGCATTGCCGCCGGACCAAGCGAGGGGCACGCAGTCACCAACCATCTGACGAACCATGTCGGCCGTCCCTTGCGCGACAAGCGGCGAATGCGACACGATAACGATGCCGACATTTGCAGATTTCGGGTTCATGCCGGACATTGCTCCTCCAGGAAACGACAGATCGCCGCAGTCAGCAGCGAACAACTCTTCGCGCCCGGATCGACATGTCCGACCGACCGGTCGCCAAGAAAGGCGGCGCGCCCGCGCATCGCCTTCATGCCTGAAGTCAGGCTTGCCGCCCGTTCCGCTTGCTCTGAGATGCCTGCCAATCCCGCGCGCCTTACCACTTCGGCATGCACTGGGTAAAGCACATCGAGCAGCGTCTTGTCGCCGGGGCTTGCCCGCCCCCGACGGGCGACGGCATCGATTGCATGCTCAAGCGCGCGTGCAAAGTCGATCTGTCCGGTCGCGCCGGCCAACTGACGGCCGATCTCGATCAGCAGCGTCCCATAGAGCGGACCGGCCGCGCCGCCGACGCTCATGACGAGCGTGAGGCCGGTCTCCTCCAGTGCTTTCGGCAACGGAAGCTGCACGAGTCGGTTTCGCTCGGCATAAACCGCCTCCAAGCCGCGACGCATGTTGGTGCCGTGATCTCCGTCGCCGATCGCCCTGTCGAGTTCCGACAGATGATCGGCATTGGCGGCAATCACCTCGCGACAGGCCTCGATCAACCCGCCTATGAGCGCTGCGTTTGCCGACACCACGGACACCTTTTTCCAACCCTCCCCGATCATACTCGCGATCGGTCGCCATCGTTAGAGCATGTGCTTAACGAAGCCCTGCTGCGACTTCGAAGACCGCGGCCACCGCCATGGCGCCCGGGTCCGGTACGCCGTCGAGATCCCGTTCACCGACGTAGGAAGCGCGGCCCGCCTTCGCCTTCTTCATCGCCCGAGTCGCGTCGGCGCCGGCGCGCGCTGCGGAAGCCGCCGCGACAAGACCTCCCGCTTTAAGGGCGCGCAGCGCCGGGTCCAGCGCATCCACCATCGTGCGGTCGCCGACGGTCGCTCCGCCATAGAAGGTCATCCGTTCGAGGCCCGCCAAGAGCGCGCCCGCCATGTCTTTCGTCTCCGAATAGGCCTTGGCGGCGGCGGTGAAGAAGATCGACAGGAGCACGCCGCTCGAGCCACCCATGCTGGTGCTGAGAATGCTGCCGATCGACGAGAACGTGGCGGCGATGTCCTTCAGCGGCAGCTTTTCGATCTGCGCCAGAACGCTGCGCGAACCGGTCGCGACGGTCGAGCCGGTATCGCCATCGCCAGCTCGGGAGTCGAGGTGGTTGAGCTCCGCTTCGAGCGAGAGCAGATGATCGCAGATCGCCGCGATCAGCCGATCGGCGGAGGGATCGTGACTCGCCGCCACCGACTGAGTGGCGGGCACGGCAATCACCGGCAGAACGGAAACATCATGCCGATCGACGGCGGGTATCCAGGCATGCGGGCCGACGACCGATTTCAAGGCTGCCTCGCGTTCGCCATCAAGCCGGATCAGCGAAAGTGAAAAGCCATTCATGTTGAGCGCCGTCATCATCGGCGCCGGGCCTATCGTCAGCTTCACGCGCGCGGCGAGTGACGAGGAAAGGACCGTGTGGGCGATCAATCCCATCTCGATCGGCGGCACGGCACCGAGATTGTTGATGAGAAGCGCATAGCCGCCATGGCCCGGCAAAGCGCCGGAAAGCCGCTCGGACATGGTGGCAACAATGCTGCGTACCTCCTGCAGAACGATCCGTTCGGCGCCGGGTTCGCCGTGGATTCCGAGCCCCAGTTCTCCCTCGTCCGTCTCGAGCCGCTCCACATAGGCCTGGCCCGGAATGGAGCAGGAGGAGAGCGACACGCCCAGCGAAACGATGTCGCGCGCGGCCGAGCGGGCGGCAGCGGCAACGGTCTCGAGATCCGCATCCTGCTCGGCCAGGTGCCCGGCAATCTTGTGGACGAAGATCGTGCCGGCGACGCCGCGCGGCTGGGCAACATCCGGAAGCGCGATGTCGTCGGCAACGATCACCATCTCGACACGAAAGCCTTCGGCACGCGCCTTCTCCGCCGCCAATCCGAAATTGAGGCGATCGCCGGTGTAATTCTTGACGATCAGCAGGCAGCCTTTCGGGCCGGTCACCGCCCGGATCGCAGTCAACACCGCGTCAACGCTCGGCGATGCGAAGATCTCGCCGGAAACCGCCGCGGTCAGCATGCCTTTGCCGACAAAGCCCGCATGCGACGGTTCATGGCCGGCGCCGCCTCCCGATACGACCGCGACCTTCGCTTTGTGCCAGTCACGGCGCAGGACAACCTTGATGTCGGGATAAGTGTCGAGGCGCGCGAGGCTCCCGGCCGGCGCCGTCTGCAGCAGGCCGTCGAGCGCTTCGGTGACGATGTTTTCCCTGCGGTTGAAAAAGTGCTTCATCGTGTTCATCCAATTACCTTGTCGATGAGTCGCGTGTCGCATGCGACACGCTTTAGGTCTTTGTTCTTATGCGTGTCGTTGCCCCAAACCCGCTGCACACTTTTGGGCGACATGAGCATCAGCGCAGGCGCTCGCCGTCCGATCCGAAATAAAGGGGTTGTCTCAGCGTGAGATTGATCCGTTCGCCCGGTTTGATGGAGAGATAGGGATCGGCAAGCGTCACGAGCTTGTGCCCCTTAACCCGGATGTGCAGGTGGTTCTGGTCGCCGAGGTGCTCGACCCAGTCCACTTCGGCATTGCCCTGAGCGCTGGTCGCGATCTCCAGATGTTCGGTCCGCGCGCCGATCGTCAGCGCGCCGGAAGGCGCAGTGGCGCCGGGCAGGAGGTCTATGGGAAGCAGATTTATGTGCGGCTGGCCGAGGCGCGCCGCGACATGCAGATTGGCCGGGTCCGCATAGATCTCCCGCGGCGTGCCGATCTGTACGAGACGCCCTTCGGACAGAATGCCGATGCGATCCGCCATCGTCATTGCCTCGACCTGGTCATGGGTCACGTAGAGCAGCGTCGAGCCCAGCTCCTTTTGGATCCGCTTCAGTTCCAGCCGAAGCTCCGCCCTGAGCTTCGCGTCGAGTGAAGACAGCGGTTCATCCATGAGATAGATCGCCGGGCGGCGCACCAGCGCGCGGCCTATCGCAACGCGCTGCATCTCGCCGCCCGAAAGCCGCGTGGCGCGGTTTTGGAGCTTGTGCTCGATCCGAACCATGCGTGCCACCTCGCGCACGCGGCGGTCGATCTCTACGGCGCCGAGCCGCCGTGCCGGCGAGCGCAGCGGAAAGGCGAGGTTGTTGTAGACGCTCAGATGCGGATAGAGCGAATATTGCTGAAAGACGAAGGCTACGTTCCGCTCGGCCGGCGACTGCCGGCCAACATCGTGACCGGCGATCGCCACCCGCCCGCAATCCGGTCTTTCGAGGCCGGCGATCAGACGCAAAGTCGTCGTCTTGCCGGCACCGGTCGGCCCGAGGAGGACCACGAATTCCCCGTCCCCAATGGTCAGCGTCAGATCGTCGACCGCCACCGTGTCGCCGAAGGTCTTGCCGATACCGTGAAGAACGACCTCAGCCATGGCGTGCCTCCGTATAGAGGGATGAGGCGATCGCCCTGCCGGAAGCGCAGTCGAAGACAGCGAGCCTATCCGGGTTGAATTCGAGCCCGACGGTCTCGCCGACCCTGAAGCTGCGGTCGGCCGAAACGCGCGCCTTGACGATGCCGGCGGCGGTCTCCACGGCGACGATCTGGTTGGTGCCGAGATATTCGCTGCCATAGATGGCGCCGCGAATGGGGGATCGATCGCTGAAGCGAATATGTTCCGGGCGGACGCCGAGCGCCATTTCGCCCGGCGCCACGTCCTCCCCCACCTCCGGCACGGCGACTTCGAAACCCTCAAGGAAGATCGACTGTGTCCCCCTCTTGAGCCCGGAATGGAAGCGCATGAAATTCATGGGCGGCGAGCCGATGAAATCGGCGACATACATCGAGGCGGGACGATTGTAGATTTCCTTTGGCGTGCCGAACTGTTCGATAACCCCGTGGTTCATCACGGCGATCTTGTCGGCCATCGCCATGGCTTCGTGCTGATCGTGGGTCACGTAGACCGTCGTCGCATGGATGCGATTGTGCAGTTCGCGCAACTCTTGGACCATCACCTCGCGGAATTCCGCGTCGAGCGTGCCGAGCGGCTCGTCCATCAGGAAACATTTCGGTCGCCGGACGATCGCTCGACCGAGCGCGACGCGCTGCCGGTCGCCGCCAGCCAGGCCCGAAACGGACCGGTCGAGGATGTGATCGATCCTCAGGAGCTTCGCGGTCTCCTCGACGCGGGCGCGGATTTCCGGCTTCGGCACGCCCTGCGACAGGAGCGGGAAACCGATGTTCCGACGCACATTCATATGCGGATAAAGCGCGAAGAGCTGGAAGACGAAAGCGATGTCGCGGGCGCTCGCCCGGTTGAAGGTGACGTCCTCGCCATCGAGATAAATCCTGCCGCTGGTAGGCAGCTCGAGCCCGGCGATCATCCTGAGCGTCGTCGTCTTACCGCAGCCCGATGGTCCGAGCAGCGCCAGAAACTCGCCGTCCTCGACCGTGAAACTCGAATCCTCGACGGCGACAAAATCACCGAACTGCTTGCGGAGGTTTACGATCTTGATCTCGGACATCGTTTACTCCGGCAATTTCGAGACGATGATGAACATGACGGTTCCAATCAACAGCACGGCCAGCGAATAGGTGTAGAGCGCCAGCAGGAACGGCTGAAACAGCATCAGGAACCCCGCGGCGATCAGCACCGTCGCGATGTTTTCCATCGGGCCGCGCCGCAGGAAGAACGGGCGCTTGTGCCGAAGTGCACGGGTGAATTCTTGCGGGTTCCTCATTTACGTACCGCTCCGAAGGTGATGCCGCGCAGCAACTGCTTGCGCAGAATGATGGTGAAGACGAGGATCGGCACGAGAAAGATCGTCGTGCCGGCGGCGACGGCCGGCCAATCCTGCCCGCCCTCGCCGATGATCGTCGGTATGAACGGCGGCGCGGTCTGCGCCGAGCCCGAAGTGAGCAGCACCGCGAAGGCATATTCGTTCCAGGCGAAGATCAGGCAGAAGATAGCGGTCGCCGCGATGCCGGTCGTCGCCTGCGGCAGGACGACCTTCCAGAAAGCCTGTAGCCGGGTGTAGCCATCGATCATCGCCGCCTCCTCGTATTCGCGCGGGATCTCGTCGATGAAGCCCTTGAGGAGCCAGACGGCGAGCGAGACGTTGACGGCGGTATAGAGCAGGATCATGCCGAGCGCCGTATCGGAAAGGCCGAACTGGCGATACATGAGGTAGATCGGGATCGCGACCGCGATCGGCGGCATCATCCTCGTCGAGAGAATGAAGAACAGGAGATCGTCGGCGAGCGGCACGCGGAACCTGGAGAAACCATAGGCCGCAAGCGTTCCAAGCGAGACGGCGAGGAAGGTCGAGCCGAAAGCGATCACTAGCGAATTGCCGAAGCGTGGCCAATAGTTCGAGGGGCCTGCGATGACCATGTTGCGGTTGCGGGTGATCTCGTCGCAGGTGCCGGTCGGGGCGGGAAGCGACTGGATATAGTCCGGCGTCTGCCGCGTGCGCGTCGTGAAAAGATTGCAATAGCCCTCGAGCGTCGGGGTGAAAACGATCTTCGGCGGATAGCTGATCGAATCCGGCGGCGACTTTACGCTGGTCAGGAAGATCCAGGCGAGCGGGATCATCGTCACCAGCGCATAGAGGATGACGATCGCGCCGGCGATGCGCTTCACCCTCGGCGTCGGCTCGACCACTGAATGGGCGGTGGTGTTGACCGAACTCATCGCTGTTTCACCTTGTTGAGCGCTTTGACGTAGATGTTGGCGAGGCTGAACACCGCGACGAAAAGAATGATCGCGAAGGCGGAGGACCGTCCGGTGAGCCAGCTTTCGAAGGCCTCGCGCTTCAGCGTGATCGACGCGACCTCGGTGGTCGAGCCGGGTCCGCCGCCCGTCAGCAGCATCACCATGTCGAACATCTTGAAATTCTCAATGCCGCGGAAGAGCACTGCGAGCATGATGAAGGGCAGAGCCATCGGCACGGTGATCGACCAGAACTGCCGCCAGGCGGAAGCGCGATCGACCTCCGCTGCTTCATAGATGTAGTCCGGGATGGATCTGAGGCCGGCGAGGCAGATCAGCATGACGTACGGCGTCCACATCCAGGTATCGACGATGATGATCGCCCACGGTGCCAGGCTCACCGAACCGAGCATCTCGAAGGATGATGGCGGAATGCCCGTGAAGAACGAGACGATATAATTGAAGAGGCCGATCTGCGGCTGGTAGAGGAACCGCCAGAAATTGCCGACGACCGCCGGAGACAGCATCATCGGAATGAGGATGACCGTCGTCCAGAAGGCGTGGCTGCGGAACTTGCGGTCGATCAGATAGGCGAGCGCGAAGCCGATGACCGTCTGCAACAGGATCGTCCAGAAGACGAAGTGCGCCGTCGTCTGCATGGCGATCCAGATGTCCGGGTCGTTCAGCACTCGCTGGTAGTTGCGTAAGCCCACACCCTCGACCTCGGCGTTGGGGCGGTTCGCGCGGAAGTTCGTGAACGACAGATAGACCGCCCAGATCAGCGGGAAGATATTGATCGCAAGCAGCAAGGCGATTGTCGGCGTTATAAAGAGCCAGGCGATGGCGCGGTCCGAAAGGCCGCGCACTCGAACCGCGATCGTCGTCGGCGTGGTGCGGGCAGCCATGTCGGCGGATCGCTCCGCAATGGTGGAAGGGGCATCGGTCACGGATGTCACCTGAATTCAACAAGGATAGATTCGAAGCCGACGGCCCGGACTTTGCAGCCGGGCCGTGTTCGCGAGGAGCCTAGAGCTTGCCTTCGTCCTCGAAGATTTCCTTCCAGTCCTTGACCAGTGCGTCGAGCGCTTCCTGGGCGGTGCCCTGATCAGCCACGACATAGTCGTGAAGCCGCTTCTGCATCGCCTGCAGCAGGATTGCGTAGGACGGCTCCTGCCAGAAGTCCTGCACCTGGTTCATCGCCACGAGGAAGTCAGCGGCGAAGGGCTGGCTGTCCTTGAAAGAAGGGTCGTTTAGGACCGCATTATGTACGGCATAGCCGCCGAGCGCCCACCATTTCTTCTGCACTTCGGGCTGGGCGAACCATTTGAGGTAGGCGAGCGCGCCGTCCATGTTGTCGGTATTGGCGACGACGGAGATGCCCTGTCCGCCGAGCGTCGAGGCGGCCACCTTCTGCTTGGGGTTGACGAAGAACCCGATCTTGTCGCCGCCGACTTTCTCGTCCTTGTGGAGCCCGGGGAAGAAGGCGAACCAGTTCATCGCCATCGCCACCTGACCGGACTTGAAGGCATCGAGCCCCTCACCCATGTAGCTGTCGGTATAGCCCGGCGGCTGGCAGCACTTGTAGAGAGCCTTGTAGGCCTCCAGTCCTGCTACTGAATCGGACGAGTTGACGGCGCCGTCCATGTCGTATTTGCCGGGCGTCTGCTCATATTTGAAGCCGTAAGGATAAAGGGCCGAGGTCGCGCCCATGGTGACGCCCTCGGAGGCGCGCTCGGTAAAGATCGCGGCACCATAGACCTTCTGGCCATCGATTTCGCGACCGGTGAAGAATTCAGCGACCTGCTTCAACTCATCCCAGGTCTGCGGCGGGCCGAGATCGCGACCATATTTCTGCTTGAATTCGGCCTGCAATTCCGGCTTGGTGAACCAGTCCTTGCGATAGAACCAACCGTTGGCGTCGCCCATGGCCGGCAGCGCCCAATAGTTCGGCGTGCCTTTCGGCCAGGTGGAATAGGCATTGACCGCGGCTTCGGCGAAGTCGCCCATCTTGATTCCTTCCTTTTCGAAGAAATCGTTGAGCTTGACGTAGTAGCCGTTTTCGGCGGAACCGCCGATCCATTGGCTGTCGCCGATCAGGAGATCGCAGAGTCTGCCGCCCGAATTGAGCTCGTTGAGAATGCGGTCGGCGAAGTTCGGCCACGGCACGAACTCGAACTTCATCGTGGTGCCAGTCGCTGCGGTAAAATCTTTGGAGAGCTCGACCAGCGCATTCGCCGGATCCCAAGCTGCCCAGCACAGCGTCAATTCGTCGGCCTTCGCCATTCCCGGTATCGCCGTCGACAGCACGAGTGCCGACGATATGCCCATAAGGGCCTTCGTCATCTTCCGCATGTATTCCTCCCAGATACAGAACCGACCGACGCCGGCCTCGGAAATTCTCCCTTGCTCACATGCCCAAGCCACACTCCCCTCATGTTGAGCAATATGTTTAGTAATATACGTTTTACTAAACGCATCAAGTGCAATTCGTCGCTGCAACGCAGCATGCCAGGAGGAGAGGGCCAGGAGGGAGAACGTGCCAACGCTCCCGGTCAGCCTTTGTTGTGGCTCACGAAGACCGTGCTATGCGTCGCTGACGTTCGATAAGTGCCAATAGGCGGCCTTGCCCGCCTCTTCGGCATCTCCCGAGATGCCGCGTCGTTCAGAGTTCTTGTGGAATGCTGGACGTCGCTGCCGCCGAACAGTCGGATCGGGGCGGTCGCGCAGGTCCTCGCGTTCAAGCAACATGAAGACCACAACTGAGATCGGAGTCAGTCGACCGACAGAACCCGATACAGCATCGCTCAAGCTGGAGGAATGCTCCTGGTTACGGCGCCGGCGCGAGAGTCCAGTGGCCGGACACGACCGCAAATGCGAACGGCTGGCGAGCCGTTTGGTTCCGAGATTTCCGCCACTGGTCGGAAGCCGCCAATCGCCTAATTGGCAGACTTGCCCTCGGCGATCTTTTCTTGAGCTTCCGCGCGGTCGGCCCGGTCGGATTCCAGTGCTTCCTGCCCTTCGGCCGCGCTGGGACTGTAGTGCAGTTCCGCCAGAACTGGGAAGTGATCTGAACCGATGCCGCGCAGGCGCTGCAGGCGGACAAGCGTGTAGGAGGCGTCGTGGAAAATATGGTCCAGAGGCCACCTGAACAGGGGGTATCGGGCATGGAAGGTGCTGAACATGCCGCGCCCGCGCCGCGGATCGAGAGTGCCGCTGATGCGCTGGAAAAGACGTGTGGTGTGGGACCATGCGACGTCGTTGAGATCACCCGCAACGATTGCTGGTCGGTTCTGCGCCTTCACCTGCCTGGCTACGATCAGGATTTCGGCGTCCCGCTCCTCGGTGTCGGTTCGCGGCTCCGGCGGTCGCGGGTGCACGCCGAAGAACTCGATCCACTTGCCGGATCGCAAGCGCACGGAAGCGCGGACTGAGGGCACGTCCTCATCCACCAGGAATCTCACTTTGGGCGAAGCCAGTTCCAGTTTGGAAAAGAAATGCATGCCGTAGTGGTTTTCTTGCGGCTGCTTGAGCGAATGCGGATAATCGCCATTCAGGTCGCTCAACTGCTCGTCCCACCAGGCATCGGTTTCCACGGCCAGGATGATATCCGGTCGGGTTTTCTGCACGAGAGCCAGTAGTCTGTGGGCGTCCCGGTTCTCCATCAAGACATTCGCGATCAGGAGGCGGATCGAGCTTGCCGGATCTGCATTGTTAGGGGCCTTCGCAACCTCCCGAGGCGCCACGATCGTATATGGAAATATCCGGAAACCCTGGTAGCCGAGGGCGCCTGCGAGAGTGATCAGGAAAATGGCGTCCCATGTGCCTTCCGCTCTATAGAGGAACAGGTACACGCATAGCACAAGGGCGATCGCGACCGCGATCTGCAGGCGCGGAAAGTCTGCAGCGCGAATCCACCACCTCGCGCTATTCACGAGCGACAGTAACGTCAAGACAATGAGCAGGCATCCGGAAGCGACGAAAATGGATTTCATCTCTCTTGAGAATCCCCCCGTAGGGCGCTCCAGGTTGAACGGATCATAAGCTTAGCACCGCTTGAATGCGGGAGCCTAAGACAATTCGGCTGGCTTGCTCTCCTCGTCTTCCTGCCCCTGCGGCACGTCGCGTCATTCCAGGAATTCCCCTCAGGCCGACAGGCCTGCAACGTGATCGGCGAACCAGCCTTGACAGTAACAAGAAGCGGAACCGCAATCAGCCCACTATCCCCACAGCCAAACCTTCGGCATTACGCATTCAGTTTTCATTAAGTCGCATCTCGGGGGTCTTCTCCACGAGCGCACGCAGGTTCATCATGTCGTTGGTCTTCGATCGTTCCTTCGAATCAGGTTGGTGTCAGCAACCCGACCCTTTGCGCCAACAGCGGCCGTAGCGAGCGAACGGCGGAGCGGGTGGTCATCGATGTTCTCCGGTAAGCATCCGTATGATGAAGTTTATCGTTCGCCAAAGGCCGAGCTTTATTTCCCGTTGGAGACCAGCAGTTAGAAGCCACTGCGGGGCAGATCGTCTTCGGGCCTGCCAACACCCCACACAAATTTATAAACCTAGGTCCGGGCCGCCTGGAGACGACAGATCTCCATATCACAGGCAGATTTGAGCAAGAGGACCTTGAATAGCGATTGCTCCTCCGGCCGATCGCGACAGGTGGGAATCAAGATCGACCCAGTCCAGTCACTCCCGCACGCTTCGCGGACGACCGCTGTGCGACCCATATCGGTCGTCGAGGAACAGCCCCGGTTACTCGAAAGCGGACATCGATAGCGGTCGCGTAACAAACGCGTCCCGAGCCCAAGGTGCCGTTGCGTGACCTTCGCATCACACCGTCCTCTAACGCCAGCAGGTCACTCGTGCGGAAGGGGTCCCCGATAAGGCCTGCTTGCTCCCCTTGGAACATAAAGAGAAGGGGCGAATGAACCGCCCCGGTCTCATCGGTAGTAACAGCGCATGAGCGCTAGTTTTTCAGGCGGGCTTGAGGGCTGGCTCCAGGCCAACGGCGCCGGCTAACCCGCCGATATCCTTGATCTCGGTGTATTCGTAATAGGGATTGGCGGGCTCATGGCCGCGGTTGACCCAGACCTTGCTCTTGATGCCCAGGTCATAGGCGGTCATCAGGTCGTAGCGGAAGGATGAGGACACATGAGTAATGTCTTCGGGCCCGCAGCCGAGCTTGTCGAGCATGTATTCGAAACCCTTCATCAGAGGTTTGTATGCCCCGACTTCTTCTGCCGTGATTACCATATGGATGGGCGCTCCCAGCTTTTCCACGTTCGACATGATCAGGCTGTTCATGGAATTCGACAGGATGACCAGCGGAATTTCCTTGGCCACCCTGGACAGGCCAGCCGGGACGTCCGGGTGCGGACCCCAGGTTGGCACTTCGTCATAGATGCGTTGCGCGTCTTCGGGTTTGAACGGGATACCGATGCGTTTGCAGCTGCGTGAGACGGAATTGTGCACCACTTGAAGGAAAGGTTTCCATGGCCCTAGCACCTCGTCAAGGCGATAGCCTCTAAAAGCCTCGACGAAGCCGGCCATCGCTTCTGGGGAGAGACGCTCTCCGTAGACGCGTCGCGCAGCGCCGGCCATATCGAAATTGGTGAGCGTGCCGTAGCAGTCGAAGGTGACGTACTTCGGTCGAAATTGAGTCATGACGGTATTCCTTCCAATTTTCGCGGCACGGTGTGCCTATACAAGGTCATCGTAGCGGGCATGCGGCCTGTCTAAAGAGGTCGCGGTGCCGACAGACCGCAACGCGGCAGCGGCCCAGTTACCTTTGAGAATCCGTATGTGATCATTTCCTTTGCCTTTCTTGATATCGGGCCAATCCACCCAGGCGGAGCACTCCAACTTGCTTGCTGCATTCCGGCCAGTGGGAGCACAAAAGCATAACTTTGTGGCGATGGCAACTTATTGTCCAACGATTTTGGATCGTCATTCGTCCTGCCACTTTCCGACAGCTTGAGTACGTCGCTATTCGACTAACATAAAATTGCTCAAATATTCAGCTAGATGCCCAGGATTTCCCGCGCTGCCGTCCACCGTCAGCGGCAGAAAAGACCAGCCTCAACGACAAGAAATCTCCGCCAGAATAATAAATTGTTGTACAAAAATTGGAATGTGAGATACTGAGGCCATCGAGCTGCCCATTCTCGAGGCAGGATCTGAATGAGTTGAAGATGGGTCACAAGCATCAGTGCGGGCCAGCCTGCGTCCGTGAGCTTTCCGAAGCGTGCCATCCCGTGGGCGCTGCGGAAGCCGAAGATATTGCCGAACGGCTATATGGCGCGCGTGGCCGAGCCACGCGCTTTGAAACCGAGAAAGACGACACGTTCCTCCTCAACTGCGCGGCCCGGGGGAAGTTCGTGCTAAAGATCGCTCATCCTTCCGAGCGGATGGAGGAGCTCGATTTCCAGGTCGCGCTGATGCGTCATCTCGAGCAGCGGGCCCCTGATCTACCCATCCCCCGTGCACTTCGCGACGTTGACGGCGCGGATTTGCCCATAGTCACTACCAGTGCCGGCGAGCGGCGGGTGGTGCGGCTCATCACCTTCCTCCCCGGTACTCCGCTCGACCGGACATCTGCCACAGCCCCACAGCGCGAACGGATCGGCGAAATCCTGGCAAAGCTGCGTCATTCTATGGCCGATTTCTCGCATCCCGCAGACGTCCGGGCGGTGGCATGGGACGTCACCCATCTGCTCGATCTCACCGATCTGTTGAGGTTCATCCCCGGGGGCGGCAAGCGGGCCTGGACCGTCCGCGCGCTTGAGCGGTTTGCCGAAATCAAGGCGAGGCTCGACCTGTGCCGGCGGCAGGTGCTCCACAACGACTTCAATACGTCGAACCTGGTCGTCGATCACGCCAGCCCGCAGTTCCTGACCGGCGTCATCGACTTCGGCGATGCGGTCCGTACCGCCATCGCCGTCGATGTCTCCACGGCGCTGATGAATCAGATGCCAAAAACTTTCGACCATGGGAACCGGCGTGACCTGTTCGACGAACCGCGCGACGTTCTGCGCGGCTATCTCCGCCACGCCGAACTGACGGACGAGGAACTCCGGCTCATCCCCTTCCTGTCGATGGGCCGCCTTGCGGTCCGTGCGCTTCTAACGTGCTGGCGCGCCGAAATCTTCCCCGAGAATAGCCGCTATATCCTGCGCAATACCGAAGCCGGCTGGGCCCACCTCGAGTGGTTCCACTCGATTTCGACCGCACAGATTTCCGATCTTCTGACACGATAGGAACCGTAATGTCCAAGCAAGCGACTATCCTGCCCAAGGGCTTCCGTGGCGACATGCCAAATGGCTTCAATCCTCAGGACACGTCTCATCTCACAAGTGAAGATCTGGCGCATATCGCCAGACGGCAAAGGCTGCTCGGGCCCGCTTATCGGCTCTTCTACAAGTCGCCAGTTGAGGTCTCCCGCGCCAAGGGCGTCTTCCTCTATGACAGGCACGGCAACGAATATCTCGACGCCTACAACAACGTGGTATCGCTGGGTCACTCTCATCCGCGCGTCGTCGAGGCGATCCAGAAGCAGCTCGAGTTACTCTGCACCCACACGCGTTACATGCAGGAGCCCCTGCTGGACTATGCCGAAGCCCTGATCAATACGTTCGGTGGCGAACTCGGCCGGACCGGATGCGCGATGTTCACATGCACCGGCTCGGAAGCCAACGATCTCGCCTTGCGTATCGCGCGTTACCACACACGCAAGACCGGCGTCATCGTCACGGCCGAAGCCTATCACGGCAACAGCGGCGCGGTAGCGGCAATCTCGCCGTCGCTCGGCAAGAAGTCGGCTCTGGATCCCTATGTCCGCACGGTCGCCGCGCCTGATTCCTACCGCCTGCCCGTCGAGGAAATCGGCCGGCGGATGGCAGAGGATGTCGCGCGGCAGATCGCCGACATGGAGCGGCATGGCGGCGGCCTAGCGGCCTTCATCGCCGACTCCGTCTTCTCCTCCGATGGTCTCTACGTCGATCCGACGGACGTATTGGCGCCGGTGGCGGAAGTGGTTCGCAAGGCAGGCGGCCTTTTCATCGCCGACGAGGTGCAATCCGGATTCGGGCGGACCGGCACTCATTTTTGGGGTCACTCCCGTCACAAGGTCGATCCGGACATCGTAACAATGGGCAAGCCCATGGGCAACGGCTATCCCGTTGCCGGCGTCGTCCTGCGGCCCGAACTCGTTGCCGAATTCGGATCCAGCATGCGCTACTTCAACACGTTTGGCGGCAACTCCGTCGCTATCGCCGCCGCAAGGGCCGTGCTCGACACGATCCTCGAAGAGAGCCTGATGGACAACGCCGCCAAGGTCGGCGGCGAAATCCTCGACGGCCTTCGGGACCTACAGAAGGAATATGAATTCGTCGGCGATGTTCGCGGGGCCGGCCTCTATTTCGCTGTCGAACTCGTTACGGATAGGAACCGGAAAACGCCGGACATGGACCGTGCGCTTGCAGCCGTCAATGCCTTGCGCGACCGGCGCATCCTCATTTCCGCGACGGGAGCGGACGCGCACATCCTGAAGATTAGGCCCCCACTCATCTTCACATCGGCCAACGCGGCGCGTCTGCTCGAGGGCGTCGACGAGGCGCTTCGGTCCGTGCAGATCTAGGACCCGCCACCATGCAGCCGGGCCGCACAATATCATCACCCTTGCCCTACGCCGCCGCATGTGGCGTAGGTATGCAAAACAAATCAACGAGCAAAGCCAAAGCCATGCCGACGCTGCACGCCAAGAATCAAGCCGAAGATCTTGAGATGAATGTCGAGCCCTTGCCCGCTAGCGCGGTGGAAATCCTGACCCACGCCTTGCGACGGCGCATCTTGTCGGGAGATTTCCAACCGGGCGAGTTCCTTCGCGACGTGAAGATGTGCGAGGAGCATTCGACCTCGCGGCACACATTCCGTACAGCAGCCCAGGTGCTCGTCACGCAGGGCCTGCTGCGTCAGATACCGAACAGAGGCTTTGTGGTGCCTGAATTCGGGCCCGACGATATTGTCGATATCACACGCGTGCGCGGCGCCATCGAAGGCGAGGCCATTCGTCTGATTGTGCTGACCGGCGTCATCCCATCTCAGGCGCTGGAGGCGGTCGAGGTTATGCACAGGTCGACTCTATCCTCCGACAGATCCCTGCTAGTTGGTGCGGACCGTGACTTCCACCGCGCGATCATCGCCGCTAGCGGCAGCGCTCGGCTGAAGCGAACCTATTCAGACCTCGAGGGCGAGATCGAGCTTCTCCTCGCACAGCGGCAGGATTTCTACGCCACTGCCGAAGAAATGGCGGAAGAACACGAGCGGCTCATCAACAGCTTGAGAAGCCGCCACTACGATACGGCGCGAGAGGCGTTCCAGGAGCACTGGGAAGATCTCCAGATCAAATTGCTCGATCAACGCTGACCAGCGCTCCCATAACATGCCAGGCGGCGCTGAGGATGCCGGTGCCCCGGTTCGACGCGGAGCAAGCACCATCTCGGGTGCTTCCTCTCGGCTCCGCCAGAGCCTGCTTTTCGGCGGAGTCGCGGCGTCGACGCCAATCGCATGGCGCCGAAGGCGCAGTAACGGCCGCTGCCAGCCAATTTGAGCGAATAACGCCACGGAGAAGTTTGATGCGTGAATATTCCATCGCAACCATACCCGCCGACGGCATCGGACCTGAGGTGATCGCCGCCGGCCGGACGGTTCTTGCGCACCTCGAGAAGCAACTCGGCGACGTAAAATTCACCGTCGAAAATTTCGACTGGGGATCTGACTACTACAAGAAACATGGTGTGATGATGCCGTCGGATGGGCTGGAGCAGCTCAAGAAATTCGACGCGATCTATTTCGGCGCGGTAGGAGCGCCGGATGTTCCGGACCATATCACCCTTTGGGGGCTCAGATTGCCGATCTGCCAGGGCTTCGACCAGTACGCCAATGTCCGGCCAACCAAGATCCTGCCTGGCATCACTTCCCCGCTGCGCAAGTGCGGTGCCGGCGACCTCGACTGGGTGATCGTGCGTGAGAACTCCGAAGGCGAATATTCTGGCCATGGCGGCCGCGCCCACCGCGGCCTGCCCGAAGAGGTCGGCACCGAGGTGG
The DNA here is from genome assembly GCF_002288525.1 of Sinorhizobium sojae CCBAU 05684. Lineage (NCBI taxonomy): Bacteria > Pseudomonadati > Pseudomonadota > Alphaproteobacteria > Hyphomicrobiales > Rhizobiaceae > Sinorhizobium > Sinorhizobium sojae. Next base: position 1,272,406 of record NZ_CP023068.1, read on the forward strand.
CCATCTTCACCCGCGTCGGCGTCTCCCGCATCATGCGCTACGCCTTCAGGTTGGCCCAATCCCGCCCGCGCAAGTTGCTCACGGTCGTCACGAAATCGAATGCCCAGCGCCATGGCATGGTCATGTGGGACGAGATCGCTGCTGAGGTGGCGGAGGAATTTCCCGAGGTGACGTGGGACAAGATGCTGGTCGATGCCATGACGGTCAGGATGACGCTCAAGCCGCAGAGCCTCGATACCATCGTGGCAACCAACCTGCACGCCGACATTCTCTCTGACCTTGCTGGCGCGCTTGCCGGTAGCCTAGGGGTTGCACCGACGGCGAACATCGATCCGGAGCGCCGCTTTCCCTCGATGTTCGAGCCGATCCACGGCTCCGCCTTCGACATTACCGGCAAAGGCATCGCTAACCCGGTTGCCGCCTTCTGGACTGCTGCCCAGATGCTCGACCACCTCGGCGAGCAGGAGGCTTCGGCCCGCCTCATGCGCGCTGTCGCGCGGGTGACCGGCGCCGGGATCCTTACCCCTGACGTGGGCGGTTCCGCCACTACCCGGGAGGTTACCGAGGCCGTCTGCGACGCGATCCACTCCTCTAACGTCTAGCGACACGTGGCAGACTATGATCTGGGACGATCAGAAAGCACGGAAGGCATTGCGCCGGACCTTTGACGCTGCTGTCGGCGGGACCCCGCGTTGATCGTCCCGCGGCATCTGCGGCCCCGGCGAAAGGCAGATGTGTCGTGATCGGCGCCGGAAAGGCATCCGGCGGCAGCCCTTCGGGTGCTCGAGTAAGGGGAAGAAACGCCGAAGGCCTTGGAGCCGCCAGCAGAAGCACGTGTCGTGGCGGCGCCCGCTCTGGCGCTTGCAGCCGCTGGCGAAGCTCCGACGAGCCTTGGGATGAAGCCGCTCATCCTCGGCGACGCGCTCGAAGGCGAAGCGCGCAAAGTGGGTAAGGTCATGGGCGGAATGGCACTATCGTCGCGGTCCTGGGGCCTGCCTGTAGGCGGCCCGGCTGTCCTGCTCTCCGGAGGCGAAACGACGGTATCAATCGGGCCCGGTCCAACCGGCAAAGGTGGACGTGACACCGAGCTCCTATTGAGCTTGGCGCTCGCCTTGAAGGCGCGCGACGGAATATGGGGGATCGCAGGTGATAGCGATGGTAACGATGGCGTGCCGCGGGCGCTCTCGTGGCACCAAACACACTCGCGCGCATGAACAAGTGCGGTTTTGATCCGAAGGAGATGCTCGCGCGCCACGATAGTTATACGGCGTTCAGGCCATCGGGATCTCGTGGTCACCGGCCCAACTCTCACCAACATCAACGCCATCCTCATCAGCGGGAGCTAGCCAATGAAACTTGATCGGATCGACGTCAAGATACTTAACGCATTGCAGAAGAATGGCCGAATGACGAATGTCGAGCTTTCGGAAATGGTCGATCTCTCGCCAAGTCCCTGTTTGCTGCGCGTGAAAAAGCTGCAGGCGGAGGGCTATATCGAGGGCTATTCTGCGCAGATCAATATCGGAAAACTGGGCCAGACGTTGACGGTGTTCACCGAAATCACGCTGAAGAACCACCGTCAATTCGACTTCGCGAGATTTCTTACTGCGATCGAGAAGGTCGATCAGGTCATCGAGTGCCATCTGGTTTCGGGAGGCTACGATTATCTCGTAAAATTCGTTACCGCCGGAATCGAAGAGTATCAGACGCTGATGGAGCGGCTCCTCGATTCGGAAATCGGCATTGACAAGTACTTCAGCTTCGTCGTGCTGAAATCGCCCCTGGTCAAAGCGCATTTGCCGCTGACAAGCCTGTTCCAGCAGTAAACTCGTAGAAGACCTCGATGCGGGCGGTGTGGCGGCCGTGCGGCGTTGATGAGCAGCCGGCATCTCGTGCCGGTAGATTGATGAGAGACGACAACCGAAGGACCGGCGGGGTGTAGAATAGATGCACCCGCCATTTCAAGCGGCGGAAGCGGGGAATTGCAACATCTTCTTCTCCCTCATTCGATTGCCGTAGAGATCGCGTGCCGCCTCCGCCATCTGAAAGTTGATCAGCGTGCCATGGCAGTCGAAGGTGATGTATTTCGGGCTTCGTCAGGGAAACCGGCTTCGCTGTCCTGTTTTGGTCACCATGACCGGGACATCGCCGAGAGCATATCGGCACGAGTACTAGATCTCGAGAACAAAAGGCCAGATGAAGCGGCTCATTAGACCGCCACGAGCGGCTACAACAGCTTGAACTGCTCCCAGTGGTATTGCAATGCGGTTAAGGCAAGCAGCTTCGGAAGATAGAACAATGATCACTTGTGGGTCGGGACCCGACCTCCGCCGCGAGGCGTCCGAAATTCGGCTTACGACCGATCGTGTTCAAAAAGTCGGCTTGAAACAGTCCTGAAGCACTAATTCAGTCTTCTTATCGGTCCTGTTGTTTGGCTTTCAAGCAAGCTCTAGCCCAGTCGGCGTATTAAACTCTGCCTCACCCACCGACGCGACATTGATCTGGCCATTCTGGTTGATAACGAAGCTCTCTGGCAGTATGCAAGCGAAAGAGATGTGTGGCGCGACCATATCGTCGTTCGTGTGATAAGGTTGGACAGATGCAGGCCCGTCAGCTCGAAGTCTTTTGTATGCTCATGCGGTGCGGGACAGTGACGAGCGCGGCCTCTATGCTCAACATCTCGCAACCTGCTCTCAGCCAAATCCTTCTCCACGCCGAAGACCAGCTCGGTTTCAAGCTCTTCAGCCGCGTCCGCGGCAAACTCGTGCCGACAAGGGAGGCCGAGGAGCTCTATCCAGAATGTGAGCGGATTTTTGCCGAGCTTGGTGCGCTTCGAAGGCGGACAACGGATATGCGCTTTGGTCGCACCGGCCTGATCCGGATCGCTGCTTCGGCGCCACCCGCCATGTCGATCGTTCCGAAGGCACTTCTCGCGTTCCGCGCCGCGCATCCCGATGTCGTGGTGCGATGCCTGATCGCACCACTCACAAACATCGTCGACATGATCCAGAACGGCGATGCACCGCTGGGTGTCGTGATGAACGACGGAGCGAGGCCGGGTATCGAGGTGGAAACGCTCGGCCATGCCGATCTGGTCTGTGTCGTGCCGGAGAGCCACCGGCTGTCGGAGAGCGCTGAGATCGGCTTCGCCGATCTGCAGAACGAGACGCTGATTTCCTATCGTGCCGGCACGCTTCCTGGGCGCCTTCTTCTAAGCGCTGCGGCAGCCGAAAAGCAGATGTTCAATCCCGCTATCGAGATCGATATATCGATCACGGCTCTCCCCTTCGTCCGCGATGGCTTCGGCGTTGCGATCGTTGACGGACTGCTTCCATGGGAACAGTTTCCCGGCCTAGTGCGCCGGCCCTTGAAGCAGCGCACCACCGTTCCGATTGCGCTGCTGACGAGCAGGGATCGGCCCCTGACAGGTAGCCACCGCGACATGCGCGACAATCTTCGCGATGCCTTTGCCGCCGTGCTGGATGCAGATGGACACGTGGCCTGAACCTGATTCTCGGGATTGACTGCCGCGTCAGGCGTCCCGTGTCCACGCCGCGACCGGCAAGGGGCGCACGGGCGCTTGGTCGCGAAATCGCCCCGCCTCTGCGGGATCGATCGCTGCGGATTCGGCAATGATTTCTGCGGCCGCAAGCTGGCAACAGCGTCCCTGGCACCGGCCCATGCCCACCCGGGCAAGCGATTTCACGCGATTGGCGTCCGCCCCTCCCAGCGTAACGCCCTCCCTCAGTTGCGCTGCGGTCACACTTTCACACCGACACACTATCGTTTCATCGTCGAGCTGCCGGATCATCTGCGCCGGCCAGGGAAAGGCCCGAGTCATGGCCCGCGCGAAACGTTCGTAGCGGGCCAAATGGCGAAGATCTTCCGTGCTGTCCGCTCGGGTCAATCTCATGTCCGAAAGGCAGGCGTTTGCCGCGAGGCGACCTGCCAATTCGGCCCCGTCGGCTCCAAGGATACGAAGGCCGTCCCCAGCAAGGTATACGTTGTCGCCCGCACGCCCCATGCGGTCGGCGCGCGGTAGCCATTGCGCCCAATCGCGATCGTAATCGAACTGGCAGCCTGCCAAGGCGGCCAGCTGTGTCTCGGCCCGAAGGTGCCAGCCTAAGCCGACCATGTCGCAGGCGGTTCTGTAAGACTTGCCGCCCGCGTCGCTCCATCGAAGACTGACGGGCCCGCTGTCATCCGAATCGATGCCGGTGATGGTAACCCCGGCCCGATAGAGCCGACCAAGATTTGCTCGCATGACCAGTCCGCGCAAGACGAGCGCCGGCCGGCTCATCATCCCCGGGAGGCCGGCAAGTTGATTCCGCATTCCGGACGTATCGAGAACGGCAGCCACGCCCGCGCCGGCCTTGAGGAGTTGGTAGGCCACAAGCGTCAGAAGGGGTCCAGACCCTGCAAGGACGATGTTCTTGCCGAGCGCCACACCCTGCGCCTTCAGAGCGATCTGGGTCGCACCGAGACTATAGACACCGGGCGCTTGCCAGCCGGGAACGGGCGCCACGCGATCCATCGCACCCATCGCGAGGATCAGCCGGTCGTAGCCGATTTCACGGCGGCCCATCGGCGTGAGCACATAAAGTACCCGTCCGGCACAGGAGAGAACGGAGCTCTGCGGCAGGAATTCGATATCGTCTGAGGCCACCATGCCATCGAAAACACCATGCAGGCCAACCGCCTTCCTTGCCTCGGACCCGTAGAGCTCCACGGGCTTGCGCACGAAGCCATCCGGGGGACGGCGATAGATCTGGCCGCCGGCCCGAATGCCTTCATCGATCACCACAGGCTTTAAGCCTGCCGCAACCAGCGTCTCCGCTGCCCGAATGCCGGCAGGACCGGCGCCAACGATGACGATGCGCTCGTTAAGTCCCGTCACGACAGCCATCCTTCGGGCTCCGACGTCATGAGCCGCATTCCTTCGGTGAGAAAGGTAGAGCAGGCCCGGAGACGCGCACCATCCTCCTGCCAGAGCCAGCAATCCTGACAGGCGCCCATGAGACAGAACCCGGCCCGCTTCTCCGGACCGAACTCCGATTGTCTGACTGCAGCCTTGACGGAGAGAACGGCCGTCAGGACCGTATCTCCGGCCAGAGCCTCGCAGTCGACCCCGTCGAGGCGGAACCCGATGCGCGGCCTTCCCAGCTCCGCGAGCCGGACGAGCCGCCCGCCACCCGGGTAGAGCTGTCGCGCCGATGTCATTCTGCCGCCTCCTTCACTATGGGCACAGGCTGAGGCATTTCCCTGAATCGCGCCCTCACTTCGGAGAAGGCTGCCGCCACGCCGGCGGGTCCGGAGCGGCCACACATGCGGCGGAAAATCTCCGTCTTCGTGAAGAAGCGCCAATGGATGGGAAGACCCGCCAGTATATCGGTCAACAGATCGTAGGCGGCGCGCGTCCACCGCGCTTCATAGGTGTCGCGCTCGGGACCATAATGGAACTGACTTGTGGGCTGACGCATCTTCTTCCTGAGCGCCTGCGTCGCCGCTTCGTCGGCCACACCATCCTGGATCACGACGCCATAGTCCCGTTCGGCCGCCTCCTGCGAGACATAACCGCGCGCCACATCCTGGACGACGCGCCAGATTTCGCGCTCGAGCGGATCACCTCGACCGCCGCCACCGGCAGAGCGGATTTCTAGCACGTCGCCGGGCTGCAGGATCGCCGTGTCGATATTGCCGAGCCTGCGATAGTCGTCACGCCCCGGATTGAGCACCATGTCGGAAAGGCCAGCCGCTCGGCCGCCGAGGAAGCCCCAGGGGCGAAAGAGGCTGCGATCACGGTTGCGGGCCGTGATGCGGCTGCCGGGTGAAAAGACGCGGAACGCCATTTCGGTCGCAAGCCCGCCGCGCCAGCGCCCGGCCCCACCGCTATCCTGTGCAAGGCCATACTTGACGAATTCGATCGGGATTTCGGTCTCGGTGATTTCGATCGGCGTGTTCTTCAGATAGGCCGCGTCGGCACCGGAGCCATTCGTGCCGTCGCGATGCGGCATGCCGCCTCCGCCGCCCACAACCGGATTCACAGCGGCGATCACGGTACGTCCCGTCCGTTCGTCCGTCGTCATGACGTTCACGATGCAGTTGTTGCCGGCCGGCGCTGCCGGCAGCTTGTCCGGCACGGCCTGGCAAAAGGCGCCGAAAACGACCGAGCGCAGACGCGCGCATGTCAGCGAGCGCATACCGACGGCGGCGGGGGAGACCGGATTGAGGACGCTGCCTCTCGGCGTGATGCAGGTAAAGGGTCGTGTCAGCCCGGTGTTGAGCAGGATCTTCGGGTTCAGCGTGTAGAGAACGTAGTAGACGCCGACGAGCAAAATCGTGTGCCGAGGATCGCCTCCCGACGGCACATTGAGCGACGAGCCAAGCTGTGGATCCGAGCCGGTGAAATCAAGGATCGCCTCGTCACCCTTGATTGTCAGGGTGAGTTTCAGTCGGCAAGGATTGGCCTCGACGGAGTCCTCGTCGGCATAATCCACGAATTCCCAGGTGCCATCGGGCATTGAGCGGAGCAGCGCGCGGGCCTGGGCCTCGGCATGGTCGAGTAGCATTTCGGTTCCGGCGAGGAAGGCGTCCTTGCCGAACTTGTCGACCATCGCGATGATCTTGCGCTCGCCGGTATTGAGAGCGCCGACCAGCGCCTTGATGTCACCGATATTAAGGTCGGGCTTCCGGACATTGGTCGTGATGATCTTGAGGATGTCCTCGTCAAAGACGCCCTCGTTGACAAGCTTCATCGGCGGGAAGCGAATGCCCTCCTGGTGGACTTCGGTAAGCGCCCGCGACAGCGATGCCGGGACGGCACCCCCCATATCGGTGTTGTGGATGTGTCCACCTGTCCAGGCGATGATCTCGCCGTCGTAGAAGACGGGCTTCCAGAGATGCGTGTCGGGCGCATGGGTCGCCACGTAGCAGGAATAGGGATCGTTGGTGAAGGCAACGTCGCCCGGCTTGTAGCTATCGACCATGTCGATTGCGCGGGTATAGGTGAGGCCCGGGTACCAGGTCGCGCCCAGCCCCATCGGGACGCCGAACGTATCGCCACGATGATTGATCAGCATGACGGTAAAGTCTTCGGTCTCCTTGACGAAGGCCGAATGGGCAGTCCTTTGAAGGGTGTAGGCCATGTTCTCGGCCGCCGCACGGGTGTGGTTGGCGAACACCTGAAGGTTCATAGGGTGGAACATGGACTGTCACTCCGAAAAGGTCAGTTGCAGGTTGAGGTGCTTGTCGACTTTGACCTCGGTGCCTGGCGGTATTGCGAACGTCGTGTCTTCCTGCGCCACGATGGCCGGGCCTGAAAAGTGCCCGCCCGGACGTAGAAGGTCGCGCCGGTAGAGCCCAATGTCCTCGACGGCGTTGCCTATGAAGACTGGAATGTGCCTCTCCGGCTTCATTTCCGCGCCTTCGACGTGAGCCTCGACCGCAAGCTCCAGCGTGGGTCCCGCACCGATCGCGGCAAGGCGCAGGTTGACGATCTCGATTTCGCCATCCGGATCGTGGAAGTCATATAGCCTCTCATGCATCGCGTGGAATGCCTGTTCAATGGCGTCGAGATCAGCCTCTTCAAGCCACCTAGCCAGGATGGGCACTTCGATCTCGAAGCTCTGCCCGACATAACGCATGTCGGCGGACAGATTGAGCGTCGCCGATCCGACATGCTCCTGCTTGGCCAGCCAGCTCCGTCCCTCGACCGACAGGGAATCGAGCGAACCTTGCAGGAGCGGCAGGGCGTCGGGCGTGAGTTCGGTAAAGACGGTCCGGATGAAATCGCCGCGCAGGTCAGCCACCAGACCGCCAAGCGCGGAAACGACGCCCGGCCGCGGCGGGCCGATAACGTTCGCCATACGGAACTCCCGGGCAAGGAAAGCGCCGAGCATCGGACCTCCGCCGCCGAAGGGCATCAGGGTGAACTCTCGCAGATCGACGCCCGCACGCGAGGCGAGCTTTTCCACCTCGACAAACATTTCGGAGATCGCCACGTCGAGGATTGCCTGGGCTGCCTGCTCGGGCGTTCGGCCAATCTTTTCGGCGAGCGACGCGACGGCAGCCCTGGCGAGCGAAACGTCGATCTGCAGCTGTCCATAGGCCATCTGACTGTGTCCCAGCCAACCGCAGACCGCCATCGCGTCCGTGACGGTCGCATGTTGGCCACCCCGCCCGTAGCACGCAGGCCCGGGTGTCGATCCGGCCGATTCCGGCCCGACGCGGAGCACGCCATGGGCATCTACACTGGCGATCGAACCGCCGCCGATTCCGATAGAGCTGACAGATACCGAGGGAATGTGCAGCGGGAACTCGCCGATCAACTCGCCCGTACCGAATTGCGGTTGGCCGTCGATGATGAGGGCGAAGTCGGCGGACGTTCCGCCGATGTCCAGCGTCAGGACATGTTTTTCTCCTGCGCGGCGGGCAAGCCAGGCGGCGCCAATCACGCCGGAAGCGGTTCCTGACAGAAGCATCTGAACGCAGGAGCGCTTGCCCTCGGCCGCGTTCATCACGCCGCCGTTTGACTTGGTCAGCAGTGCCGGCGCCGTCACGCCGCGCGAGGCGAGCTTATCTTCAAGCGCAGTCAGGTAACCTGCCACCCGCGGATGGACATAACCGTTGAGAATGGCGGTTGTTGTCCGTTCATACTCACGGATGACCGGCCAGACCTCCGAGGAGGTGAAGACGAAGAGCTCGGGCGCAACCCTCTCGATTTCCGCTCGGACGGCCGCTTCCTGCGCGTCGTTGCGCCAGGAATGGAGAAAGGAAACGATCACACCTGCCGCGCCCTTGGACTTGGCATCGGCGGCAGCGCGGGCGACGGCCGAAAGATCGGGCGCCAACGCCTCGCTTCCATCCGCCCGCAGACGGGCCGGAATGCCGAAGATCATGTCACGCGCGATCAGCTGATCCGGACGAGAGCAAAAGAGCGAATACACGTCGGCCATGCGGAGCCGTGCCAGCTCCAACACATCTTCGAAACCGGCATTCGTAAGGAGGGCGAGCGACACGCCGCGCCGCTGGATCACCGTATTGATGCCCACGGTCGTGCCGTGCACGAACCGACTTACCGCAGCGGGGTCGAGCCCCTCGCGCTCGGTGAGGAGGGAGAGGCCCTTCATCAATTCCGCGCCTGGATCGTCCGGCGTCGTGAGAACCTTGAGGGACGCGACGCGCCCGCTTTTCGTTTCCAGTGCACAGAAGTCGATAAACGTTCCGCCGATATCGACGCCGATCTTCCAGTCTTGCTGTTCGCGCTCATGCTCCTTGAGCGGCGCCGCACGTGCCATGTCGTATCCTTTCATTCGATTGCTACAAGGCTGGCACGGATGCGGCTGCGAGGTCCAAGAGCGATAAAACCGTACCCCATAAGGTACGCTTATGTCCCCCGGGCGGCGCCTATTCCATAGGCCGGACTTATGGGAATGCGTCGAACTCGACTTTGACACCCGGCGCAAAAATCGTGGAGGCTCGGCCACTTGACAAGCGCAGGACTGGACATATCGAATGGATGCAATTGTTCTGGGCGGTGGGCTCATGGGAGCCGCGTCCGCATTTTTTCTGGCCCGGCGCGGCATCCGGGTGACGCTGATCGAACGCAACCGGGTCGGTACGGGGGCGACGATCGCTTCCTTCGGGAACATCCGCCGCAGCGGCCGCTACCTTCCGCAGCTTCCCCTCGCCTCCCGGTCGCTGCAACTGTGGGGACAGGCGGCGAATCTGCTCGGCCGCGATGTCGAGTTCCGCGCGACGGGTCACCTGCGCTTTGCATTCACGGAAAAAGCCGTGAACGAAATGCGGACATTCGCAAAGGCCGCGAAGCCCTGGGGCCTTGATCTCGAGGAACTGGAGCCAAGAGACTTCAAGACGCGATTCCCGGGCCTCGGAAGCACGGCCGTCGCTGCATCCTTTTCCCCGCAGGACGGCAGCGGAAATCCCCGCCTTATTGCTCCTGCCTTCGCCGACGCGGCCCGCCGCCTCGGGGCCACCATCGTGGAGGAGGCCGGCGTCGGCGCGATCACGAAGAAAGCTGCCGGATTCGAAGTTACGACGTCGAAAAGCCGCCACGCGGCGCAGGTCCTGCTCAATGCGGCCGGCGCGTGGGGCGCCCGGATCGCCGAACAGTTCGGCGAAAGCGTCCCCATCGTCGCCAAGGGTCCGCAGTTGGGGGTGACCGAGCCGCTGTCCCATCGGATCTCTCCCGTCGTGGGCGTCTGGGGGCACGACTATGGTGGCGGCTATCTCCGTCAGGTGGAGCGCGGCAACATCGTCTTTGGCGGCGGCGCGGAGCGCACGGACGTTTCGCTGGAGACCGGTTATGCCAAGGCTGACCCGGCCCGCTTGCCGAGGCAGCTCCTGTCGTTGTTGCCGATCCTTCCAGCGCTCGCGAACCTCACCGTCATACGCACCTGGTCGGGCTGTGAGGGCTATGTCGGCGATGGCCTGCCGGTGATGAGCCCATCGGCCACGACGCCGGGGCTTTTCCACGCTTTTGGCTTCTGCGGCCACGGGTTTCAGCTCGGGCCGGGCGTGGGAGACGTTATGGCGGAGATGATCGCCACAGGAAAAACAGATACGCCGCTGGACGACTTCCGGGTCGAACGATTTTCCGGGCGCCAAGGCTCGGACTGGCGATCGCACACACAGAATGGAGCGGTAGGATAAGGCGAAGCGGGTAAGGCGGCACCGATCTCGATATTGGCCTTTTTCAGCAGGGCGCGGACACGTTCTTTCTTTTCGGTTTCAACTGGCATGATCTTTCTCCTCTTCCTTTTGTCCTCACCGAACGAGGTGAGCGGGAGGGACCATGCGACAGCCAGTGTTATAGCACCGACAGGCGAGCGTTAGCCCTGCGTCATTTTCAGAACTTTTCTTGGCGAATCGAGCGACGCCTAATAGGACTCAAAAAATCTGGCGCGCGCACCCGAGAACAGCAGTTTAGTTCGGTCGCTCCGGGCCATTTTCCCCTACGGCTGCCCTCGACCATAGCTGCCGCGCCGGTGCCGCTAAGTTGTCCGTGATGGGGCGCGAAGCGGACGTTCACCTGTCTTGGCAGCTTCGTCCTTGGAAAATCTGTCGGTGCTGTGCCAATCGCAATTGGGGACACTGCAACCCCACATCTGATGCGACTGGCTCATGCCTATTGTATCTTTTTCCGAGACAATTTGGCTCATATTCATAGCCTACTGTGACCATCTGTTCCCGATTAGGTTCCTACGTACACCAGTTGGCCATCAACACGGAAACGGTGGACGAAACTTCAAACATCGGAGAACTGCATGCTCACTCGTAGAGGACTCATCAAGAGCGCAGCAGCGCTTTTCGCAGCCGGATCGGTATCGGGCGGGTTCAACCCGGTCTTTGCAAAGGCACCTTTTCGACCTTCCCAGGCTCCCGGCTTCTACAGAATGAAGCTGGGTCGCTTCGAACTGACGGCGCTTTCGGACGGTACAATTCCTTTGTCTCTCCCGGAACTTTACACAAATACGGACGCCGACGAAGCGCGGAAAGCGCTGGGCGCGGCATTCATGGGCACGCCGACAGATACATCGGTCAACGCCTTCCTCGTCAACACAGGGGACAGGTTGGTGCTGATCGACGCTGGTACGGGCACCTACCTCGATGGTGCGCTCGGCAAGCTCGTCGCCAATCTCGAGGCAGCCGGCTACAAAGCGGACCAGGTTGACGACATCATCCTGACCCATATCCACACAGACCATTCCGGCGGGCTGACGATCGAAGGCAAGCCGGTGTTCGCCAACGCGACTGTCTACGTCAACAAGCGCGAATACGATTTCTGGATGACAACGCCTGTGGAGAGTCGACCGGCCAATGTGCCGCCGAGCCATTTCGTCGAGGCGCATGCGAGCCTGAAGCCCTATGCCGAGGCCGGCAGAATTCGGACCTTTGCCGATAATGCGGGAATCTTGCCGGGCGTCGGCTCGATCCTGCGGGCCGGGCACACGCCGGGACACAGCTCGGTCGTCGTCGAAAGCGCAGGCGACAAGATCGTTTTCTGGGGCGACATCACCCATGGAAACGTGCTGCAGTTCGACGAGCCGGGCGTGGCGATCCAGTTCGATACGGACCAGGCCGAGGCCGTTCGTGCGAGAGCCGCAGCCTTCGAGCATGCCGCCGATGGCAAATACCTGGTGGCCGGCGCTCACATTGCCTTTCCCGGCATCGGCCATGTTCGCCGCGACGCGACAAATTTCGACTGGGTTCCTGTCAACTATGCCTCTTGAGGGCGACCATCCTGGCGCAACGAGCGGAGTCCGTTGCGCCGGTTTCATATCTGAGCGGCACCAATCGCCAGCCTTGACATTAGGGGCACACGAGGCCGCGTGCGACCCAACTGAGTGCGGCAACCCGGAACGAAAAGCCCCCACTTCGTCATGCCCCTCCAGCAGACGCCGATCAATGCGAAGCGGCCACATTCTCATTGCGGATCTCTGTGAGGTTCAGCCGCGGCACCAGAAAGTCGAGGAATGCCCTGACCTTTGGCGGCTGGATACGTCCGCCGGCCCTCATCGCGTAAAGCGTGGGGGCCGGCCCGGACCATTCGGGGAGGACGCGGACGAGACGTCCCGCGGCGACATCCGCCCTGACGCGGACATGATTGGTCATGTGAAGACCCTCGCCGGCCAACAGAAAGCCGTGCAACCCTTCAGGATCGCTGGCCACCGCAACGGGGCGGACCGGGAACTCGTTGCGCTGCCCCTCGCGCGTCAGAGGCCAGGCATGGACCGGCTTGTCGTAATAGAACTGTGTCAGCAGGCAGGCATGATTGATGAGCTCTGCCGGGTCCGAAGGGGCTGTGTGCCGGTCAAGATAGGCAGGAGCCGCATATATGCCCATTGGCAGATCACCAAGCCGGCGGGCACTGAGCGAGGAATCCGGCAAAGGTCCATCCCAGAGCCGAAGCGCGATATCGATCTCCTTGGCAACGACATCCAGCACCTCATGGGCCAGAAGCAACTGCGGATAGACATCGGGGTAAAACCTTCGGAATTCGCTGAGCACCGGCGCTAGAATGCGCGTCGACAACCAGTACGGAGATGTGATCCTGAGCCAGCCCTTGGGATGTTGTTGAAGCTCGGCCACGGCGCTTTCGGCATCTTCGATATCCTTGACCAGACCCTCGCAGTGCTGAAAGTAGATCGCACCAGCCTCGGTGAGCTTGAGGCTGCGCGTTGTCCTGTGGAGAAGCTGGGCCCCCAACCGCGCCTCCAATTCCTGTACCTTGCGGCTGATCCGCGTCTTCGGCGTTCGCAGTGCCCGCGCCGCGCCGGTGAAACTGCCCTCCTGCACGACCTTTACGAATGCCACCGTATCGCTGAAGTCGCGCAGCATATGCTCTCCTCGCATTGTCCTTAAATTCGGGACAATGAAGACCGATTTCGCCAGATAATCAAGCCACCTCATTTCTTCTATCTGTCGATTGTCCCAATCGGGATGAAGACAGAAGGAGAAAAGAAATGGCAAACCTGAACGGGACCAGTCCCGATATCAACGCAAGCACTGCCGAGAACCCCTCAAGAGACGGCACCGAGCGGGTGAAGAACGTCGTCCTCGTGCACGGGGCCTTCGCCGATGGTTCAGGCTGGCGTGGCGTATACGACGAGTTGACCGCCGGCGGCTACACGGTCGCCATCGTCCAGAACCCGCTGACCTCGTTCGAGGACGACGTGGCCGCCACTCGCCGCGTCATCGCGCGGCAGAATGGCCCGGTCATCCTCGTCGGACACTCCTACGGCGGCACGGTGATCACCGAGGCGGGTGACGATCCCCAGGTCGCCGGCCTCGTCTATGTGGCCGCCTTCGCGCCTGACCTCGGTCAGTCCACCCTTGACCAATACGGCGAAGTGCCACCGCCGCCCAACTTTGAGCCCGACGTTCAGCCGGACGGCTTCGCCTATCTCAAATCGGAGACGTTTCATGCAGGCTTTGCCGCCGACACCAGCGAAAGCGACGGCGCATTCCTTCGCGACGCCCAGGTTCCGATCGCGATGAAGGCGCTCGAGGCAAAGGTCAGCAAGGTGGCGTGGAAGGTCAAGCCGAGCTGGTACGTTGTGGCGACCGAGGACGGGGCAATTGCCCCCAAGCTTCTTCGCAGCACGGCCCGGCGCATCGGTGCCGACACGACCGAACTGGCAGGCAGCCATGTCGTGTTCCTCACCCAGCCCTCGGCGGTTGCCGGCGTCATCGACCGCGCGGCACACGGCGCAGCCAAGCCCGGCTCGGTAGACCCGTCCGCGAGCATGAAAGCCGCCTGAAGTCCACAGAGCAATCATCCAACGAAGTCGATCAACACAATACGAATGAAGGAGCGATGACATGAATAAGGTATTTGCTACGGCGGTTCTGTCCGCATTCGCCTCCACCGCAGCACTCGCTGCTCCGGTTCTCGAACCGCACGCCCAGGCTTTTGCCACTGCGGCCGCCAAGGCCACCCCACTTTACACCTTGCCTTATGAAGAGGCGCGCCAGGTACTTTCATCCGTGCAGAGCTCCACTGTGGCGATCCCCGCTACGGTCATCAAGGACGAAGTCTGGCCGATCGGCCCGACCGGCAAGGTGCGCGTGCGCATCGTCCGCCCGGAACATGCGCGCGGCTTACTGCCCGCCGTCATGTACTTTCACGGGGGCGGCTGGGTCATGGGCGATCGGAACACGCATGATCATCTGATCCGCGAACTGTCGGCCCAAGCCCACGCTGCGGTCGTCTTTGTCGAATACGACAATGCCCCTGATGTGAAGTATCCCGAAAACAACGAGCAGGCCTATGCTGCGCTCGAATATGTCGGCAAGCATGCCGAGGCGCTCGACCTCGATGCCGCCCGCATTGCCGTTGCCGGCGACAGCGCAGGCGGCAACATGGCGGCAGCCGTCACGCTGCTTTCCAAGCAGCGGCAAGGCCCCAGGATCCTTCATCAGGTGTTGTTCTACCCGGTCACCGACGATATCTCGGACAACGCGTCCTACCGGGCATTTGTAGAGGGGCCGTTCCTGACCCGCAAGGCAATGGACTATTTCCTGGAAGCGAACTTCCCCGACGAGTACCGGAACGATGTGCTGGCCTTCCCGCTGAAGGCAACGGTAGAGCAGCTCGAGGGGTTGCCGAGCGCGACGGTGATCGTTGCGGAGAACGATCTGCTTCGCGACGAGGGCGAGGCTTATGCCCGCAAGCTGCTGCAGGCCGGCGTCGCCGTCACATCGACGCGGTATATCGGGACCATTCATGATTTCGTGATGCTGAACGCCCTTGCCGACAGCGCGCCCGCCAAGGCCGCGATTGCCCAGGCAAGCACCGCACTGCGTACCGCGTTCGCGGAATAAAACGTGGGATTGAATACCTGATCCGGCCGGACGACCTCGCTGTCTCCGGCCAATTTTTTTGCCAGGACTAAATGCTCTGGGATTTGATAACGGGAGGCGCTTGCCCAACCCCAGCCTTGAATCCTTCGGCGGGCCGAGTCCGGTGCGCGAACTGCAGCTTCCAGCCGCCTGGGATATTGTTGAGCCGATCTGCTGGAGCGCCTTCTCGAAGGCGAAGACCTCGCGCCAAAGCACGTCATGCTGCCTTTGTCGCCTAGTAAGCGAGGTTCCGTCGGCGCAGTTTGAAGCGGCCATCATCAAGCTCGACAAGCAGCCGGCTTACTGAACCGGGTGGATTCGCACCGGCAACCCGACAAGGCGACCCCAGGCGCCGGATGAGCTGTGCGCCCACATAAGCACTCAGAATCGTAATTGGCCGGCCGTATGTCGGACGCATCGATCTCATAGAGAATGGAATGGGAAGTATTCCTGCGATGATCTTCGCCTGCTCGTCAATCAGATATGCTCTCGCTGCCCCAGTGCGAAGGCGGCTGGGCGACCCACGTTGATCGCCAGCCGTTCGCTGTCGTCGTAGAGCTGCTTCAGAAAGCAGAAGTCCGATTGTACGAACGCCTGCGTCATCGCGTGCGGGCGTAGCTACACTACCTTGTAGTGCGGCTTGAGATGCGTCGAGGAATACACCTTTATTAACAGGCGTCTGCATCAGCACACGCCATAGGGGAATTCAGTGAACGAAGAAGAGCCGGTCAAAAGCAAGAAGCCCTTCAAGATTAAATTGTCGGACCTCAAGAACTCGGAGGCGGTGAAACGGACGGAACATATCAACCGTGCAAGCGCGGCCCCTGAACATTTAAATCGCCCGCGACACCCGGGGCCGGCTGATTGTTTGCAGCACATGGAAGAAGAGCGGTTCAGGATCAGCGACCTGATGAAACCTTCCCTCGATCGGAACGAGAAAGAAGCGTAGAAGCGGATCCCTTCGGTGCGACATCAGCGCATTCGCTCTGGATTTTTCGTTCCTATCCTGATTGGCGCGGTTCAAGAGCGCTTTCGCATTTGCTTATCAGGCGATACTGTATTCTCTTGGCGGAGGGGCAACCGTGGAACGTCGTCTTACCACAATAATGGCTGCCGATTTGGTCGGCTATTCTCGCCTCATGGCGGCGGACGAGGAAGGCACCATTTCGCGGCTGCGCGATGCGCGAACCTACGTGATTGACCCGGCGATTATGGAAGGCGGTGGCCGCATCGTCAAAACCATGGGCGACGGGCTCCTAGTCGATTTCCCATCGCCAGTGTTGGCGGTAAGAGCGGCTCTTCTAATGCAGCGCAACTTGATCTCGCGCGAGTCTTCTCAAGGGGAAGACCGACGTCTGCGCTTCCGGATCGGTATTCATCTGGGAGACGTGGTGATCGATGGGGACGACATCCTCGGCGACTGCGTCAACATCACTGCGCGTTTGGAAACCATCGCACCCGCCGGAGGCATCTGCATATCTCGTGCAACCTACGATCATGTGCAAGGCAAGATAGAGGCTGGGATGACGTGGCTCGGGCCACAGTCCGTTAAGAACATCCCCGAACCAATTGATGTGTGGCAGGTCGAGGTGGACGGCACGGCGCCCAGCCCGGTTCGGCTCTCTGGCCAGGAACGTGCTTCGATCGCGGTTCTCCCATTCCAGAATTTTTCTGCCACGCCCGATCAGGACTTCTTTGTCGACGGACTGGTCGAAGACGTCATCACGGAACTAGGTCGCTTTCGATGGTTGTTCGTGATCGCTCGCAACTCGACTTTCGCCTACAAGGGAACAGCCAAGGACGTACGCAAGATCGCCCGGGAACTTGGTGTGCGCTATGTCGTGGAAGGATCGGTTCGGCGGTCAGGTGATCGGTTGAGGATCACTGTACAGCTAATCGACGCGCTGTCCGGAGCACACATCTGGGCCGAGCGGTGGGATCGTCCGATCGCCGATTTTTTTGATGTGCAGGATGAGATAACGCGCCGGATTATCGCGGGCATCGAACCAGAACTGGGAGCGCACGAACGGGGCCTCGCCCTCGCCAAATCCACGGACAACCTTACTGCTTGGGAACTTTGTCACCGCGGCCTTGCTGAATTGCTTTCCTTCGAAGCAGGTTCTCAAGCCACTGCCGAGAAGTTCCTTCGACAAGCGCTCGAACACGATCCGAATTTCGCACTTCCCTACGCCTATTTAGCTCGTCACCGATACGCACTCGTCCTTTGGGGGCGTGCCGCAGACGTGCCTGTCGCTATCAAGGAAGGACTATCGTTCGCCACGAAGGCCTTAGAAATCGACAGGCGGAGCGATATCGCGTACGCGATGATGTCGCTCCTTCTTACGGTGGACGGGCGAGCGGCTGAGGCCATGCCTGTCGCTGAACAGGGCCTTGCATTAAATCCCAACTACGCGTTTCTTCACTTTGCACATGGAATGGCAGCCGTGCGGCTCAGGGACGCCGATACGACGATTAGAGCCGCACAAAATGCCATCGATCTCAGTCCTCACGATCCGTCTATGTTTGCGTTCAAGACACTTTTCGGTATTGGCCTGATGCTAAGAGGCGAGCCCGATGACCTCTCAACGGCCCGGATGCATCTACGGGAAGGCGCGTCCTTCGAACGCACAACCTATTATCCATTCATTGGGGCAGCGTTGCTCGCCCTCAGGGCGGGCAATACCGATGAAGTGAGGATCTGGATCTCTGATGCTTTGAAGAAATTTCCAAACCTAAATGCGGAATACGTCCGAGAGGCGGCCCACCCATTCTATGAAGGCAGTCCTTACTGCGACTACCTCGACAGGTTGATCGAGCAGGGGCTCCCCCCGGGAGAGAAGCGTCTCTAGGATGGGCAATGTCGCAAGTTGCTCAGAACTTCCCCTTGGCAGTTTGGGCATTTGATTGTCGACATAAATGGACGGGCGCTCACGTACTGGTTCACGCGAGAAGCACATGTCGCTTTGCAGTTAATTGAAAGACCCGTGATAAGTGATTTCAGAGGCTTAGCTTTGCCCGTAATTTGAGATTGAGCACTTAATTTGATAATGGCACCGCGACCGTTGCACTTAATTTGATAGTGGAGCACTCGAAAATCGGCGTAGAGTAAATCGCTGTGATTCTTCCGAGAAGCGTGCTCCAAATTGCTTCAATTGGTGCATAGTAACCGCTGAAGGGGCGGCATACTAAAACGCTGCCATCGGACACACCGAAGAAGAAGCCTTCAGTCGCCGGCAGGGTGCGATCGCGGATCGCCGTTTCCAGGCGATCGAGATCGTCGGCGGATAGCTGAAGATTGATGCAATTGAAATTCGCGTGCGTGCCGCCCTTCGTACGCATCCGAGGTGGGCCGCCTTGTAGGAATTGTCGGATTTGGCACTGACTGTCCTTATTGACGTCAAAAAGGACAGTGCGGCTATGGATCGAGTTGAGATTGTCGACACGGGTCGGCGTCGTCGTTTTAGCAAAGAGATGAAGCTCCAGATTGTCGCGGAGAGTTATTTGGAACCTGGCTTGTGTGCGACGACGGCGCGGCGACATGGTATATCGCGTTCGCAGTTATATGAATGGCGCCGGCTCGCACGAGCGTGGCAACTGGATGTTGCGTCGCCTGTGGGCGGCTTTGTCCCGGCGCTGCTTGTTCCAGAGGTAGAGCCGGCAGCAGGGTCATTGCCGAACGCCGGCCGGATGGAGGTTGTCAGCGCGAATGGTCGCCGTGTGATCGTGGACCGCGATGTCGACGTTGAAGCGCTGCTTCGGATCATGCGCGGACTGGAGGCGCTGCGGTGAATCCGTTTCCGATGGGAACAGGCGTCAAGGTCTGGCTTTCAACGGGGTATACGGACATGCGCTGTGGCTTTCCCTCCCTGGCGCTTCGGGTGCAGGAGGTTCTGAAACGTGATCCGTTGTCAGGGCATCTCTTCGTCTTCAGGGGCCGCAGATCGGATATTTTGAAGATCATCTGGCATGATGGTCTGGGCGCCTGCCTTTTTACCCGGCGGCTGGAGAAGGGCCGGTTCATCTGGCCGAATATGGAGGGCGGCGCGGTAGCGATCTCACCGGCGCAATTGTCTTATTTGTTGTCCGGGATCGACTGGCGCAATCCGCAGGAAACCTGGCGTCCGACACGGGTCGGATAGCATTATTGCATTGAAAATATTGAGTGAATCTGATCGAATGGCTTCATGACTTCGAAGCCTGTGGACCTTCCTGCGGACCTTGCGAGCGCCTATCTGGCGCTGCTTTCCGAGCGTGAGATGTTACAGGCTGAACGTGATGTCGTTGTTGCCGAGCGCGATACCGTCGTCGCCGAGCGGGACATTGCGGTGGCGCAAGCCGCCAATGCGCAGGCCATGCTGTCGGACAGTGAGGCCTTGATTGCCAGTCTGGAGCTGGCGATCGAAAAGCTGAAGCGCGAACTGCGCGGCCGGCGATCCGAGCGCACGGCGCGCCTGATCGACCAGATGGAATTGCAGCTCGAAGAACTGGTGATGGCAGCGACGGAGGATGAAGCCGCAGCGCAGGCGGCTGCCGCCAAGACCTCGAGCGTGCGTTCGTTCACGCGCAAACGGCCGGTCCGAAAGCCGTGGCCGGAGGATATCGAACGCGAGCGCGTGGTGATCGATCCCCCAGTCACCTGTGCATGCTGCGGCGGGTCGCGCCTGTCGAAACTGGGCGAGGACGTCACTGAGACGCTCGAGGAGGTTCCGCGCCGGTTCAAAGTGATCGAGACGGTGCGGGAGAAATTTACCTGCCGTGACTGCGAAGCGATCAGCCAGCCGCCGGCGCCGTTCCATGCCACGCCGCGCGGCTTCATCGGTCCTCATCTGCTGGCGACGATCCTGTTCGATAAGTTCGGCATGCATAGTCCGCTGAACCGCCAGAGCACCCGGTTCAAATGCGAGGGCATCGAGCTTTCGACCTCGACGCTGGCCGACCAGGTCGGGTATGGAACGGCCGCGCTCCTGCCGATCTTTGATCTGATCGAGGCGCATGTCTTCGCGGCCGAGCGCCTTTTTGGCGACGACACCACCATTCCCATTCAGGCCAAAGACAAATGCACGACCGGGCGCATATGGACCTACGTGTGCGATGACCGGCCCTACGGCGGAGCGGCAGCGCCGGCGGCCATATACTATGCTTCGAGCGACCGCCGCGGCGAGCATCCGCAGAAGCACCTGGCCGGGTATGGCGGCATTCTGCAGAGTGATTGTTACAATGGCTTCGAGCCGCTCAGTGTCGCCGAAAAGAAAGCGGTACCGATCACCTTCGCCTTTTGTCATGCGCATGCGCGGCGCAAATTCTTTGAACTGGCCGACATCCAGAAAAATGCCCGCGACCGCAAACGCAAAGGCAAGCCGATCTCGCCGATCGCCCTGGAGGCCGTCCAACGGTACGATGCGTTGTTTGAGATCGAGCGCGAGATCAATGGATTGAGCGCCGAAGAACGACTGGCCGCGCGGCAGGAAAAGAGCAAGCCGCTGTTCGATGACATGCACGAGTGGCTAAAACGGGAGCGCGCCATGCTCAGCAAATCGTCCGAGGCGATCGAGCCGATCGATTACATGCTGAAGCGGTGGGATGGTTTTGCCCGTTTCCTCGAAGATGGCCGGATTTGTCTCACGAACAATGCCGCCGAGCGCGCTCTGAGAGGTATTGCACTCGGGCGTCGAAACTGGACCTTTGCCGGTTCCCAGCGTGGCGCCGATCGTGCCGCCATCATGCTCTCCGTCATCACGACCTGCCGTCTCAACGACGTCGACCCAAAGGCGTGGCTCGCCGATGTGTTCGCCCGCATCGCCGATCTTCCCGTCTCCCGCCTGCACGAACTGCTGCCTTGGCAATGGAAGACACACAAAGGGACGGCTATTGCGGCGGCCGCGTAAACAGCTCCCGGAACAACGCTTCCGAACGCTCCAAGCCTTCATCGGTCAGGATCAATGACTTCGACTTGTTGACTGGGTCGCCGATCATGCCCTTCTTGTGAAGCCTATCCGTCGTTGCCCAGTCGAAGCCTTTCCAGGCACAACGCTCGTTATGCAGCGTCAGCCATAACAGCGCCAAAACGGCATCGTCGATCTTGTCCTCATCGATCTCCATGGACCGACGTTACCACGCGCGGCGCCCAAAATCCCGCGGCCCTGCTCGGATGGATACCGCCCTTCTCGCGGTAGAGCCGTTCCATCCAGCCGTGAAGGTTCGGATGCTTGCGCCATTAGTGGAGCGCCGTCGCGGCCTCTTCCACTTCAAAGTCGACCGGCGTGGCGGGCGGTTCGCGAAGGCTGCAGGCGTACATGTCGAGTCCCATGATTTTCTCCTTTCGTCGCTCTGTCCCGAAGGACGCAGCGTGAAAGGCCGGGCGGCGTCGGTCGCCGCCGTCATGGCCAACACGGGCCTTCTACGAAGGCTGGCGCGGGCAGGCCATAGATGGCAAGGCGCTGTCCGGCAGAAGCGCAAGAAACAAGAAACCGGAGGGGCTGCAACGCAAAGGAGCCTGGGACCCGCCTTGTCTGGACCGCGCTCGCAATCCGCAAGGGGACGCGGCGGAGGGTGAGCGGCGCAAGCGCGACCCGAAGCAACGGCGCCGGTCCCGTATGGCGGCGTGGTTGGAATGCCCTGTTGCAAAAGGTTGCGAAACGGCCGCCGCCCCACTCCCGTTTACCACAGGCTTCGGCCTTCTCTTCGGCGCAATGGAAAGCGCGTTCAGGCCTTCGCCTGCGTCGCTCCGCCAAAGGCGGAGTGGAAAACGGGAGCGGGTCGGAACTCCTTCTTGTCGCCGCCGAATGGCTGCGCCCTGCGGCACCTGACTGGTAATCGGCCAGACGCCGAGCGCTACAGCGTGCGATCTGTTTCGCCGCGCCGCTCGTCGGCTTCTTCGGCTCACGCTTTCGACGGATGACGGACAGACACGTCACCGTCCATCAACATCTTGAATCGATCAGAGCTGATCGATTCATAAATGTCGTTGGACGCCCTGAGCTTTGTCCGGCCAAATCTTGGCCACGACCCAGCATTGGTTCCGCCTTTATGTTCAGCGCATCGATGCAACCAGAAACATGGCACGCTTTTATGAGATATCGATCGAGCCGGATCTCTTGGGTGGCTCGGCGCTCGTCCGCCGTTGGGGCCGTATCGGCACCCGCAGCCAGAAGCGTGTCCATCTATTGAGACCGTCAAGCGATAGGTCGCTTCCTTTTCCTGGTTCGCCAGAAGCGAGCGCGCGGCTACCGGATCACGAAAAGGCATTAAGGGGTCGGTTCCTGCTCGGGGCGAAATAACTAGAGAGGCGCGCGCCACGGGCTTGTTATGCTCCTTCCACCGTACCCATGACTTCGTTCATGCAGATTTTATCTGCTCACTTCCTCATTTTTAAGCAGCGGTAGTTCCATGCGTTAGCTTCCTAATCATTGGGCAAGGAGGTGACGGTCTTCGAGGCCCGGTATTGGGCGCGACGTCGCAACGGCGGACTTCCTGCACTGGAAAGTGCCGACGCTGTGTTGAGCAGAAGACTTCCCCGGCCCTACACAAGACTGTGGAGCCAATACCTGCGCGAATTGCCCTGGTGCCTACCAGCTTGCCGCGATGTATTTTGTTTCGAGATATTCGAGCATGCCGTGGTGGCTTCCCTCGCGGCCCAGACCGCTCTGCTTCATGCCGCCGAACGGTGCGGCAGCGTCGGAGACGACGCCTCGGTTGATTCCAACCATGCCACTTTCCAGCCGTCCGGCGACCGCAAGTGCCCGCTTGAGGTCCCCGCTGAACACATATGATACCAGTCCATATTCGGTGTCGTTGGCCATCTGGACGACCTCGTCTTCCGTCTCAAATGCAATGATTGGCGCAACCGGCCCGAAGATTTCTTCGCCAAGAATCTCGGCATCGGGAGAAACGTCTGCCAATACGGTAGGCGGATAATAGAAGCCGTCGCCGTTCAACCGGCTGCCACCAGTAACCAGTCGGGCTCCCTTGGCAACGGCATCGTCGACCAGGCGTTCCACCTTAGCGACCGCGGCCTCGGTGATCAGTGGCCCGAGCTGCGTGCTCGGAACAAGTCCTGGTCCGACCTTGAGTGCGGCCATCTCTTCCGCGAACCGCCGCGTGAAGTCCGCCAGAATCCCCTTCTGGACATAGAAGCGGTTCGCAGCAGTGCAGGCCTCGCCGCCATTGCGCATCTTGGCAACCATTGCTCCAGCGACAGCCGTCTCCAGGTCGGCATCGTCGAATACAATGAAGGGCGCATTGCCGCCCAGTTCCATTGAGCAGCTGACAACCTGGTCCGCAGCCTCGCGAAGCAGTGTCCGGCCGACGCCAGTCGAGCCAGTAAACGACAACTTCCGTACCCGCTTGTCATGCAGCATGGCGCCGACCACGGGGCCGGCCTTCTTCGTTGTCACGATGTTGACCACCCCGGCCGGAACGCCTGCCTGCCGCATAATTTCGCCGATTGCCAGCGCCGTCAGCGGGGTCTCCGCTGCGGGCTTCAGGATGCATGTACAGCCCGCGGCCAATGCGGGAGCGATCTTCCGTGTCGCCATTGCTGCCGGGAAGTTCCAGGGCGTCACCAATACGGCGATACCAATCGGCTCGTGGTTCACAATGATCTGATTGGCGCCCGAAGGTGCAGATCCGAATTCGCCTGGGGCCCGTACAGCTTCTTCCGCGTACCAGCGGAAAAACTCGGCAGCGTAGGCAACCTCCGACCTGGCGTCCGCAAGTGCCTTGCCGTTTTCGACGGTGATCAGTTGCGCCAACCATTCCGCTTGTTCGAGCACAAGGTGAAAGCACCTCATCAAAACGTCCGAGCGACGTCGTGGCGAGGTTGCCTTCCAAGCCGCAGAGGCCTTTTCCGCCGCGTCGACCGCGGATATTCCATCGGCGATGTCGCCATTGGAGACGGTGGCGATCACACCTGCGGTCGAGGGATCGACCACCTCAAAGGTGCGGTCCTCTTTTGCAGAGACCCATTCGCCGCCGATGAACAGTTGCGTAGGAGCGCCGCGGACCACGGCAGCCGAGGCCGGAGAGACAAGCGGCGTTGTTTCTTGCGCGAGAGTTGGTTTCACGTTCAGCACCTTCGCTACCAATCAGGTTTGATTGCGATCAATATAAGATTGGTTTTGCATTTGGTGTCAATATAGATCAAATTGGTTGCGCAATAATTTGCGTGGGCTCATGAGCGCAAGCGCTACGATCTCGAATGCGCCCTTGTGTAAACAGAGGACGGTCGACGAGGCTGTGATGAAGACCCCCGGACACTGGCTCCCGCCAGAGGGCGGAAATCTATCGTCGGGCGCGGTACAGGGCGAGGCGGTCCTGCATCCGATAGGCCTGGATGATGGCCGGCATAAACCAGGGATTACCACGGTAAAAGGGGATGAAGGCAGGCGGACGGAAGTCGAAGGCTGTGCGCGCTTGCTCGGCATGTCCCAGCAGCCTATGAGCCGCGCGCGTTCCGATCCATGGCGCCCAGACTACGCCCGAACCGCAGAAGCCGGTCGCATAGACCACGCCGTCCTTTTCGAAGATGCGCGGCAGCATGTCGCGGTGCATCGCCACATTGCCAAACCAGGTGTGCGACAGGCGCACGTTCTCCAGTTCCGGGAAAAGGTTCACCAGGCCCCGCCGCAGAAACAGCTTCGGAGCGGCGGGATCGCCTACGCGAGAGCTGTCGCGCCCCCCCAACAGAATGCGCTTGCCGTCGGGCGTCGGGCGGTAGTAGAACCCCAGCTGCCTGCCCTCGACCATCATCATCCGCTTCGGCATCAGCCGCTCCATAACTTCTGGCGCAAGCTCCTCGGTGACAATGATCCGGCTGCGAACCGGGACTAGCCGGCGGCGCAAGAAGGGAACCGCGCCATCGGTATAGCCGTCTGTGCAGACCAGAACCTGGCGGGCCTGCACCGTGCCTGCCTCCGTCAGGACACGGAACTCGGAGCCATCCCTTTCTACCGAAGTCACGCGCGTGCTTGCATGGACGGTCAGTCCCGCAGCCAGCGCCACCCGCAGGAGCTCAGCGTGGAACTTGGCCGGGTGCAGCCCCCCAATATCCATCCGCGCCATGCCGCCGCGATAGAAATCCGTGCCGATGTAATTGCGCTGTTCAGTGTATGGCACCGCATAGGCCTCGATCCCCAGTCTCTTCGCCAGCACTTCAGCGCTCCGGGCCGTCTTCTCGTAATCGTCATATCCGATTACGCCCTTGAATTGGCCAACCAGCCGAAAGTCGCACTCGAGCCCCTCGGTCCTGATGAAGTCATAAAGGAATTCACGGGCGATCTTGCCCTCGGCCTCGATTGCAATTGCCTTCTCTTCGCCGAAGCGCCGGGTAATCGTGGCGTAATCAGGCCGAATGCTTCCGCTAGTGATCCCGCCGTTACGCGTTGAAGCCCCCTCGCCCGGGTTCAACGCATCGAAGGCTGCGACCGAACGGCCCTCGCGCGCCAGAACGAGCCCCGCCGATAACCCGGTGTACCCGGCCCCTATGATCGCCACGTCGACCTTCTTGGCCAGCGGCTGCCGCGACAGCGGTTTGACGGGTGCCTCTTCCCACCAGTACGGCGAGTTCTTGTCTGCGATTGTGGATTCTTCCATTGGGTTAACTTCTCGTTGAGTGCCACCAAGGCTCTTCGGATTGCTACAAGATCAGAGGCGGCGTTCGAGCGAAGCAGCTACGGTTCACAGCCTAAAACCATAAAGGTGCGGGTGTGTCTTTCTCTGAGCTACAGACCTCGCCCGGACGGGCGCGTTCCGGTCAGGTGTGATCACCGCGTACATCGAGCGCATCGCGCAGCCCGTCGCCGATGAAGTTGAAGCTGGTTACCGCGATGGTTATGGCCGCACCCGGAATGATCGCCAGCCACGGTGCGCTACCCAGATACTGCTGCGCGCCGTTCAGCATATTGCCCCAACTGGGCAGCGGCGGCTGAATTCCATAGCCGAGGAAGCTGATATAGGCCTCCATGAGGATCGCGCGGGCGACGGTCAGGGTGGCCGCGACAATGATCGGACCAATGGCATTGGGAAGGATCTCGCGGAACATGATATGGGTTCCGCTTAAGCCCAGCATGCGCCCGGCCTGGACGAATTCCCGCTCGCGAAGCGAGCGGACCTCGGCCTCGACGATCCGGGCAACCTCCATCCAGCTGGTGGCAGCGATGACGACGGTAATCATCATTGGGCTTGGCTTCAGCGCCGCGGCAAGCGCCAGCACCAGGAAGATCGACGGGAAGGACAGGAACCCATCCACCGTACGCATCAGGGTCGTTCCGATCCAACCGCCCCGATAGCCCGCGAGTACGCCGACGAGGGTTCCGATCAGCGTCGACAACAGCATCGCGGAGAAGCCGACCAGCAGGGAAATCCGCCCCGCCATGAAGAGCCGTGCCGCCAAGTCCCGTCCCAGCGGATCGGTGCCCAGATAATGGTGGCCGGTGAAGGGCGGAGCAAAGCGGGCGCGCAGATCGATGTAGAGTGAATCATACGGAAGGAGGTACGGGCCCAAGACGCACGCGAGCGTCAGGACGGCGATCATTACCATCCCGAGCAGGGCCAGATGGTGGTTCATGAAGCGGTGTGCAGTTCGGCTGTTCCACCAACGCTCCTGGCGTGAATTTGCGACAATGGCGGTCATAATGGTGGCCTCCTGTTGAGCGTCCATGAGGCGCTTAGCTCAGACGGATACGGGGATCTATGATGGCGACGACGATGTCGGCGATCAGGTTGCACAGCACCACGAGTATCGCCGAGAACATGAGCAGCCCCATCACCACCGGGTAGTCGCTGTAGCCGAGACTGTCGAGGAACAGCCGGCCCATTCCCGGCCAGGTAAACACCGTCTCGGTGACCAGGGCGCCGGTCAGGACGCTGGGAAGCTGCATTCCCGCGAGCGTGATCATCGGCAGCAAGGCATTGCCGACGACATGCTTCATCAATATCCGGCGCTCGCTTAGTCCCTTCGCGCGGGCGGTCTTGACGAATTCCTGGCTGATAACGTCAAGCGTCGCGGATCGCATGTAGCGGCTCCAGATGGCGACATGGACCAGCGCCAGCACGATGCTCGGCATGATCAGGTGATGAAGGTAGTTCAGGACCGAGCCGTCGCCGATCGTGTACATGTTGCCGGCCGGCAGCCAGCCGAGCCGCAGCGAAAACACATAGATGCCGACCAGCCCGAACCAGAAGGTCGGGATTGACAACGCCACCATCGCGCCGACTGTTGCCAGGTAGTCAAAAGCCGAATAGCGGTGCGTGGCACCGTGAATGCCGATCCAGGTGCCGACGGCGATGGCGATGACGGTGGAGGACCCCATCAACAACAGCGTCGCAACAAGGTGGCGGCCAATCACGTCCAGCACGGGAGCACCGTCGCGGAAGGAGTGACCCCAGTCACCCTGGACGAGGCGCCAGGCCCAGTCCAGATATTGCACCCACAGCGGACGGTTGAGCCCCAGCTGCTCCTTCAGGCGATTGAGATCGTCCTGGGTCATGCTGGGATCGAGCCCGAATTGCGCCAGCGGACCGCCCGGAAGGAGGTTGAGGACGACGAAGCCGATGACCGAAACGATCAGGAGCAGGACGAGGCTCTGTGAAAGGCGATTGAGCAGGAAGCCGCGCATTGGCTCTCCTCCTTCATGACAGCGTAAATGAATGGCCGCCGCCGCGGACGGCGGCGGCCGCGTATGTCAGCTCTGCCAGCGCCATGCTGCGGCATGCCAGGAGGCCGTGCGGGTGTTGGCATTGGGCTCGAAGCCCTCGAGACCTTCCTTGCGCCCAATCACGTTTGTGTAGGCAAACAGCGGCAGGAAAGGCAGGTCCTCACGGACGATTTCCTGGACGCGATAGTAGATCTCGCGGCGTGCCTCCGGATCAAAGGTGCGCGCACCTTTTTCGAGCAGCGCATCGACTTCCGGATTGGAGTATTGGCCGGTGTTTGAGCCCTTCCCGCCCTTCGCGCCAATGGCGCTGGTGTGGAGGCGGTTGGTGGCGTCCGGGTCCGCCGCGATGAGATAGGTGACACCCGCGATCGCCGAGTCGAACTGTGACTTGAGCCAGAACTCGCCCCACATGACGGCGGCCGGCATATTCGAGATCGTCATCTCGACGCCGATCTCGGCAAATGTCTGCTGCAGGAACTGCTGCACCTGTTCACGCAGATTGTTGCCCGAAGTCGTCGAATTGGCGAACGAAAGTCGGACCCCGTCCTTGGCACGTATCCCATCCGGTCCCGGAACCCAGCCGGCATCATCGAGGATCTGTCGCGCCCGGTCGAGGTTGAACTCCTGCGCCGGCAGGTTCGGGTTGTGATAGTAGGACTCCTTCGGCATGAACGTCTCGGTGAGGGTGCCGACGCCGTAATAGATCGCGTCGATAATGGCCCCTCTGTCCATTGCGGCATAGAGCGCCTGGCGCACCGCCGGGTCCTTGAATTGCGGCTTCTCTAGGTTGAGAAAGATCGACTCGACTGATGCCCCCGGCTCCAGGGTCACCACACGCCCCGGCAATGTCCTGGCTTCCTCGTAGTGGTCGGCGGTGATGTATGCCTGGTCGACAAGGTCGATGTCGCCGCTCTTGAACTGGGTGTAGAGCACCGTCATGTCGGGAATGTATTTGAAGACGAGCCGCTCGATATAGGGGCCGTCGCCGAAGTATTGCGGGTTCGCGACGAGTTCGAGATGGTCGCCGGCAACGCGCTGCGCCCACTTGAAGGCGCCGGTGCCGACGGGCGCCTGGTTGAAGGCGGCGGTGTTGGGATCGGCCTCCTTCTCGAGAATATGCTTGGGCACCATGAACGTTTCGGCGAGGAACGACAGATAAGGGGCGAAGGCCTCCTCCATGCGCCAGGTCAGCTCAGTCGGCGAGACCACCGTGATGTCACGCACCAGGGAATGCCCACCCGTGCGCCACGCGCGGAAGTTCGGATTGGTGATCAGCTCGAGAGTGAACTTCACATCCTCGGCGGTGAAGGGCTCTCCGTCGTGCCAGCGCACGTCGTCACGCAAGCGGATGCGCCAGTTCAGGCCGTCCTCCGAAATGCCGCCATTCTTCTGTGTGGGCACTTCGGCGGCAAGATTGGGTTGGAGAACACCCTTCGGATCCATGCGGAAGAGGGCGTCGAAGACGGAGAAATGGACAGCGTCGTCGACCTCGATATGTGCCATAAGCGGGTTGAAGACGGTGGGTTCTTGCGAAAGTCCGACGACGACGCGGCCGGTCGGGTTAGCAGTGTCGGCAAAGGCCGGCTTGCCGAGCAGGTTGGGTGCGGCAAAGCAGGCGATGCCGCCCGCTGCCATGAGGCGTAGCGCGTCGCGTCGAGAATAGGTCGATGCGGTTGTAGGATCTTTAGCCATGATGTCTCCTCCCTGTGGCGATGTTCGCCGTGGCTATCAAATGTTTACGGCAGCCGGCCGCGTGCTCCTCGGCCGCTCCCCCGGAATCGCGGCCACCAGCTCGCGCGTGTAGGCCGATTGCGGGTTCAGAAAGATTTGTGACGGCGGGCCGCGCTCAACGATCCGCCCTTTCTGCATCACCGCGATTTCGTCGCAAATCTGGCTGGCGACGCGCAGATCATGGGTGATGAAGATCATCGATACGCCGGTTTCCCGCTGGATCTGGTCGAGCAGCTTGAGGATCTGCGCCTGGATGGACACGTCGAGCGCAGAGACGGCCTCGTCGGCAATCAGCAGCTTGGGCTTGAACATCAAGGCCCGGGCGATGCCGATGCGCTGGCGCTGGCCACCGGAAAACTCGTGCGGATAGCGGCCGAAGGCGCCCGCATCGAGACCGACATGGGCCAGCAAGGCTCGCGCCTCCTCACGCGCCTGGGCATAGGGCATGCCGTGCGCGACGGGGCCGACGGTCAGGATCTGCCCGATGGTCGCACGCGGGTTCAGCGACGCGAAGGGATCCTGGAAGATCATCTGAATTTGTGGCCGCAGCGGCCGAAACTCGGATTCGGAAAGCATGGCGATGTCGCGGCCTTCGAACAGAATCCGACCGCCATCGCTGTCCTGCAGCTTGATCAGAAGCCGTCCCAGCGATGATTTGCCGGAGCCGCTTTCGCCGACAACACCGAGCGTGCGCCCTTGAGCCAGGTCGAATGAGACGTCCTTCACCGCCGGCACGATGCGCTGGCTGCCGAACAGGGCACTGCCGCTGCGATAGGTCTTGGACAGCCCCTCCACCTTCAGGATCGTCTCGTTACCCGCCTTCGACTGAACTGCGCGATCCTCTCCCGTCAGGTGCGGAACGGCTGCGATCAGGCGCTGCGTGTAGGGGTGGGTGGGGGATTTGAGAACCTGCTCGGCGCTGCCCTGCTCGACAACGCGGCCTTTCTCCATCACGACGACGCTGTCGGCGATCTCCGCCACGACACCGAAGTCATGGGTGATGAACATCACGCTCATGCCCTTGCGGCGCTGAATGTCCCGGATCAGTTTCAGGATCTGCGCCTGCGTGGTGACGTCGAGGGCCGTGGTCGGCTCGTCCGCGATCAGGACCGTAGGTTCGAGTGCCAGCGCCATGGCGATCATCACGCGCTGGCGTTGCCCACCCGACAGCCGGAACGGATACTGGTAGTACATGAGCTCCGGATCGGGCAGACCGACTTCGGTTAGCAGCTCGATGGCGCGGCTGCGCCGCGACGCTTTCGTGCCCACGCCATGCGCCATTAGGACTTCGGTGATCTGCTCACCGACGGTCATCAGAGGGTTGAGCGCCGAGAGCGGATCCTGGAAGATCATCGACACGACGCGGCCGCGCAGGCCGCGCAGCTCCTTTGGCGATGCGCCGATGACGGCCGTGCCGTCGAGATGAATGGCACCGGACGAGACGGGGATCAGCTTCGGCAAGAGCCCCATGATCGTGTTAGCCGTCACCGACTTGCCTGAGCCGGACTCGCCGATAATGCACAGGATCTGACCCCGCTTGAGATCAAACGAGATGTTCTCGACGGCGTGAGCCCGTTCCATGCCTTTCGGCAGGTCGACCGTCAGGCCGCGCACCGAAAGCGCTGCCTCGTCTACGGTAACAGCTTGGATGCTGGCGGCCATCGAGATTCCTCCCTCGTCAACGCAACTGGTGGACTCGTCGCTGCTCAATTGCGCGTCACCACCAGAAAATTTGTCCCCTGGAGGCAGCGCGCAGTCGGCACTCTCCTCACGCTCAACGCCATTCGCTACCAATCAGGGCTTTACTCCCGATCAATATAAGATTGGTCTTGCCATTGGCGTCAATATAGATCAATTTGGTTGCGAAAATTATTTTTGCGAGGGCTCATGAGCGTCGTATTGAAGGACTTCATTGAGGCGGAAGGTTTGGAACCGGGGGATCGATTGCCTCCTGAGCGCGACCTGGCAGTGAAACTTGGCCTTCCCCGTACCGCACTTCGACGGATGCTCGCTTCATTGGAGAAGGAGGGCCGGCTTGTCAGGCATGTTGGCAGAGGAACGTTTATCGCCGGCAGCGGCGTAAGCTCGACGGCCCTTCGCCGCCCGCTAAGCAGTCCGGGAGACGCATTGCGCACCTATCCGGCGGAAGTGTTCGAGGCTCGGCTTATCATAGAACCCAAGATCACCGCATTGGCGGCATTACGGGCGACGAGGCAGGAGATCGATGAGATGCAGAAATCGATCGATCGGGGCAGCGCGGCGGAAAGCCTAGCCGAATTCGAAAAATGGGACGCTGTCTTTCACCGCATCATCGTCGGAGCCGCCCGCAATGGTCTTCTCGCCTCGCTCTATGAAGGCATTCACGCCGTGCGGGCCGGAAATCTCTGGGGGAAAATGAAGGAGCATTCACTAACCCCTGAGCGCAGGAAGGCTTATATCGCCAAGCATCAGGCCATTCTTGACGCCATCAATGATCGGGACAGCAGAGAAGCCGAGCGAAACATGTACGATCACATCGTCGAAGCGAGGGCAAATATACTCGGCCCGGCTACCTGAGCACCTGTTGGCTTGTCCAGTGTCATGTCATGAAGCCCCGTGACTCATGTCAAAGCGGCCATGTTCGGCGTTTTCACACAGCCCGTCGGGCCTGACCGGCCTGAGATATGGGTGACGTTTTGCACACCTCGCCCTCGACGGTTTCCATAAACAGGGACCCGAAGTATCCTACCAAAACTTGTCCAGCATCTTGTAGTACATGCCGACCAGCGGCAGGAACCAGGGCTTGCCGAAGTGTCCCGGCACCGCCCGCCATTCGAGACCTTTCAGCGGGTTGCGGTCCGGCCGGCCGAGGATTGCATCCGCCATGATCATGCCGAGATGGGTCGAAAGCTGGGCGCCATGGCCGGAATAGCCCATGGCGTACCAGACGCCGTCATGATAGCCGGCGCGCGGAAAGCGGTCCTTGGTTATGTCGACGAGGCCACCCCAGCAATAGTCGATGTCGACATTGGCAAGTTGCGGGAAGATCTCTGCGAGGCGCGCCTGGAGAATTGCGCCGATATTCGCGTCCGAACGCTGGTCGGAGGTTGCCGAGAAGCGGGCGCGGCCGCCGAAGATCAGCCGATTGTCCGGCGAGAGCCGGAAGTAATTGCCGATATTCATCGATGTGACGCAGGTGCGATTGCCCGGCATCGTCGCCGCGATCTCCGCTTCGGTCAGCGGCCGCGTGGCGATGATGAAGCTGCCGACGGCGATGATCCGACGGCGGAAATGGCCGAATGTCGACGGCGTGTAGGCGCCGGTGGCGACAAGCACCGCATCGGCGGTGACACTGCCGCGCTGTGTTTTCAGATGATGGCGGGTGCCCGCCTGCCGATGTTCCGTGACGGATGCCTTCTCGAAGATCGTCGCGCCGTGACGCTTGGCGGCCTCGGCGAGCCCTACGACGTAGCGGCCCATATGCATCATCGCGCTCTTTTTCGAGAGCATCGCGCCATAGAAGGGCGAGCCGATTTCCTGCTTCAGGTCGTCTGCGCTGAGCAACGCCGTGTCGGGATCGACCTCTGCATTGACCGCTTCGAAGTTGCGGGCGATCGTTTGGAAATGCTGTGGCTTGGAAGCGAGCTTCAGCTTGCCGGCGCGGCGGAAGCTGCAGTCGATGCCCTCCTCCTCGATCAGGGCCTCGATCGTGTCGATCGAATCGTCCAAGGCTTTGTAGAGCGCAATCGCCCGCTCCTTGCCTAGCTCCGCCCTTGCCGCCAGATAGCTGTGCGCGAGCCCGTTGTTCAGGTGTCCGCCATTGCGGCCGGAGGCGCCCCAGCCAACCCTCTCCGCCTCCAGCACGACGACCTTCGCCCCGGCCCTGGCGAGTTGGCGGGCGGCGCCGAGGCCGGTGAAGCCGCCGCCGATCACTGCAACGTCGTAGTGGCCATCGACCGGACCCTCCGCGGCCCCTGCGAAGGCCGGGGCGTTGTCGTGCCAGTAGGAGAGGAATTTCATGGCAATGCGCCTTCTCGCTTGAGATCAAAACGCCCGCCGTCGGTCGAAGCAAAGGGCGATGTTGATGAGAGTCTATGGCTGAAACAGGTTCGTCAGCGGCAGGTGCCCCTTCACGACCGGCGATTTCAGCACGACGAAGCTGAAATACTTATCGATGCCGACGTCCAACTCGACCAGCCGCTCCATGATCTCTTGATATTCGCCGATCCCGGTGGTCACGAATTTCAACAGGTAGTCGTAGCCGCCGGAGACCACATGGCACTCGATTAGTTGATCGATCTTCTCAACGGCCGCGAGGAAGCGTGCAAAGTCGGTCTGCCGGTGGTTCTTGAGCGTGACCTCGGTGAACACCGTTAACGTCTGCCCCAACTTGGCGACGTTGATCTGCGCCGAATAGCCCTCGATATAGCCCTCCGACTGCAGCTTCTTCACGCGCATGAGGCAGGGGCTCGGCGATAGATTCACCACCTCCGAAAGCTCCACATTCGTCATTCGGCCATACTGCTGCAGCACGTGCAGGATCTTGATGTCGATCCGATCTAGTTTCATGGACTTAGCTTTCGCTGATGAAAAATGGCGCGAGCCTATTCGGCTACCGGGGCAGCCGACGTTACACCTGCGCGACGACCTTCTTGAGCGCGCATTCCATGGCTTCGAGGAACCGATCCACATGCTCCGCCTGGCAAATAAGCGGGGGGCGCACCTTCAGCGTATCCTCGTTGGCGCCCGTCGTACTGATCAGAACGCCATCGTCACGCATCAGGTTTACGATCTCCAATGCCATGGCACGCCGGCCGACCGCTCCCGTTCCGTCCAACCCGATGTCGATGCCGAAGAACAGCCCGGCATTTCGAATGCCGCGAATACCGGGATGCAGCGTGGCAAGATGCTCCAGCCCCACCCGCAGGCGCTCGCTCATGGCATGCGCATGCTCGGGGATCCGATCCCTATGCAAAATAGTCAGGACGGCGTCGGCTGCCGCGATTCCGACGGTATTGCCGCCGAAGGTGTTTGAGTACCGGGCCGTAGCGCCAAAGTGGTCCATCGGCGCCTTGCGGCCAACGACTGCGCCGATTGGGAATCCATTGCCCATGGGCTTACCGAGGGTAACGAGGTCCGGAACAACTTCGTGCCGCTCAAAACCCCACATGTGTGTGCCCGTCCGTCCGAATCCCGGCTGAACTTCATCGGCAATTACGAGGCCACCCGCCTCCCGCACCGCCTTGATTCCGCCGGCGATGAAGCCAGGCGGGTCCACCCAGACGCCGTCGCTGGAGAAAATGCTGTCGATGAGCAGGGCCGCGATGCCAATGCCACGTCGATTCAAATCGGCAATAGCGGAGCGAACCTGTTCTTCAAAGAACGTGGCAGCCTGCCGGTCCGGTACGCCCGCAGGCCCGTGCAGCGACACCATACGGACGGCCGGACTGAGCTTGACGGCGTCGCCCAGATTAGGCGACACCATCGCCGTGGCCGCGCTGGTCCCGTGATAGGCATGGGAAGAGACGATCACGCCCTCGCTGCCGCTGGTCAGCCGGGCGATCCGGAGCGCCAGATCGTTCGACTCGCTACCCGTGCAGGTGAAGACAACGCGGTTCAGCTCCTCGGGAAAGGTGGCCACAAGCCGTTCGGCATAATCGACAAGCCTCGGTTCAAGATAGCGCGTATTGGCGCTAATTCGGTTGGCTTGTTCCGCCATGGCAGCGTTGATCTCTGGATTGCAATGCCCGAGAGAGGGCACATTGTTATAGAAATCCAGATAGCGACGTCCGTCGGGGTCGTAGAGCCATATGCCCTCGCCCCGAACGAAATGGACCGGTCGGCGGTATTGGAGCCTGTAGGAGGCTCCCAGTACGCTGTCGCGCCGGGCGATCAACTTAGATTCGCGGGGGGGAATTGTGGCTTCCCCGGGGGTAAAGCGGTTGGGCATGAGATCGGTGGACATAGCTTTGATCCTGCTTAGGGTTTCCATCCGCGAGAAGGTCGCGAGTTACCGTACTGATTACCAAGGCGATTGACGAAACACTTGGCGTGCCTCCAGCAACGCCGGGCTAAGGCACCGCGCGACGCACAGCCATCTCCGCCTCCCCGACGCCTAACGCCGAAAGGATAGAGAGCCCGCGTTCGGCTCGGGCCACGTTCTTCTTGATATAGGCTGCCTCGGAGGGAAACAGTTCGGCTCGCCAGTAGTTGATCAGGATGAGAGCGCTTTGCCGCGCCTTTATCAGCCCGACGAGCAGTTTTGCCTCGAGCGCGGGAAGCGGGATCACCGAAGCATAGCCAGCGATGAGATTTTCTGCGCCGCCCAGAGCCAGAGACGGGTCCGTCACCACGTGGCTTGCCGCAACCGCGAGATCCTCAATCCGTGGCCCCCAGCAGCCGTCGCCGAAATCAATGAACGCGACACCATTATCCGTCAGGAGTGTATTGAACGGGCTGGGGTCATTGTGCGTGACCTGCCATGCTATCTCGCGCAGCTGCGGCTCGATGAGCTCGACGTAATTGCTAATGGCAAGACGCACGCAATCTGCAACGGGCCCTGAAGGCAGATGCTCCTCCAGTTCCATTAGCCTCGGCCAGCATCCGACATGCCAAAGGACTGGGCGGCGCATGGCGGGCACCTTCAGAGGCTCGAGAGCCAAACTGAGCCTGCCAAGCGCCTGGCCGACCCGGTAAAGGACGTCCGCAGTTGCGTTCGCCTGGTGTAGCGGCACCCCTGAAAGTCGGGTCTGCAGGTAGCCGCAAATCTCCTCCTCTTCGAACATCAGCGTGCCGCCGCTGGTACGCACGATCTGAGGTGATGCGAAACCGGAAGCGCCTTCCAGCCCTGCGAGCGCCGCAACCTGGAAGCGGAAACTGTCTCGTCCTTCCGGCCGTGCTGACGTTTTGAGGATCAACCGATCGCCGTTCAATAGGGTGACGTCCGCGGTACACTCGACTTCCGAGGACAGAACCCTGACCGTTCCCGTCAGACCGTAGTGGCGCAGTAGCAGCTCACCCGACACTCGTGCTTCCGGAGCGCTTGGCTTTGTCGCCAGAATGGCGGCGGCGGCCCGAAAATACACTTCGGTGAAAGGCGTGCCGACCGACTGGGCGCCGTCGAGATGACCGTCGTCGTCGTCGTCTGGGACCGCATCGTTACAAGCACCCAAGATTGAGACCCTCGCACTGTTTGGAGCCGGGTGGCATGCTCATCCGAAAAAGCGACAGTTGAGATGGCATCCAGTCCGCTGCGCCCAGCCTCGATGATAAAGGTCGGGCGTTTGCTGCTGAAGGCGCCGGAACCACCGCCCCCGCCTTCAGCACGATTGTGTCGGTCCCGGCTTTGGAAATTACCTCACCCGCGCCGGGGTCCATGATGCCACCGCCGAAGACGGCGGCACCGCGATGACCCTCCATCAGTCCCTCGACACTCGGCGAACCGAGTGTCGTTATCGGGCCGCCGGAAGAGAGACTTTTCAGAGCCCGACGACGCCTGGCAATTCCGAGATGCCGGCGATCTCGGTATAGCCGTAATAGGGATTGGCCGGCTCGTGACCGCGATTGACCCAAACCTTGTTCTTGATCCCGAGGTCATGTGCGGACATCAGATCGTAGCGGAACGAGGAGGAGCAATGCAGTATGTCCTCCGGACCGCAACCAAGCATGTCGAGCATATATTCGAAGGCCCGGAAGTGCGGCTTGTAGGCCTGAGCCTCTTCAGCGGTGTAAACGGCGTGGAACGGCGCGCCGAGCTTCTCGACGTTGGACATGATCTGCGAGTTCATTGCATTTGACAGGATGACCAGCGGAATCTCCTTGGCGACCTTGGCAAGACCAGCCGGAACGTCCGGATGCGGCCCCCAGGTGGGAACGCGTTCGTATACCATCCGGGCGTCTTCGTCCCTGAAGTCGATGCCGTTACGTTTGCAGGTCCTCGCCAGTGCGTTATGGACCACCTCTGCATAAGGCTTCCAGTCGGCCATGACTTCATCGAGCCGGTACGCAGAGAAGTCCGCGATGAATTGCAGCATTTTCTGCTCGCTCATGCGGTCGCCGTAAAGATCGCGTGCCGCCTCCGCCATCTGAAAGTTGATCAGCGTGCCGTGGCAGTCGAAGGTGATGTATTTCGGGCGGAAAGTGGCCATGCGCTTCGTCCTTTTCTTGGCGGGGATCTGTTTCCGTTATGAGCAATGATAGGTTCCCCTCCGCCGCCGTTCTGGCCGGATTCCTAGGCTCGTCAGCAGAAAATTCTGGACTAAAGGTCAGGTTGGCTCTTTCGATTTCGCGTAGAGGGTAATGCCACCGCCGAGGCGCCGAGGGCGGGGCCGCCGTTTCTCAGTCAGAAAAGGATAAAAACACCATGACCCGCTTTTCAGCACCTGCTGCAAACGCTAATCATGCCGCCATGCATATTCGCCCCGCCTCACCCGCAGACGCTCCTGCCGTCTGGTCAATCATCGAGCCCATGATCCGAGCGGGAGAAACCTATGCGCTTGATCGTAATCTGAGCCGGGCAGAGGCTCTTGCCTACTGGATGGGAGCAGATAAGGAAGTCTTCGTTGCCGAGGAAGCGGGCGCCATCCTCGGCACCTATTACATGCGTTCCAATCAGGCCGGCGGTGGTCGGCATGTTTGCAACTGTGGATACGTCACAGCGCCTGATGCGACGGGTCGTGGCGTCGCACGCGGTATGTGCGAACACTCAATGGTAACCGCCCGCGTCCACGGGTATCGGGCAATGCAGTTCAACTTCGTGGTGAGCACCAACCAGCGAGCCATTTCGCTATGGCAGAAAATGGGTTTTGAAGTCGTGGGCACGTTGCTCGGCGCGTTCAGGCACCCGACCCATGGCTATGTTGACGCCTTCGTCATGTATCAAGCGCTATAGACGAAGTTGGCGTTCGCGACCTAGGACGACGATGCCGTCCTGCCCCGTATCCCCGAGACCCGCGAACCCGTCGCAGCTTATATCCGGTCGCGTCGGTGACAGTCGCGCCCTTGGCCGATTTCAGCACCCGCCCGCCGCCTCATGGCCGCGATAGGAGGACGAGGGGATGGGCACCGTCGAGTTCGACTAGCGAGTCCCCGCATTTTTCTACCGACATCAACCGAGTGCCTGGCTGACCAGCGCGTAGCTGCGGTGATCCGCGGGCTTGCCTTCCTTGCGCGCGGCCCCGGAACGTCGCATCGTGATCCCGCCGCCGGCGCGATAGAGCCCGCGCCTGGTGAGCCATCCTGCAAGATTCGTGGAGACATCCGTGTCGATACGGACGAACCCGCCCTGGTGATGGACGAGCAGGAAGTCGATCAGGGCCCGGGCTTCGGAATCGTTCCTCGCCATGACCGGGCCGATGACCAGCCCACGGCCGAAAGACCGGATCGCCGCGAAGGCTTGGATCTCGCCCGCATCGCGAATGACAGCGAACTTCGCCCGCTCGCGCAGAATCTCTATCACTGCCGAGCGGTCATGGCCGTATGCCGCGCGATCCAGCGTCACCAAGTGGGCATGATCGCCGCTCTCGCTCCATGTTACGTGACCCGGCGCCTCAACCAGCAACGGCTCGCCCTGGTGCTGCACGGTCTCGCCGGTCGCAGCGAAACCCACCTTCTCATAGAGCGGAAGATCTTCCTGGGTCGACACCAGATAGCAGATACGCTCTCCCGCCTCGGCAAGCGCCTCTTCCAACATCTTCCGGCCGAGACCGCGGCCGCGCATGGCGGCATCGACGATGACCAAGTTGATGGTGGCGGTGTCATCGCCATAGGGAGTCATCATGATGGTCGCGCCGCAGCTTTTGCCGACCCTGGCGGAGGCTACGCGCGCTGCGCCTAACTCGGAAAGACGCCTGCCGCAACTCTCTGCCAAAGCCGCTATGCTATACAAAACAATCTGCTTCAGGTCGCGGCGAATGCGGCCACTATTCTCCCCGCTCGCCCACTATGGTGATTGCGGCATAGGCCGTGCTGTGTCGATGTATCCCATAACTACGAAAAATAGGGAGGTCATGCATGAAAACGCTGCTGCTTAAGAAGGATGAAGTAAGACGGCTAATCGGTATGACGGAAGTCATCGGCGCGGTGGAAGAGGCTTACAAGGCCTTCAGCAGCGATCAGGTGGAACAACCTGCCTATATCGGGATACATCTCCCCTCTCTCCGTGGAGAAATCGACTTCAAGCTTGGCTATTACAAAGCCAATGAAATCATCTCCATGAAAGCGCACTCTGGAGGGTTCACCAACAACCCGGCAGAACATGGCGTGCCGAATAGCATGGGCACCATTCTCCTGTTTGATGCCAGGAGCTGTGCGTTGATTTGCATTATGGATGGAAGCTTGATCACGGGCCTCAGAACGGGGGCGTCTGGAGCCGTCTCCGTCAAAGCACTGGCGAGAAAGAGCGCCAGGACGATCGCATCGATCGGCACAGGTAATCAGGCGAGAATGCAAATCCGGGCGATCAACGAGATCATGAAGATCGAAGAGATCCACGCCTGGAGCCGCACCCCGGAAACGCTTTCCAAATACAAGACGGACATCGAACGCGAATTCGGCATTCCCGTCATCGTCGCAAATTCCAAGAAGGAAGCGGTTGAGCAGGCCGATATCTTGATTACGACGACCCGGGGAAAAGGAGAGCTTGTGGAAGCGGATTGGGTGAAGCGCGGTACACACATCGTTGCAATCGGCACAGATCAACGCGGCAAGCAGGAGCTGGATCCGGAGCTCTTCAGGAACGCGAAAATCATCGTCGACTCGATCTCGCAATGCACAGAAAAGGGCGAGACCTGGCACCCGCTGAATAAAAACATCATCACCAAAGACGACATCCATGGCGAAATCGGCGAGGTATTGTTGGGAAGGAAGCCGGGACGAGAAAGTGATGACGAGATCACGATTTTCGATTCCACGGGGATGGCCATACAAGACAATACGACAGCCAGCAAAATCTATCAGAACGCCATCGCCAACAACGTCGGCACTTTCTTTCAGTTTTTTGGGTGATGACCATGCGCAACTACCCCACCATCCAGGACATCCGTGAAGCTCAGGAACGGCTGAAACCGCACGTCAGGCACACGCCGCTCTTGCGTGCTGACAAGATCGAGAAAGCCGCTGGCTGTCAGCTTTATCTCAAACCGGAAACCCTGCAGATTACTGGCGCATTCAAAATCCGCGGCGCCCTGAACAAGGTTCTCTCGCTCTCGAGAGAAGAGATCGCAAACGGCATTATTGCGACGTCGTCGGGCAATCATGCCCAAGGGCTTGCTTATGCCGCCAGGATGCTGGGCGTAAAAGCGATATTGGTCCTTCCGGTCACCACGCCCAAAATCAAGATCGAAAACACAAAAGCCCTCGGGGCAGAAGTCATTCTTTTCGATGGCGACACCGCCGCCAGATGGAAAAGGGTGTATGAAATCGCTGAAGAAAACAAATACGCGGCTGTTCACGCTTTTGAGGATCCCATCGTGATGGCCGGTCAGGGAACGATCGGGTGTGAAATACTGCAGGACCTGGACGATGTAGATACGGTCATCGTTCCCGTAGGCGGCGGAGGCCTGATCTCGGGAATCGCTACCGCCATAAAGGAATCGAAACCATCCGTGCGCGTAATCGGGGCGGAGCCTGCCTTGACACCGAAGTATTTTCATAGCCGGATAAACAAGGAGCGCACATCGCTTCCCTTGAAGAACACAATTGCGGATGGCTTGAGGATAAGTGTTCCGGGTCAAAACCCGTATCCGATTATCGAAAAGTATGTGGACGAGATTGTTCTTGTTGAAGACGAGCATATCATCGCCGGGATGCGCGCTCTTGCCAAGGACGCGAAATTGATCGCTGAACCGGCTGCTTCGATTGGCGTCGGAGCACTGTTGGCGGGCAGCATAGACGTCAAGCCCAATGAAAAAGTCTGTGCGGTGTTGTCTGGCGGGAACTGGGATCTACGGGACCTTGCCGAGATATACAATGTCGCGGGGTAATCAGTTCCAGCTTCGGTCAGTTCACCACCCCGATCGCAGTTGAACGTCTGCGATCCTCATCGCCAGGAATCTGCCGGTTCGGAATGAGGCGCTGAACACGTCATTCGGCGATCAGCTTAACCGCTTGCCACCTCGCTTCTCGAAGTACGATCCGTCCGCTTGAAGGTTGAGCGCGGTATGGGGGCTTTTGGAGGAAGGCTATGTCTAGCTGGAACTCAGGCCGCATCATCGGTCAGAAGCCCCCATTGAAGCCGAAGGATCTGGGCCATCCGAACCCGCCTCCAGATGTTGGGTGCAGTGCGCGACCTGGCGCTGTTCAATCTCGCGATTGACAGAAAATTGCGAGCTTGTGATCTGGTCGCGATCTCAGTTGCGGATGTTTCGATTTCCGGAAGCGTTCGCGACCGGGCGATCATCATTCAGAGGAAGACCGGCCGACCCGCAATTCGAACTGACCGATCAAACGCGGGAAGCTGTCGCTGCATGGATTGGAAGTCGCAGGCTCGGTGAACGGGACCTGTTTCCGAGCCGCGTGCACACATTGCCGCATCTATCGACGCGGCAATATAGCAGGGTGGTCGAAAGGTGGGTGTCTACGGTCAGCGAAGGCAGATGCCATAAATGGCGCGAGTGGAGTTCTTCGGAGACGTTCCCTCAGGCGATGCGCAGCTGAAAGGCGACTCCACCCCTGCCCAGATTTCCGCCATGACTGGTGGCTTTTTCGTCACAGACCGCAATTGTATCGGGTGTGCACCAGGATCTGCGAATAGGACGGCTCGACCGTTACGCCGCTGACGTTTTCACGGATCCATTTAGCGGCCGCCGTCAGCT
This sequence comes from Sinorhizobium sojae CCBAU 05684, assembly GCF_002288525.1. NCBI lineage: Bacteria > Pseudomonadati > Pseudomonadota > Alphaproteobacteria > Hyphomicrobiales > Rhizobiaceae > Sinorhizobium > Sinorhizobium sojae. Next base: position 1,314,944 of record NZ_CP023068.1, read on the forward strand.
CGCCACTGAAGTCGTGTGAAATGACATAGTCCATGACGCCGGATTCCAGCAGGTTTCGTGAGTGGTTGGTCAACTCGTGGCCGACGAAGACCGTGTCTCGGGCCTTTCCGGCGTCCTCCAGTGCCTTTGCCACGCCCCGGTTGGCGCCGGCGACATTGTAGATCGCGGCCGGGTAACCATGTGCCTCGAAATAGCGGGTTAACTGCTCACAAGTGCTCTCCGGCCTGTCGTCGGAAATCACACGTTCCTCGATCTTCAAATATGAAAAGTCGGAGCGGAGCACCCTCCGGAAGCCCATCTCACGCTCTTGCTGGCAGCGGAACGCCACGCTCATGACGATCAGAATATTGCTACGTTCCTTTGGGAGAGCATTGCCGATCAGAAGCGCCGCCACGCTGCCAGCGGCATACTGATCATTGCCAATATAAGCGCTGCGACGGGAACTCGGCAGATCGGTCGTCAGGCAGATGACGGGAATTTCAATGGACCGAAGCTTGCGTATCGCGCGGTTGATCGCCGGATGCTCGCGAGCGATGACTACGACACCATCCGCGGCGCTACCTTCCTGCTCAATCCGGCGCGCAAACGATGAAGGCTCGACTTCGCTGGTGGTTAGGTAATCTCCCTCGATCTCGATGCCGGCAAGGGTTCGGTTGACCTCAGTTACAGCGGCCGCCATTGCTGCATTGAAGGTTTCGCCGGAGTCACAAAATAGACGAATATGCAAAGGGATGTCGCGGTCCGCGCTTTCGTTCTTCAGCTTTTCGAGCGCCCCCAGGACGCGGGCTCTCGTTCGTTCTCGGACGCCGCTGCGGTTGTTAAGGACCCTGTCGACCGTCGCAGGACCGACTCCTGCGAGCTTGGCAATTTCCTGGACCTTGGGGCCTTTCCATGTCCGATTTTGCAGGTGATCGATCACAGCTTTCTCCAGTTTCCGCCTAAAACTGATGGTAAAAACATCATCCTGGAAGTCATTACTCATCGCAACGCCAAATTTTTAAACGGCTTGCCACTATGTTGTGCGACATCGATCTACTGATGTATTTTCCATCATAAATTGGCCTCCATCGACCTTGTCTGATGTGATTTCAATCCAGATAATCACATCGTTAACGGAGGAGGAACCCCATGAAATTCGGAAACTCGATTCTGCTCTCTGCCTTGATGGCCGCCACCGCACTTGGAGGCATAGCCCATGCGCAGGACGGCGAAAAGCAATATCGTTTCGTCATGGTCTCTCACATCGGATCGAACGATCCGAACATGGGTTGGCTGACGAAGTCTATGGAGGAGTTCGAGAAGAAATATCCGAACGTCAAAACCGAATACATCTCCACCAACAACTATTCGGTCCAGGAACACGTTCGCCTTCTCGAGCAGGCCATCTCGACGCAACCTGATGGCATTGCCGTCCCGATCGTCAGTTCCGATGCCTTCGAAGGGCCGCTGCGCAAGGCCATCGAAGCCGGCATTCCGGTCGTTGCCTTCAATATTCCGGACGGCCGGCCCGAGGGCGAGCGCATTCCCTACCTGACCTATGTCGGCGGCGATGAATATCTGACCGGCAAGAAGCTCGGCGAATACGCGCTCGAAAAGGCCGAGGCCGGCGAAATTCCGAAGCCGACCCATGTCGTCTGCGCAAGCCATGACTCCGCCCACCAGGGTCTCAAGGCTCGTTGCGCCGGCATGAAGGACGCAATGGAGAAGGCCGGCGCCAAGGTTGATGAACTCTTCATCGGCGCCGAACCGGCGACGGCACGCAATACCTTGCAGTCCTTCCTGCAGGCCAACCCCGACACCAACTATATCTTCACGGTTGCAGGCTGGTCTTCACCCTGGGCATGGGGTGTCGCCAATGAGATGAAGCTCGACCCGGATGTCGACGACAAGGGCGTGACGGTCCTGACGGTTGACGAGGGTCCGGTTTCGATCGAGGGCGTGCGCGCAGGACATGTTCTGGCGACGAACAGCCAGGGCTTCTGGCTGCAGGGCTACGCGCCGATGGAATGGCTCTACTGGAACAAGGAGTTCGGTTACGCGCCGCAGTCGAATATCCTGACCGGTCCCGTGATCATCAACAAGGACAACGCCGACAAGTGGGCCGAACTGGTTCGCGGCGTCTTTGGCGACAAGGCCTACGACGAGCAGAACACCTGGTAAGGGTTCCTCCCGGAGGGGCGGCCGGCTGCGACGAGGAGCGCCGACTGCCCCGACCCATTTGTGCGCCTGATATCGCACATTGAAACCAGCGAGCAGAGTGTCATGAAACAGCTTGTGCGAAGCCAGGGCTTCGGCGCGATCATCGGCGTCGTCGTCATGCTGGTCGTGTTTTCCCTGATCGACTTTTCCGGCTGGTGGACCGCCCAGACCATCACCAACGTCACGCAGTTCACAGCCATCCTGTCCTTCGTCGCCATGGGCCAGGCCCTTGTCATCATGACGAAGGAAATCGACCTGTCCGTCGGCTCGGTTTACGGACTGGCTGGCGTTGCCTTCATCACGCTGGAACCGAGTTTCGGCGTGCCCGGATCGCTCGTCATAGCGCTGGTCATGGCTGCCTTCGTCGGGTTTCTTCAGGCGTTAACCGTGGTGAAGGGGCACTTGCCGTCGATGATCGTGACGCTCGGCGGACTCTTCGCGGTCCGCGGGATCATCTATGTCTGGACGGGTGGCTCGGTCCACAATTTCTCAGCCGATGCACGCATCCATCCGGTGACCCGTCTGTTCGGCGGCGAACTGTTCGGTGTCGAAGCGGCCATATTCTGGCTTGTCGTGGCCGCGTCCCTTCTTGGTCTCGTCCTCTGGGCCACACCCTTCGGAAATCGCCTTCTGGCCACCGGCGGAAGCCGTGAAAGCGCGGAATCGCGCGGCGTCCGCACCGACCGAGTGAAGATCTGTGCCTTCGTTCTTTGCTCGCTGCTCGCGGGGTTCGCCGGCATCCTGACCCTATGCAACCAACCTCAAACCCATGTCACGCTCGGCGAAAATATGGAACTCGAGGCCATTTCTGCCGCAGTCATCGGCGGCTGCCTGCTGACTGGCGGACGCGGCTCGATCATTGGAGCTGTACTCGGAGCTCTCATCGTCGTCAGCTTCCGCTACGAACTCATCGCTCTTGGCGCGCCCTCGTCCTGGTACGTCACCTTCGTCGGTGTCGTGCTCATTGTGGCGGTCATCTTCAATCAGAAACTGGCCCGTTTCCTCGGACACAGCGTTTGAGGCGGGAGGAGATCAAAAAAATGGCGAACAGCAACCCCCTCATTCAGGTAAAGAACCTTGATCTCCACTTCGGAGCTTTCCACGCCCTCAAGAACGTCTCGGTGGACTTTCACGCCGGCGAACTGATTGGCCTTGTCGGCGACAACGGCGCGGGCAAGACGACCCTGATCCGCGTCCTTTGCGGCATTTACGCCCCGACGTCGGGCGAAGTCTTTTTCGATGGCAACAAGGTGGAGAAATTTCACCCGAAGCTTGCGATCGACCAGGGGATCGAGACGATCCAGCAGTCCGTCGGCCTCTGCGACAACCTGTCGATCGCGCGCAATTTCTATCTTGGACGCGAGCCGGTCAGGCGTGTTTTCGGCATCCCCTTCCTCGATATGGGCAAGATGCGAGAGAAGTCTACACGCGTGATCCGGCAATTCGGCTTGCGTGCAAATGTCTCCGCGGACGACGAGGTGGAACGCCTGTCAGGCGGAGAACGTCAGTCGGTGAAGATCGGTCGCGCGGTCGAATTCAAGAACAGGGTCGTCATCATGGACGAGCCGACCAACCATCTGTCGGTACGCGAACGCGAGCACGTCAACGAGCTCGCCGTCCAGCTCAAGGAGCAGGGCCTGCTCGTCATCTACATTACCCACGACATCTTCCAGGTGCACAAGCTCGCCGACCGAATTGTGATCATGGAGAATGGCGAAAAGGTCGCGGACGCAACGACGGATTCCATGACGGCGGAAGAACTCGAAGAGGTTATCCGCCAGGGCGGGCGCGTCGTGGAAAAGCGGGAGGCGGTCTGATGGCTCTCTCCTCCGCCAAGCCTCTCATTCGGCGTCACTCGGAGATCGGGATCTTCCTGATCGGCGTCGTTCTGATCGTCATCTTCGCCTCAACATCGGACGGTCGATGGGCCAATCTCTACAATATCGGCACCATCCTGCAGGTGACGGCAACGCTGGGTTTGATGAGTCTCGGCGTCGCTCTGGTGATCGGGACGGGCGAGATCGACATCTCGGTCGGTTCGACCTTCGGCATAGGCGCGCTGGCCTACCTCTGGCTTGCGGCTCAGGTTGACCCGTTGATCGCGGCAGGTGCTGCGGTGTTGGCCGGCGCCGCGATCGGACTGTTCAACGGCTTGCTGGTAACCCGAACCGGCACGCCATCCCTCATCATCACGCTTGGGACGCTGATGATCTTCCGCGGCATCGCCATCGCTCTGACCGAGGGATTTTCATTCTCTATTCCCTATGCAGCGCGCAAGGGCTGGACCTACTTCGTCCTCGGCGGCGGTGACTTCCTGGGCTTTAACACCGCGCTCTACTGGCTCATGACCTTGACCGTTATTCTCCTGGTGGCGTTGAAAGCAACGCCTTTCGGCAACCGCCTACTCGCCGTTGGCGGGTCTGCCGAAAGCGCGCATTCGCGTGGCGTTCGCGTTGATCACATCAAACTGTCCGCTTTTGTCCTGTGCGGCATGTTGGCGGGTTTCGCTGGCACGCTCGAGGCCGGCAAGCTTGGCTTCGCAGACGGCTCGATGGGGCGCCTGATGGAACTGCAGGCGATTGCTTCCTGCGTGCTTGGCGGCTGCCTGCTCGCCGGCGGCAGGATCTCGCTGCCAGGTGCACTGATGGGGGCCTTCGTTCTGTCCTCCATTCAATCCTATCTCGTGGTTACGGGCGTCCGTCCTCAATGGTTCATCCTCGTCCTTGGTCTGATTGTGGTACTCGCCGCCTACGGCGACCGATCGCTGCGGCAATGGGCGCTTCGCAAATAAAGGATTTAAAATGTCTGTCAGAATAGCGATCATAGGCGCGGGTATCATGGGGGCCGACCACGCCCGCATTGTCGCCGAAGATCTTCCGGGGGTCTCGCTGCAGGTTGTGTGCGACGCCTCGCAGGAGCGTGCGCGCAAGGCGGCCGACGAATACGGGGCAGGTGACGCCTCGGACGATCCGCTTGCCACCATAAGACGCGGTGACGTCGATGCCATTCTGATTGCCAGCCCGGACGAAACCCATGCGCCGCTTGCACTAGCAGCCATCGAAGCCGGAAAGCCCGTCCTTTGCGAGAAGCCACTTTCGCAAAGCTCGAAGGAGTGCCAGGACGTCATCGAGGCGGAAGTGTCCCGCGGCCGGCAGTTCGTCCAACTGGGCTTCATGCGCCGCTTCGACCCGTCCTATCGAGACATGAAAGCGGCCTTGGACGACGGCTCACTCGGGGCCGCGATCATGATGCACAATTTCCACCGGAACGTGGAAGCGCCTGCAAACTTCACGGGCCAGATGGCTATCACCAACTCTGCCCCCCACGAGTTCGATGTCGCCCGGTTCGTCCTCGGCGCCGATTACAAGGCGATCTCCGTCTTCCAGCCAGCCGGGATAGACGCTTCCAGGACGGGAGCGCCGGTCTTCATGGTCCTGGAGACCGACAAGGGCCAGTTGGTCAACATCGAGATCAACAACAACGCCGCCTACGGCTATGACGTCCGCGGTGAGCTCGTCGGCGAAAAGGGGTCAGTCTTTCTCAACGCGCCGATCCATACGCGACAGAACGGCCGGCTCATGTCCTACGAGCTTTATGCGCCGGACTGGAGGCCGCGATTTGCGGAAGCCTATCGGCTTCAGAACAAGGCCTTTCTCAATTTCGTCCGAACCGGGGAATTCCCTCCAATCGCGGCGGACGCTTGGGACGGCTACTGCGCCGCGCGCGTTGCGGAAGCGGGCGTCGAAGCCCTTCAGAAGGGCGCGCGCGCCACCCTTGCGAGAGCGGAAAAGCCGTCCCTCTACAAACATTAAAGGATTAAAGAGATGAAACTCGGCTTCGTTTCCGACAGCCTCGGCGGAATGACCTTCGATGGGCTTCTCGACAGCGCCGCGCGGCTTGGAGTCTCGGGCGTGGAGGTCAACACGGGCGGCTGGTCGACAGCTCCCCACTTCGACCTGAAGACGATGAAGGCAAGCGCCGATGCTCGCCGGGCCTTCACTCGCGCCTTCGAAACCCGCGGGCTCGAGATCATTGCGTTGAACGCCAACGGCAATCCCTTGCATCCAACCCAGCCCGAGCAGGGCGAGTGCCTCAAGGACACGATCCGCATCGCCGGCGAGATGGGGATCAAGACCGTCTGCACTATGTCCGGACTGCCGGCAGGACGTAACGGCGATCGGATGCCGAACTGGGTCGTCTCTTCCTGGCCGCCGGAAACGCAGGAGATCCTGCGTTACCAGTGGGAGGAGAAGCTCCTACCCTTCTGGACGGAGATCGTCGTTCTCGCGAAAGACTGCGGTGTCGAACGCATCGCACTCGAGCTTCACGGCAACCAGTGCGTCTACAACGTTCCCTCGCTTCTGAAGCTCCGGGCGGCCGTCGGCCCGATTGTCGGCGCCAATCTCGATCCATCGCATCTGTTCTGGATGGGGGCGGATCCCCTCGTCGCCGCCGAAGCACTCGGCGAGGCCGTCTATCACGTCCATGCCAAGGACACGATGCTCAACGCGCCTGTTCAAGCGACAACTTCGCTCCTCGAGAATGGTTCGCTGATGGACATTCCGGCGCGAAGCTGGTCCTACATCACCCTCGGTTTCGGCCACGGCGAGGAGTGGTGGCGACAGTTTTGCTATCGGCTGAAGATGGCAGACTATGATGGCTGGCTGTCGATCGAGCACGAGGACGTGTTGCTCAATGGCCTCGAGGGGTTGGAGAAATCCGTTGCGCTGCTCAAGGGGGTGATGCCCGTCGCGCCGAGTGACTTCAAGCCGCAGGCAATTTGACGGTCGAACGACGGTGCGCCCGAATTCACATGGACATCTGTAATTGCCGCTCACATCTGGAGGACAGTAGAGAATGCGAGGCCCGAATGAAGATGCACCACCAAGCAGTCTTTCGGAACTGAAGTCGATGATCGCCTCGAGACAGCTCGAATTCCCAGATCAGCTTGAACGGGTTGTCCGCTGCGCCCTCGTCACGCCGGAACTAATCGCCTTTGGTAGCTCCAATTCGGTGGCACTTGCCTGTTCGGTGTCACCGACGACCGTGGTCCGGCTCGCTGGCTTCCTCGGCTTCGAGAACTTTCGAGATCTTCGAACTCTGTTTCGGGAGCACTTGAGGCGGCGTGCCGCACGAGCGTCGGCATCCGGCTCAGCGACGGGGCTAGCCGAATAGCGCCTCCACACGGATCCGCGGGTGAAATGTGAGGCTGGCCGCTTGGGAATCTTGGTGGCGATGGCCGCTGTTGGCCACATTCCTGTCTCAACGGCCGATACAGCCGAACTTCCGCAGTCCACCCATCGGAGACATCCCGGTCCAGCTCCGACCCGATCCGGCAGCTGGCCTCGGCGACAATAGGTAAAGATTGTATCCCGAAGCCGCCGTAGCTGTCGATTGGCATTTAATTGGGGTCTTGCTCATATGTGGAACGGCCCGGTCAGCAAGGCACTTATTGCGCAAATCCCGTTGGACGGTACAGCAGTGCCATGGCCCGGCAGACACCGGAGCCACACGTTCGCAGTACCAATGCTCGAGCCCCTGCACATTGACAATCGCATCAACTTACCTGCAGGTTGACAAGGGAGACAGCCCTGCATTGTGGAGGCGCCATGAAGGAGCCATTGCTCTCGCCGCTAGACGGGCTCCGGCCACCCTCGATATTGCGGCGCAACCTGCTGCTTGCAGGCTTCTGCCTCTGCTGCATGCCGCAAGTTGGGTTTGCCGCTGAAGCAGCGGGCCTGGAGGAGATTGCGGACGGTGTTTTCGTCCGGCGCGGGCCTGACGTGGAAGTAACCCCAGGCAACCACAATGGCATTGCCAATATCGGCTTCATCATCGGACGGGACGCGGTTCTTGTGACCGATCCCGGCGGCAGTCTTTCCGACGGCCGGTGGCTGCGGTCGGAGATCAAGAAACGAACCGAAAGGCCGATCAGGCATGTCGTGGTGACGCACGTGCACCCCGACCATTGTTTCGGCGCGGCCGCGTTCAAAGAGGACATGCCCGCCATCATCGGCCATCACAGGCTGCGTGCCGCCCTGCAGGCGAGGGGCGAATTCTATCGTCAGCGGCTCGTCGAAATTCTCAGCCCGCAAGAAGTGGGGCATGTTGTGCTGCCAACCCATGAGGTCGACGGCGATGGCTACGAGATAGAACTCGGCCACCGAGTCATCCGACTCACTGCCCACGGAATCGCACATACCGATTGCGACCTCTCCCTCATCGATTCGACTACCGGCCTTCTGTTCGCCGGCGACCTGCTTTTTGTGGGACGCGTGCCTTCGCTGGATGGCAGCCTGCTCGGCTGGCTCGACGAGACGCAGAGGCTGCGCTCCCTTGGCGCAACAAGGGCGGTGCCGGGGCATGGTCCAGCGCTGGTGGAACCCGCTGCCGCATTTGCCGACCTGAAGCGCTATCTGGAGGCGCTTCGGGACGATACCCGCAAGGCGATCAGGGACGGCATGACGATCGAAGAGGCCGTCCAGACGGTGGCGCAATCGGAGCGCGGCCGATGGGCGCTGTTTGACGATTACAATGGCCGCAACGTGACCCGGGCCTACAAGGAACTTGAGTGGGAATAGAGGACGAGATCCGGCGATTGCCGGCGATTGGAGGATTGCGAGATGAAACTTCTGCGAGACCTCATAACGGCTGCTTTGATTGCCGGAGCATATCCCGCCGCGGTGTCGGCCGGCGTTTCGGCGATCGACGGCAGCGAGCCGGAACGGCAGGCTCGCTGGCAGGAGATTAGCGCGCATATTTTCGGCGATCGCCCTATCGAGGCGGGAGGCGACCTGATCACGATCGAGGCGCCGACCCGCGCTCAGGACCCGGCGCTCGTTCCGATTACTGTAAAGGTTTTGAGGAAGGATGAGGTGCGCGCCGTCCATCTGGTGATTGACGACAATCCGTCACCATACGCAGCGAAGATCAGCTTCGGTCCGGCGGGGGATCCCAGCGAGATCAAGCTCAGAGTTAGGGTTAACGACTATACGAACGTCCATGCGGTTGCCGAGACCAGCGATGGCAAGCTCTATCAGACGAGGATATTCGTGAAGGCGTCAGGCGGTTGTACGGCTCCCATCGGAGTGAGTGACGCGGAAGCCCTGAAGGACGTCGGTCGCATGAAGATGAAGTTCGGCGACCGCGACCATCCGAAGGAGGCAACGCTGATGATCCGCCATCCAAACTTCAGCGGCATGCAGATGAACCAGGTAACCCGGCTTCACACGTCGGCCCGGTATCTCGACCGGATCAGAATCAGCTACGGCGAGGAGACCGTTTTCGAACTTACGGGCGACATCTCGCTCTCGTCGGACCCCGTGATCGGGTTTACCTACGCTCAGTCCGAACAGGGCGAATTCACGATTCACGCGAGGGATACAAGAGGCGCCAGCTGGGAGCAATCATTTGCAGTGCCCGCGAGGATGAACGAGTGATCCGCGTCGGAAGCCGGGCATTGCCGGGCGCGATCTTGGCGATGCTGATGATCTCGCCCGTTGCGGCCGCGGATGGCCCGGCTTTTATCCCCGAGCCGCCGGGGCTCTGGGCCGGCCCCATGGTGAGTGACACGCCGGCAACACTCAAAGGTGCACGAGTGATCGACATCCCGGGCCTGGAGGTGTTGATGCCGCAAAAGCCGCTGCTGATCGACGTTGGTCCGGCAGACCGGAAGCCGGACGGCCTTCCCTCATCGACGATCTGGAAGCCGGCGCACCGGTCCATTCCCGGGGCAGTCTGGTTCCCGGGGGCGGGTAGCGCAGACCTGCCGGACGAAAAGGTCGACGCGCTGCTCCGGCGCATCGCGGAACTGACGAACGGGGACAAATCCGCGCCGGTGGTCACGTTCTGTCGTCCGAAATGCTGGGGCAGTTGGAACATCGGCAAACGCCTAGTGCAGGCAGGCTACAGCTCCGTCCACTGGCTCCCCGCGGGTGTAAGCGGCTGGCAGGAGCGCAACGATACGACAGCCGTCACCCCGGAGACCGGATGGGCGCCGAAAACGCCGGCCGCGAGCGCGGGTACGTTCGTCAATGGCGAGCCCACCGCAAGCGATCAAGTCAGCTCAGGCAATTGATCCGCCTTCAGATGGCAAGGTCCCGCGCGCGCCACAATGCAGCTCATTGTTGAAGTGCTCAAAACGTCCGCAATGGCGAAACGCTATCACTCATGTGGCTTGAGCGAACGGCGAGACACCACCCTGACCTTGCCCCCGTATGTGGAACGGCCCGCATGGCAAGAGTTTTTTTAGTCGATTTCACACATTGGAACGGTGCGGATCATATCTCCGGCCTTTGCGCGCGGCACATGGCCGCTCAAAACCCTCCCGGCTAGTCCTGCCGGATCTCTTGGACCTCTACAAATACCTCAACCTCTATATCGAGCGGCATCGCGGTGTACTCCTGGCCGGTGCCGACGATCTGGGCACTCTTTTCGTGAAAACGGTGAAATCTAACAGCAAGGACGCCGCTTATAACTCGACGACTTTCTACGAAGCCTGGCGCCTGACAGGCCGCGGCGCGATCAAAGGGCTGCTGCCACATGGGCCGCACAATGTCCGTGATGTGCTCGCCACCCATATTCAAGCAGACGGGGTCCTACGAGCAGGCAAGCTATGCCATCCAAGACACCGCCGAAGTGGTCGCCAGTCACTATGGTCGCTTCTTACCCCAGGACAAGGCGGCGCTGGCCGCCAAAATCCTGAACCAGGTGTGGGAGGCGGCATAGTCCCGGCGAATGTCCGAATGGGCGAGAGGAGCCGTGCCTCGGTGTGTCGTCCATTCTCTACCCGGTTGGCCGACGTTGTGCGGCGCTGAGGCCGCGGCACTAACTCTTTTGTGTAGCTTTTCCTCGCCAGGCTCGCGCGGTTACCATCTAAGCGCGAAATTGCGGAGAGGAGCATGCACTATCGCTCGCAAAGGAAGTCGGTGCTGTTCACGGCACCGGGACTTGTTATCGGTGCGCTCGCGGTAGGCGCTGCGGGCGGCATCAGTGTAAACCTGGCCGAGATCATTGCGCTCACCGAAAAGCCTCACCTGCTCGTCGCCGTTCTGTTCGTCGGCGCCTTCGCTGGCATCACGGTTGAGCAAGCATTGTGCCGGATGCGGAGGCACGCATGGCGGGCAAGAAACCGCTCACGCTGGCAGGAAGGTCCCCGGGCGAACATCGCTTCAGGGCCGTTGGTACCCACGAGTATTCCGGACACGCCGAAACGGCCCGACGCTGCCGAACAACTGCGGATTGTCATGGGCTCGAGCTTCACGATCCAGCCGCTACTCAACAAAAGCGAGGCGCGCGTATTTAGGGAGCTCGATCGCCTGGTGATCGGCTGCAACCCGACTTGGCAGGTGATGGCACAAGTCTCGTTGGGCGAAATCCTCCGCAGCAAAGATGCGAACGCGTTCAGTTGCATCAACGCGAAGCGGGTCGACCTCCTGCTGGTTGACGGTAACTGCCAGCCTCGGCACGCCATCGAGTATCAGGGTGGAGCACATCATCAAGGCGCTGCGGCCGCGCGCGATGCCGTCAAGAAAGAGGCGCTGCGGCGGGCAGGAATCGGCTATTACGAGGTCGTGGCGGGGCAGACCACTCCCTCGGACCTAAAGCGATTGGTCGAAAAGTTGGTGGATAAGCCGAAACTCCCGAAATGCGGTTCGCGCTGAAGATGGGGTTCCGCTCTCCCTGCCTCTCCGCTGACGTGCTCCCAAGCGCCGCCACGCGTCGACTCGCCTCCATGAGGCTGACGCCCACGGATAGCCTGACCGCATCTGAATGGCTGGTTGTTGATGACAGATGATTTGACGGCAGTTCGGGAGAACCTGTTTCCAGCCAGTCACGCCGCCATCGGCGATTGGCTCACATTTCCCTGGCATCGTGACAGCGCCAACAGAATTCAGGCGCACAAGCCTCATTCATCGCAGGCCATCGCCATTGATGTGTTCGGCACACTCAAGATGAGCATCGACCGCGATCGCGTCCTCGATGCCATCGCTCGGCAAGTGGGCGTGGCACCCGGCGGCCCTTGGTCGATAACGCTCGAGTGGACAGATGCCGATCGGCACTTGGGCGAACCGCGGCCCACGCAGGTCGACGCTCTTGCCGTTGGTTCGAAGGCCGCGCTGGTTATTGAATGCAAGTTTACCGAGCCCGGCGGGAAATGCAGTCAGACCACCGTGTCGCGATCCGGGCAACCGCAGTGCAATGGCAGCTATGTAGACCAGGTCAATCCGAAAAGCGGCGTGGGTTCCCGCTGTGCCCTTGCGGGCAAGCGGATCCGCTATTGGGATTACATCCCCAAGGTTTTCGCGCTCGACCCGGCGGAAGACTATGCGCCCTGCCCTTTCGCCGGCGACGCTTATCAATGGATGCGAAATGCCGTATTGGCGGCTGCGATAGGCGAGCACCGTGAGCTTCAGGCCGCCGCCGTCGCCGCCTTTGCCGACCACCCAAGTTTTCCCACGGCACGGAAGGCGAAGCTGGGTCTGATCGACCCGAGATATAGCAGCGGTAAAGCCGCTGTCACGCCAATCTCGTATCAAGGGGTTATCGAGATTGCGCGCCGCGTGGGGCTGGATCAGCAGCTTTGGGCCGATCTGTCTGCATGGGTCGACAAAAAGATCGCGAAGGTCTCGTCGCGAGGACTTGATGGCAGTTGAGGGCCTCAAGAGCGCTCGCCGCGGGGTAGACGCTGCTCGCTTACTAGCCGGCGATCGGCCCGAAGCATTTGGGAGTACCCGCTTGCACAGAACGCGATCTTGCCGGTCGGAGGTGAGTTCAAGCGTTCAAGCTGACGGTCCAACGCCAAAACGCGAATGGGCGCACCAAACGCTCCCGAGCAACCCGGTCGATGGACAGTTCACTCATCGCGGTGCGCCCCTCGCTGTCGCCGTGATCTATGGAAAGCTTGAGATCAGCGACGTCGTGAAACGTCAGCGCGGCCAGCTACGCGGAAGCGGGCTACTGTCGTCAAGCTCGTCGGGACACATCTGGGCGCCATGCGGCAGAATACGGATCCTTTCGGACATCACCACATAGGCTGCAACGCAAGGCGTGCGCGGGATGACAAGCTTGCGCTTTCCGGCAATCCGGCCAGCCGACCACTTTCGGGAAAGTCAAGAAGGCGACGCGCTGCGCGGACGATCTCCTCGTCCACGTGGGCCGCCGCCTTCGGATTCTCGCTTTCAATGTGACCGAAGATGTTGTCCCCATCATCAAGGGCGTATCGCGCCCAAACAAGCCTCATCGGTCACCCGCCATGGCCTTACGCAGGGCGGCTGCCCGACGCACCCGAAAGTGCGCGTCGGCGTCAGCATCGTCGACGTCCGGTCGGGTGTCCTCGAGCGCCTGCAACACCTTAGCGCGGAACCAGGCATCGTAAGCCTCGCTATGGCTGACAAGTTCCAGCGGCAGAGCACCTTCATTCGCCGTCCGGGTTAACAGGATTCGAACGGCATCCGTGAGGTCCATGTTTTCTAGAACCGCCGTGGCGCGCTCTTTGACGTCGGCATCAATCTACGTGATCGAGGGCAGGCAACGCGTACCACTCACCGATGACGCCAACTGTAGTTGCGCTGCTAGCCGTGGTAAACCACGGCTAGCGGCGAGGAAGACCATGGCGAAGTGCATCGCCGGGATCCCTCCCGTTGGTTCATCGTCTCATGGCACCTTGCCTCGTCGCCGACCATCCGCAGTGGCCGGTGAACTTACATAACCCGGAGATCAGGCTATGATATCGGCCGGGCTCCGATAGACGCCGCCCTTGGTGAGCAGGGCCCAGAAGATTTTTTGGCTGGAAGAACTTGATTTTGAAGGACCGATTGTCGTCCAAATCAGACTGCCGTGTAATTGGCACCGTGAACGTTCTTCTATGGAGAAATAATGATCTTCAAACGCATCCTCGCAGGAATAATTGACCTCATCTTGCTCATCTGTGTGGCGCTTGCGCCGATCTTCATCGCAGTAGCATGGCTACCGCAGTATATGGACGCTCCCGGATTTCACACTCTCGCTGATGAAGTAGAGTCAGGAATCAGCAGTTCTCTCAGTTGCCGCTCAACTTCATGAGCAACCCCGCCGATACGTCGTCGGCAGGATAGAAGGTCTCGATGGACACCTCCGACAGGCTGATTTCGGCCGGTGTCCCGAAAACGGTCACCGTGCTGATGAACGAGATCACCCCGGCTTGCGTGCGCAAGCGTAAGGGCACGGCGATCTCGTTGCCGCCTCCACCCAGCCTCCGGTCCGCGTCGTCACTGTCCCGCTGATAAAGCGACACTTCATCGAGAAGTCGGCCGATCTCTGGATCGCAACTCAACCGGAACTGCCGCTCCAGCCTGTGCAGAAGGTGTCGCCGCCATTCCCGCAAGTTGATTATCCGTGACGCAAGACCGCGGGGATGCAGACTGAGCCGCATGACATTAACCGGTGGCTTCAACAGATCCGGGTCCGCGCCCACGATCAGCGGATTGAGGGCTGAACTGCCGATCACCATGTTCCAGTGCCGGTCGATCGCCAGTGCCGGATTGGGTGCACTGGCCTCGAGAATTGTCTCAATGGTCCTGAGCGCGGACTCGAGCGAAGGATCGTCGAGGGAACGCTCCGGATAGAAGGGGGCATACCCTGCTGCCAGCAACAGCGTATTGCGTTCGCGCAAGGGAATATCGAGATTTTCGCACAATCTCAACACCATATCGCGCGAGGGTACCGAACGCCCACTCTCTATGAAGCTCAGATGCTTTTGCGAAATCTCCGCTTCAGCAGCCAGCGCCAACTGGCTGATGCGCCGCTGCTCGCGCCACGAACGAAAAAGGGAACCGAAGGGCGTCTGGGGCTGTATCATACCGAAGGCTAACCAGAAGACAGCGCCGGTTCAATTACCTTCCAGGTCATAGCAAGCAGGAAAAACCACGCATCTATTACCTCGTGGGAAATCGCTTTCAGTCTCGCGATTCGGCAGGGTCTCAGCGTCATCCAGACGCATTGACCCGAAGGAGAGACAAATGCGCACCACGGACACCCTAGCTAATCTCTATATCGCTCTCTGGAATGAAACGGAGCCGCAGGCACGCCGCGAAAAGCTGGACGATCTCTGGACCACGGATGGCGCTTATGCCGATCCACTGACGAGAGGCGCCGGCCATGAGGAGATCGACGCCCTCATCGCCGGAGTCCACCGGCAGTTTCCCGGCTTCGTCTTCCAACTCCTCAATACGCCCGACGGCTGCGGCGAGGTTATGCGCTTTGCCTGGGGTTTGGGACCAGGGGGCGCTGAACCGGTCGTCGAGGGCACCGATTTTTGCACCATCAGGAACGGCCGTCTGCATGATGTTGTCGGCTTTATCGACAAGATCCCGGACTGAGCGGAAGCCGCCAATTGAAGGAGACGACCATGACCATATTCGACCGTCCCAATTTTTTGCGTATCGTTCTCGGCATCGACGCAGCAAGCTGCGCCATCATGGGGCTGGGACTGGTTGCCGACGCCCGTGCCATTGCCAAGATCACCGCCCTCTCCAGCACGCTCATGACCGTCGCCGGCCTTGTACTGCTGCCAGTGGCGCTGTTCATCGCCATCGTGGCGGCGCAACGTCCCATTCCCGCTATCGGTGTCTGGATTGTCATCGCCGGCAATCTCGCATGGGGGGTCGCATCCGTGGCCTTGTTGTTGACTGGCACAATCGCTCCGAATGTTGTTGGGGCGCTACTTGTCGTGGGTCAGGCAGTCGCCGTCCTGATCATCACCGACCTCGAATATATGGGGCTGAGGCATCAGCGCCGGCAGGCCCTCGGCTGACGCAGCTACGCTGAGCCGGTGCGCGCTTCTGTTGGAGTGCCGGCTCAGCGCATCTCGAAATTGCCAAACTATCTGCGCTTCTCGTGGGTGCCAATGTGCGGGACACGTCGAGCAACCAGTCCACCAGCCGTTTCCGATCTTGGCGAACGTCAACTACGCTGCGCCTTTTGCTCATTCGAGCCAGGAAGCGTAAACGCGAACTTTCCACCCGAGACGATCGTAAACCGGCAACATGCTGCCAGTCCCGAATCTCGACTCCTATCCCTCGCCTTGAGGAGAATAGAACCGTGGATCCATCGTTGTTTTTCAACTGAGCTCAACGTCGCGTGGTTCAATGCTCAAACTGTGGATTGATTTTCGACGACGCTCATCAGTCTATAGTCTGATACCGCATTCAAACAAACAGTTTTTAGGCTGAAAATTTTCATTGAAAATCAATCTATGGGCCGATACAGTCGTGCTTGAAATCAAGCTATAGCCTGAGAATTCCGATGAAGAGCGATATTCGCAGAAGAGCCCGGCTGCGCCTCGACGAAAGGCTTCAGGCACTACAGCCCAGTGATCGGTTCAGGGCGCCCCCGAAGGGATGGGTACGCGCGCTGCGCGACGCTCTCGGCATGACGGGTGCGCAGCTCGGCGCGCGCATCGGCGTTCGACCCCAAACCATCGAATCGATTGAGAAGTCAGAAACAGCAGGGACGATCCAGCTCAACACACTGCGCCGGGCCGCCGAGGCTCTCGATTGCACGCTTGTCTACGCCCTCGTTCCAAACAGCTCGCTTCAAGCTGTCGTCGAGGCTCGGGCACGCAAGATCGCGATACGCGAGCTGCAGCGCGTTGCGCACACGATGAGGTTGGAAGCTCAGGGAACGGAGAATGTAGATTTCGAAGCTCGCGTCCAAGCCTACATTCGCGACAAGCTCTCTGAACGCGATCTCTGGAACGATACATGACGGATCTCTTCCAAAAGCCTGATGACGCAACGCCGCTTGAACCGCACGAGCGAGAGGGCTTGCTACAAACCTGGATCACCCACCGTAGCGACCTCAACGAGGCCGAGCAGGAAAACATCGTTGAGGGTGCGGCCTGGGCGCGCGGCCGCCGGCGTTTCCCCCTTGAGCAGATGCTCACTGAAGACTTCGTGCGGACACTGCACAAGCGAATGTTCGGGGACGTTTGGCGATGGGCCGGCATGTTCCGGACGTCGGAGCGCAACATTGGAGTTCAGGCCTACCGCATCGGAATCGAGCTCGCGAGTCTATTGGGCGACATTCGCTACTGGATCGAGCATGAGACTTTTCTGCGGGATGAGATCGCGATCCGGTTCCATTATCGGCTGGTCGCGGTCCACCCATTTCCGAACGGAAACGGTCGTCATGCGCGACTGGCGGCTGATCTTCTAATTGAGCGCCTTGGAGGCGAGCCTTTCAGTTGGGGCGGCGGCAGTCTGGCCGACGTCGGCGAACTGCGCGCCCGTTATGTCGCCGCACTACGCGCAGCGGACAATCATGACATCGGGCCGCTGCTGGAATTCGCGCGCGCCTAATGCAGAGATCTTCCTCTGGTTTGTTTCGCTGCGGCACGTACGTTCGAACCGGCGAACCGGCAGCTGAAGCGGCATAGTTCTTGGAGGCGGTCGGGTGTAAGCTTGTTCGCTAATCGCTTCACCGCCTTCGTCGACGCCTGCACGCTCGCAAGTGCACTAAAGCGAAACTTGCTGCTGACCCTTGCGGAAGCAGAATTTTTCCGCCTCCGCTGGTCCGCAATTGTTCTTGATGAGACTCAGAAGCTATCGAGAAGATCCTGGCCGATAAGGACGTCGCCGATGCCGGCGCACGGGCATCGCGCGCTAGAGCAAGCATGGAGGCTGCATTCGAGGAAGCGATGGTCGTTGATTTTGATCAGTTTCTCTCCGCCTGCGACGGTCTCCCGCAAGTGCCAGAGCGATTGGCAGTCCAGCGTCCATGCCGGCGCAAAGCGACGGTCCGGCAGGGGCCCCACTCCGACGGATCTCCTCGCAGCCATGACGCTGGAGAGCTGGGAACAGGACACGCTCGATTGGGACTACATCAAACAGTGCCGGGACATCGCCACCGCACGGTTTACGAATTCGCTTTCGCAGGTCATGGCCGTTCTCGACGGAATGATTGCCGACGGCCGCAATGTCTTCTTCGCCCACACAATGGCCGGCGGCATCCCGAAGGCTAAGGTTTTCCTGGTCGTCGCCAACCGAATCTACAAGGGACGCGGTCCCCGCCACATGTCGTCGCAAGCCCTGCTCGACAGCGACATGGGCAAGCTCATCCTGCAGAACTTCGAGGAAGTCTCCGCAATCACCTTTCAACATCTTATCGACTTCAGCGCAGCGATCCGTGAGCGCGTGGAGGCGTCGGGTGGTCAGCCGCGCAGTCGGTCGGATGCGAGGCGCGGTCCTGAGCAGCGCCATCGATAGCGATTGCCGCGACCGTGTGGACGGGGCGCTACACGACCTGGAAAGGCTTGAACGCCACCGGATCGTGCACCGCCTGCTGACCGCTGCCGACGAGCAGCGGCGAAGAATCGAGGCGCTGCTCGTGCTGCTCCGTGATTTCAACCCGAAAGACGCCGGGGCAATCGACCAGAGCATAATCGCTGAAGCCGGCCTGCTCTTCGGCGACATCGCCGCGGCCGCAGAGCTCGGCTCTCGTCTGTTGAGACAATCGTGTCAGTTGCGGCTGGCATCCGAGAGGGTCCATGAGAATGCCCAAAAGACCAATGGCGTCCAGTCCCCCTGATTGAAGCCTAGGAACCAAGATTTTGAAGGTCGCAGCATGGACAACTTGAATCGAAACCCCTGGCGCGACGCAGCTTTGGATTTCCTCGTGTCTCAAACGGTCGTCCTCGGAGAGATGAGCAATATTCTTGAAGCGCTCCAGGAGGATTGGATGCGCGGATAAGAAATCGTTGCTGCTGATGCGACAGAGAGAGTACCCTCCTGATGCCGCACCTCGGAGAAAGCCATGCAACCGGAGCAAATCCGCCTCACCGGCGCAAGGGAAACCCTGCTGATTACGCTCCAAGCCAAGGCAACCGAAAGTGGAATGCCGGATTCGCTGCTTCGCGACCGCTTCGCCGCAGATGCATTACACCGTATCGATCAGGTCAGTGGGCACCTTACGGTCGGCCACGACATGACGATTGGCATTGCGCTGCGCGCCTATATGCTTGATCGCTGGACCGAGGCATTCCTTCAGCGCTGCCCGGAAGCGACTGTTCTCCATCTCGGCTGTGGTCTCGACAGTCGCATCTTCCGGATAGATCCTGGGCCGGGAGTTCGTTGGTTTGAACTGGATTTTCCCGATGTCATCTCCTTGCGTCAGCAGATCTACCCCGCCCGTGCGGACTGCGCGATGATTGCATGCTCGATCGTCGAGCACGGGTGGATTGCGAAACTTCCCGCCAATAGGCCGGCCATGATCGTCGCCGAGGGCGTTCTGCCTTATCTGAAGGAATACCAGGTCGTGCAGGTTCTGCGACGGATCGTCGAGCACTTTCCGTCGGGCGAGATAGCGTTCGATGCCTATAGCAGTTTCGCAATCCCACTGCTGCGCTTCAATCCGGCGATCCGCGCCACCGATGCCTGTGTCCATTGGGCGCTCGACGACCCGGCAGAGATGGAGCGGCAGGTACCCGGGCTAAAGCTCATGGACGACAATTCGGATTGGGACACCGGACAGGTTGCGCGAATGTCACCGCCCGCCCAGATTGCACTGCAGCTCTTCAGGACCATCCTGCCCCCCTGTCGTATGGGGCGAATGGTTCGATATGGCTTCTGAGACATTCGCACCATAGCCAGACAGCGCCGTGCGCCTCCCGAACACTGACGAGTTTGAGCTCTTCTGTGCAAGTTGATGTGCCTTCCTACAGCGCAAGGCGGCCCGAACCTGCCCTTCGTTGGTTAAGCGACTCCCAAAAGGCTGACTTGCACAGACCAGAGAAGCAGCGCACCATCACAAATAGTAAAACTTCCGTCTACTTGCTCCGATCGAGGACACTTCCCCACCGGCGATCGGGCATTGATCGGCATCAACGCGGCAGGGGCTGAATGGAGTTTCGCGATGGAGACGCTTACGCGTGACAGACAAGCCTTGGTTGCAGACCGCCCAACGGAATTTGGGCCGGTTATCTCGGTAGCGGCGCAATCGGCGTTGCCGCACGAGGACGAGGACTTGGGGAGCGAAGCTTTCCGGGCGATCGATCGGATGCGTGAGGCTCTGAGTGCAATGGCGACGGGAGGTCTTTCACCTGCCGCATTGGCGCTCGCCTTCTTCGACTGGTCGATTCACCTCGCGTCGGCTCCGGGCAAGCGCATGGAACTTGCGAACAAGGCCGCGCAGAATTGGGGCCAATTGCTGACTTACATGGCTGCAGCCGCTACTCGTCCAGACACGCCGGCCTGCATCGATGCGCTGCCGGGAGACAACCGGTTTCGTGCGGAGGGCTGGCAAAAGCAACCCTACACCGTCTGGGCTCAGGCGTTCTTGCTGTGCCAGCAGTGGTGGCACAATCTAACGCACAATATCCCCGGAATGACACCGCACCACGAGGACGTCGTCTCCTTCACGACGCGGCAGCTGTTGGACGTGTTCTCGCCGTCCAACATTCCCTTCGCCAACCCAGAAGTGATCCACAAGGCAATGGAGACGGGCGGGGCGAACTTCGCGCAGGGATTCCGCAACTGGCTCGAAGACACCAGTCGGCTGGCCATGAGACAGCCCCCGGTCGGGATGGAGGCGTTCCGGGTAGGACGGGATATCGCGGCGACGCCCGGAAAGGTCGTCTACCGAAATAACCTGATCGAGCTGATCCAGTATTCGCCTGCGACGGAGAACGTCTTGGCCGAGCCGATCCTGATCGTGCCGGCCTGGATCATGAAATACTACATTCTCGACCTTTCACCCCGTAATTCGCTCGTCCGTTATCTCGTGTCTCGAGGCCATACAGTCTTTTGCATTTCCTGGCGCAATCCGACCGCGAACGACCGCGACCTTACTCTCGACGATTACCGGCGGCTGGGAATCATGGCCGCGCTCGATGCCGTCAGCGCCATCGTTCCTGAACGCAAGATCCACGCAACGGGCTACTGCCTTGGAGGGACGCTTTTGGCAATCGCGGCGGCCGCGATGGCGCGCGCCGAAGACAAGCGATTGGCATCCGTTACGCTGTTTGCCGCTCAGACGGACTTCTCCGAACCTGGCGAACTGGCGCGCTTCATCGACCACAGCCAGATGCACTATCTCGAGAGCATGATGTGGCATAGCGGCTGTCTCTCCGCCGATCAGATGGCGGGCGCATTTCAACTGCTGCGCACCAACGATCTCGTGTGGTCGCGCCTCGTCCACGACTACCTGATCGGTGGGCGCACCCCCATGAGCGATCTCATGGCATGGAACGCAGACTCGACCCACATGCCCTACAGGATGCATGCGGAATATCTGCAGCGCCTCTATCTCGACAACGAACTTGCCTCCGGCCGTTTCATCGTTGACGGGCGCCCGGCTCACCTCCAAAACATCCGGCTTCCCATGTTCGTCGTCGGGACGGAGCGAGATCATGTCGCACCATGGCCCTCGGTCTACAAGATACATTATCTCACCGATACCGACGTCACCTTTGTGCTGACAAGCGGGGGCCACAACGCCGGCATCATCTCCGAACCAGACCACCCCGGCAGACGTTTTCGCATCGCATTGACGCGCGAGGTCGATTCTGGCGTCAGTGCCGAGGAATGGGCCGTGGCAGCCTTATCGAAGGACGGCTCATGGTGGCCGGATTGGGTCGAGTGGCTCGCCAGTCACTCTGCGCGGGAACGGGTGGCTCCTCCAGCTATCGGCGCCCGGAAGAAAGGCTATCCCCCGATCGGGGATGCGCCCGGCACTTATGTGCATCAGCGATAAGCTGCCCGCGTCGGCCGCAGTTGCGACCCTGTCATTCTTTGCGATTCCAGTTATGCGATCTCTTAAGCCCAGAGCGGGAACACTCGACCGCTAAGCTGCACCAGATGTTAGCAAGGTGCGGCTGCTGTCGACCCCTTGCTGTTTCCTCAACTGCGTTGCCGCGCACCGCGTTGGACTCGCGTGCCTGAACGGCGGCCACATCGCCGAAAAGGTAGCGCAGATTATCGACATCGTGGATGAGATTGAGGAAAACCGGCCCCGCACCGCGCTCACGACGCCACGAGATGTCGAAGTAATCGTCGGGCTTGAATAGCCAGAACATCGCATTGACAACAAGAACGCGGCCGAGCTTCCCGCTTTCGATGATTTCCTTTGCCTTATGCATCACCGGATTGTGTCGGCGGTGATGGCCGGTCAAAGAGGAACACCTTTTGCCTCAGCCGCTGCGATCAGCTTTTCCCCGGATATAATGTCGTCGGCGATAGGCTTCTCGATCAGCGCGGGAACGCCGGCTTCAACGGCTTCCAACCCGTTCTGGACGTGAGCCTGGTTGGGCGTAGCCACGATGATCCCCTCAGGCTTGGTCTGCGGCAATCATGTCCGCGAAGATTGGAAACCACTTCACGCTGGCTTCCTTGGCAATATTCTCGCCAACCGACGTGGGATCGACCACGGCACTGAGTTGCGCCGAGGGCTCGGCCAGGACGTGCTGAATATGGCGCTTACCGATGAGGCCTGCCCCAACTACGGCCAGCCCGTTGGGTCATGCTCCCTCAGCCCTTGCCCGCCGCCTTGATCATTGTCGCCGCGCGTCGGATGCCAAGCTGGTATCCTTCTGTTCCAAGGCCGCAGATCACCCCGTCCGCGCGGTGAGAAACGAACGAATTGTGTCGGAAGCTTTCGCGCTTGTGCACATTGGAGATGTGGATCTCGATCACAGGCCCTTCAAATGTGTTCAGAGCGTCGAGAATGGCGAGTGAGGTATGGGTAAAGGCCGCAGGATTGATGACGATGCCCGCACCGTCCTCGCGCGCCTCATGAATCCAATCGATGATCTCGTATTCCCGGTTGCTCTGATGAAAGCGGATTTCATGGCCGAGTTCGGCTGCCAGTTTGCGGCAGTCCGCCTCCACGTCTGCGAGCGTTTCATGCCCGTAGATGTGCGGCTGGCGTTTGCCAAGCAGGTTGAGGTTTGGTCCATTGAGAACGTAGATCAGGCTCATGGCATAGTGTCCTTCTTGAGCACGTCGTCCTGGTCAGACGAACGCGATTGCTTGAACAGCAAAATCAGGGTCCGACTCGTAAAGATCTGCGCGCAAGCCGAGCCTTCCCCCTTCGAGAGCAGGCGCGGCGATCGCCCGCGCGGCCTCGAGAACGGCAGTGAGAAGCTTCTGCTTGGTCTCTGCAGTACGACCCGGTGCCATTCGCACGATGATTTGGATGAAATGATTGTCGACATGCTCATCGCCCACGCAGGAGTATGTCGCCTCCCGCGCAAGCGTGCGCACGGCGGACGGTTTCACAAGGCCGCCATCGCGAACGCAGCGATGCACGGTGAGCGTCAGCCGGTCGATGGCCACATGCTCGCCTGCGCCCCGGCTATAATCGATGATGATATGCGGCATTTGGGATCTCCCCATCAAGCCGACAGGCGGCACAAGTCCATAAAGTGACGGGACATGCGCTCTGCGTCGGGTGCTATCCCGGTGAACAATTCGAAAGCCGCTGCTGCCTGGTAGACGGTCATGCCGCCGCCACGAAGGGTCCGGCAGCCTTTTCTTTCGGCGAGAGCAAGGAGCTCTGTGACGAGTGGCATATAGACGATGTCGGCGGCCCAATGCCGTGGCAGAAGCCATTCCGCGTCGATCGGCAAACCAGGATGGCTCTTCATACCCGTCGGCGTCGCGTGGATGAGGCCGTCCGCGGAGCGCAGGGCGCTGCCGACATCCGTCGTGGCACGAGCACAATCCCTTGAGAACCGATCGTTCAAATGCCCAGCCAAGGTTTCTGCCCGTTTCGATTCCTGGTCAAAGATCGATAATCTCTCAATACCGAGCTTGATTGCGGCATGCGCCACGGCGACACCGGCGCCGCCGGCGCCAAGCAGGACGGCATGCGACGTCGCGACGTCAGGAAGGCCGCGCTGGAAATTCTCGTAGAAACCGTACCAATCAGTGTTGTGGCCGATCCTCTCGCCGTTACGAAAGACCACGGTGTTGACCGCACCGAGCATCTCTGCATCCTCGGAAAGGCGATTGAGGTGGGCGATCACCGTCTGCTTGCACGGATGTGTAATGTTGCTCCCGGCAAAACCGCGCCGCTCTTCCTCGTCGAGGAGGTCCGGTAGCGCCGAGGCGCGAAGGCCTCGCTCGGCCAGATCGAGAAGCTCGTAACGGTAATCGAGGCCCTGGTGTCGAGCCTCCGTTTCGTGGAGGGCGGGCGACTTTGACATTTGGATGTCGGCACCGATCAGTCCCACGAGGAATTTCTTGTCGTGCATTGCATCGCTTTCGAACGTCAGTGGTGGGCCAGGATTTCGCCGAGGAAGGTTTTCGTGCGTTGGTGCTTGGGAGACTTGAAGAAGACCTCCGGTTCGGCCTCTTCGACGATTTCTCCGGAGGCCATGAAGATGACGCGATCAGCGACCTGACGGGCAAACCCCATTTCGTGCGTGACACAGATCATCGTCATGCCGTCACGGGCGAGCCCGATCATGGTGTCGAGCACCTCCTTCACCATTTCAGGATCGAGGGCAGAGGTCGGTTCGTCGAAGAGCATGACCTTCGGCTCCATGCAGAGCGCGCGAGCGATGGCAACGCGTTGCTGTTGTCCGCCGGATAGCTGCGCAGGATACTTTTCCGCCTGATCCAGGATTCGAACGCGCTCGAGATATTTTCGAGCCAGTCGCTCTGCGTCAGTGTGGCTTGTGCCTCGAACACGCATCGGGGCGAGTGTACAGTTCTGAAGTACGGTCATGTGCGGGAAGAGATTGAAGCTCTGGAAGACCATTCCCACCTCGCGACGTATCGCATCGACGGATTTGGTGCTTCCGTCCAGTACCTGACCCTCGACGACGATCTTGCCGTCCTCGATCGTTTCGAGGGCGTTGATGCAGCGGATTAACGTTGATTTCCCGGAGCCTGACGGCCCGCAGAGGACGATTTTTTCGCCCTTGCGAACCGACAGACTGATGGATTTCAAGGCATGGAAAGCGCCGTACCACTTCTGCACGTCCTCAAGGGAAATCAGCGTCGATTGATCGTTTGCGGAATTGAGCACGGAACTCTCCATATGGGGCTTTAGAGCATGATCCGACCGGAGTGAAACGAGGATCGATAAGATCATGCGTCAGAAAGAAAGCGTTAGAGCGCCGATCTGATCCAGTCAGATCGACACGCGCTCTAATTGACGGTGAACGGGATGTTCGGAATGGATTCAGGGAACTGCGGCAAATCGATCGCCATCCACTTCTTCGTGATGGCGGCGAGCTCACCATTGGCCTTGATCTTGTCGATGAAGGCGTTGACGGCTTCGTTCCAGTCCTTCTCGCCGAGCCGGGTCCCGACGCCGTTGTAGGTCGTCAGAAAGTTAATCTTGGGCTCATAGGTGCCGGGACTCGCCGCGTCCAGACGCTGGCCATAGAACTGGTTGCCGCCAATTGCCTTTACCTGTCCGGAGATGAGCGCCTGGATGGTTGCGGCGTCGTCATCAAAGCGGCGAACCGTTGCGGTGGACCCGACGGCGTCCGTTACTGCCTTATCCTGCGAACTGGACTTCGGAACGCCGATCTCCCATCCCGCAACGTCTTCAGGCTTCGTAACCGTGTCGGACTTCGCGGCATAAAGCGAAATCGCGTTGGCGGCGTAGGGCTTGCTGTATTGAATCGATTTCGCGCGTTCTTCCGTCATCGCCATCGTTGCGAACAGGATGTCGACTTTGCCGGTCGTAAGCGCCGGAATTCGGTTGGCAACGGCGAGCGGCTGGAATTGAACCTTCACGCCTAATTCCTTGGCAAAAAGGTTGGCGACGTCAGCGTCGAAGCCGTCCTGCACGCCGCTTGTGTTGACGAACCCCCATGGGGCATTGTCGCCCTGGATGCCGACCACAAGCGTGCCCTTTGCCTTGATTTCCTCCACACTTGCCGCAGAGGCGGTGGCAGCGCCAACGGTAGCGAAGGCAACGGTTGCCAGTGCAAGTCCGAGAAAATTCCTACGATTGTTATGCATGCTTATTCTCCTCCTCAAGAGTTTTGCTTCGAGCGAAGCGATTAGCGGGCAGCTTTCGCCATCCGTTTTTCGAGGCCACTTCCGGCATGGGAGAGCGGCCAGCAAATGATGAAGTAGATTGCGCCGACGATCCCGAAGACGAGCAGCGGACGATAGGTCTGGTTTGAAATGATCTGGCCGGCGCGAGTGAGTTCAATGAAGCCGACGATTGCTGCCAGCGACGTGCCCTTGATGAGCTGGACAAGGAAGCCGATCGTGGCCGGCATCGAGATTTTCAGGGCCTGCGGCAGGATGACGTCTTTCATCCGCGAGACATAATGCAGACCGAGGGCGTTGGCGGCTTCCGTCTGGCCCTTCGGCACTGCCTCGATGGAGCCGCGCCAGATCTCTCCCAGGAAAGCACTGGCATGGAGCGTGAAGGCGATTGCGACCGCGATCCACGCATTGACCTCGATGCCCAACAGCGCAACGCCGTAATAGACAACGAAGAGCTGCATCAGAAGGGGCGTGCCCTGGAAGACGCCGATATAGCCTGCGGTGATCCTCCGGGCGGCCTTCGTCTTCGAGGTGCGCAGCAGCGCGATCAGGATTCCGAATATCCCCCCACCGATGAAGCCCACGATCGCGAGCAGCACGGTCCACTTCAAACCCTGCATCAAAAAGAAGAATTCATTTTCGCCGATGGGACCCATGGCTGCCTCCTATCGCGTCGGGTAGTTGAAGTAGTGGCGAGAAATGAGGGCAAAGAGGCCCATCATCAGGGTCGAGATAACCAGATAGATAGCCGTCACCGTGAAATAGACTTCGAAGCTGCGGAAGGTGTCAGACTCAATGCGCTGAGCGGCCGAGGTCAGTTCGTAGGCGGCTATTGACGTGCAGACAGACGTTGTCAGTGTCAGCATGATGAACTGGCTTGTGAGCGAGGGATATATCGCCCGCAGCGCCGGCTTGAGCACGATGAGCCGGAAGACGTCCGCCTTGTACAGTCCAAGTGCGAAACCTGCCTCGATCTGGCCGCGCGACACGCTCTCGACCCCACCTCGGATAATCTCGATTGCGTACGCCCCACCATTGATGCCGAGGGCAATGATTGCCGTAACGGTCGGATTGAGGCGAATGCCCATGAGAGGAAGCGCAAAATATATGAAGAAGATCTGCACCAGGAATGGCGTATTACGCACGACCTCGACGAAGACCATCACGAGAGTGCGCGTGATCTCGCTCTTGGAAGTCCTTGCAACAACGCCCAGGAGTCCGATCACGAGTGCGAGAAGCATCCCAGCCAACGCAAGGCCAAGCGTTCCAAGCGAACCCCATAGCAATTCCGGGGCGCGGTCGAGGACCGCACCGAAATCAAGCGTATAAGTCATGTATGACTTCCTCCCTCCGACCGGCCTACGCCGGGTCGGCGCCGGATCAATGATCCGGTTTCAAAATCCGCAGTACGCTTTCATGCAGATGTTTTAGATGTGCCTCCGGGTCCACCGGCCCGACGAGTGGCACTTCAACCGAGATAGCGGCGCCGTATTCGGTTGCCGCCCAGAGGTCCTTCAGCGGCAATTCGCCTTCTCCAGGCGCGAGCCTACCGCTTCTTGCCTCGGCGATCATTGCGTCCGATGTTTTGGGAGCAGGCCCGCGGACGTCGCAAAGCTGGAGGTGTTTTACCTTATCTGCATGTCCGCGAAGCTCGTCGATGGAGGCGCCGTTTCGAAAGAAGTGAATCCCGTCAACGAGGGCACCGGCGTTCTCTGCTCCACAGGAATTCACGACCGAAACGCTGTCGCCAAAGGTTCTTACCGTCCGCCAGCCCATGTTTTCGATGTCGACTGACATGCCATATAGCGCCGCCAAGGCGCAAAACTCCGAGAGGTTCGTAGCAAGACGGCCGCCGTCTCGATCATCGCCGCAAACACTCAGCCGGCGCGCCCCTATGTTCGCAGCCGCTGCCACGGTCGCCTCATGTGAGGCCGCAACGAAGTTCTCGTCAATCACGAAGAACTCGATATCGAACACCTTGATGCCTTCGCCATCGGCAACTGTCTTGAACTCCTGGGCATTCTGGCTGCCCACCGGCAACTCGTAGAAAGGGGCTCCGGAAAAGGCGGGGTGCAGACGCAGACCTATCGACGCAAAACCCGACCGAGCAGCTATCACGGCGAATTCCTTGGGCGGCAGCGCGATGGATGAAAAATGCGCCACGCCCAGCTCAAGCCCCGGTCTTGGCGTCGCGACGGTCATCACAAGATCCCCTTTGTCGCCAGGTGTTTGCGCAGATTGGTTCCCGTGCGGTGAATATGCTGACGCAACATGTCGCACGCATAGTCCAGATCCCGCGCGACGGCTCCCTGAGCAATCTCACTGTGCTCCTGGCTGACGTTGCGGTCACCCGACGTGCGAGTCAGAAACACCCGGCGATACCGGTCGTTGAGATTAAGAAGCAATCTGCAGAAATGGAGCAGGATCGGCTTCCCGCAGCCAGATATGAGTGTCAGATGAAATTCGCGGTGAAGCTCTTCCCAGCGCTCCAGCGTCTCCGGCCGAGCCGCGTCACGCTCGGTGCGGTTAAGGCGATGCAGCGCGCGCATGACGTTGCCCTCCCACTCCACATCGCCGAGCCGCATCGACTCGCGAAGCGCGAAGACTTCAAATTCTTCGCGCAGGGTGGTGATCTCTTCGAGATTGGCCAAGGAAATTGATGAAACGCGGTAGCCGCGATTGTCCTCGAACTCTACTAGACCGTCCGATATCAACCGCGCCAACCCTTCTCGCAGCGGGCTGAGGCTTACGTTGAACGTCTTGCGCGCCTTGTCGAGATTGATCTTGCTGCCGGCCTGAAGCTCGCCGGAGATGATCGCCTCACGAAGGCGGGATGCAAGCTGGCTCCCAATTGTGTTTTTGCCATCATCGAGAAAGCCAGAAGACGATGGAGCATCTTCTGTCGTCGGAGCAAATGCGCCGTCGTCATCCGGTACCATTGTTCCTCCCAAGGCTCCCCAACTGGTTGTCGATGATCGATACAATAAACGATTATTCGTGTCAACTTCAGAGCGCTGAAATCTGCACAAAGTTAAGCCTCAGCTCCCTCTCCGCAAGCGGTATGTAACTTAAATCAACACGTTACATTCCGCCATCCTGTTTCATTTGGCTTATTGGCGCCGCGAGAATGTTCGGCGGCCTTGACAGATAATCGATTATCCTGATAGTCGGGGAAATCGGGAGGTAGCCCACATGGTGATCAAAACTGAAAGCGATCTGACGCCAGCCGTTCTCGCTGCGATGAATCGCACTGAAGACCCCCGCCTGCGAGAAATCCTTGTCGCGATGGTCAAGCATCTTCATGCCTTCGTGCGCGACGTTCGACTGACCGAGGTCGAATTTCGGGAGGCGACAGCCATTCTGAACGAGATCGGGAAGCTGCATACCGATCACCACAACGAGTTTGTGCTGATGGCCGGTTCTCTTGGCGTGTCTTCACTTGTCTGCCTGCTGAACAATGGCGACAGAGGACAGACTGAGACCTCCCAGTCGCTGTTGGGCCCATTCTGGCGCCTCAACTCTCCGCGTGTCGAAAATGGCGGGTCGATCATCCGATCCGAGACGCCGGGCACTCCCTTGTTCGTGCACGCCAAGGTCGTTGACCGCGACGGTAAGCCAATCGCCGGCGCCGAAGTGGATGTGTGGCATGCATCTCCCGTCGGTCTTTATGAAAACCAGGACCCGGACCAGGCCGAGATGAACTTGCGCGGTAAATTCATGACCGACGAGCAAGGTCGGTTCTGGTTCAGGACCGTCAAGATGGTCGGGTATCCGATACCGGTCGACGGCGTAGTCGGACGCCTGCTCAAAGTTCAGGGACGCCATCCGTACCGACCAGCGCACCTGCACGCACTGATCTTCAAGCACGGATACAAGACGCTGATTTCCCAGGTCTTCGACCCCAGCGACCCGAACATCGACTCCGATGTTCAGTTCGGTGTCACGGCAGCGCTGATCGGCGACTTCATTCGTCATGAGGAGCCCCATCCGACCGAAACGGATATTCCTGGTCCCTGGTTCTCGCTCGACTACACCTATGTCATGGAGCCCGGCGAAGCCGTTTTGCCGCGTCCCCCGATCAAATAAATCACGATCAGCAGAGCAAACGATATGATCACCGAAGAAGAACGCCGGGCCGCGGCAGACGCGCTGCTCAAAGCTGAAATCGAGCGCAAGCCGATCATACAGCCTAGCGAGACCTACTCGAACCTTGAACTCGAGGACGCCTACCGAATTCAGGCTTTGTGGGCGGAGGCGAGGGTAGCCAAGGGCGCACGGATCGTCGGGCATAAGATTGGCCTGACGTCACGCGCAATGCAGATGGCGTCGAAGATGACGGAGCCGGACTACGGCTGCATTCTTGACGATGCGCTTTACAATGACGGAGCGCAGATCAGGGCTGACTTGTTTATCAAGCCGCGCCTCGAGGTCGAGCTGGCCTTTGTTATGGGTGAGGATCTCGTCGGGCCCGGCACCAGGATCTATGACGTCATGCGTGCGACCGAGTTCGTTGTCCCGGCGCTCGAGATTATCGACTACCGGACCGAAGTCCCTCGAGCGATCACCGATACCATTGCGGACAACGCGGCTTTCGGCGCCCTCGTCGTGGGTGGCCGTATAATTCGCCCGATGGACATTGATATACGTTGGGTCGGAGCGACTCTTTCCAAGAACGGCATCATCGAGGAGTCGGGCGTGTCGGCGGCGATCATGGGACATCCGGCAGCCGGCATCGCGTGGCTGGTCAACAAACTTCATGCTGTGGGCGGTGGCCTGAAGAAGGGACAAATAGTCCTGGCCGGCTCCTTCACGCGTCCTGTCGATATCGCGAAAGGTGATGTCATTCAGGCCGACTATGGCCCTGTTGGCTCCATCGGCGTGTCGTTCGTGTGAGGTGCTCGATGGAACATCCTGTCAATCGGTTCAAGCAGAAGCTTCTTGCTGGTCAAAGTCAGATCGGCTTGTGGTGTGGCCTGCCGGGAAACTACGCCGCGGAAATCGTCGCGCCTTCAGGTTTCGATTGGCTCCTGTTCGACACGGAACATTCTCCAGGTGACGTTCTAACCGTCCTGCCACAATTGCAAGCGGTCGCACCATACGACGTTTCCGCAGTCGTCCGCCCGGCCAGCAACGACCCCGTTCTCATCAAACGTTTCCTGGATATCGGCGTTCAGACACTGCTCATTCCCTACGTTCAGAACGCGGAAGAGGCGAAAGCCGCAGCCGCGGCAGTGCGATATCCTCCGGATGGAATTCGTGGTGTTTCGGCCCTGACGCGCGCCACTCGGTTCGGCCGAGTTGCGAACTATGCGCAAAATGCGGAACGGGAAATCTGCCTGTTGCTGCAAGTTGAGACGCGGGAAGCGCTTGGCAACCTCGAGTCGATTGCGTCGGTAGAGGGAGTGGATGGCGTATTCGTAGGACCGGCAGACCTGGCTGCGAGTTTCGGACACAGGGGCCAACCGAGCCACCCCGAGGTGGTCGATGCCATTATCGACGCGATTGAACGGCTGAAAGCGTTGGGCAAGCCCGCGGGCATTCTTACCCCGGATGAGACGTTCGCGGCACGGTGCCTCTCGCTGGGAACGCTGTTTACTGCTGTTGGTGTCGATGTCGCTGTTCTGGCAAGGGGATCGGAAGCACTCGCGGCACGATTTGCATCTCAGGGAGCGTGACCGCAATGCCGGAACGTGATGAGCTCCTCACTGAAATCGCACCGACGGGAGTCGTCCGAGCGGCGGTCAACATGTCGAATGCCGCACTTGTCCAACTCGATCAAGTGACAGGCGTTCTAACAGGGCCGAGCGCGCAGATCGCGATCGCACTTGCGGCAGAACTCGACTGCGGTTTGTCGCTGGTTCGATACGGATCGGCCGCTGACATTCTTGCGGCTGCCGAAGGCAACGAGTGGGACGTTGCGTTCATTGCTTCTGATCCGTCACGTGCCGACAGGTTCTCCTTCTCGCCCCCCTATACCATGGTGACCGCCAGCTTTCTGGTGTCAGACAGTAGCCCGCTGGGCAGCGTCGAGCATATCGACGTCGAAGGGGTACGCATTGCCGCCGCCAGAACCGCTGCGTATACAAAGCAGCTTGAGCGACAGGTTAGAAATGCAATCCTCCTCCATACCGAGAATCCCGCATCCGCCCTGGACATGCTTGTATCCTCCCAGTGCGATGCGGCTGCGGGCTTGACCGAGTCCCTGTCACGTTTCTGCGAAGAGAATCCAGGTTTCCGCGTTGTTGAGGGGACATTCTCGAAAGTGCCTCAGGCGATCGCTGTGCATCGGAGGTGCGTTCACGCTTCAACCTTCCTGTCGGACTTCATCCAGCAGCATTGCAGTGCGGGTAAGCCGAGCAATTGAAGCAGTTGGCGGGACATGGGGGGGAGCCAGGTCGAGGGGACGCGACACTTCCCCGAATAGTCAATTGGAATCCTCTTCCCTCTCATGCGTACCGACTCGGAAGTTCATGTTTCGTTGAGCCTTTGGGTACAATGTCAAGCAACTCTTATTCCTAAGGGTTGGCGGTGGCCGTGCCCTGGTTCATGGGCGTGGGCTTCGTGGTGCTGGCGCAGCAAGTCCTTGCCGCAGTCGTTGCCATTCGGCGTCCTGACGACCGCGTGGGATGTGCCCGCGCGTCGGCCACGCCCCGCCGCCGCCGCGAGCTAGTACGGGCCGGCACGAATGGCCGAAAGGTCCCGCTTAGCGGCCGATTCGCTCGTTCGCTCGAACTTCCGCTCCCCACCCACCCACGACGCGGATGAAGGCGAATTCGCGACCCAACGCTGTAGCGCAAGCGGGCGACAGCGAGGGAAGTGGCGGATGTCGCCGGTGTCTCGAAGTGGACGGTCATACGGGCCTTCACGCCGGGCGCCTCGATCGCGGAGGAAAGCAAACGCAAGGTTCTCGAAGCGGCTGCGGCGCTCAACTACACTCCGAACCTGCTTGCCCGCAGCCTCGCGACCAACTCCACCCATCAGGTGGCTGTGTTCGTCGATGATTTCGCCAATCCTCAGAAATTACCGTTCCTGGAGAAATTGACCGAACGACTGCAGGCCGAGGGGCTGGTCGCCGTGCTCATCAATATCAACACGCACTTCGACCATGTGCACGCATTGCTTCACGCTGACCAGCGCCAGGTCGATGCCGTCATCCTGTTCGGAACGGCGTTTCGCAGCGAGACGCTGAGCGATCTGCAATTGGGCCGGGGAACGCCCCCCATGTTCGTTCTGGCGAGAGACAGCCAGATCGAAGGCGTGCCGGCAGTCACATGTGATGCCGAACTGGCGCTACGGGAGATCGTCGATCACCTCTTCGAAAGAGGTTACCGGCGTCCGGGCTTCATGACAGGTGCGACCGTCCTGTCGACAGCGCTTAGACGTCGGCAACATTTCGTCGATTTCTGGAAACATAAGGGTGTGAATGACGTCTCGGTGTTCTCGGCTGAGAAATACAGTGCCGAAGCCGGAGCCGAAGCCATCCGCAGCTATCTCGAGCAGACCGACGCCGCAGACCGGGTCGACGTCCTGATGTGCGAAAACGACATTCTGGCGCTCGGAGCGATGGATGAAATCCGCGGCCGTTTCGGCTTGCGGGTCCCGGAAGACATGGCCGTCGTCGGCTTCGACAACTACGAGCTCTGCGGGTCGTCCGCCTACAGCCTCACAACATATGATCAGCCGCGGCACGAGATGGTTCAGATAATCGTCGGGATGATCACGGGACGGCTGGAGCCCGAGACCGTGACACTGCCGGGCACCCTTATCGTGCGCAAGTCCACATGAGCTGCCGTCATTGGCGAGACCGTCATCTCTTGGGCACGGCGAACACGCTGCCGCTCAAAGAAATCCACCATCCGGAGAACAACATGATCCCCCAGAAAGCCATCACTTTGCCCGCCGGCTTGCGTCTTGCCGTCGGTCCGCTGTCATGGGCCAACGACGTGCTTGAGGACCCTGGCGCCGACATCTCGCTCGAGACATGCCTGAGCGACGCAGCCGAGACCGGTTACCAAGGCGTCGAACTCGGACGGAAATTCCCACGAGATGCCGCAACATTGCGACCGCTTCTTGCAAGCCATGGCCTCGCCTTGGCGTCCGTCTGGCATTCGGGAGAACTGGCTGAACGCGGCGTCGGCGAAGAAATGAAAGCCGTTGCCCGCCATGCCGAACTTCTGCGCGAGATGGAGTGCAAGGTCATGGCCTATGGCGAGGTCGCGATGATGACACCAGGATCGCCGCTCGATGCACCGATGTCTGAGCGGTTGACCATGCCGAAGACGGAGGTAGTCGCCTATGCCGCCCGGCTCACCGAGTTCGCCAAGCGTCTGGCGGGCGAGTACGATCTCAAACTTGCCTATCACCATCACCTGATGATGGTGGCAGAGACATTCGATGAGATTTCGGACATTTTTGGCAGAACGGGGGAGGAAGCCGGCCTGCTTCTCGACACTGGACATGCTGTCGCCGGCGGCTTTGATTATACCCGCTTGATCGAGCGCTTCGGGGATCGCATCGTCCACATCCATCTGAAGGACGTCCGTGGCCCGGTGCTTCCAAAACGTTCGGGCGTGTGACCTGAGCTTCAATGTCGGCGTGCGAAGCGGCATGTTCACTGTGCCCGGCGACGGCATTGTCCATTTCGACCCGATTGCCCGCTTTGTCCGGGAAAACGGCTACCGCGGGTGGCTGGTGGTCGAAGCCGAGCAGGACCCTGCACTAGCCCCGCCGCGGCCGGCCGTCGCCCGCGCTTTCGACCATATCCGGGGCGTCTTTACTGTCTGAACGCATCTTGCCTATGGTGGGGGTTCGTCTCGGCGGCCCAACGACGGCATCCGGCGCTTTCTTTCGTTCATGCATCCCGCAGCGAAATTAAGCTCTCCACCCCTTGCGGTCATAGGGGACGAGGACCGGGAATGGCTCGATTGAGCCCGAAAACGACTTTCCAGCCACGGTTCACGAACGACCGCGATCGTGTCCCGTGAGGTGGTGTAGGTCGCGGCTGATGGCCGTGCTTTCCGACATAGAGCCGGAGGGATATCAGCGGGCCACAGCGGGCAGACTGATTTGCGGATCATCGCTCATTTGCGCCATGGTCTCAAGTGTCAGGTACCGGGCGCGTTGGACGGCCAATTCGTCATTCTGTTCGAGCAGCAGTGCGCCGACGAGACGGACGATGGCTTCGTCGTTGGGAAAGATGCAAACGACCTCGGTGCGTCGCTTTCCGATGCGCATGAAGGCCTCAAGGCGGCTGTCACCAAGGTTCTCAGCGCCACCTGGCAAAGATGCCGGGTGGGGCTGTTGAAGAACCAATCGTCGGCGGAGCTATGCGGAAGCCACCGACAAGCCAATTCCAAAAACTTTCCTTTGCCTGAAGGGATGTCGGGCTGAACTGGTAGCTTCTTGGCTGTACACGAACAGCAAAATTGACAGAAAAGCACTCGCCAGTCGTTTCAAGTTGACTGCCGCAGCCGTCAGATAGGCTTGGATTTTCATATTTATGAGGCCGCGCCGGATCGCTCTCGATAGCCCGTGCCAAGTCTTCGCTTCGCCGTGATATCCCTCTGAGCGCCAGCGGTGACGCTGGTACAAAGCTCGGTCCTCGTCCGACCATCGTTCTCTTCGGCGACGAGCTCGCAGGAGTGCCGGATAGTCATCGCCGAGCACTACCGCCTTGTTCACACGGCCATTGGAAAGGCAAAGTCGCGCCAGATCGCAGTGCCGACAGTCGGCCGCGCGAGATGTAAAGAAGCGCCCATGTTTAACGGCACGGCCCGCCTTCAGCATCTTGCCACGCGGACATTTAAGGGTGTCGTGCTTGGCGTCATAACGAAAGCGGCGCATAGGCACAGGGCTACGGATTGGCTCTGCCTTTGCCGGAATAACCGCTTCGATCGCGCGTTGCTCCATTCCTGCGAACACCTTAGCATACGCATAGCCGGCGTCGGCCGTTGCCGTTTTGATTATCGTGCCGGTCATCGCGGCGACCGCGTCGAGACGACTGAGTATGACTTGCCCCTCATTAATCTCGCCTGTGGTGACCTCCACATCTAAAATTACGCCGCAAGCATCATCCACCACGGCATGTTGCTTGTAGGCCGGCTCCAGTCTCCGATTACGCCCGTTGGTCGCCATGGACGCGTCAGGGTCGGTGACGCAGACTTTCTTGTATTTGCCTGT
The DNA here is from genome assembly GCF_002288525.1 of Sinorhizobium sojae CCBAU 05684. Taxonomy (NCBI): domain Bacteria; kingdom Pseudomonadati; phylum Pseudomonadota; class Alphaproteobacteria; order Hyphomicrobiales; family Rhizobiaceae; genus Sinorhizobium; species Sinorhizobium sojae. Next base: position 1,351,312 of record NZ_CP023068.1, read on the forward strand.
TTTGCGGCTTTTTCGTTCGCTCTCAGCGGCTTCGTTGGCGTCGGTGACCGCATCTATATGGCGGACCGCAAGACTTTCCCAACTGACGTCGGCCCGAATGAGTGAGGCGTCGACATGAACGACCTCACCCTTGGCGACTTTGGCCGCTACGCAGACCTTTACCGTCCGCTCAAAGATAGTTCGGAAACGTTCTGCACCCCAGCGCTGACGGATACGGGTCAACGACGAATGGTCCGGGAGAGCTTCGTGCAGACCGAAGCCGATAAACCAGCGAATAGCGATGTTTACCTGAGCCTCGCGCATCAGCCGACGGTCATGGACAATTCCGAGAAGAAAGCCTGCAAGCATCAGCCGGACTGCTACTTCCGGGTCGATGCCGGGTCGGCCGAAGCCCGCCGCATAAAGCTCAGCCACCTCCTCGTGTAGCCAGGAGAGGTCGAGAACTCGATCGACCTTTACCAATACGTGATCGTCAGGGACCAGATCCCGAAGCGAGCCGCACATGTACAGTTCAAGCTGATCGCGTTCCTTACGGCCGAGCATCGTGGAGGCTCCAGAGAATCAACGACTGCTCAATTGAATCAGATACATAGCACTTCTTCAACAGCCCCCGGGTCCACTTCATGAGAAACGTTCTGGCGCATGCCGGCAAGAGCGGCCGGCGGGTCGTCTCCGCCTTCATCGCAACGACGAGCTTCACACCGCGCAATCCTCGGCGGGTCAGCCGGCGCAGGAACTCCGTCCAGATCGGCTCGGCTTCGGACGTGCCGACTTCCATGCCCAGAACCTCACGCCGGCCGTCGCTGTTGACGCCGACGGCGATGATGACGGCAACGGAAACGATGCGCCCGCCGCGGCGGACCTTCAGATAGGTGGCATCGATCCAGATGTAGGGCCAGTCACCTTCAATCAGCCTGTCGAGGAACGCCTTCACCTTGACGTCGATCTCCTCGCATAGCCGCGACACCTGGCTCTTGGAGATACCGCTCATGCCCATGGCCTTGACCAGATCATCAACCGAGCGCGTCGAGATGCCCTGAATGTAGGCTTCCTGAATGACGGCCGTCAGAGCCTTCTCCGCCATTCGACGCGGCTCTAGAAAGCTTGGGAAATAGCTGCCCTTGCGCAGCTTCGGAATGCGCAGCTCGACGGTTCCGGCGCGCGTCTCCCAATCGCGGTCACGGTAGCCGTTGCGCTGGGCGAGCCGCATCGGGCTCTTCTCACGAAACCAGCACCGGTCGCGCCGCCAACCTCCAGCTCCATCAACCGCTCGGCCGCAAAGCCGATCATCTCGCGCAACAAATCCGCATCGGCGCTCTTCTCAACAAGCGAGCGCACGTTCATCATGTCATTGGTCATCGATGATCTTTCCATCAGGCTGGTCTTGAACAACCCGACCCTTAAATGGAAAACACTGATGGCCGCCTAAACCTCGGGACCTACACCACCGGATGGGACACGATCACGACCGCTGTGCGCCCGGTGGTGGACGTTGAAACAATAGTTGGTAATGCTTGAAAGCGGATGTTCTACTTCGGCTCCTGGTGGAATGGATTGCAAGGACCAGAATACAGGCTACCTGTCCTGCCACCGCTCCATCATCATCGTGTAGAAGCGTTCTGCCGATGGGGAGAGGGTTGCCCCTACGCGTCGAACGAGTCCCACCGTTCGGGTCACGACCGGATCGACTAACGGCCTAATTGCAATTGTTGGGTGGTCTCCGAGCGGCAGGGACATGCGCGGCAGTGCCGCAATTCCAAGACCCGCTTCGACTAGACCCAGCGATGTCGATAGGTGTTGGACCTCGTAGAACCATTTTGGCCGGATGCCGGCTCGGCCGAGGCCGAGGTCGATGATTAGACGGTTGCCGCTCGATCGTCCGACCGTGATGAAGCGATGGCTTGCCAGGTCTCGCCAGGTGACCGATGGGCGCGTCGCAAGCTCGTGGTCCGTGCGGCAGGCGAGCATGAACGGTTCTTCGACCAAAGGCGCGAACATGACATCGGGATCGTCGGCGCCAAGCAAGGTGATCCCGAAATCTACCTCGCGCTTCAGCACGCTTTGCAGCACCTCGTTCGCGCCGTCGTCAACGATGCGGATGCGGATAGCCGGATAGGCCTGGTTGAAGGCGCGCACCACGTCGGGCAGGAAGTAGTACGCGGCCGTGGGGATACAGGCGATACTGACGAGTCCCGACCGCCTCTCGGCGATCTCGCGCACTGACAGGAGCGAGGACTCGAAGTCGTCAAGGAGCCGCCGTGCCCGGCCTAGAAAGTCGCGACCGACCACCGTGAGCTCGACCCGGCGGGTGGTCCGCTCGAGCAGCGTGACGCCAAGTGCGGCCTCCAGTTTCTGTATTCGGCGAGTTAGCGCGGGCTGCGAGAGGTGGATGCTCTCGGCTGCGGCTCCGAAATTGCGCATCTCGGCGGTCGCAACGAAGGCGCTAAGGTCCTCTAAATCAATGTTCATGTTCACCACGCATTAATAAGTGTGAAAAATGCATTTCACACAATAGAACTCGAATGGCAAGCCTCTTTCCAACGGTCGGCACACCGGCCGATAGGAGGAGGACCACCGATGAACAAGATTCCTTGCGTCCTGATGCGCGGCGGCACATCTCGCGGTCCATTCTTTCTCGCCTCTGACCTTCCGGCCGATCCTGCTGTGCGCGATGCGACCCTGATCTCGGCCCTCGGTTCGGGACATCCCCTGCAGATCGACGGCATTGGCGGCGGCAATCCCCTGACCAGCAAAGTAGCTGTCGTCGGCCCGGGCTCGGTACCGGGTGCCGATGTCGATTATCTCTTCGCCCAAGTGAACGTGGAGCGGGCGCTCGTCGATACCGCACCGAATTGCGGAAACATGCTTGCTGCCGTCGGGCCCTTCGCGATCGAATGCGGCCTCGTCGCCGTGGCCGATCCCCTGACACGGCTTGTCATCCACAACGTCAACACCGGCAAGCTGATCGAGGCCACGGTAGAAACCCCAAACAGGCGGGTCACGTATGACGGCGCAACGACCATCGCGGGTGTGCCGGGGACCGCCGCGCCGATCCGGCTCGCGTTCCTCGATGCCGCCGGGTCCAAGACGGGGAAGTTCCTGCCCAGCGGTCGGGCCCGGGATGTGCTCGACGGCCAAGAGGTCAGCCTGATCGACATGGCCGTCGCGGCGATGCTTGCCGATGCGCAGAGCTTCGGCAAGAGCGGCGGCGAACGCCCGGCCGAACTCGACGCCGACCGCGCCTTCATGGCCCGGCTCGAGCAGGTCAGACTCCTTTCCGGCAAAGCCATGGGTCTTGGCGATGTCTCGGGCCTCGTGGTGCCGAAGCCGATCCTGGTGTCGCCGCCTGAGGCCGGGGGGACGATCCGTGCCCGCTATTTTGTGCCGCACGCCTGCCACACGGCGGTCGCCGTGACCGGCGCCGTTTGCATCGCCGCGGCCTGCTGCACCCCCGGAACGGTTGCCCATGCCGTCGCCGATCTGCCCGGGCCCGACGCCAGCGGACGGCGGATGCTTCAGATCGAGCATCCCTCGGGCTCCACGCCGATCGAGATCGAGCAGGACCTCGTCACGGGCGAGATTGCCCGTGTCTCGTTAATCCGTACCGCAAGGCGGATCTTTGAAGGTATCGTGCATGTCCGCGATACCGCTGCCTGACCCATGCCTACCAAGGAGGAGAAAACTGTGAGCATTCTGAAAACAATTACCCTTCGCGCCGCGCTTGTCTGCGCGACCGCCCTCGGCCTCGTCGCAGCGCCGGTATTCGCGCAGGACTTCAGCGGCAAGAACATCGAATGGACGATCCCGTTCGGCGTCGGCGGCGGAACCGACGTCTGGGCGCGCTTCTTCGCTCCGCAGTTCAGCAAAAGCCTTCCAGGCAACCCCAACGTCGTCGTGCTGAACGTGCCCGGCGGCGGCTCGATCACCGGCGCGAACCAGTTTGCCGCCCGTGCCGGGTCGGACGGGCTCGAGGTCCTCGGCACCTCGGCATCGACCCAGTTCCCGGCGATCCTCGGCGACCCGCGCGTCCGGTACGACTATGCGAAATGGACTGCTGTCCTCGCCTCGCCCACCGGCGGGGTGGTCTATGTCTCGCCACAATACGGCGTGACCGGCCCGGCCGACATCGAGGCTCTGCGGACCGCCGAGATCCGCTTCGCGGCACAAAGCGCGACAGGGCTCGAGATGCCGGTTCTCCTGGCCTTCGAGATGCTGGGCCTGAACATCCGGCCGGTCTTTGGCATGGAAAGCCGTGGCGCCGGGCGGCTCGCTTTCGAGCGCGGCGAGGCCGGGATCGATTTCCAAACCACGCCCGCCTACCTTAGCAGCGTGGCTCCGCTGGTTGAGGCGGGCAAGGCGGTGCCGCTCTTCGCGCTCGGCGTGGTCAGTGCCGATGGCAGCGTTTCGCGCGATCCGTCCTTCCCGGACCTGCCGACCTTCGTTGAGTTCTTTGAACAGGCGACGGGGGCTGCCCCGGAGGGTCAGTCCTACGAAGCTTGGCAGTCGCTGATGCTCGCCGGCTTCTCGCTGCAGAAGATGATGGTCCTGCCGCGGGATGTCCCGGCAGACATCATCGCCGCCTATGGTGCCGCCGCCCAAGCGATCGTCGACGCCCCCGATTTCCGTGAACGGGCGGGCGAGGAACTCGGCGTCTACGTCCAGCTGGTGGGGGCAGAGGCCGACGCCGCCCTGACCAAGGCGCTGCAGATCGACCCTGCGGTCCGGGAATACCTCGTCAATTGGTTGAGAGAAGAGTTCGACGTCAGCCTCTGACATCCCATCGGCGGGTCCTCGAGGAGGTCCCGCCGACATCTATCCAACGGGAGGAAAAACATGCTCGACGCAGCACTTCTTGCGCTAGGCCACGTCTTTACCGGCCACCATATCGCGTTTCTGGTGGTCGGCGTCCTTATCGGCCTAATCGTCGGTATCTTGCCCGGACTTGGCGGGATCGCCGGCATGTCGATCCTCTTGCCATTTCTCTACGGCATGGACCCGACCTCTGCGCTCGGCATGCTGATCGGCATGGTTGCGGTGATCCCGACGGGGGACACCTTCACCTCGGTGATGATGGGGATACCGGGGTCGAGCGCGAGCCAGGCGACGGTACTCGACGGGTTTCCGCTTGCCAAGAAGGGCGAGGCGGCGCGAGCGCTTTCGGCGGCCTTCGCAAGCTCCCTCCTCGGCGGTGTGATCGGGGCGCTGGTGCTGTCCGTCGCCATCGTCATGGCGCGTCCCCTCGTTCTGTCGTTCTCCTCGGCAGAGCTTTTCATGCTGACGCTCTTCGGTCTTTCCATGGTGGCGGTCCTGTCGGGCCGCAGCCTCGCCAAGGGGATGGCGGCCGCGGGCCTCGGGCTGATCATCGGCATCGTCGGAACCGCGCCTGCGACCGGCGAGCCGCGCATGACGCTCGGCATCGACTACCTTTACGACGGCATTCCCCTTGTCGTCGTGGCGATGGGGCTCTTCGCCATCCCGGAAATCATCGACCTCCTGAAACGCGGCGCCGCCATTTCCGAGACCACGGGCCTCGGCGGCGGCTGGGGCAAGGGCCTTCGCGACGTGTTGCGCCACCCCTGGCTCGTCACCCGTTGCGCGGGGCTGGGCTGTGTCATCGGCGCGCTGCCGGGTCTGGGAGGAGCGGTCGTCGACTGGATCGCTTATAGCCATGCCGTGCAGACCAGCCGCGACAGGTCGCAGTTCGGTAAGGGCGACATCCGCGGCGTGATCGCGCCGGAATCGGCCAACAATGCCTGCCAGGGCGGGGCGCTGGTGCCGACGCTGCTGTTCGGCGTGCCGGGCTCGGGGTCCATGGCGGTGTTCTTGGGCGGGATGGTGCTGCTGGGCATCCAGCCCGGCATTACGCTGGTCGAGACGCGGCTCGACCTCACCTATACGATCATCTGGTCGCTCGCCCTCGCCAACATCGTCGGCGCCGGGCTGTGCGTCCTTCTGGCCCGCTACGTCGCGCGGCTGACGCAGATCCCCTTTGTCTATCTTGCGCCGTTCATGATCATGATCACTATGTTCGCCGCCTATCAGGCGACCCGGTCGATCGCCGATCTGGTCGCGCTCATCGTCATGGGTGCGGTCGGGCTCTACATGCGTCGCTTCGGCTGGCCGCGCCCGGCGCTGCTGATCGGCTTCGTTCTGGCGCCGGGGGCGGAAAACTATCTCTATCAAGCCGTCCAATTCTATGACTGGGGCTGGATCTGGCGGCCGGGCGTTCTGATCATCGCAGGCATCACTGCGGCCTCGGTCGTGCTCGGGCTGCGGTACGGCTCGGAGATTTCGAGCGAGGGGCACACTGACCCGGCCGCCGCTGCAACGCGTCCCCGCCAGTTCGCCTTCGCCGCGCTGTTCCTTTCGGCCGCCGTTGCCTGCATAGCAACGGCGCTTGGCCTCAGCTTCCTGGGCCAGGTCTTCCCGCTCACGGTCGGGCTTCTGGCAGCCGGGGGCGCGCTCTGGGTCCTGACTCATCTCTACGGATCGCATGCATCGGCGGTCCACGACGACGACGCGGCCCTCGCCCTCGAGGGGCGCTGGTCCGGGCGGGAGCTCTACCTCAGCGTCTTCATCGGCGTGGTCCTGGGCATCTGGATGATCGGGTTCCTCGGCGCTATGGCGCTCTTCCTTCCGGCCTTCCTGATCATCGCCGGAAAGGCTTCGCCGATTCGGGCCGCGATCCTCACCGCCTCGGCGCTGGCGTTCATCTACAGCATCACCACTGCCATGTCCCTCCGCCTGCCCGAAGGCCTGATCGTGACCGCCTTCGGCTGAACCGCCTGAAAAGAGAAAAGCCGAGAACCTCAACGAACTTGTGCACGGGGCGCGTCTGCTCGATCGTGCAGGACTCCTGGTCTCGCGGTTGTGTGCGGCGTAGGGGAGGTCTGCTTTGGCTGGTCTATTGCCCAGAAGCGGACCCTCTCCTTCCGGCCCCACTCACGACGTTCGACGTGGTGTCCCCAAGCGTCCGAAAGTCCGCGTTTCGGCCATTCGGCTAAGCGCAGCAGACGACCGGTCACCACCCATTGTTGTCATTGGCGTCCGGAGCACAAATGGCCTGATTGAGCTCCCTTTCAAGACGTTGGCAGCAGCGTGTCTGCAGGACTCTGCGGCGGCTGACCGCGATTCATGAGAGAGGCGGCTTCGAGCCGCCTCTCTTTTCGTTCGAAATGTCGATCAGCGATAAGTTGTTGGTCAGGGTAGTCACGCGGCCTTTTCAAGGCTCACGTAGCTGATCAGGTCTTCGATGGTCACGAGCAGCAGATTGTGCTTCTCCGCGAACCGGACCAGATCGGGCAAACGCGACATTGTACCGTCGTCATTTGCGACCTCACAGATGACACCAGAAGGCTTCAATCCCGCAAGTCGTGCAAGTTCTACAGCCGCCTCGGTGTGCCCAGGACGCGCGACAACACCCCTAGGGTGAGCACGCAGCGGAAAAATATGTCCTGGACGCGCGAAGTCTTCAGGACGGGATTTTTCGTTCAGGAGAGCTTGAACGGTGGCAGCGCGGTCGGCTGCGGAGATGCCAGTCGTTGTGCCGGGGATGTAATCGACCGAAACCGTAAAAGCAGTCTTCAACGAGTCTGTGTTGTTGCCGACCATCAGAGGGATGTCCAAAGCATCCAACTGTTCACCCTCCATGGCCACACAGACAAGTCCACGAGCGTGGTTCATCATGAAGGCGATATGCTGGGGTGTGACGGCCTGCGAAGCAACAACGATGTCGCCTTCGTTCTCGCGATCCTGATCATCAACCACGACGACCATTTCACCTCGGGCGATTGCCTGAACTGCATCTTCAATTTTCGCAAAGGTCATTCTTCTGCCTTTCAAGGGTATGCCGCTTTCGAGGCACTGGTCAGCGCATTCGGAAATGCGCGCAATTTTCCCTTGGGCGAACAAGTGACATTGCCCCATAGCGGGGCACGAGCCACGTTGTCCTCTTCCATCCGGACTATACCGTCGGCCCCGGCATCTCACCGGGTCTGCTGACCTTTCGTCTGGCGACGAAAGCGCTCGCGGGCTCCAGGAAACTTCCTGATACCGCCGGTGGGGAATTTCGCCCCGCCCTGAGAACAAGTCGAAAATAAGCGCGACGCGCATAGAATTTCAAGAATGAATCCGCCAACAAGTATCCAGAATGCGCAAAAGCATCCCGGATAGGTCGACAACTCACGGAGCAGTCCGCGTCGACATTTATGGTCTGACCGGTGATGTAGGCGGAGTTCATTTGCTCGGCGGAAATCGAAACCATTGCGTCGATCTCGCCCGCCTATCCCGGATGCCGATAGATGGCTTACACAATCGACTGCCCGGTGGCGGTCCAGTCCTTTGTGAACTGCTCAAGGCCCTTGTCCGTCAGTACGTGGTTCGCGAGGCCCTTAATGACGGTGGCAGGAATCGTCGCAATGTCAGCGCCCGCCAAGGCAGCGTCCTTGACGTGGTTGGCAGATCGGATCGATGCAGCGAGGATCTTCGTCTCGAAATCGTAGTTGTCGTAAATCTGGCGAATGTCGCGGATCAGTTCCATTCCGTCGATGTTGATGTCATCGAGGCGGCCGACGAACGGCGAGATGTAGGTAGCTCCCGCCTTGGCAGCCAGGAGCGCCTGGTTTGCCGAGAAGCAGAGCGTAACGTTGGTACGGATGCCCGTCTGGAAGAAGTGCCTGCACGCCTTTAGACCATCGAGGGTCAGCGGAAGCTTGATCACGACGTTTGCGCCGATTTTGGCAAGCAGCTCACCTTCCTTGATCATGCCCTCAGACTGCGTCGAAGCGACCTCCGCAGAAACAGGTCCGTCGATGATCGAGCAAATTTCGGCAATGACTTCCTTGAACTCCCGGCCAGACTTGGCGATCAGAGTAGGATTGGTCGTCACCCCGTCCAGAAGTCCGTAGTCATTCAACTCCTTGATCTCGGCAACAACGGCGGTGTCTACGAAAAACTGCACTGGATAGTCTCCTTGCTGGCCATAACGGCCTTTGCTCTCGTGATGATGGCATAGCGGTACGCGGTACCGAACCGTCGAGCTTGCGCTCGACGACCGCGAGGTTTGGTTCGCATCTCGGTCGTATTGGGTCTCCCCGACGGAAATGATGGCCATTCATTTAGCAGTTTCCCGCAACCAGCTTCCTGCGCATTGGGATCACCAGCAGCAGAAGCCGCCGTCGACCAGCAGATCAACACCGGTGACGAAGCTTGCAGCGTTCGAGAGCAGAAATATTGCTGGTCCAACCATTTCATCGACCGTCGCCATGCGCTGCATCGGCGTCTGCTCCTCGAACAGCTTGGTCTGGTGCACCATTTCCGGTCGGGTGTTCATCGGCGTGGCCGTATAGCCGGGACTGATCGTGTTGACACGGATGCCGCGCCCGACCCATTCCATCGCCATCGACTTCGTCAGGTGGATCACGCCGGCCTTTGAGGCGTTATAATGGCACTGGCTGAGACCACGATTGACGATCACGCCGGACATCGAGGCGATATTGACGATCGACCCGCGGCCGTTCTTAAGCATGGCGCGCGCCTCCGCCTGGCAGGAGAGGAAAACGCCCTTCAGATTAATGTCCATCATCGTCTGGAATTGGCTTTCCTCCATCTCCTCCGCCGGGTTGGCATTGGCGATGCCGGCCGCGTTAACGGCGAGGCTGAGCGGCCCAAGTTCCGCCTCGGTGCGGGCGACCGCTTCGTTGAGTGCCGTGCCACTGGTCACGTCCGCGGCGATCTGGATGCTGCGCCGTCCTGTCTTCGCGATGAAATCGGCGGTCGTCGCGAGGCCACCGTCGGTACGACGGTCGAGCAACGCGACGTCCGATCCGCATTGTGCGAGGCCCATGGCGATGCGCTGGCCGATGCCGCTGCCGGCACCGGTCACCAAGGCGACATTTCCGAAAAGATCGAACAATTTCGGCGCGTTGAGAGTAATTTCAGACATAACATTCTTCCCTGTTCAGATCGTCGCCAGTTCCATGACCGAGACGTCGTTTGCATCCTCGCGGTTCAGGACGCCCGCCTGCTTTCCCTTGGCCATGACCATGATACGGCTGGACACACCGAGTATCTCCTCTAGGTCCGAACTGACCACGATCACGGCGACACCCTGCCGGGCGAGGTCCATGATGAGGTCGTAGATCGACGAGCGGGCGCCCACATCGATGCCGCGCGTCGGCTCGTCCAGCACGACGACCTGCGGCTTGCGGGCCAGCCACTTGGCAAGCACTACCTTCTGCTGGTTGCCCCCGGAGAGCTCGCTCGCATTCTGCCCGCCGCGGCCCTTGACGCCGAACCTTCTGATATAGCCCTCGGCGAACTGTTGGATGCGGCGGGAGGAGAGCCAGCCGCTGGGGGCGATCTCGCCGAGATTGGCGTAGCCGATATTCTCGGCAATCGAATGATCGAGCACCACTCCCTGAAGCTTGCGGTCCTCCGGCACGAGAACGATGCCATTGCGGATCGCGTCGATGGGGGAGCGAGGCGTAATGGCCTTGCCGCGCAGGAGCACTTCCCCGCCGGAAATGGCGTCGGCGCCGGTGATGGCGCGCACCAATTCGGTGCGACCGGCGCCCATGAGGCCGGCAATGCCGAAGACTTCGCCCTTGCGTACGAAAAAATTGATGTCGCGGAAAGCCTTGGAGGGCGAGGAAAGGCTCCGCACCTCCAGTGTCACCTCATCCGTGGGTGTCGGAAGCGCCGGGAACATGCGCTCCAGGGAGCGACCGACCATCGCCTCGACGATGGTGCGGATCGGCACATCGCCGCTGTCGAACTCCTGCACCTTAGCGCCGTCACGCATGACGACAATGCGGTCAGCAATCTGGCGGATTTCCTCGAGTCGGTGTGAAATGTAGATGATGCCGACCCCTTCCGCCCTCAGCCGTTCGATCTGCTGGAAGAGAAGGTGAGTCTCCTCGCCACCGAGCGCAGCGGTCGGTTCGTCGAGGATGAGGAGGCGCGCATTGAGCGTCAGCGCCTTGGCGATTTCGATGAGCTGCTGCTTGCCGGTCGAAAGCCCTTCGACGAGCCGATCAGGCGAGATGTCGAGGCCGAGCCGGTGAAGGCCGCTGCGTGCCCGATCTTCCATCGCCTTGCGGTCGATCCGGCCCACCTTCATCGGGTAGCGGCCGACAAACACGTTCTCCGCTATGGAGAGCTTCGGAAGCAGTTTCAGTTCCTGATGGATCATGCCCACTCCCTCGTCCATGGCGGCGCGGGGATCGGCGGGGGTGTAACTTTTGCCGAGCCAGGTCATTTCTCCGGCCGAGGGCTGTACGGCGCCGGAAATGATATTCGACAGGGTCGATTTTCCGGCACCGTTTTCACCGAGCAGCGCCACGACTTCTCCCGGATAGATGTCGAGATCGACACCGTGAAGAACCTTGATCGGGCCGTAGGACTTCTGGATTCCACGGAGCGACAGGATGGGAGAGCGGGTCGTCATGGCGCTGCTGCCTTTCGGGGCTGAATCCGGGTTACGGATGGCTCTTCACGAATTCCGGCGCGTTCTCACAGGTCGTCAGAACGGCGTTCGGCGTCTGGCGCTCCTCGACCTTCTGGCCGGCGGCGACGGCAAGCGCGGATTCGACGGCGAGAACGCCCATCTTCTGCGTGCTCTGCGTCGCGGTGGCGATGAACGGACCCTTGCACTTGGCGAGATATTCGAGAGCCGAGACGTCGCCGTCATAACCGCCGATGATTACCTTGTCAGAGAGGTTGGCGACGTCCACGGCTTTGGCCGCACCCATGGCGAGACCGTCGGCCTGGCCGAAGATGATCGTGATGTCCGGATTGGCCTGCAGCATATTCTGCGCGATCGAGAAGCCCTCGTCTGCCGACCACATGTTGCTCCACTGCTGGGCTACAAGCTCGACGCCTTTGTTCTCGTCGATTGCGCGCTTGCAGCCGGTGAAGCGGTCGACTTCCGGCGTCGTGCCCTTCTGGCCGTGGATGATCGCCATCTTGCCCGAGCCGCCGGCCTTCTCGATGATGTACTTGCAGACGGCGTAGGCGGATTCGACGCTTTCGCCGGCAATGAAGGTATCACCCGGCGCGCCTTCCGGAACGCGGTCGACGTTGATCACCGGAATGCCAGCCTCGCGGGCAAGGCGGGTCGGCACGGCAGCGGCAGCGGCACCGGCCGGGATGTAGATGAACGCGTCGATGTCCTGGGTCATCAGGTCCTGCACCTGGCTGACCTGGGTGTTCGTGTCGTTCTTCGCGTCGACGACGACCACATCAATGCCCTTGTCCTTGGCGTGCTTTTCGACGCCGAGCTTGATCTGGTTGAAGAAGTCAGCCTGGAGGTTCGGAACGGCAAGGCCGATCGTTTTTACCTCCGCAGCGGCGGCTGGAGACGCAAGCACCACAGCCGTGGTTGCTGCCATCAGTAATTTGGACAACTTCATAGTTTCTCCTCCGAGTTGTTTGGTGGCTTCCTGTCCTGGCAGAGGGGACCACCTACCCTTTTTGTCGGCCCGCACCATTGCTGACCGTTTTCGATGCCCAGCCGCATGCGCGCAGGCGGGGCGAGTATCGCTACTTCCGTTTGCGGTAGGTCTCGGCGGTCACGGCGAGGACGATGACGCCACCGATAATGACTTGCTGCATGAACGGGGAAACGCTGAGTAGGTTGAGACCATTGCGCAAAACGCCGATGATCAGCACGCCGATGATGGTGCCGCCGATGCCCCCAGTGCCGCCTGAGAGAGAGGTGCCACCGATGACAACCGCCGCGATGGCGTCGAGTTCATAGGAGACGCCCGAAGACGGTTGCACCGAGTCGAGTCGCGCCGCGAGCACCATGCCGGAAAGGCCGGCGAGCAAGCTCGACACGACATAGACGAGCACGGTTGCGCGGTTCACATTAATGCCCGCGAGTCGAGCAACTTCGGCGTTGCCGCCGATCGCATAAAGCGAGCGCCCGCCATGGCGGTAGCGGAGATAGAGCAATCCGACGATAAAGACCACCAGCATCACGGCTACGGTCAGCGTCAGAAAGCCGCCAAAACGAACGATCGCCATTGTATTAAACCAGGCGGGAAAGCCGATGAGCTGCTGTCCGTCGGTGATCATGTTTGCAAGGCCGCGCGCAATCGACATCATGGCGAGCGTCGCGATAAACGCCGGCACGTTGAAGCGCGTTATGAGCAGCCCCGCGACAAGGCCGTTAAGCGAGGCAACGAGCAGCGCGAGTGGGATGGCCAACCACATCGGCACGCCGGCCATGATGTTCAAATAGCCGAGGACCATCATCGCCAACGCCATGACGGAGCCGACCGCAAGATCGATCCCGCCGATCAGGATGACCAGTGTCATGCCTACGGCCATGACGCCAAGCACCGTGATCTGATCGAGCACATTGAGGAAGTTCCGGACCGACAGGAACTTGTCACTTGCGAAGGTCAGGAAGACGCACAGGACGATGAGACCAATCAAGGGCCCGGTTGCACCCCGCAGCGAGGGCAGCATCCTTCGGCCGACCACATCGTGTGTTTTCGCTAGCGCCGCCATAAATCCTCCTTCTCCAGCTATCTGCAGGCTCCTCCCGCTGAGGCGAGCATAAATATTCACTCATGTGTTCAAATTCATACATGAGCCTTAATCGGCGTGTCAACGGAGATTTGTTTGCGGAGGGAAATGGCTGCCGGCGGGGTTTGATGCTTGACAATGCCGCTCAATCTGCAAACATATTTGATATCGCATAAATATTCATGAGAGGTAACATGCAGCCGAACGATCTCGACCGGATCGCACGACAGATACGCCTTCGCGATCTGCAAGCGGTTTTCGAAGCCGGCGCCGGCCATATCGGCGGGGAAATGTCCGCCATCGACATTCTGACGGCGCTCTATTTCCGCGTGCTGCGCATCTGGCCTGACCAGCCGAAGCATCCGGAGCGTGACCGTTTCGTGCTGTCGAAGGGCCATGTGGCGCTGGCGCTCTATGTGACGCTCGCCAAGCGCGGCTTCATATCGGAAGAAGAAATCGGCACATTCCTGAAGCCACATTCCCGCCTGAACGGGCATCCGAACTGCAACAAGGTTCCGGGCGTCGAGACCAACACAGGCCCGCTCGGGCATGGCCTGCCGGTTGCAGTCGGCATGGCGAAGGCCGCGAAGCTGACCGGCGCGAATTACCGCACCTATGTCATGACCGGCGACGGCGAGATGCAGGAAGGATCGAACTGGGAGGCGATCGCATCCGCCGCGCAGTTCGGTCTCGACAACCTGACCCTGATCATCGACCACAACCGCTTCCAGCAGGGCGCGGCGCTGAAGGACACCAACAACCTTGCTCCCTTCCCCGCCAAGCTCGAAGCCTTCGGCTGGGACGTCACCGAGATCAACGGCAACGCCATGGACGAGATCGTGCCCGCGCTGGAGCGCCGCGGCGAACGCCCGCACTGCATCGTCGCCCATACCAACAAGGGCCACGGCATTTCCTTCATGCAGGACAAGGTCGACTGGCACCACAAGGTGCCCAATGCGGAACAATACGAAATAGCCGTGGCTGAGCTTTCGGAGGTCCTGTGATGAAGGACGTGATAACCTCCCCCAAGCTGCACGATTGCCGAGACGCCTTCGTTGCCGTGCTGGAGCGCCTCGGCGCGGACAATCCCAAGGTCGTCGCCGTCTGCAACGACTCCGTCGGCTCGTCCAAGCTCGGCGGCTTCAAGTCCAAATGGCCGGAGCGGCTGGTTAATGTCGGCATCGCCGAACAGAACATGGTCGGCGTCGGCGCGGGCCTTGCCAATGGCGGGCTGCTGCCCTTCGTCTGCGGCGCCGCCTGCTTCCTGACTGGCCGGTCGCTGGAGCAGATCAAGGCCGACATCGCCTATTCCAACGCAAACGTGAAGCTCATCGGCATTTCTTCCGGCATGGCCTATGGCGAACTCGGCCCGACGCACCATTCCATCGAGGATTTCGCCTGGACCCGCGTGCTGCCGAATCTGCCCGTGATTGCGCCCTGTGATTCAATCGAAACGGCCGCGGCCGTGGAATGGGCGGCTCATTACGAGGGTCCGGTCTTCCTGCGCCTGTCGCGCGTCGGCGTCCCGGATCTGCTTCCGCCGGACCACAAGTTCGAGCTGGGCAAGGCCAACCTGCTACGCGACGGCGACGACATCACCCTTGTCGCCAACGGGACACTGACCCACCGCATGCTCAAGGCGGCCGATATCTTGGCCGAACAGGGATTCGAGGCTCGCGTCCTCAACATGGCGACAGTCCGGCCGATTGATGTCGATGCCGTGGTGGGTGCCGCGCGCGAAACCGGCGCCATCCTGACAGCCGAAGAACACTCCACCTTTGGCGGCCTTGGCTCGGCAATTGCAGAATTCGTGGTGGCCGAAGCCCCGGTGCCGATGAAGATCCTCGGCGTTCCGGGCATCTTTGCCCCCACCGGTTCGGCCGAGTTCCTGCTTGACGAATTCGGCATGTCCCCCGCCGCCATCGCCAAGGCGGCCGTCGCATTGATTGCACGCAAATCTTCCCGCGCATGATTGTGCGGGTTTAGATTTCGTGCCGGGCGCGGCCAACCCTCCCTGTCGCCGCGCCCCCAATTTCTGCCTGCCGGAGCCACCATGACAACCGCCATTCTCGCCATCGACCAGGGGACCACGAATTCCAAGGCCGTGCTCGTTTCCACCAGCGGGGAAATCCTGTCACGCGGCTCCTCTCCTGTTGGCATCGAACATCCCCAGCCCGGCTGGGTCGAACAGAGTCCGCTGCGCATTTGGGAATCGGTGCAGGAGGCGATCGCTTCCTGCCTGCAAGCCGGCCCTGTTGTGGATGTCCTCGGCATTGCAATCTCCAATCAACGCGAGTCCGTCACGGTGTGGGATGCCGCCACGGGGGAACCGCTCGGCCCGGTGGTGAGCTGGCAGTGCCGCCGCAGCGCGCCGGCCTGCGCCGAACTGATGGCGGCGGGTCATGGCGCGCGCGTTCAGGCGCTTACCGGGCTTCCCATCGACCCGATGTTCCCAGGCCCGAAGATGAAGTGGCTGCTCGACCGCGTGCCCGCCGGTCACAGGGTCCGGCTCGGAACGATCGACGCTTGGCTGATTCATTGCTTCACGGACGGCGCGGTCCATGCATGCGATGCCGCGAACGCCGCCCGCAGCCAGCTCTACGACCTCAACGCACAGGTCTGGAGTGACGAACTGTGTTGCCTTTTCGGTGTGCCGCAATCCGCCCTGCCCGTAGTACGCGACAGCGCCGCGCGTTTCGGAACGACGAAGAACGTGCCGGGCCTTCGCGACGGAATTCCGATCGCCTCGGCCATCGGCGACAGCCATGCCGCCCTCTTCGGCCACGGTGCGTTCAATCCCGGCGATAGCAAGGTGACCTTTGGCACCGGCTCGTCGGTCATGACGACCCTGCCCCGGTTCATCGCCCCAGAGCAGGGCATTACTACGACGATCGCTTGGTCGATCGCCGGAAAACCAACCTATGCGTTCGAGGGCAACATCCTCGTCTCGGCCGCCGCCCTGCCCTGGATGGCCGAGATGCTGGGCCTCCCGGATATACAGGCCCTCACCGATCTCGCCGCAACCGCTGAGCCCGGCGGGCCGGGCTTCGTGCCGGCCTTTGTCGGCCTCGGTGCGCCCTACTGGCATGCTGATGCACGAGCACTGTTTTCCGGCATCACCTTCAACACGACCCGCGCCCAGATGGCCCGAGCGGTAACCGATTCCATGGCCTTCCAGGTCCATGATGTCTTCAAGGCGATGTCCGATCAATCGCCGACGCCGCTCGGCCGCCTCTATGTCGATGGCGGGCCAAGTCAGAATACTTTCCTCATGCAATGCGTGGCCGACACGCTGAACCACGTCATCATCCAATGCGACGCGCCCGAGGCCTCCGCCCTTGGTGCAGCGTACCTCGCTGGCCTCTCGCTTGGTATCTGGTCCGATCTTGCCGCGATTGCGGCCCTGCCCCGCCCCGGCAATCCCATCGTGCCGCGTGCTTGCGATGCTACAGATCGCCTTCTGGTTTGGCAGGACGCGATCTACCGCTCGACCGCTCCGGGTTCTTCAACTATGAGTGAATAAAAATTCACCCCGGAGGACCCCATGGGACGGCTCAACGAGCTGCGACTGATCGCCCGAGTTGCGCAGATGTACCATATCGAAGGCAAGCGGCAGGCGGAAATCGCCGAGGGCATGCGCATGTCGCAGGCCACCGTTTCACGCATGCTAAAGCGGGCCGAGCAGGAAGACATCGTGCGCACGACAGTCATCCCGCCGCCGGGAACATTTACCGAGCTCGAATCGGCGCTGCGCGAACGCTATGGCCTAACGGAAGCCATTGTCATCGACTGTTCCGAGGACCGCGACGGGGCGATCATGGCCCGCATCGGCGAGGCCGCAGCCCACTTCCTCGAAGTCACCCTGCAGCAGGACGAGATTGTCGGCGTCTCGAGCTGGAGCCAGACCATTCTGCGCATGGTGGACAATATCCACCCGCTCAAGAACGCAAAGGCCAAGTATATCGTCCAGATCCTCGGGGGGATGGGCGACGCCTCGGTACAGACCCATGCCACACAGCTCATGGCGCGACTGGGACGGCTCACCGGCGGTGAGCCGCGGCTCCTCCTCGTCCAGGGCATCACCTCCTCGCGCGAGGCAAAGCTCGTCATGCTGGCCGACCCTGTTGTACGTGAGACGATGGACCTGTTCGGACGTCTCAGCCTTGCCATCGTCGGTATCGGCGCGGTCGAACCGTCCGAACTCCTCGCCCGCTCCGGCAACGTCTTCTCCCGTCAGGAAATGGCGATGCTGCACGAGGCGGGCGCGGTTGGCGAGATCTCCTACCGGTTCTACGACAAGGACGGAAAACCGGTCGAAACGCCCCTCAACGAGCGCGTCATCGGTATTTCGCTGGAGGACCTGCGCAAGACTGACCGGGTTATCGCACTGGCGGGCGGCGAATCGAAAACCCAGGCCATCGCCGGCGCCCTGAAGCTGGGCATCATCGATGTGCTTGTCACCGACAAGTTCACTGCAGCTCGGCTCACGGCCTGATCTTACCCGAGATCAGCCCTCGGCCTGCTGCGTATTATGGAGAAGACAGACATGAGACGTTTCGCAGGCCAGACGGTTTTTGTCACCGGGGGAAACAAGGGCATCGGGCGCGGCATTGCCAAGCGATTTGCCGAAGAGGGGGCAAAGATCGCTATCGCCGCGATCGAGAAGGACACGCCAGCGGCCGCCGAAACGCTGGCACAGGAAACGGGCGCCGAGGTGCTGGGCCTTACACTGGATGTGACGGACGCAAAGGCCGTTCAGGGGGCGTACGGCGAGGCCGAGGCGAAGCTCGGCGCCATTTCCGTCTCTGTGCAGAATGCCGGCGTCATCACCATCGCCAAGGTCGCGGACCTCACCGAGAGCGAATGGGACCTCAACCTCGACGTCAACACCAAGGGAGTCTTCCTCTGCTGCCAGGAGGCAATCCGCCGCTTCCGTGCCAGTGGCACGAAGGGTCGCCTGATCAACACCGCTTCCGGCCAGGCGCGTCAGGGCTTCATCTACACGCCGCACTACGCCGCCTCGAAATTCGGTGTCGTCGGGTTGACACAGAGCCTTGCCAAAGAACTCGCGCGCGAGGGCATAACAGTGAATGCAATCTGCCCCGGCATCATCCACACCGAGATGTGGGACTACAACGACCGTGTTTGGGGGAAGATGCTCGGTGAATACGGCCCCGGCGAACTCATGGCCGAATGGGTCGAAGGCATCCCCATGGGCCGCGCCGGCACCCCCGCCGAAGTCGGCGCGCTTGTCGCCTTTCTCGCGTCGAACGATGCCGCCTACATCACCGGCCAGACCATTAATGTCGATGGCGGCTTGATCATGTCGTAGGGCAACCAGTCCGAGTGAACCGAATCGAGCCCCGACAGTGTGCGCACGCTGTGAACCTGGCATTCTTCTCAGACCAATTCGGATTGAGAAGGCTGCCATCGCTGCAGCCTCGCGAAAAGTCTCAGAAGGAGCGGTTCAGTCCCCCACGTCGAAGCCAACGAACGGCTTAGATCAGCGTCCTGCCCTCCGAATGCGCGCTGTTCTGCATTGACGGCCGCCTACGGAGCGAAGGATACCGCCGATGACCGCTTCCTTCCGCAAAGCGGCAATCCAGTCGCATCGCAGTGAACTTCCGGTCACGACCCAATGCAGTCATTTGAAAACAGGCGCAGGAATGGCTCGTTCAGCCCCATTGCAGCCACTCGGTCCATTGCAACGTTGCCGGCGATCTCTCGTAAGCGCACTCAAGGAGATCAAGAGATGGGGTAACATGATTCCTCGACTCCGCAACGGTTCGCGTGGTCGCGAATGCCAGGCAGCGCTGCTTCGGGAGCCGGCGGCGCTGACCGCCGCCGGCCCTTGTTGCTAGGCCTCGATGAACGCGAGCAGGTCAGGGTTGATCACATCGGCATGGGTCGTCAGCATGCCATGCGAGTAGCCCTCATAGACTTTGAGCGTGCCGTTCTTCAGAAGCTTGACGGCCAATCGCGCGGAACTGTCGATCGGCACGATCTGGTCGTCGTCTCCGTGCATCACCAGCGTCGGCACTTCGACCTTTTTCAGGTCCTCGGTGAAGTCGGTTTCGGAGAAGGCCTTGATCCCCTCGTAATGAGCCTTGGCGCTGCCCATCATGCCCTGCCGCCACCAGTTCTGGATCGCGACGGTCGAGACCTTCGCATCGGGGCGGTTGAATCCATAGAAAGGCCCGCTGGGCAGATCGAGGAAGAACTGGGCGCGGTTGGCCGCGAGCTGGGCGCGCAGGCCGTCGAACACTTCCATCGGAAGACCGCCCGAATAAGGTTCCGTCTTGAGCATGATTGGAGGAACGGCGCCGACCATCACGAGCTTGGCGACGCGGCCGGCACCGTGGCGGGCGACATAAGCGAGTGCCTCGCCGCCGCCCGTGGAGTGGCCGATATGGATGGCGTCGCGGAGATCGAGCTGTTTCGCAAGCGCGGCGACATCCGCCGCATAGTGGGCGATGTCGTGGCCGTCGCTGACCTGAGTCGAGCGGCCGTGCCCGCGCCGGTCGTGGGCGATCACGCGGTAGCCCGTGCTCAGGAAGTAGAGCATCTGCGCGTCCCAGTCGTCCGAGGAAAGCGGCCAACCGTGGTGGAACACGATCGGCTGGCCCGAGCCCCAATCCTTGTAGAAGATCTCGACGCCGTCTTCGGTCTTGATGAAGTTCTGGGTCATGGGAACCGTTCCTTTGCTTTGGTTCGAAATGGAGGTTGCCGCCGCGGGACCGACTGCACCTTGATCCGGCACAACAGATGCGCCGGAAAGTAGAGTCGTCTGAGACGCTGGGTGGGCGAAGCTTGCTCTGCGCCTCCTCGCCGCCCCACCTTGAAGCCTAAGGACGCCCCCGGATAAGTCTTGTCGGTTCCCGTTGTGTTTTGGATAAAAGCGCCCGCGCCGCGTGCGGATGCTTGCGTTCAGTTACGGCCGAGATGGGGGAGATTTATCGACAAGAGATGGTTCACCACCGGCGCCTCCGGACCCTTGTGGAAGCGGCGGACTTGCTGCTGAACGTCGGCGTCGGCCTTCGAGACACGCCGGTGCTGGCGAAGGTGCTCGGCCCAGGATTCGACCATGAACCACTCGACGATCCTCTCCGGATCGGCGGCGTCCTCGGTGACGCCCCAGCCATACGCGCCATCACGGCGACGCTCCCCGGAAAGCCTGGCGAGCGCCTTCAGAAAATCGCTGTGGTTGTTTTTGTCGACCCGGTATTCGATCGTAACGAGCACGGGACCGCGATCATGTTCGACGGGCGCAGCCGTCAGGGGTTCCGGCCAGTGGTTGGATGCAATCAGGTCCGCCTCACCCTTTGGCAGCTTGACGAGATGGAATATGAGGCCTGCCAGAGCAAGTCCGACGGCGCCGAGGACAAGTGTCGTCGGAACTCCGGCGACCTCGGCGACGACGCCCCAGGCGAGGCTGCCGGCAGTCATCGCACCGTTGAACACCGTGAGATAGACGGCGAGCGAACGTCCCCGAACCCAATTTGGCAGGATCGATTGTGCGGCCCCGTTCAGTGTTGTGAGCGCAGTGATCCAGGCGGCCCCTAGCGCAAGCAGAGCCAGAATGGCGAGCCATCGAGGCGGCGCGAAGGACAGCCCAGCCATCACGGCAGCCGTGACAAGCGCCGAACCGAGCAACAGCGCGTCCGCATCGAGCCGTGCACGAAGCTTCGGCATGACCAGTGCGCCGCCGATCGCCCCCGCGCCGACCGCGCCCAGCAAGATCCCGTAAAAACCGGCGTCACCGCCGAGAAGATTGCGGGCGACCAGGGGCAGAAGCGCCCAGACAGAACTCGAAAAAGCGAAGAAGGCGGCCGCCCGGAGAAGCACGACATGCAGTTCGCGGCTCGCCCTCGCATAGCGCAGACCAGCGCGGAAGGCTCCGAAGAAGCGTTCGGACAAGCCATCGTCTGCATCTGGCGCGCGCCTCCACCAGATGAGGGCAGCGATGACGAAAACATAGCTGATGACGTCCACGCCATAGGTAAAGGCCGCGCCGAACCAGGCAAGCAGCAGGCCACCGACTGCCGGGCCGATCGCTCGGGAGATATTGATGCCCAGCGAGTTGAGCGCCACGGCACCTTTGAGATCCTGCTTTGGGACGAGTTCGGGAACGATGGCCTGCCAGGTCGGGGCCATCAGCGCCGCTCCAATGCCGCCGACGAAAGTGAGCGCAATCAGGGACGTGATGGTCTGCAACTCCATGGCAGACAGCAACATGAGGCAAACGCTGGCCGCGACAAGCAGAAGCTGTATGGCGAGCAGGAACTTGCGGCGGTCCAGAATGTCCGACAGTACACCTGCAGGTATCGCGAGGAGAAAGATCGGGAGCGTCGCCGCGGCCTGAACCGCCGCGACTGCTGCAGGTGCGTTCGAGAGGTCGGTGACAAGCCACGAGCTTGCGACATCGCGGATGAAGCTGCCGGTATTGCCGATTATGGTCGCCACCCAAAGAATGGCGAAGGTCTTCTGGCGAAGCGGTGCGAACCCGCCGGAAGCCGCCGGGGTTTCAGATAGAGAACTCATGAAGTCCGTCCCTTTCCGGATGCGCCATGTTCACGCAGCTCGTGCCATGCCACCAGAGTGAACGCGCCAACGAGGCCTACATGTTCGAAGAAGCCGTTCATGGCCATTGATCGCTCCATTCCAGGCGGCAATTCCCAGAAGCGAAGCGCGATGAAAGTCGCGGCGAGCGTGAAGACGGCAAGCGCAAGCGCGGCCGCCCAGCGGAAGATGCCGGCAAGGATGAGTGCGGACATCGAAAGCTCGAAAACGATCACGCCGACGGCGAAGATCGGCGCCGGATGCAGGCCGAAATGCTCCATTTCGGCGATCGCACCCGGAAAGTCGAATATCTTCGTCAGCGGTCCCTGGATATAGGCCGAGCAGAGCGCCAGCAGGCCGATGAACAGAATGCGTCTGTCGGCGAGGCCCGGCCGAAAGCGGCCGGCTAGATGCTTCTCGAGGGAAAACAGGCTCATCATCTTGGCTCTTTCTCAGGCGGCCTTTCAACTTTGCGTAGGGCTGTCCGGGATACCCCTTTGTAATAGGCGCTATGCTTCGGCAGTGGGTGGTTCACAACGACTATCGCCCACGGGTGGCGGGGACTAGCCGTTGATTGGCCCAGGTCTTGGCCGAGAACGAACGACGAGCTGATTAAGCTTGAGACTACCGTTATCGCGGCTGCGACAGTCATCTTTTTCATTTCTTGATCCTTACCGAGAGCTTCGGCTGTCGATGAAGTCCCTTTCCGCTGTCTTCACACGGCCCAGCACGAGCAGCCGAGCGCGCCGAAGAAGCCCTTGAGATCGGCGATCGGCAGGCGTGACGTCCAGGCCGCGGCATGGTCATGACCATGCATGCCGCAACTGCTGGAGCAACCGCAGGACGCGATCGCGGTTCGCCGAAGCGAATGCCGGCCGGCCCCTTCCGGCTCGCCCCAGGCGGCGTATCCGCCATAGGTTCTGACCGGCGACCAGTCCGGCATTGCCGGCGGCAACGGATTTTCATCGAGGCTGGCGAAATCGTTCGCCGCATAGACGATCCTGCCGCCAACCATCGTAAGGTCGGACGTCAGGAACGAGATCTCGTCCTCGGCGCAGGCGAAGTAGTCCTTGCTGGGAACGATCAGGTCGGCGAGCTGGCCCTTCTCGATGCGCCCCTTCTTGCCCTCCTCGTTGGAGAACCACTGCACCTTTTCGGTCCACATGCGCAGCGCCGTTTCGCGGTCGAGGCAATTGGCGCGCGGATAGAGCTGCATGCCGCCCACCGTCTTGCCGGTCACCAGCCAGGAAAGCGAGACCCAGGGGTTATAGGACGCGACGCGCGTAGCATCGGTGCCCGCGGAGACATTCACGCCCTTCTCCAGCATGCGTGCGACTGGCGGCGTCGCCTCGGCGACGCCATGACCGTAGCGCTCGACGAAATATTCGCCCTGATAGGCCATGCGGTGCTGCACGGCGATGCCGCCCCCGAGCGCGGCGATCCGGTCGATCGATTGGTCGGAGATCGTCTCGGCATGGTCGAAGAACCAGTTGATGCCGGAAAGCGGGATATCCTGGTTCACCTTCTCGAAGACGTCGAGCGCACGGCTGATCGTCTCGTCATAGGTGGCGTGCAGGCGCCAGGGCCAGCGGTTCTCGGCGAGCATGCGCACCACCTCCTCGAGCTCACCTTCCATTTCCGGCGCCAAATCGGGGCGCGGCTCGCGGAAGTCCTCAAAGTCGGCGGCCGAGAAGACCAGCATCTCGCCGGCACCATTGTGCCGGAAGAAATCGTCGCCCTGCTTGTATTTGACCGAGGAGGTCCACTTGAGGAAATCCTCCTTCTCCTCCTTCGGCTTCTGCGTGAAAAGATTGTAGGCAAGCCTGACGGTCATCTGCCCTTCATCGGCGAGCTTCTGGATGACGGCGTAGTCGTCCGGGTAGTTCTGGAAGCCGCCGCCCGCATCGATGACGCTGGTGACCCCGAGGCGATTGAGCTCGCGCATGAAGTGACGCGTCGAATTGACCTGGTACTCGAAGGGGAGCTTCGGCCCCTTGGCAAGCGTCGAGTAGAGAATGCCCGCATTCGGCTTGGCAAGCAGGAGCCCCGTCGGGTTGCCCTCGGCATCGCGAGTGATCTCGCCGCCGGGAGGGTTCGGAGTTTCCTTGGTAAAGCCAACAGCGCGAAGTGCGGCGGCGTTGAGCAGCGCCCGGTCGTAGAGATGCAGCAGGAACACCGGCGTATCGGGAGCGACCGCGTTGATCTCCTCGATCGTCGGCAGCCGCTTTTCGGCGAACTGGTGCTCGGTGAAGCCGCCGACGACGCGCACCCACTGCGGCGGCGGCGTGATCGCGACCTGACGCTTCAGCATATCCATCGCGTCGGCAAGCGAGCCCAGGCCGTCCCAGCGCAGCTCCATGTTGAAGTTCAGCCCGCCACGGACGACGTGGGTGTGGTTGTCGTTGAGGCCCGGCAGGACGCGCTTTCCCTTGAGGTCAACGACCTTGGTGTCGGGCCCGACAAGAGCCATGATCTCCTGATCCTGCCCAACCGCGAGGAACTTGCCGTCCTTGATGGCGACGGCCGTCGCGTTCGGATTCGTGCGGTCGAGCGTTGTCAGCAGACCATGGTGTAGGATCAGATCAGCGCTCATTGGCTTGTCTCCTAAGGTCGAAGCGGAATTGGCGGCGCGCGCCGGTGAAAACAGGTTTGGGAGCGCCAGGGCAGACGCCGCTCCTAGAAAACCGCGGCGGGTCGGCATTAGCTGATCTCCCGCGTCGAAGTCCGGTCGGGCACACCAGCATGGTCATGAACGGCCCCGGTCGGCAGTTCCCCGAAGACGTGCGGGACACAGCGGCTATGGAACCAGGAAACGGTGACCGGATTGCCTGACAACAGGCGCTTGACGAGGGGCACCGCCTGTTCGCCGACGAGGATGCCTAGGAGCCCCACCAGCGCGATCACCGGCGGAGCCGGGGAGCGAACGTTGAGCAGGCTGTAGATAACGCCGACGAGAAGGCCGGCCCCGAGCGAGAGGAGATACATCTTCATCGTCAATCCCTTTAACGAATGGTCGTCGCCGCTCCGACCGCATGCGAGCGGCCGGAGCGGGTGCTCGGCTGAGCAAGCCCAGTGGATGTCAGTGGCCTTCGGAAGCGCCGAACATGGTCTTGGCGTAGATGATGCCGAGGCCATAGGCGCCACCGAACTTCTTGGCGATGCCAGTCGTCATGTCGTAGGTCTCAGTGCGTGCCCAGTCGCGCTGCAGCTCGAGCATGTACTGCAGCGAGGTCATTGGCCGAACGCCGGCCTGCACCATACGGTCCATTGCGCGCTCGTGCGCCTCGTCGGACACATCGCCACAGGCGTCGGCGATTACATAGACCTCGAAGCCTTGATCGAGCGCCGACAGGGTCGGACCGACAATGCAGACCGATGTCCAAAGCCCGCAGAGCACGAGGCGCTTCTTGCCGATGCGGTTGACCTCTTCGATCACGGCGGCGTCTTCCCAGGTGTTCATGGAGGTGCGGTCGAGAAGCGGCTGTCCGGGGAAGGCATCGGTGATCTCGGCGAACATGGGGCCGGAGAAGCTCTTTTCCGCGACCGTCGTCAGGATCGTGGGGACCTTGAAGCCGGCGGCCGCGTTGGCGACCAGCGCCGCATTGTTGCGCAGTTGCACAGCGTCGATCGACTTTGTCGCAAACGACATTTGCGATTGGAAGTCGATCATGATCAGCGCGTGGTCCTTGGGCGAGACGAGAAGGTTGCCGGGGGTCGGAGTTGCGTTCAGCGTCATGGTACTGGCCTCTTTCTGTTGGTTGCCGATGTTCGCCACTATGCCGATGATGAGGGCGCGGTTCTTGTAGCCAACGACGGATTTTTGTATTTTTTAATCGCCGCTAAGACTGAGGCCGATGCGAGATCACGTGCCGGCGTTGAGCCAGCGAGACACGCTTCAACCGCACGGTGGCAGAGGGCGCTCTTGGCCCTTCCCCGAGGCACTCGTTGTTTGATCTGCTGTTTGTTGTCGAGCCTTGCTCAGGACTGCCGGCTTCGTCTCCAGGCGCCGGGAGTGGCGCCCATCGCCTGTACAAACGCACGTGTGAAGTGGCTTTGGTCGGAGAAGCCGCAGATGATGGCGATCTCGCTCAACGGGGTTTGTGAGAACTGCAGCAAATCAACGGCCTTTTCGATGCGTTTTTGCTGCAACCACCGTTGCGGCGTCTTCCCCATGGTTTCGCGGAAGGCCCGAAGAAACGTCGCCTGCGACAGATTGCAGGCCGAAGCGAGCTGTTCGACGGTCAGGTCACCATTCAACTGGCTCTGGACGAGGTCCTTGACTTTGGCCTGGCAACGCGAGGAGAGCCGACGTCCGCTGGCGGCCGCACCGCCGCGACCGTTACCGTACTGCTGAACAACATGAACTCCGATTGCGACCGAGAGCTGGTCAACAAACAAGGCGCTCCTGTCCGCGCTCCCATCCACTGTGGCAAACAAAGCGCCGAGCATGCCACCGAGTACAGGATCTGCGTGCGCGGCAACCGGGCGCAATTCGCTGACACTTCTCAAGTCCGCCGCGTCGGCGATCCGCTCGAGCGCGTTGTGATTGATTTCGAGCAGCATGAAGTCGAAGGAACCGCTGAGATCGGCGCGATAATCATCGGCGAAATTCCGCAGGTAGACGGCGCTTTGCTCGAATTCATGGACGGTCGAATGATGCTCTCTGAAGATCCGGCGACTGTGTCCGCCTGCTGCGGATAGCCCGAGCAGATATCCGCGCCCGGTCGCTGGTGTCGTGACCCTGTCTGGCGGCGCCGAAGCCGACCTCTTGCGATAGAACGTCATGTCGCGGCCCTCGATCGTTCGGTCGTCGTCGAGCCTGTCCATGGAGCAACCGAGACTGTCATGTCTGTTGGTTGCTGCGATGGAAGAGAAGTCCGTCATGCCTTGGGTCCCGTACTTTGAGCTTACCTGTAGCGAGAACCTCTCGACCACAAACATCGGCATAGGACCGAGGCCCTGTACGGATCGCGGTTCCAAGAGGCAGCCTCCACGCCGGCGCGCGGAGCCGCCCTGAATCGCCGCATCATCGCCGCGACCTGGATAACGTTCTTGTACGAAACTCACGCGTTTTGAACGATGTGAGCCGATGGAGGCGATTAGACCCTGAGCAGATCCAAGGCCACGCTGAAAGTCTTGTTCTTTCGTCTGAAGCGTGCCGGTGGCTCACCCGTGAGACTTGTGAAGACCCGTGTCATGTGGCTCTGATCGGCGAAGCCGCAACTGATCGCGACCTCCGCAATCGACAGGTCATGCAACAACAGTTCCTTGACCCGCGAGACCCGGTACTCGGCAAGCCATTTCGATGGGGTACGCCCAAAGCTCTCTTTGAAAGCCTTGTTGAAATAGCTGCGCGACAATTCGCAGCGAGAAGCCAGATCTCCGATCGAGAACGGCTTATTGAAATGAGCAGCTAGAAATTCGGTAGCGAGCCGTTCCTGCCAAGGCGCCAAGGTGCCTTTCTTGTCCACCGGGAAGTGCAGACCGCCATAGGTCTGGCTGAGATGCGCCAGCATGGCTAGATTGATTTGCTCCAGAAACAGAGGATTGGCCTGTTCCGGGTTGTCGAGCGACGGCAGCAATGCCTGCGCGAGCCCGTGCATCACCGGATCGATGCGGCCCGCGAAGCAAGAAAGCGCCACGTATGCGCTGCGCCCGGCCTCCTCAGCAAAGGCGCGTAGGCGAGCAAATGGAATCTGGAAGCGAACGTTGTCGAACGGAGAGAGTGAATGGCATTGCCATCGATCGCGAAGATCGGTGATCGCAAGCGAGGCCTTGGCACCGCCGCCGTCATGCACCAACTCGCCACCTCGCCACAGCCTCTGGGAACCGAAGTCACGCAGTTGAACGGTGACGCCGAATGCTTCCGAGCGCGGAATGGCGGCTGCGTCCACACCGAAGCGATCGGAATACGTCCGCGTGACAATGATATCGCCGGCAGCAACTGATTTGACGATCGGGCTTGGCCGATGACGTGTGCCGTTCAATCCCTCATGCAGGTCCATCGGCGTGGTCTCCCGATATCTGGCCATGCGCGACCGTCAGTGCTGTCTCCAAGGCTACAATAGTGCCGGTTCGACTGCAGAGCGATTGCTACAATAGTCCCAAGGCTTGAATGGAAAATGACCTCATTGCACAAAACCGTCACTGTAGCCAACGCGCCCGCCAGGCTGCTGGGGTGCTGCCCGTCACGCGACGGAAACTATTGGTAAAATGATCCTCGTCGGTGAAGCCGCACCGGGTGGCGATCTCCGCGAGTGTCAAAGAACGCTCGCCGAGATATTGCTTGGCACGTGCCGTTCGATAGCCCAGGAGCCACTGTTGCGGCGTCTGGCCCGTCACGGCCTTGAAGCCTTCGATAAAGCGACGGATGGAAACACCAGCCGCCGAAGCTGCTGCCGCCATTGGGAATTGATCGGCAAAATGGTCGATCATGAAGTCCTTGGCTGCCTTCTCCTGCCAAACAGTGAGTTGCGTTGAACCGGAACCCCCCTGATCGCGATGATCGCCGTAAGCGTGAAGCAAGTGGGCACAGATGGCGATGGCAATGTGCTGTAAGACCGGAGTGCGGGAGTCCCCTTGCCTCTCGAACAGGGGCAGAAGAGCCGCTCCGAGATTTCGCATGACATCATCCTCCTCGCCCCGCCGGCATCTAAGCCTGGTTGCTTTTGGGGCAGCCGAGAACTCGGCAATTTCCCAAAAGAGCTCTCGCGGCAGTTGGAAGGCTAGCGAATCGAGATCGCTGAACAGCCGGATGCAGGCGCCATGGGCAATATCCACGAGGCAAACGGAACCTTGCCGGAAGCGGCGAGTCTCGCTCTCGGTGCCATCGGGAGCAACGTCGCAATGATACGCATCCTTGAGGTACAGCATCAGAAAGTAGGCTTCGTCGGGGGGCAAGGACACCAGACGGTTGGCATCCCCGTTGAGCCGCCATTCCAGGCGCGTCACGGAAAATTCGGCGTCCCGAACCGGTCGAGCCGGGAGACATGGAGCATACGGCAGCCCAAAATGAGCGCCGACGCCCTCTTCCGTTCCCGTCCTATGATTCATTCGCGCCTCCAAGTGAATTTGCATTTCTGCTGCGAGAGGTCCGGTCGCGACCGGACCGAGGGACCGTATTCGCGATTTGAATGACCCAAAGAACTCGACAACAGAAGGGGCCCATATAGGCCGTTCAAGTCCGATTCAAAGGAAGCATGCCTGCGGGCGCCGTCAATTTCTTGTAACATTTGCTCGCCTTTTGCCGGAAAGGACACCTTCGAGGGGAAAATAGGACTGGAATCGCCTCCGCTTCACAGCGGGCGCGTATGGGTAACGTACCTTTCGAAGAAGTCCGAGAATCTCGCAACGCGCATCGGCAGTTTCTCGTAGGGCGGATAGTACAATGTCAGCCAGAGCTCAGGAGGCTCCCACTCGGCAAGGACCTGCTTCAGTGCGCCGCGCGCCAGCGCATCGTCGACGATGAATTGCGGCAACAGGGCTACGCCCTGCCCGTCTTCCGCCAGTCTGGCGATTAGCTCGCCGTTGTTCGCCGCAAGGACTTTGCCGGCCAAAGCCTTTCGGGTCCGCCCGCCGTTGGTCAGCTCCCAGTTCTCGGCGATCGCTTCCTCGTCGTAGGCGATACAGACATGTCGATGGAGGCCATCGGGCGTCTCAGGTGTTCCGAAAGCGGCGAGATAGCCTGGGGAAGCGACAAGGATTCGCCGCACGCGGCATAGCTTGCGCCATATTGTTGACTTGTCCCGCGGCGGCTCGGAAACCCTTAGTGCGAGATCGAAACTCTCGGACACGATGTCGATGAAGCGGTCGGTCAGCGTAAGCGAAACCCTCACCCGAGGATATTCGGCCCGAAATCCGGAGACGATGTCCGGCAGGATCTGCTGGCCGAGCGACAGCGGCGCGTTGATGCGGATCAGCCCGGCCACGTCCCCATGCTCTTCGCGCAGATCCTCCCTGACCTGGTCGAACTGTCTTATCAGTGGCTCTACCCGGGCCGCGTAGACGGCGCCGGCAGAGGTCAGAGAAACCTGACGCGTGGTGCGCAGCAGGAGCTGCACTCCCAGGCTCTCCTCCAGCGCACTGACGGCGCGGGTCACGGTCGGCGGCGTCATCGACAACTGTCGCGCCGCCGCCGTGAAGCTGCGCTGCTGCGCTACGGCCAGGAATACTCGAATGTCGCTTAGATCGCCCATGTCCATTTATTGCAATACATGCAACAATTTTGTCAATATTATTGCTGTTCACTTCCGTGAGGAGCTGAGCGATTTTGTCTCCAGATCAGCCGATACACGCTAGTCCGGAGAGAACCTGCCATGCTTAAACAGATCAAAGGCCTTCATCACGTCACGTCGATGGCCGCCAGCGCCCAGGAGAACAGCGACTTCTTCACCAAAGCGCTCGGCCTGCGCCGTGTAAAGAAGACCGTGAATTTCGACGACCCGGAGGTGTACCACCTCTACTACGGTGACGAGATCGGCACGCCTGGCTCGGTGATGACCTATTTCCCATTTCCCCACATCGCCAGGGGACGTCCGGGTGCTGGGGAGGTAGGCGAGACCTCTTTCGCCGTCGCCAAGGACACGCTCGTCTACTGGAAGGAACGACTTGCCTCGCGCGGTGTCGCCGGACTCTCCGAGCACCAACTCTGGGGCGAGAAGCGCCTTCGCTTTAGGGGTCCGGACGGCGATGCCTTCTCGCTGGTCGAAGTCAAAGATGATCCGCGCCGCGGTTGGGCCGCCGGCACAGAGGTCGACGCGGAAAAGGCGATCAGAGGTTTCCACGGCGCAACTCTGCGTCTTACGGATCCTGGCGCGACGCGGGAGCTTCTCAGCTTCATGGGTTACCAGGAGGTCGACCGCAAAGGAGAGTGGTCGCGCTTCGCGATCAGCGGCGGCAACGGGGCAGACGTCGTCGACCTGGAAGTCGTCCCCAGTGCCGATCTCGCCCGCCTCGGCGCCGGCTCGGTGCATCACATCGCCTTCGCAGTGGACGATCGCGCGGCCCAGCTTGAGGTCCGCAAGGCCCTGATCGATACCGGCTATCAGGTCACGCCAGTTATCGATCGCGACTACTTCTGGGCGATCTACTTCCGCACGCCCGGCGGCGTGCTGTTCGAGATCGCCACCAACGAGCCGGGATTTGATCGCGATGAAGACACCGGGCACCTCGGTGAAGCCCTGAAGCTTCCCACGCGCTACGAGCCCTATCGCGACGAGATCTCACGCCGCCTCGAGCCGATCAGAGACTAACCGGCTTAGGGCCACGGCAATTCGGGTCCAGCCCGACGGAGAAGACCACCATGACGATCTCATCCTATCAGGCGCTCATAAGAGCGCCGCGACGCAACGCGCCCATCGTCTTCGCGTTTCACGGCACGGGCGGAGACGAACATCAGTTCGCCGCGCTGGCCAGGCAAGTCTTGCCGGATGCCGGGCTGATTTCGCCGCGTGGGGATGTGTCGGAATTTGGCGCGCTGCGCTTCTTTCGCCGTACGAGCGAAGGCTCCTACGACATGCAGGACCTGGCGAGACGAACAGATAAGATGGTCGATTTCATTGCTGCCCACAAAGCGGAATATCCCGGACGCGCAATATACGGATTAGGCTATTCAAACGGGGCGAACATCCTTGCGTCAGTTCTGTTCAGCCGGCCCCAGCTTTTCGATCGAGCTGCCCTGCTCCATCCGCTCATTCCTTGGATCCCCGCGGATAACAAGCAGTTGAAAGAGCGACGAATCCTGATCACCGCTGGCCAACGCGATCCGATTTGCCCACTGCCCCTCACAGAGCGGCTCGTCGACTACTTTGCGGCGCAGAGGGCCCGCGTGGAGGCATGCTACCATTCCGGTGGACATGAGATCCGCCCCGAGGAATTGCAAGCATTGCGCACGTTCCTGACCTGAAGGAAACGGCGGCGACCGACCCGCCTGGGCGACAGGCGGGCTTGTATGGAAAGGTCTTTCCTGGGGCGCCGCCAACATCCATCTTTTCATGCGTTCCGGACTTCGATGGCGCAGGTCAAGGTTCGTTTGTTGGCGCAAACTCGCCATCCAGCACGTTGGCGCTCACCCCAACGCCGCCGCCGTTCCTGACCAAGAATTTCGACACGCATCCCATACCTCGCCTAAGGCACGTCGCTAATGACGTGTCTTAGGCCATCAAGGCGCTATCCGGCAGGCGGTGCCAATCGGGCGGTTACCGTAAGGTGCCATTGTGGGCATCTTCGCCAGCAATTAGATCCCTGCTCCCGGTTTTCATGCTCTGATGCCAATCTTAGAGAAAGCCGCCTCCAAGGATGCCTCGAGGATGTCCAGCGCTTCGTCGAGAACGGCGTCGGGTATGGTCAAGGGCGGGAGGAGGCGGATGACGTTGAAGCGCGTGCCGCAGGACAACAATATCAGCCCGCGCTGCTCTGCCTCCGTGACGATTTGCGTGGTCAACTGCGGCGCCGGAACCTTACCCTCCCGATCGTCCACCAGTTCGAACGCGATCATCGCGCCATGGCAACGAATGGAGCCGATGCGCTCCATGCCCTGGCGCTGCGCAATGGCCTTTAAACGGCAGCCGATTTTTTCCCCGATCCAGGCGGCACGCGCGCAAAGCTTCTCGTCCTCAATGACGTCGAGAACCGCGTGTGACGCGGCGACGGCGATCGGATTTCCGGCATAGGTTCCGCCGAGGCCGCCAGGGTGCGCGGAATTCATGACCGTCGCCTTGCCGACCACCGCCGAAAGCGGAAAACCGCCGGCGAGCCCTTTCGCGAGCGTGACAAGGTCCGGTTTGACACCAGAGTGCTCGATGGAAAGCATCCTTCCCGTCCTTGCCATGCCACCCTGCACCTCGTCGGCTATCAGGACGATGCCATACTTGTCGGCCCG
Source organism: Sinorhizobium sojae CCBAU 05684 (assembly GCF_002288525.1). NCBI lineage: Bacteria > Pseudomonadati > Pseudomonadota > Alphaproteobacteria > Hyphomicrobiales > Rhizobiaceae > Sinorhizobium > Sinorhizobium sojae. Next base: position 1,384,283 of record NZ_CP023068.1, read on the forward strand.
CAGACGTAGTCCCTGGAGGAGTTCACCAGGCGCAGCGTTGAAGCCACCCTCGCCCTGAACGGGCTCGATTATGAAGGCAGCAACGCGTTCGGGATCGACATCGGATGCAAGCAAACTGTCGAGGGTCGACAGCGAATCCTCAGCCGTCACCCCAGAGAAAGCCGCCGGGAACGGGACGTGGTATACCTCCGCGGGGAAGGGACCGAAGCCCTTCTTGTACGGCACGACCTTTCCGGTGAGCGCCATACCGAGCATGGTGCGGCCATGGAAAGCGCCGGAAAACGCGATCACCGCCGATCGCCCCGTATGGGCGCGGGCGATCTTGATCGCGTTCTCCACCGCCTCTGCACCGGTGGTCACCAGCATGGTTCTGTTTTCTTCGCCCGTATCGACGATCGCGTTCAGCCGCTCGGCCAGTCGGACGTAGCTCTCGTAGGGAGCGACATGGAAGCAGGTGTGGGTGAATTGCGCCGCCTGTTCTGCGACCGCCGCCATGACGCGAGGGTGCCGATGGCCCGTATTATTTACCGCGATGCCGGCCGCAAAATCGATGAAACGCCGTCCATCGGCGTCCCACAATTCCGAATTTTCGGCGCGCTCGACGAAGATGCTCTTCGTCGCCACGCCGGCGACAACAGCACTTGCCTGCCTTGATTTGAGTGCTTGCGATCTGGTCATTAACCCACCCCTTCCGGTGCATTTTTTGATGAATATTGTGTTGTCAGCTTCGCCCGAGGCGGCGTGCATGATCCTTTCTAGCGCAGCCGGTGCCGATCATGGCAGCGCATCTCAAGGCAAGCCGCGGTTACGGCGGCTCGCCCTGTACAGCAAAATCTCAATCCAGCGTGTTCTGCAGCCAATCGGCCGAAATATGCGGGTGCGGAAGCGCGGGCTCCCGGTCGCGGAGAATGCGCAGGACCCGTGGAGGTGTCAGCGGAATCTCGCGAACCAGGCGCCCAGTGGCATTTGCCACGGCGCAGGCGACGGTCGCGGCCGTGTTCAGGATCGGCACCTCGCCCGCGCCTTTGGTCCCGAGCGGCCCCATTGACGGCGCGCCCTCGTAGAGGTCGATTGCAACGGGCACCGCATCGAGCGCCAGCGGCAGGCGATAGGTCTCGAAACCGGATTGCCGGATTTCGCCCTCGCCGCCAAGGGTGACCTCTTCGTGCAGCGCGTAGCCGAGCCCCTGCACGACGCCGCCCTGCACCTGCCCATGGATGGCCAGGGGATTGAGCGCGCGGCCCACATCTTGGACGACGCTGTAGGAAAGCACTTCCACATGGCCGGTCTCCGGGTCGACGGCGACCTCGGCATCATGGACGGCGAAAACGGGGATATCGATCGCTTCGATGAAATGGCCCATGGCACAGCCCGCCATGGCGGGAACGTTCTTCGCCGTGAACGAGCCGGTTCCCGTCACCGGTCCGCTGATCGACTGCGCCCGCTGCACCACCTCCGCGACGGTGGCCCCAGAGCCGGGAACCGCGGCGATCTCGACCCGGCCATTGCGCAGCGTCAGCCGTTCGGGCGGTGTCTGCAGCATCTCGGACGCCGTCTTGAGCAGCTTCTCCCGGATCGGAACGCAGGCCTCGATGCTGGCAGCACCAATGGAGACCGTGGTTCGCCCGCCGCCGACCCCGACATCGAGCCCCGCTGCATCGGTATCCGCCTGTTTCACGATCACGTCGCGCGGATCGAGCCCCAATTGGCCCGCCACGATCTGCGGCAGGGATTGGGTCATCGTGCCCGAGCCGATCTCGACGCCCGAGGTGACCAGGGTGGCGCTGCCATCGGCGTTAAGGTTCACGGTGGCGGACGAAGGCCCGACGAAGATGAACCACGTCCCGACGGTGGTGGCGCGGCCGTAAAGCCGCCCCGCCGCCCGCTCACGCGCGGAACCCACCTTTTCGCGCAAGCCCTCCATCCGATCCAGCATCGGCCTCAGCACCTCGCCCTCGAAGGGCTGTCCCGTGGCGCCAAGATCGCCATCGCCCAAAACGTTCCGACGGCGGAACTCGATTGGGTTGAAGCCCAACTCGGCGCAGATTTCGTCGGTGTGCCGCTCCAGCGCGAACGTGTTATAGACGCCATTACACGCGCGGAAGGCGCCATTCGGCGGCGTGTTGGTGTAGATGGCGCGGCTCGTCAGCCGCACGGCGCCCAAGCGGTAGTTGCCCCCAAGTGTGTGCGCCGTCATGGTGGTGAGGAATATCTGCTCGCCGCCATATGCGCCGCAGTCCATCAGCACGGTCGCCTCGCGCCCGACGATCTCGCCATCGGCTGCGACGGCGGAGCGGATGCGGATATCCGCATTCTCGCGGCAGAGACAGGTCGTCATCTCCTCGAAGCGGCTGTTCTCGAGCATGACGGCCCGGCCCGTCTTTCGGGCGAGCACCGCCGTGATCGGCTCGATCGTCGCATCGAACTTCAGCCCGAACCCCCCGCCGACCGCCGGCACCGTCACGCGCACCCGGCCGGGCGTCAATCCCATGACCCTGCCGGTGACATTGCGCACCGTCCAGGGCACCTGGGTGGAGGTCTGGATATGCGCGCGGTCGTCTTCCCAGCTGCAGATTGCCACGCGCGGCTCGAAAGGCACATGGTTCTGGCGGCCGACACGGAAGGTGCTTTCGACGATCCGCACATCGGACCGGGCGAAGGCGGCATCCACGTCGCCGCGCATCGCCTTTGCCTCCCAGGCAATGTTGCCGCGACGGCTGCCGCCCTCGAACAATATCTCGTAGTTGCGCCAGTTTTCATGGACCAGCCGCGCCCCCGGAGCCAGCGCCTCCTCCATCGTGAGCACGGGCGCGAGAGGCTCTACCTCAAGCTCGATTGCAGCAATGGCGGCTCGGGCCTGCTCCAGGGTCTCGGCGGCAACGGCTGCGATGGGTTCGCCGATGTAGCGAATCGTATCCGACGCAAATAGCGGATGATCGGCCACGCCGATGCCGAAAAGACCCGGCGCATCGCCCGCCGTTGCCACCGCGCGCACCCCGGGGCATTTCAGCGCGCGCGAGACATCAAGCCGGGCGATCCGCCCCGCCGGCACGGTCGAACGCAACAGTGCCGCATGAAGCGTCGTCGAGTCCATCCGGTCATTCGTATATTTCGTCCTGCCGCGCAGCTTGTCGGGCGCATCGCGACGGGGCAGGTTCATGATTGTCCGCTCGACCTCAGACATCGGCGCCTCCAGCAGAATGGGCCTCGGCAAGGCATTCCATCACTGCGTCGACGATCCGTTCATATCCGGTGCAGCGGCAGATGTTGCCGACCATGGCGTGCTTGACGGCGTTGCGGTCGGCGCGGGGGGTCTCACGGAGGAATTTCGAAAGGCTCATGACCATGCCCGGAAAGCACATGCCGCATTGGACCGCGTCGACCCTCTCGAAAGCGGCCTGAAGCAGTTGCGCCTCGGCATCGTACCGACTGGCGCCCTCGATCGTCATGACCGAGAGCCCCTCAAGGAGACCAACGGGGCGCAGGCATGCCAGCACCGGCTCGCCTTCCACATTGACGGTGCAGGCGCCACAGAAGCCCTCGCGGCAGACTGCCTTGGTCCCGGTCATGAACCTCTGGCAGCGCAGCAGGTCGATGAGCGGTGTCATCGGATCACCGTCGAAGCGGCAGGTTTCACCGTTGAGCTGAAAGGTCGTGCTCATTTGCTTTCTCCCGACAGCAGCGCGGCGGTGCAGCGGCGCACGAGCGCGGGGAGGACCTCGCGCCGGTACCAGCCGTCGGCCTCGATCCCGTCGCGGCCCTTGAAATCGTTGAGGGTCGCGGCAAGCTCCGCGGCACGCTCGGGGTTAAGCGTCCGCCCATCCAGCGCCTGTTCCAGCACGGTCCAGCGCCGAGCGATCGGCTCGACCGAACCGACTGCGATGTGAAGCTCGCCGCCACATATCGCCATGGAGACGATGGCAACCGGGTAATCCCCGGCCTTGCGCATCGGGAGTCGCTGGTGGGCACTTGCCCGCACCGAACGCGGAACCCGTACACCGGTCAACAGCGCGCGTGGCAGAACCTCGGCGCGGCGCGCAAGGAACTCCGCCATCGGCAGGGTGGCCGGGCCTTGGGCGGTCTCCAAGTACACCAGGGCGCCACAGGCCAGTAGCGCGGGCGCGAAGTCCGACGCGGCGAAATCGACGCAACAGAGGTTGCCTCCCAAGGTCGCCACCCGCCGGACGGCAGGATTGGCCGAAGTCGCCGCAGCCGTCACGAGACCCGTCAGTTGCGGCACGTCCCGCAGGGCCTCGGTCAGCGCAAAGTGGGTGACGGCGGCGCCGATCACGTATTCGTTTTCCTCCACCTCGACCCGACTGAGTGCTGCGATACGGCCCACGGACACCAGCCTTTCGGGCAAAGCCTGCCCGCGTACCGGCGCGCGCATTACCCAGCTTCCCCCAGCGAGCACAGCGCGGCCCTGTCGCAGCGCATCCCGCGCCTCTTCAATGGTTTCGGCCACGATCAGCCGCTCTTCTACAATGCCGTGCATCGCCGTCGTTCCTCGATGTTGGAGTGATCGGGGATGCCAGCGGCGTGACATCCCCGGCCCGTCGCTCAGCCCCAATGAGCGACGGTGCGTCTCTCGAAGCTTTCGCGGAACTGCGCCGTGGTCTTTTCGAGAACATCACCGGTTTCCCAGTCGAGGATCACCGCGTGACGTCGAAGCACATCCAGCTTGTCGATCTTGCCTGTCTTGTAGAGACGGCTGACCTCTTCCGGATCCATCCGCGCCCAGTCCTTGCGCTTGGCACGGATCTCGGCGCGGAGCGCCTCGGTGGCTTCGGTGTCGACCTCGTACTGGCAGAGATCGGGGTCGATCGCCCGGATGACCACACCGTAATCAAGAGCGGCGCGCTCGATCGAGACATAGTCGTCGATCACATCCTCCACGACTTTGGCGGGGTCGCGCTCCAGCGGATCGCCGAATCCGCCGCCGCCGGCGGTCGGCCGCGCAAATTGATCGCCCGTCTGGACGGGATAGTCGGAGAACACCGAGCCGAGCCAGATTTCTTGATCGCTGCCCGCCTGCTTGATCGACAGGCCGTGCGGCATCGACGGGAGGCCGCCTTCCACGCCCCACACCACGGCCCGCTCGCGATCGCAGATGTAGGACATCACCGCGCTTTCCGAGTTGAGAAGAACCGAGGTCTTTTGAACACCGGTGCCGCCACGCCACTTACCGGGACCGGCCGAATCCTGCAGGATCTGAAATTCGACGGTGCGGGTCGGGTTCACCCGCTCGTTGCCCTCATTTGGCTGCGACATCAAACCTGTGCCGAAAGCCGCGGTCGTCACATCGGCACCATCCTTGCCGTTGCGCCCGCCCCAGCCACCCGGAAGCCATTCATAGAACATAAAGATCGGCTTGTCTTCCTTACGCGCATCGCGGCCGCCAGCCAAAAGATATTCGAGGTTGAACGCGCAGGCGATGGCGCGCTCGGGCATGATCTTCGACCACATCTCGAAGATCGAGTTCATGATCTTCTCGAAAGGCATCAGGAAGCCCGTGACGGCAACCGGCCATTCGGCGCTGACAACGCTGTTCTTTGGCGCGGTGATCTCGATCATCCGGTAGAACCCGCTGTTCAGTGGCAGGTCCGGGAAGAAGGTCTTCATGCCCGCCACGACGGCGGAGAAGGTCGCGCCGGGCGCTGAATTGTATATCGACCCAATCGTCGGATGGCTTCCAGTGAAATCGTAATGGATGCTATCGCCCTTCATCGTCATCTTGATCCGGATCGGTATCATCCCCTCCCCGCCGGCGGGATCGCGATCGATGTAATCCACCGTTTCCCAGCTGCCGTCCGGCAGGGCGGCAATGCGCTGACGGACCGCGCGCTCCACATAATCCTGCACTTCCTGCATGCCCTGCATCACCTGACTGCGACCGTATTTCTTGACCAACCGCAGCAGGTCACCCTCGGCAACCTGGGTGGCCTGGGCCTGCGAATGAATGTCGCCGATGATCGATTGAGGATCGCGTGTGTTGGCTGCAATCATGTTCGCCACATCCGCGCAGAACCGCCCGCCATGGAACAGCCTTATCGGGGTGATCCGCATTCCTTCCCGGAACATCTCCCGCGCCGCGACGTCAAACGAACCGGGCACCGAGCCGCCAAGATCGGACCAGTGTCCGTTCGATTGTGAGAAGCCGATCAGATGGTCCTCGTCGAAAATCGGCCGGATCAGGCGGACATCGCTGAAATGGGTTCCTCCGGCATAGGGATCGTTGATCGCATAGACATCGCCCGGCAGCATATTGCCCTCGAAGGCGCGGATCACGTCCTTGCAGGTGAAATGCAGCGTTCCGACATGGACCGCGATATCCTGGTTGCCCTGGGCGACGGAATTCCCGTCGGAGTCATGCAGGCCGTTCGAGAAGTCGCGATTGTAGATCACGAAGGAATAGCAAGTCCGCAGCATTCGCTCCGCCATCTGGTCGACCGAGGAGATGAAGGAATTTTTCAGCACCTCGAAGGTCACCGGATCGAGGGTCGGTTTCATCATCTTGTTCATCTCTCAGCCTTTCGTGCGGATCAGGATGTTCATGAACTTGTCGACGACCGCACTCATCCCGGCGGGAATGACGGTGGTGGCGTCGAACTGTTCGACGATTGCCGGTCCAGACAGTTCGGCGCCAGCGGCAAGGGTTTCGCGTTGATAGATGTCGGCATCGTAGGCCTTGCCATCGAACCAGACCTTTCGCCGGCTCGTCGGCTCGGGGAGATGCGAGGTGGCCTCGTACTCCGGGATGGCCGCCTTCGGCACTGTCCCGATGGCTTTCACGGCGATCCGGAAGATCGAGACCGGAGCCTCGTCGCGGCGGAAGTTGTATTCACGCTCGTGCTCGGAGTGGAAGGCCTCGATCAGATCGGAAATACGATCGATCCGCGCCGGGGCCGCAACCGATAGAGAGCGCCACTGTCCCTGGTACATCATCTCGACACTGCGCTGGAGGATCATGTCGGCCTCGGGCACGCCCTCATGCGCCAGGCGCTCGACGGCACTTTTCTCCATGCGCAGGAAGGCTTCCTCGATGTCTCTGGGATCGGTCGCCGCGGCGCTCGCCATGAAGCTTTCGGAGAAATCGTGCTGGACGTCGACGAGGAGGCAGCCGAGTGCCGAGGTGACGCCCGGATTGGGGGGTACGATTACCGTCGGAATGGAGAGTTCCCTGGCAACCGCGGCGCCATGCAGCGCCCCTGCCCCGCCAAAGGCAACCAGCGCGAAATCACGCGGGTCATAGCCGCGGCTGATCGACAGCAGCCGCACCGCATTGGCCATGTTGGCATTGGCGACGGCGATGATGGCTTCGGCTGCCTCGTGCAGGCCCATGCCGAAAGGCTTTGCAACCGTCTCTCTGACCGCGGTTTCGGCCAAGGCCGGATCGAGGGTGATCTTGCCGCCCGCGAGACTGGTCCCCAGCCGTCCGAGCACGACGTTGGCATCGGTGTTGGTCGCGGTCACATTACCGTTCTTGTAGCAGGCCGGCCCCGGATAAGCGCCCGCCGACTGGGGGCCGTTGCGGAGCGAAGCGCCCTCGTCGCGCCAGGCCAGCGAACCGCCGCCGGCACCGATCGTCAGAACCTCGATGGAGGGAAAACGGATCGGATAACCGTACTCGATGTACCAGTCCTTCGTAATGCGCGGCTCGCCGTTGAAGACCAGAGAAACGTCGGTCGAAGTGCCTCCCATGTCGAAGCCGATGGAATTCGGGTAGCCGCAGAGGTTCCCGATGAAGCGGCTGGCGATTGCCCCGGCGGCGATTCCCGAACCGGCGAGGCGAGCCGAGAAGTCCTTCACGCTTCCGGGCGTCATCACGCCGCCTCCTGTATGCAGCAGGAGAAGATCGCGCTCATATCCGGCTGCGGCCAACTTCTCGCTCAGGCGGGAGACGTAGTCGACGACGACGGGGGCACAGACGGCATTGGCCATGGTCGTCGAAAAGCGCTCATGTTCGAATATCTCCGGCATCACCTCTGAGGAAATGGACACCGGCACGTCCGGCATCGCTTCCTTGAGAATTGCGCGCATCCGCCTTTCATTAGCGCCATTCACATAGGAGTTCATGAAGCAGACGGCGATCGACTTCACGTGCCGCTTTTTCAAGACCTCCGCTACGCGGCGGGCATCCTTCTCGTTCAACGCCTCGAGCACGGTTCCCTCGGCATCGACGCGCTCCCGCACCGTCAGGCGATCGCGACGCGGAATGTAAGGCTTGGCGACATCCTTGTAGGTGTCCCACAGGTCCTCCTTGTTGGCGCGGCGGATTTCCACCACGTCCCGGAACCCTTCGGTGCAGACCATGGCGGTCCGCGGCAGGCGGCGCGTGATCAATGCATTGGTTGCCACGGTCGTGCCGTGCGAGAACATCGACACTTCGCTGAGGTCGATTTTCCCCTGCTCGACCCCGTTCAGGATCGCGACCATCGGATCATCGGGAGTGGACGATGTCTTTTCGATGCGGATGGCACCGCTATCCTCGTCCATGATGCAGATATCGGTAAATGTGCCGCCGACATCGACTGCAACTCGGATCTTCTTCATGTTGGCTCCTATGGTGTCAGGCGCAGGCAAGGCTCCGCCCCGCGCCGGAAAGTCCGGCGCGTCGGGTTCATAGAGATGGATTAGTGGTTTCGAGCGGGCTCAGTCCTGCGCCGAGGCGGCCGCCACGGCCTGTCGTCGCGCCTCGGTCGGCGTTACGCCGAAACGCGCCCGATAATGCTTGCAGAATTGGGACTGGTCGGCGAATCCCCAGCGATAGGCGATTTCCGCGACCGAGCGTTTGCTGCTGGTTACTGCGAGTTCTTCAGCGCAGCGGTTCAGGCGATTGTCCCTGATGAAGCTGTTGATCGACTGATCGCTGTCCGAAAAAAGCCGCTGCAGGTAGCGCAGGGAGATTCCGCAAGCATCCGCGACCGATTGCGGTCTGAGGGCGGCATCCTTCAAATGGTCACGAATATATTGCTCCGCGCGCTGCAGATGCGCTGCCCGAATAGGAGAGACCGTACTGTCGAGAACCCGCTCGTCGCTGCGGATCGCAAGGCAGAGCATATCGAGGATATGCATTCCCGCAGCCTCGCGTGCCGCCTCGCCGATATGGTCGATGTGGGCGACTGTCGTCTTGACGGTATCGATGAAATACGACGCCACGCCCTGTGTTGCGTCGAAGATCAGCGCACCGATGCGTTCGGCCGACCCGATGCGCGAGCGCACGCTTGCCGAGGAAACCTTGAGCACCCAGAGTGAGTTCGCCTTGCCGTGCCAGAACTCGTAAGGCGCATCGCCACGCTCCACTAGGAAGCCGCCAACGCCGCATCTCGCCGTGCGGGATCCTTGGGAAAAATTCACCTCGTTCAGCTCGGGGATCGTGATCAGGATGCTGCTGTCGCGTTCATTCAGGAAATGGCGGCGATGGCGACGGTAGAGGATTCCGTCACAGCGCATCTTGGACAGGCCCACGATGCCGAGCGACCAGGTCTCGAGGCTGCCGGAGAACTCGGCACGATTGCGATATTCAGTATCGAGCGGGAAGTAGGTTTCGGTAACAGCCTGCTGCCAGGCATCCGCACCCCAATTGGTGATCCCGCCACTGTCGACGACGTACTTCATGTTCACCCCTCTTGATGACCGGTCTTTCGCCGGCTTTATTTCTTTGGAATGACTTTACACCGATCGATCGGATTTGCTTGGTCAAAAGCGTATAATTTTTCTGCGTCTCACGCCCACCGATCGCGCGATCTACCCAGCCGTTGAGGCGGGCTGCGGCTGCAGCCCCCACGTCACCGTGCGCGCGAGCGCAACATGTCGAAGGCGGCGCCGAGGATCAGGATGGCACCGACGACCACCGGCTGAAGCTGTCCGTTGATCTGCAACAGGTTCATGCCCACGGACAAACCGATGACGAGCAGGGAGCCCAGAGCAGGGGCCAGCACCGTCCCCCTTCCGCCGCGAAGCGACGCGCCTCCGACCACCGCGGCGGCGATGCTGCCAAGCACGAGGTTGGTGCCGAGATTGGGTTCTCCGGAGCCGATCTGCGCGGTCATCAACAGCCCTGCCAGCGCCGCGAGCAGGCCGCTAGCCACATAGGCGAGGCAGAGATGCAGCCGGACCTTGAGGCCGGCGGCATGAGCCGCCGCCGGACTGTCGCCCAGCAAGTAGAGCACACGTCCCGGCGCCGTCGAGGACAGCACGACATGAAGCGCCAGTCCGACGAGGACGGCGATCGTTACTGGTGCAGGCAGGAACAGCCACCAAGCCTCATTGAAGGCGAAGGTGAAAGTCCGTGGCAGGTCGAAGATCGGGAACCCGCCCGAGATGGTGGTGGAAAGACCGCCAAAGATGCTCATAGTCGCAAGCGTGGCCACAAAGGGATTGATCCTCCCATAGGCAACGAGCGTCCCGTTAATCGCGCCGATTGCGGCACCGATCAGGAGGCCTGTTGCGACCCCCGCCACTACGCCGGTAACGGGCCCGGCCGTCGCCGTTACGGCGGTCATCACCATCGAGGCCGCGACGGAAACGAGCGAGACGCATGCGCCGACCGACAGGTCGAAGCCCCGGGTGATCAGCACGACGAGCTGTGCTGCGGCAAGAAAAAAGAAGAGCGCGCCCTGCTTCAACACGTTGGCGATATTGCCGCTCGACAGCATCGCCGGTTCCACGAGCCCGAACCCCAGGAACACCGAAACGATGACCGCCGGCAACGCCAGTTGCATGAGCGAGTCCCGCGGCCGGATCGATGTCAGTTGCAACGACTTAAACATCGGACGTCTCCATGGTGGCGGCGCGAGCCTCGACCCAGACGGCAATCAGCACGACCAGGCCGATCACAATCACATGATATTTGCTGTCGATGCGGGCGAGGCTCATGGCATTGCTGAGGACTGAAAGAAACACCGCACTGAAAACGATGTTCTGCACATTGCCGACACCGCCCTTGAGCGAGACGCCGGCTATGACGGCGACCGAAATGCTCTGCAGCATCAGATTGCCCCCGAGTGTGGCCTCGCCCGATCCCACTCTCGCCGTCAGCAGTATACCGGTCACTCCGGCCAGCAGAGCGCCGATGACATAGGCCGCGCAGATATATTTGCGGGTGTCGATGCCGGTTTGGCGGGCGGCCTTCTCGTTGCCGCCGACCGCGTAGAAATATCGCCCGTGGCGGGATTGGCTCTGCAGGTACCAGAGCGCGAGCACGACTGCGGCCGCGATGAAGGCAACGCCGGGAATTGCGAGGAGCCGCCCATTGCCGAGGATCTCTAGGAACAACGGGGGAAGGTTGTAGATCGGGCTGCCGCCGGTGACATAGGCAGCCAATCCGGTGGCGATCGACATCGTACCGATCGTCACCATGAAGGGGGAGATTCGCCCAAGGCTGACAAACAATCCGTTGCACAGCCCGAGCAGCAAGGCAGGGATCAGGCCGGCCAGACATCCAAGGACCAGCAAGCCGACGCCGGCCAGCCCCCAGTCAGCCAGGAACACCAGCGCCATTGCTGTGCTGACGCTCGTGAGAGCGACGACCGCGCCGACCGAAATGTCGAAGCCGCCGACGATCATCACCATCATCTGGCCTGCAGAGATCACGGTCAGAAAAGAGGCGTTGCGCAGCACGTTCATCAGATTGGCTGCTTTCAGAAACCGCGGCTCGTACAGCGCTGCCATCAGACAAGCCGCGATCAGCATCAGGGGCAAGCCGGCAGACCGCCCCAGTCGGACGGCAGTACGTCCTCCAAGCAAAGCAAGGCTTGTCATCTGTTCACCCCTTTCCGTTGGCCACTGTGTTGTCGAAGAACAGAGACAGGACCGCATCCTCAGTGGCCTCTGTGCCCTCCAGCGACCCGACGACAGCACCCTCGCGCATCACCAGGAGCCGATGCGACAGATGGAGCACCTCCGCCAGTTCGGAGGAGGCCACGACGACGGCCTTGCCGCTTTCGGCGAGCGATTTGATCACATCGTAGATTTGCAACTTCGCCTGGACATCCACGCCGACAGTGGGTTCGTCGAACAGGTAGATGTCGAAACCGCGCGACATGCCGCGGGCGATCATGACCTTCTGCTTGTTGCCGCCTGAGAGCTGGTCGGGCGTGGCGTTCAGGTCGGGGGTGCGTATCTTCAACCTGTCGACGATCTCGCGCGTGAAGGCGCGCTCTGCCTTCAGGCGCAGGCCGAACGCCCGGCGCGAGAACTCTGGCACATCGAGGGCCGCCATGGTCGCGTTGGCGCCGATCGGCTGGTGCATCGCCAGGCCCTCGCGGCCGCGGTCGGCCGGAAGATAACAGATCCCCGCCGCAATCGCCTCGCGCGGGCCGTTGCCGTGCAGGGTCCGGCCGCAGACTTCGATCTTGCCGCCCGTGGGTTGCTCGAGGCCGAAGGCGGCGCGGATGACTTCGGATTTGCCGCAGCCGGCGAGGCCGGCCAGCCCCAACACCTCACCGCCGCGGATCTCGAAGCTCACATCCTTCGCCAGGCCGCGCGGCAGCGACAGGTCTTCGATCCGCATGAGCACGGGACCGACGTTGCGGATGATCTCGGGGTAGAACTTTTCGAAGGTTCGTCCTGTCATCAGTTCGATGAGTTCGCCATGCGAGGCGCGTTCGCGCGGCAGGGTGGCGATGTGACGACCGTCCCTGAGGACCGTGATCCGGTCGGCGAGGCGGTCGATCTCGGCCATGCGATGCGAGACATAGACGATGCCCAACCCCTCGTCGCGAAGCTGCTCGACCATAGCCAGGAGCCGGCCTGCTTCGTGATCGGTCAGCGATGCCGTGGGTTCGTCCAATACGAGGACGCGGCATTCGAGGAGCAAGGCTTTGGCGATCTCGACCATCTGCTGATGGGCGCGCCGCAGGCCGGACACGCGCGCGGCCGGCGGTATGTCGAAGCCCAAACGGTCGAGCACCGCGCGCACCCGCTTGCGCATCTCGGACTTGGCCAGCCGACCGTTGCGGGTCAACTCGTGCCCGAGGAAGAGATTCTCCTCCACCGTCATTTCGGGAATGAGACTGAATTCCTGAAACACGACGCTGATACCGCGCCGGCGCGCCTCGGCGGGCGACAGGCCCGCAACGTCCTGGCCGAAGAGCTCGTACCGGCCGGAATCGAATTTCTGAACGCCGCAGAGAATCTGGATCAGCGTCGATTTCCCGGCGCCATTCTCTCCGAACAGAACGTGCACCTCGCCCGGTCGCAGATCGAAGGTCACATCCTTCAGCGCCTGAAATGCGCCAAAGGACTTGCATATTCCATGGAGTTGCAGAAGCGGCCGCGCCGTTTTGCCTTGCGAGCCCGGCTCGCAAGGCAAGGTGGTCTCAAGCGACAACACCGGCATTATTCCACCGAGTAGACCGGCGACCAGTCGGCCGGGGCGAATGTGCGTGTCAAATCCAAGTCACCAATGTTGGCGGATGTAACGACGGTCATCGTCGGCGAGAGATGATTGTAATGCTCCTTGCCTTCGAGAATACGAACGGCGAGATCGACGGCGATGCGCGCCTCCATGACGGGCGATTCCGTAACCGTGGCAGTCACCTTGCCGGATCCGATCAGATCGACGATCCCCTCGTTGGAGTAGTAAGAGGCGACGACGGCATCCTCGATGCCGGCGGACTCGAGCGCCTGGCCAGCCACTTCGGCCGTCACGGCGGTGCCGAAGATCACATTCACCTCGTCATGGGCCTGCAGCACGTCTTCGACGAGACGGAGCTGCTCGCTTTTTCCCGTATCTCCGTATTTCGCCTCGAGGAGCTCCACCGAGGAGCCGGCGATTGCGCGTTTCACGCCTTCAGTCGAGGCTTCGGCCCAGCCGGAACCCTGGGGCCCCGGGAAATGAACCATCTTCATGGGCTGGCCAACTGTCATATCGACGATGAATTTGGCGCCGGCCTCGGCCGCGTCGTCGTAATTGGCGAAAATCTTGGCATCGACCAAATCGCTTTTCAGCGGATTGATGACACCGACCTGTACCACGCCCTTCCGCTTTCCTTCCTCCACGCTCTTGGCGAGACCGGCTTCGGAGATCGCGCCGATGATGATAGCGTCTACCCCTTTAGCGAGGCAGTCGTTGTATTGTGAAACCTGCTTGGCCGCCTCGGTATAGCCGCCGGCCTCGAGGATCGTGGCGCGAACTCCCAGTTTGCGGGCCTGGTCAACGATGCCGTAGTTGACCCCGATCCAGTAACTGTCCTTCATGTGCGGAAACAGCACGCAAATATTCCATGGCTTTTCCGCCTTTTCCAAGCCGGTATACGCCACCGTTTGCGGCTTATCCCCATTGATGCTGACCACGTCGAATGGCCAGATATCTCCCGCTTGCGCAATCTGGGCAGAGCTTGCAAGAAGGGCAGTGAGAAGGAAGGTAAAACCCCGATTTGATTTCATTAATTGTTCCCCTTTGTTTGTTTGCGGCCTCTAACGGCCAGGTTCGGATGCCGCGTGGAAATTTTTACTTGTTTTATTGGCCGGTGCAGAATATAGCGCGACGGCGCATATCCTGATTGGTTTACAGCGACTCAACTTTTATTAGGAAGCGCACATTTTCCTGATTGCCGCACCATTTTCGGCAAACGTCTGTTGAGACCGTCGAGGAGATTGCGCCGATCACGACAAGCTCAGCGCCGCTGGTCACGCAGTCCTCGATTTGGCTGATCTGCTTGGTAAGCTCTGGATAGCCGCCGGTGTCGACCAGGTTCATCTTGACGCCGATGTCCTTGGCCCGGTCGGCGACGTCATAGGATACCAAGTGGCGGCGGATACCGAATTGCCGCGACGAGCGCAAGCGCCGCCGTGGCGAAACCATGTTTCGCAAGCATCGTCATATTGTTGTTCCCTCTGTTCGGGTTGGAACTACTGTCAGTTCAGGCTTCGTCGCAGTATTTCGAGGAGGGCTGCCCATTCGGCGCGGGCGGCCAGCGCCTCCTCCATCGTCACCTTCACGAACCGGGTAGGCGTATGCGGCTGCAATTGTCCGATCAGGTCCATGTCGGCGGAGATCACCGTGCCGACCATGAAATAGCCGCCGCCCGAAACTGCGTCCCGGTGCAGGATGATCGGCTCGGTCCCGCCCGGCACCTGGATGGAGCCATAAGGGTAGCAGCTATCGACGATGTTCGACGGATCGGAGCCCGCGCCGAAGGGCTGTTGGCGCTCGACAAACTCGAGCTTGCGCCCGCCTCGAAAGCGATAGCCCATGCGGTCGGCCTCGGACGCGACTCTCCATTCGTCGGCGAAAAAGTTCTCCTGGGCTTCCTCCGTAAGCCTATGCCAATAAAGACCCGGAAGTACTCTCAGTTCGGCAGGCGTACCAGGCTTGCGGCGAAGCTCTTCGGCCACGGTCCGGCCTTCGCTGGCAAGGCTTCCTTCCCCAACGGGGAGCACGTCTCCGGCCGCGATCGGCCGTCCCTTGAAGCCGCCCAGAGCGCCAATCGGATAGGTCGAGCGGGAGCCAAGCGCCACCGGCACGTCGATGCCGCCGGAAACGGCGATGCAGATGCGGGCGCCGGATTTGAGGAAGTCGAAGCTCAAAACCTGTCCTGCCTCGACCTTGAAGGCCGTCCAGCCGGGCTGGAGGACTCCATCGACCTTTGCCGGCATGTCGGCACCGGTCACCGCAACGAGCGCGTCCGCGGCAAACTCGAGTTTGGGGCCAAGGAAGACCGCTTCGAGACCCGCGGCGCCTTCGTCATTGCCTACGAGGAGATTGGCCGATCGCATGGCGTAGCGGTCCATCGCGCCGCCGACCGGAATGCCGAGATGGAAATACCCGGGCCGGCCGAGATCCTGGACGGTGGTCGCGAGGCCGTGATGAAGCACCTTAATGGCCATAAAGCATGCCCTCCAGCTTGGCGTTATAGCCATCGATGTCCTTGTGGAACTCGGCAAGGTCGAAGCTCACCTCGCGGATCGGCGGCGCAAAGCGGCCATGGTCGACATCCTCGACCGCCTGGTCATAGGCCTCACGGTCTATGGACTTGAACTTCACGATGTCGCCGGGCCGGAAGAACACCATGAAGTCGCTGAGGTAGCTGGTCGTCTGGGTAGGATCGAAGATCGGCATGGGAGTGATGCCGAACATCTGGTAGCCACCGGCGCCGCGCACCGAATAGATGCAGCCGAAGCAGCCGCCATGGCCGATGGTCAGGCGCGGCGTATCGGTTCGCGGCCTCAAGTATTTCGGCACCTCGATCTGCCGCCGGCGCTCGACCATCTGGTACATGAAGGGCAGGCCCGCGACGAAGCCGACCATGGAGACGAACCAGGGCGAGCCGGAATGGGCGGCAATGAACTCCTTGACCGAGGCGTAACTGTTGATGCGAGCGGCGTACTCGAGGTCGGTGCCGTTTGGATCCTGATGACGCTCGCGAAAGCGCATCAGCGTCTCGTGGGTCCAGGGATCGTTGTAGAAGACCGGAATCTCGACAATACGCGTCTTGATGACCGGCTCGGCCTTTTCCGCGGCGCCCTCGATGGCCCGCACTTCCTTCTGGAGATCATCCGGGTGGATGATGTCGGGATCGAACTTGATCTGGAAGGAAGCGTTTGCCGGACAAATCTCGGTCACGCCCCTGATGCCGCTCTCGCGAACGCCGTTCACCATGGACAGGCTCTTGAAGAATGCTTCGAGCGACATTTCCTCGCTGCACTCGACGAAGAGGTGCTCATCCCCTCCGAAGCTGTATCGGGTCGTCATCAGGCAACCTCCGCGGTCCTGCCGGTCTCTCCGGCAAATTCGGTCTCAAGCCACTGCTCCAGGAAGCGGGTATGGAAGGCCCCGCCCTTGACAGCGGGATCACCTGCGAGTGCCTGATGCAAGCCGACCGTGGTCGGCGGGCCGACGATCGTGAGGTCGGCGAGCGCCCGGGCAAGCCGGTCAAGACATGCGTCCCGGTTCTCGGCATGCACGATCAGCTTGCCGACGAGCGAGTCATAGAAAGGCGGGATCGCATAGCCTTCGTAGAGCATGGTGTCGAAGCGGACACCTTCGCCTGCTGGCACCACCAACCGATCGATCCTGCCGGGGGTCGGCAGAAAGCCGCGGACCGGGTCCTCGACATTGATCCGGCATTCGACCGCGTGGCCGGCGATCTTCACCCGCTCCTGTGCGATCGAGAGCTTGGCGCCGCCGGCGATCCTGATCATTTCGGCGACGAGGTCTATACCGGTGATCATCTCCGTGACGGGATGCTCGACTTGGATGCGGGTATTGACCTCGATGAAGTAGAATTCGCCAGTCTCGTCGTCATACAGATATTCGACCGTGCCTGCGCCCCGATAGGAGACTTCCCTCGCGAGCGCCACGGCACTTGCGCAGAGCTTTTCGCGTGCATCCTGTGGCAGCAAGAATGACGGTGCCTCCTCCCAGACCTTCTGCCGGCGGCGTTGGAGCGAGCATTCACGCTCGTAGCAGTGGATGAAATTCTCTCCATCGCCGAGAATCTGCACTTCAACATGGCGGGCGCGGGTGATGACCTTTTCAAGATAGAGTCCGCCATCGCCGAAGGCAGCGAGCGCCTCGGCCGACGCCTGGGGGAAATGCCGCTCTAGGTCGGCCCGGTTGTTCGCGACGCGAATGCCGCGTCCGCCGCCGCCTGCGGCCGCCTTGATCATCACCGGATAGCCGGTCCTCTCGGCAACGGCAGTCGCCTCTTCAAGGCCGTCGATCCGCCCGGCACTGCCCGGCACTGTCGGGACACCGGCACGAGCGGCAACTTCGCGGGCCGCCACCTTGTCGCCTAGGAGCCGGATCGCATCCCCTTTCGGCCCGATGAAGGTCAGGCCTGCGGCTTCGACCGCGTCCGCGAAATTCGCATTTTCCGAAAGGAAACCGTAGCCCGGATGAACGGCATCGACGCCCGCCGCCTTCGCCGCCGCCACGACCGCCTCGATGTTGAGGTAAGACTTCCTGGCAGCCGGCGGTCCGACCTCGACCGCTTCGTCCGCAAGCTTCACGGCCAGCATGTCGACATCCGCGGCGCTGTAAATCTGTACGGTGCGGATGCCGAGCGCCTTGGCCGCCTTGATGATGCGGACCGCAATCTCGCCGCGGTTGGCTATGAGGAGCGATCGGATCGTCATGCCTCGACCTCGGCAATCACCTGTCCGGCCATGACCGGTTCTTCGTTGTCGACCAGAAAGCGGATTGCCTTGCCCTCTACACCGGCCGACAGTTCCTGGAATGTCTTCATCACCTCGATAATACCGATCGTGTCAGGAGCGGCGACGCTGTCGCCATCCGCCTTGAAGGGGGGCACGTCGGGGGCCGGAGAGCGGTAGAAGGTTCCTGGAAGGGGGGATCGGATTTCCGTTTTGCTCATGTCACTCTCCGGTTGGTAGGTCAGCGGCTGGCGATATCCGACACGGGCGCGATGCGGATGCCTTCCGCCGTCAGCGCCTCGCGCATGTGGCGGACAATATGGAGCGCCCCCGGCGTGTCGGAATGAAAACAGATGGTTTCGAAGGAAATGTCGATGTCCTTGCCGGTCACCGCCCTCACCTTGCCCTCCGTGCAGGCACGCAGGACCTTGCGGGCGATCACTGCCGGATCCGGCCGACCGGCATCCCGGGTAAACACGATCGAGCCGCTCTCGTCGTAATCGCGGTCCGCATAGAATTCGCGAGCCGCGCGATGCCCGGCCTCCACGGCGGCCGTATAAGTAGCCGAGATGTCCATGCAGAAGATGAGGGCGTCAGGTTCCGCCTTGCGCATGTACTGCACGAAGATCTGCGAGAGCTCCGGATTGGCGGCCATCTCCATGTAGAGCGCGCCGTGCGGTTTCACATGCTGGAGACGCGCTCCGTGGCGTCGGGCGAACTCCTTCAGGGCTCCGACCTGGTAGACGACGTCATTGACGAGTTCCTTAGCCGTGCCCGCGATCTTGCGCCGTCCAAAGCCCTGCAGATCGTTGAAGCCAGGATGGGCGCCGATCGCGACGCCGTGATCAGCGGCAAGGCGCACGGTGTCGTCCATCAGGTTCGGATCTGCCGCATGGAAACCGCAGGCGATGTTAGCCGAACTGATTAGGGGCATCAGTGTTCCATCATCGGCATCACCGATCCGCCAGCGCCCAAAGGCTTCGCCCATATCGCAATTGATGTCCACCACGTCACGCAATGCCGGATCCTTCTCTTCGGGCAGTCCCGGGTCGTTCGCTTTTTTCTCAACCCTCAAAAAAGCTAGGGGTAAAAACGGCATTTGAAAAATACAATTTTCTGTGCATCGATATCGAAAAAACAGAACTCGTCGCTGATTTGGCAGCCACGTTAATTCCCCATTTATTCAAGGCTCTGGCACAATACTGCCTTGCCGGCGGCAAGAAAGTGCCACTCGAAAAGGCAGTGTTTCAGTTTTTCAGAAGAGGCGTCTTCGAATTTCAGAAAGGTCTACGACGGTGTCTTTCACCCTCAGACAACTACGCTACTTCATTGCAACCGCCGAGACGGGGCAGATTTCTCAGGCGGCGGTGGAGCTCTCGATCTCGCAATCGGCGGTGACGACGGCGATCAAGGAACTTGAAGCGGTCGTCGGAGCCGCCCTTTTTCTGCGTTCGCCCCATGGCATGGACCTGACAGGCGCTGGCCGGCAGTTTCTGTCGCATGCCTACGATATCCTGAAAAAAGTCGATGAGGCGGCGCGCATGCAGGTCGTCAGCAACGACGTTGAGGGCACGCTGGCGGTGGCGGCGACATATACGGTGATCGGCTATTTCCTGCCGCTGCATATCGAACGGTTGGGGCGGCTCTTTCCCAAGCTCGAGATTCAGCTCTTTGAACTGAACCGGGAGTCGATCGAAGAAGGGTTGCTGAGCAACCGCTATGACATTTCGGTCTTGCTCACGTCCAACATCCTCAACCCGTCGCTGACTACCGAGAAGGTTCTCAGTTCCATCCGCAGGCTCTGGGTACCGGCACAACACCATCTGCTGGCGCTGGATTCCGTCGGCCTCAAGGAGATTGCCGAGGAGCCCTATATCATGCTCACCGTCGACGAGGCGGCCTACTCATCATTGAAATACTGGAGCCACAGCGGCTACCAGCCCCGGATCACACTCAGAACGTCGTCGGTGGAAGCCGTGCGCTCGCTCGTCGCCAACGGCCAGGGCGTCGCCATTCTCTCGGACATGGTGCACCGGCCATGGTCGCTGGAAGGCAGACGCATCGAGACGATCAACGTCCGCGATCCGGTCCCGGCCATGGACGTGGGCCTTGCATGGCGCAAGGATGTGGAATTCACGCCGGCAATGACTGCATTTCGATCCTACTTCCGCCAGGCTTTCAATCTGCCTGACCTGCGGGGTTGATCTGCCTTGGTTGCACACCTCGACGGCTTTCAAGCCGCGGGGGCACCGAAGCGGTGTTCTGGAAATAGCGTTCCAGACGATACATTATGCGATCTTTTTAGCCCAAAACGTGCACATCCTCGCAACAAGCCGTGCATGGGGCCTATGAAGAACGGCTCCCTTCGACCCCAATGCAGACGCTCGCCGGCCCGGTCCAGAACTCCGACGCTGGTGCCATCAGCGGACATAGTGAACTACAAAAATGCCTGCCTGCGCTTCTCGAGCATTGGGGAAAGCAAGGAAGTATCCCTGCTCTCCGCGGTTCTCCGCCTTCGTTTACGGGTCGGAAAAGACTTGCGTCGCCACCGCCATCGCCGCCTGAACACGACTGAAACCAGCATAGGGAAGCATGTGGAGAATCGCCTCTGTCACTTCTTGCTTTGTCGCCCCGGTGTTCAAGGCCGCCTCGACGTGGACCTTCAACGGCGTTTCATCCGCTGCTGTTCCACGCGCCGTCAATGCGGCGACTGTGGCCAGTTCCCGCGATTTGAGATCGAGGCCGAGCCTTGAGAACACCTCTCCATAGGCGAACTCAACGATATAGCGGCCGAGATCAGGCGCGATGTCGCGGAAAGCATCGACGACGCCCTCGCCAGATACCTGACTGGTTGCGGCCATTGCAGAGACACCTCTGTTGAAGCGTGCGTCATCTGGTTCCGACTGTGAGCGTTGCGTGGCGATAGCCTCGCCCGTGAGTGACGGCGCAGCCAGGCCACCCGCTTCCACTTCCGCAAAGACATCTAACGCAGGTGCTACTGCCGTCAATGCCTGCGGCCAACCGATATAGACCGGCATCTGGATCAGCAATTCGGTGATTTCGGCACGTGTCCAACCCGTGCGCAGACATGCCTCGACATGGAAGCGAACCCTGCTGTCGAGATTGCCGATGGCGATCACCATGGCGAGTGTCGCCAGTTCGCGATCCTTCAGCGCGAGCCCCGGCCGATTCCAGATTTCGCCATGCGCAAATTCTACCGTCAGCCGATCGAGATCCGGGGATGGGCCGCTGCCTTCAATCACACGTCGGACAAAGGCGCCGGCGTCATCCCCGCCTGTCTTGAGCAGTTGTTCGACGCCGAGCACCCAGTCGTCGCCGTCCGGCCGCCCCGTGCCCGTTCCGACGGTGACGCCGCGCTCGGCGAACACGTCGCGGGCGAGTAGCATTGCGTCTAGTGCGAAAGGAAAACCGCCATAGACGACGCTGTGGAGCAAGGTTTCGACAACCTCGCGCGGGCTCCAACCAGTTTCCAGCATCCCGGCGATATGAAAGCGCAGAGCTGGGCGGGCCGTGCCGAGTGTGGTAATGACAGCGACATTGATGAGCTCGCGAGTTTTCTGGGGCAGGCCTGGGCGCGCCATCACGTCGCCATAGGCATGTTCGATAAGTAGCGTGGAAAGATCCGGAGAAAGCGGATCCAGGTTCCGGCTGACGTCGCCGCCGCCAACGGCCCTGAGCGCCTCGAGGCCCCTTGCGCGGCGATCAGCGCCTGGTTCCTCGCTGGATTGAGCAGCCGCAGAATTGCCCAGAGCGGCCGCTGTCATCAGTCCCATGGTTGTTTGGATCATCGTTCGTCTGCCCCGATCTGTGGTACGGTCACCATCAGGCCTGGCAACTTTCCATGTCTTGATCATCGATGTGAGCATCCTTTGGTCTATTTTGATATTTCGTGCCTTTTGGGACGGCACAGGCGATCGTCACCCGATCGCTGAGATGCAGCCAAAGCATCGCCCGGCGTTTGCAATAAATCCAATGCATATTTAGTATCGCCCTCATGAAGCTGGTAAATATCGCGAACATTGATCTCAATCTTCTGGTGGTGTTCGACGCTCTGGTAGCGGAAGGGCATGCCACCCGCGCCGCACAGCGGATAGGTCTCACTCAGCCAGCGGTCAGCCACGCGCTCAACCGGCTGCGTGCTCTGTTCGGAGATCCTCTCTTCATCCGCTCGCCGCGCGGCATGGTCCCGACGCCGGCTGCACTGGACGCCGCTCCGGCCATCCGCTCAATCCTCGAGCAGGTCGAAAGTGTTCTGCGCGGGGGCCGGATCTTCGAACCAGAAGAGAGCGGTCGACAGTTCGTGCTTGGCCTCTCGGATTATGCGGCCTTCGTGCTTTTGCCCCAATTGACCGCACGGATGGAACGCGAAGCGCCGAAGATATCGCTCGTGATCCGCAACACCAGCCACAGTGTCGGCCTGCCGATGCTGGAGGAGGGATCAGTCGAACTCATTGCCGGCAACTTTCCCGAGCCGCCGTCTCACCTGTGTGAGGAACTGCTTTACGAGGAGGATTTTGTCTGTGCTGGCCGAGGCGACCACCCAGACCTTGCGGATCCCCTCGACCTCGACCGCTATCTATGCCTGCGACATCTTCAGGTGTCGACGAGAGGTAATCCGCATGGCTATGTCGACGCCGTCCTGGCGGAGCGCGGATTGAAGAGGAAGGTCGCTGTTACCGTTGGGCATTTCTTGATGGCGCCCCTTCTGGTCGAATCCTCGAACCTCGTGGCCACCGAACCCCGCCGCCTTTTTGGGTCACTGCCCAGCCCGCTGCCGCTTCGCTTCTTTCCGCCCCCGATCGATATTCCGCCGTTTCGGGTTGTCCAGGCTTGGCATGCACGTCATGACGCGGATCCCGGCCACCAATGGCTTCGACGCGTCGTTCGGGAGATTGCGCAACAAACGTGATGCACCGTTTGTGCTCATGAGCGGCCCTCCTGCATTTCAAATCATGAACCTGGGCAATTCCGTGGCTAAAACATCGACGGCAACGCGGACCTTCAGCGGCAGATGCCGCGTCTGCAGCCATACAGCATGGCAATCATAAAGGAACGGTGCCTGATCGGGGAGAAGCCGGATAAGAGCGCCTGTCTCGATCCGCTCCCTCACCAGCCAGTATGGAAGCCATGCAAGCCCCGCCTCGGATGTCGCGGCATCGGCGATGGCATCGAGATCATCGAGGCGGAATCGGTTGAGCGGAAGCACTTCGAATGGCGTTTGGCCCTGCTGTGGGAACAGCCAAGGCGGAACAGGGCCGGATCGGCGATAGACGACTGCTTTGTGCTGCGCCAACTCCTCCACCGTCTTCGGCCGGCCATGGGTTTCGAGGTAAGCCGGTGAGGCGCAAACGATCATTGGCTGGCGCGCGACACGACGCGCGATCAATCCGGCCCTGTCCGCCAGTGTGCCCGTGCGGATGGCGAGATCATAGCCATCTTCCGCAAGATCGGTGAGGCGATCGTTGAAGGAGAGGTCAAGCTCCAGTGCCGGATACTGGCGTGCGAGTTGCAGCAGTACGGGCATGACGCAGCGCCGGCCGAAATGGACCGGCATGGTGACGCGCAGTTTTCCGCGCGGTTCGGAAAGCTGGTCGGCCGCAAGCGCATCCGAAGCTTCCGCCTCGGCAAGAATGACGCGGCAGCGCTCGTAGTAGGCGCGACCAAAATCGCTCAGGCTTTGACGCCGCGTGGTGCGGTTAATGAGGCGCACACCGAGCCGCTCCTCCAGAAACCGGATATGCTTGCCGACCATTGGCCCGGAGAGCTCGAGCGCGCTTGCGGCCGCCGCGAACGAGCCGAGATCGACGGCCTTGACGAACACGGCCATGCTTGTCAGGCGATCCATATTCAAAACCTTTGGTTTCTACTGTGCTGACTAGTCCGCTATTTATCTGCTGAAACACTGCTGTCATAGCTCATTCCGTTCACTTGTTTTGGTGTTTAGCCATGACGCGCGTCGTTCGCTTTACGAGCTTGGTGGTCCGGAAGTTCTGCGGATCGAAGATGTGGATGTTCCGGAGCCCGGTCGGGGCGAGGTTCGGATCCGGGTCAAGGCGCTCGGCCTCAACCGAGCCGAAGCCCTGCTACGGTCAGGCAACTATATTGAAACGGCGCAATTACCTTCCAGCCTCGGCCTGGAAGCCGCGGGCGTCGTGGAAAAAGTCGGCGAAGGCGTGGACGGCTTCGCGCCGGGCGATGCGGTCAGCGTGGTGCCGGCGAGGTCGATGATCCGCTGGCCGTCGTATGGCGAGCTCGCGACCTTTCCCGCCGCGCTCCTCGTCAAGCATCCGACATCGCTTAGTTGGGAGGGGGCGGCCGCCGTCTGGATGCAGTATCTCACCGCCTACGGCGGGCTGATCGACATCGGTGGGCTCGGCCGCCAGGATTTCGTCGTCATTACCGCGGCGTCAAGCAGCGTCGGACTGGCCGCGATCCAGATTGCCAACAAGGTTGGCGCGATACCGATCGCAGTCACCCGGACATCGGCCAAGAGGCAGGCGCTGCTGGAGGCCGGCGCGGCGTATGTCATCGCCTCCGCGGAGGAAGACCTGGAAGCCCGCCTGAAGGAAATTGCCGGCCCACAGGGCGTTCGGGTGGTGTTCGATCCGATCGGCGGACCGATCTTCGAGCCTTTGACCGCTGCCATGTCGCCAGGCGGCATTCTCATCGAGTATGGCGGCCTGAGCCCCGAGCAGACGCCCTTTCCGCTGTTCACCGTGCTCAGCAAGAGCCTGATGCTGCGCGGCTACCTCGTTCACGAGGTGATCGGCGATCCGGCCCGGCTGGAACCCGCCAAGGCGTTCATTCTCGACGGGGTGATATCGGGGTCGCTCCAACCGGTCATCGCCAGGACCTTTGCGTTCGATCAGATTGTCAAGGCGCATCGCTTTCTGGAATCCAATGAACAATTCGGCAAGATCGTTGTGACGGTTTGACCAACGCAAATCCGCTCCGAAGTACGTCGACTTGGACGGCCGGATAAACTCTTCTGCGATGGTGGTCAGTGCGAACAACCGACCCATCGCAGCCATTCGCCCGCAGAGTCTTGCAAGACAGGAATGGGTACGAAAAGGAGACAAAGCAATAATGCTTCCTCGGCCAGATCCTCATTGATCCGAGTTCTGCCTGTCCGCACGCTGGGCGTTGAACAGCGGTAGCCGTCTTCGGCTCAACCCCCTACCCACCAGCCACGGCGGCGGTGGAATGAGCAAAACGCACGGTAGATTGGTCTGTTTGTGCTGTTCCGACTGAGCGATCCGCATCTCATCATTGCGGAACACAATGCTTCACCGGAGGATCCAAATGACAATCTATAACATTGCTCTTATCGGGTTTGGTGGCGTCAATCGCGCTTTGGCCGAACTCATCGCGACGAAGAACCCGCTCTGGGAACGAGACCTGGGTTTCCGTCTGAACATCGTCGCTGTCAGCGACCTCTATCTCGGTGCCGTTATTTCGCCGAACGGGCTCGATGCCAAGACCTTGGTTGAAGCGAACTTCACGAAAGGCGGCTTTGGCCAGCTCTCTGGCGGCAGCGCGGAAGCCAATAACGAAACAATCATCAAGACGGCGCCTGCTGACATAATCGTCGAAGCAACGTTTACAAACCCGAAGGACGGCGAGCCGGCTGTTTCGCACTGCCGCTGGGCCCTGCAGTCCGGCAAGCATGTCGTCACCACGAACAAAGGGCCGGTCGCGATCGCTGCGCAGGAACTGAAGGCTCTTGCAAAGGCGCACGGCGTTCATTTCGAATATGAGGGCTCCGTCATGAGTGGCACCCCTGTCATCCGTATGGCAGAAAAGACGCTTGCCGGCGCGGAGATGAAGGGCTTCGAGGGCATCTTGAACGGTACTTCGAACTTTGTCCTCGGCCGTATGGAACGCGGCCTTGACTTCGCAACTGCGGTCAAGGAGGCTCAGATACTCGGCTATGCGGAAGCCGATCCGACCGCCGATGTCGAAGGTTTTGACGTTCGCCTCAAGGTAGTGATCCTGGCAAACGAGCTGCTGGGGGCAAGCCTCAAGCCCGAAGAGGTCACGTGCACGGGGATCTCCAACCTTTCTCCTTCCGATATCGAAAACGCGAAAGCAGTAAATAGCCGTTGGAAGTTAATCGGATCGGCGGTTCGGAATGAAGACGGGACGGTAACAGGCAGTGTTTCCCCGAAGCAACTTCCCTTCGAGCATCCACTCGCTGGTGTAAACGGCGCGACCAATGCCGTATCGCTTAACACCGAACTGCTCGGCTCTGTCACCGTCACAGGCCCTGGCGCCGGCCGGATCGAGACCGCTTATGCGCTGCTGTCCGATATTGTCGCCATCCACAACGCCCGGAGAGCCACAGCTACGAAGGAGGCCGCATGATGCAGAGCCTCGCCCTCAGCAAGAAGACGTCCGTGGACGAGATCATTATCAGCAATCCCTTCGACGGCAGCTTTGTCGGAACAGTCTCTGAGACCGGTGCCGACAGTGTGAACCTGCTGCTTGAGCGCGCCAATCGTGGTGCCCAGATCGCACGGTCCCTACGCCGTCATAGACGCTCCGCAATTCTCGAAAAGGCGGCAGCGACTGTTGAAGCCCAAAAGGAGGATTTTGCACTCCTGATCGTGCGGGAAGCGGGGAAGACAATCACCCAGGCCCGCAAGGAGGCTACGCGGTGTGTCAATACTTTGAAGCTCTCGGCGGAGGAAGCCAAGCGGAATGCTGGCGAGGTGATCCCCTTTGATTCCTATGCCGGCTCGGAATCCCGTCAAGGCTGGTACACACGGGAGCCGCTCGGCATCATCACTGCAATAACGCCTTACAATGACCCACTCAATCTCGTGGCCCACAAGCTCGGCCCCGCGATCGCCGGCGGCAATGCGGTACTCCTGAAACCTTCGGAGCTTACGCCTCTGTCGGCCATCAAGCTGGTGGACGTGCTGCTCGAAAGCGGTTTGCCGGATGAAGTCATCACGGTAGCTATCGGCGGGGCGGAGCTGGGAGAAGCGCTCGTTTCGGCCAGGGACGTCCGGATGATCTCCTTCACGGGTGGTTTTTCGACCGGCGAGGCCATCGCGAAGAGTGCCGGCATCAAGAAGCTCGCGATGGATCTCGGCGGAAATGCACCGGTTATCGTCATGGAAAACAGCCATCTTGACGCGGCGGTTGAAGAGTGCGTGTCGGGTGCCTACTGGGCGGCGGGCCAGAACTGCATCGGCACGCAGCGGATTTTGGTCCAGCGGCCCATCTATGAGCGCTTCAAGGCGGAGTTCCTCGCTCGGACTGCCGGGCTCAAGACCGGCAATCCGATGGAAGCAGATACTGACGTGGGACCGATGATTTCCGAAAAGGCGGTTGGCCGAGCTGCTGCCATGGTCGAGCGCGCAATCGCCGCTGGCGCTACACTCCTTTGCGGGCACAGGCCCTCCGGCACTCTCTACCCCCCGACAGTGCTGGAGAACGTGCCAGCAACGTGCGACGTGTGGAATGAGGAGGTCTTTGCACCGATTGTCATCCTGCAGCCGTTCGATGAACTGGATGAGGCAGTCCAGCTGGCAAACAGCCCGGAATACAGCCTCCACGCTGGTATCTTCACCAATGATCTGGAGGAGGCTCTCGATGCCGCCAATCAAATCGACGCCGGAGGTATCATGATCAATGACTCGTCCGACTATCGGTTCGACGCGATGCCCTTTGGCGGCTTCAAATACGGCAGCATGGGACGTGAAGGCGTTCGGTTTGCCTATGAAGACATGACCCAGCCGAAGGTCGTCTGCATCAATCGGCTGAAGCGGTGACAGGCGCCGCTTCCTCCAGCTCAGCCCATCAGTGCTTCCGGGAGTCAAAGATGTTCAAAGGATCCATCACAGCGCTCGTCACGCGGTTCGCTGATGGGAAGGTCGATGAGGCTGCGCTTCGCAGCCTCATCGAGTGGCAGATCGCCGAGGGCTCGTCCGGCCTTGTTCCATGCGGGACCACCGGGGAAAGCCCGACCCTCAGCCATGCCGAGCACAAGCAAGTCGTGGAGATCGCGATCGCGACCGCCAAAGGTCGTGTTCCCGTTATTGCCGGGGCAGGCTCCAACAGCACCGAGGAAACAATCGACTTTGTGCGTCACGCCCAAGAGGCTGGCGCAGATGGTTTGTTGATCGTCTCCCCATACTATAACAAGCCCACGCAAGAGGGGATTTATCAGCATTTCAAGGCGATCGATGCCGAAGCTTCGCTCCCGATCATCGTCTACAATATTCCAGGGCGGAGTGTGATCGATATTCAGGTCGAAACGCTCGCCCGCATTTTCAACGATTGCCGGAACGTAAAGGGTGTCAAGGATGCGACGGGCAATCTCTTGCGCCCGTCGCTCGAGCGGATGACCTGCGGCAAAGAGTTCAATCTTCTAACTGGCGAAGATGGGACGGCCCTGGCTTGTACGGCCCACGGAGGTCACGGCTGTATCTCAGTGACCGCAAACGTCGCTCCCCGGCTGTGTGCAGAATTTCAGCAGGCATGCCTGAACGGCGATTACGCCGCCGCATTGGCTCTGCAGGACCGACTGATGCCCCTTCACCACGCACTGTTCCTCGAGACCAGTCCGGCCGGCGCTAAATTCGCTTTGGCTCAACTCGGCAAAATCAGCGGCGACTTGCGCCTTCCTCTCGTTGAGGTTAGCCCATCGGTTCAGAAAGCAATCACTGCTGCAATGCGCCACGCCGGAATTCTGCATCAGGGGAGTAGAGAATGAGAATTGAACGCATGCACCGAGGGAATTGAAGTCGACTTGACCGCACATACGTCGCTAAGTTCATCAGCCTCATAAGGGTAGAAGAATGGCTGTTTTTACCGAGCTCTCTGATGAAGATCGCCAATCGATCACTGCAGCCTATGGTTTTACGTCGCTCTCGTCGGTGATTGGGATCGCTGACGGCGACAGCGAGACGACCTACCTGTTTCGCGCCCAGGAAGGCGAATTCATCGTTACGCTCTTCGAGAACGGGGCCCAGCCTTTAGATCTCGAAAGAGCCTTCGAAACCATGGAGGCGCTCCATCGAGAGGGCGTCCCCTGCCCCAAACCGCTGCGCACCGTCGAGGGCCACGCCACGTGCCGGGCCGCGGATCGATTGGTTGCCGTCGTCAGCTTCGTACCGGGCTCCTCATCCACCATTGCAGGCGCGGCAAAATGCCGAAGCCTGGGACGTGTGATGGCTCAGATCCATACTGTCTTGGAACGAAAGGAAAAGCGCACATCAAGGGATCTTCCAGCTGGGGCTGTTCACGGCGCGTTGGTCCAAGAGAATGTTTTTTTCCTCGGAGAGGAAGTAAGCGGGGTCATCAACTTCAGGCTGCGGCACGATGATGCGCTGTTGTCAGAGGTTGCGGATGTGCTTGTCGGTTGGGCGGGGGAATCCAACGGAGAACTGAACAAGGAACGGGCGCGGGCGGTACTGCAGGGTTATGAAGAGGTTCGAAGCCTGAGCGGCGCGGAAAAGGAAGCATTAGCGGGTTTTATAATGGCTTCGACATCGAGGCGATTTGCCAGTCAGAAGGAAAGAACCTTACTACCGGAAATCGCCGTGGTAGCTTACCGGTCAGTAACGCTCGAAATTCTAGGCTGATCGACCGGCTGCAACCCCATGAAATATCTTCTCGATCGAACTGACGAACAGATACTCGTCGAATTGAAGGCCAACGCCCGGATCTCGCACGCGGAGTTGTCGGCGAAGGTGAATCTTTCGCGTAACGCCGTGCGAGTGCGGATCGAACGACTGGAGCGAGAAGGCTTCATCAAAGGATATACGATCGTGACCGGCGATGGGAGTAGCCAACACGTTACGACCGCACTGATCTTCGTCTACCGGCACGATCGCATGAGGGGCGGCGACGTCATCCAGGCGCTGCGGAAAATCCCGGAAGTCGTCGCTTGCGACGTTATGACCGGCGACTTCGATCTCCTCGTCAGGGTAGAGTCTGCCGAGGCCGACCGCATCCGGCAGATTTGGCAGCATATAGCCGAGATGCCGGGGGTGCGCGATACGCTAACTGCCTTTGCTCTCTCCTCTGTAATCCGGAAATAGAGTGCCGCAAAACAGAGGCACATCCTGTTTGGACTTTACCGCAAAAGGAGACGCGTTCAGATCAGCGATCGCTGACACCGAGCGCAGACGCGTTTGTTAACGCCCTCCTTAAGGCGACATTCAGGCGACGTAAATTGTCGCCTTCAGGTGAGATGAGGCATGCTTCTGACGCAGGCCCGCCCCGGCGGCATGGCACTATCAAGAGGTTCAAATGATGATAACCGAACGAGGAACCCAGTTCTATATTGGCGGGGAGTGGCAAGAATACGCGGACGCAACAAGTCTGCCCGTCGTTGATCCCGCCTCGGAACGGGTTATCGGCCATATCGCCGCCGGAGAGGCAAACCACGTCGATCTCGCGGTTGCGGCAGCTCGCAAGGCCTTCCCCGCCTTCTCTCAATCATCTGTGTCCGAAAGGCTTGAGCTCCTCGGCAGGGTGTATGCGCTCCTCAACGAGAGAGCGGAACTGTTCGCCGAAGCTCTCGTCATGGAGATGGGCGCGGCGATCAGCTTCGCGCGTGCCTCGCAGTTTTTTTTCGCTGCCGAGCACGTTCGCGTCCAGATGGAGGTGCTTGAGAAATACCCGTTCCTGACGATTAATGGGCAAACCGCGACGGCCAAGGAGCCGATCGGCGTTTGCGCCCTGATCACCCCGTGGAACTGGCCACTCTACCAGATCACCGCCAAGGCCGCCCCGGCGATCGCGGCGGGCTGCACCGTCGTCCTCAAGCCCAGTGAGCTGTCCCCCTACAGCGCCTTGCTCTTCGCCCAACTGATGCATGATGCAGGCACTCCGCCAGGCGTGTTCAACCTGGTTAATGGCACTGGAGACAGTGTCGGCGCAGCTCTCGCCGGCCATCCGGATGTCGACATGATCTCGATTACCGGCTCGACGCGTGCGGGGGTGCTCGTCGCGCAGGCGGCGGCCCCGACGGTCAAGCGGGTGGTCCAGGAACTTGGCGGCAAATCACCCAACATCCTGCTCGATGATGCTGATTTCGCCGAGGCGGTGCCAAAGGGCGTCCTTGCCGGAATGCGCAATGTCGGACAGTCATGCAGCGCCCCGACGCGCATGCTCGTACCCGCCCATCGGCTTGCGGAAGTCGAAGCTCTGGCCGGTAAAACTGGGCGCGCCATCCGCGTGGGCGACCCGCGCGATCCCGAGACCGCCATGGGGCCCATCGCCAATCGCGCCCAGTATGAGCGGGTGCAGGCGATGATCCGTGCGGGAATTGATGAAGGCGCGAAGCTCCTCTGCGGCGGACTGGGACGTCCAGCAGGTCAGGATCGAGGCTTCTTCGCACAGCCGACGATCTTTTCCGAGGTTCGGCCGGACATGCGCATCGCTCGCGAGGAAATCTTCGGACCCGTGCTGGTAATCATTCCATATCGCGACGAAGAAGAGGCAATCGCGATCGCCAACGACACGGTTTATGGACTAGGAGCCCATGTCCAGTCCTCGGATCCGGGGCGGGCACGGAGGGTTGCCTCCCGGATCCGCGCCGGGCAAGTTCATATCAACTATCCGGCGTGGGACGGGACGGCTGCGTTCGGTGGCTACAAGCGCTCGGGCAATGGCCGCGAATATGGCGTTCACGGGCTCGAGGAGTATCTCGAGACGAAGGCCATCCTGGGCTATTGACTACCCGGATCCGCACGAGCGGCTCGCCAGGGCGGCGGCTTCAGCGCCTGTCGAAGCATCGTCAGGAAGGCGGCAGTCCGGGCGCTTCGCCCGTGCCGCGAGCCGAGCATCGCGACGATGTCGGCCGGCGGGAGCTTCCAGTTGGGCAGCACCTGCCGCAGCCGTCCGTCAGCGAGATCTTCTGCGACGTTCCACTCGGAACGGATCATGATGCCCTGACCGGCAAGCGCCCACTCGCGGATGACGGCACCATCGTTGCTCGACAGGACCGGATTGACGCGCACCGTCGCAATCTCCTGCCGCGGCCCCTTGAAGCGCCACAGCGTCACGTCCTCGTCGTTCTCGCGAACCGCTAGACAACGATGTTGAGCAAGATCGGCGGGCGCTGAAATGGGCGGTGCAGCGTCAAGATATGTCGGACTTGCGCAGAGAATTCGCGGGTTCGGTGCCAATGTCGTAACGACCTGGTCCAGATGCCCCGGCGCCCCGATATGAACAACGACATCATAGCTTTCAACGAGCAGAGCCGTCGGATGATCGGATAGCTGCAGAGTAGCGGTCGCGCCGCCGTGCTCTCGCGCGAATGCTTCCACGACCGGGGCCACATAGAGCCGTCCGAAGCCGTGGGGGGCTGCGACCCTGAGGTGTCCGCGAACCACACCCCTGCGATCAGCTAAGGCTTCGGCGAGCGAATCGATGGCCTCACTGACGATAACGCTATGAGAAGCGACCAATGAACCCTCTTCCGTGAGCCGCAGCCGCCGTCCGGACCGGTCGATCAGCCGCACCCCGACTTTCTCCTCCAGGGCACGCAAGCGCTGTGTCACCGCCGGAGGCGTCACGTTTAGTTTTCTCGCGCTGTCGGCGAGAGACTTCGAGCCTGTGAGAACCGAGAAGAAGGCAAGATCGTCGGAGGTCAACATTAATCAGCACCTGAAGCGAACATTCACCAGCCATTAATTGTCATCTTCATGGTTTGACTACAAGGTGAAATCCCGAATTGGAGATCAGTTTCATGGTTCTAGCGACGACCGACCCCACCTCCCGGCTGGCCGCCTCGGCCAGCCTTGAGGACCTGGAAACACCCTGTTTGGTACTGGACGCAGACCGAATGGACAGGAATGTTCTGCGGCTCAGGAGCCGACTTGACGCCATGGGAGTGTCCCTCCGGCCGCATTTGAAGACCGCCAAGTCGATCGAAGTGGCACGGCGGGTGATGACCTCACCGGAAGGACCGGCAACCGTCTCTACCCTGAAGGAGGCTGAACAGTTCGCGGCGGCAGGCGTCCGGGACATGATCTATGCAGTCGGCATCGCTCCAGCCAAGCTCGAGCGTGTCGCGGAGCTGCGAGCGAGCGGCGTGGATCTCGTGGTCACTCTGGATACTGTTCAGCAGGCACGAGCGGTGGCCGAGGCGTCTCGGCGGGCCGGGACGCGCATCCCCGCCATGATCGAGATCGACTGCGACGGCCATCGCTCGGGTGTGCGCGCCACTGATCAGGCGCAGCTGGTGGAAATCGGGCGGGCGCTGACGGCAGATGGCGAGCTGCGTGGCGTCCTCACCCATGCCGGCGACAGCTATAATGGGGGAAGCATCGAGGCGCTGCGGCGCTACGCGGAGACGGAGCGCCTGGCCGTCGTGGACGCCGCGCGCATTCTGGACGCCGCGGGCCTGCCGTGCCCCGTCGTCAGCGTCGGCTCGACACCGACGGCCCATCACGCGACGGATCTCGCCGGAGTGACCGAAGTGCGCGCCGGCGTATTCGTCTTCTTCGACCTGGTGATGGCTGGGCTGGGCATTTGCCAAATCGACGACATCGCGCTTAGCGTGCTTGCGACGATCATCGGTCACCAGCGCGAGAAAGGCTGGATCATTACCGATGGCGGATGGATGTCGCTGTCGCGGGACCGTGGCACTGGCAAGCAGGCCGTCGACCAGGGCTATGGTCTGGTATGCGACGTGGATGGCACGCCCTATCATGACATCATCGTTTCCGACGCGAACCAGGAACATGGAATTATAGCGGTGCGCCCCGGGTCGAATGCACGACTGCCGGACCTGGCGGTCGGAGAACGGGTGCGGATCCTGCCAAACCACGCCTGTGCAACCGCTGCGCAGCACGAAACCTATCACGTGGTCCGCGGCCGCTCGCACGTTATCGAGACCCGCTGGACCCGCTTCGGAGGCTGGTGATGCCCAAATCCATAACTGTGAATACCGATCGAGTACCAAGCCCAGCGGGCCACTACTCACAAGCAAAGCTTGTCGGTCAGCACCTCTACATTTCGGGCCAGCTACCGATCCGACCGGGTGGAGAAGCCCTGGCGGACGACAGCTTCGAGACCCAGGCGGCGCAGGCGCTCGACAACCTGCTGGCAATTCTTGAAGCCGCAGGCGGGAACCCCGCCGATCTCGTCAGGGTGACTGCCTACATCGTCGGCGTGGCCAACTGGCCTCGCTTCAACCAGGTTTATGCGGCGCGACTAGGGGATTCCCGCCCGGCTCGCACCGTCGTTCCAGTGCCGGAACTTCACTACGGCTATCTCGTGGAAGTCGATGCAATAGCCGTCATTGCCTCCGATGCTCCTGCCGGAGGGGCAGGAAAAAGTGCCGTATAGATCGGCCGCCAAAGTTCAGGTCAGCCCCCATGTCTCCGATTGTCAAACGCATACAGAACGATCAAGAGCTTCCCGCCAAGGCGGATGTCGTCGTCATCGGCGGCGGCATTATCGGTGCAACGGCGGCATTCCTTCTCGCGGAGCGGGGACTGTCCGTCGCCCTGGTCGAAAAGGGCCATGTCGGAGGCGAGCAGTCGAGCCGCAACTGGGGTTGGTGCCGGCGGCAGAACCGGGATGAGCGCGAGCTGCCGCTCTCCGGTGTCGCTTTGCAGGTTTGGGATGAGTTTGCGGCGAAGATCGGAGAGGACGTCGGTTTCCGCCGATGCGGTCTGCTCTACGCTACCGATAATCCGCGGCAGCTTGCGGAATGGGAAGCATGGCGTGACACGGCTCGCCCGTTCAACGTCAATACCAGGATGCTCAGCGCCAAGGAAGCGGCTGCCGCAATTCCGGCAAACGGCCGCCGATGGCTGGGCGGGGTGCATTCGATCGATGACGGCAAAGCCGAACCCGCCATCGCCGCGCCGACGATTGCGAACGGCGCTCGCAAGTTTGGGGCGACGATCCACCAGGAGTGCGCTGCGCGAGGTCTCGATCTGGTCAATGGCGCGGTAGCCGGGGTGATCACCGAAAAGGGAACCATCCGGACACAAGCCGTTCTCTGCGCCGGCGGCGCCTGGACGTCGATGTTTTGTCGCCAGTACGGCGTTCTGTTTCCGCAGGCGAGCGTGCGCCAAACAGCGCTTCGTACGCGACCCACAAAGGATTTGGGTGAGGCGATCTATACGCCGCAGTGTGCGTTGACCCGCCGGCAGGATGGCAGCTACACGCTTGCGATCAGCGGCAGGGCTACACTGGATATCACCCCACAAGGCCTTCGCTACGCCCGCTGGTTCATGCCGATGTTCCTGGCGCGTCTGAAAGCGGTGCAAATAGGCATCGGCGAGTCCTTCTTTCATGGTCCGGAGGCATTCGGTAGCTGGAATGGCGACACACTGTCGCCCTTCGAACGGATGCGCGTTCTCGACCCCGCACCGAGCCGCCGCACGATCGCGGCCATTCTTCACCGGGTCACGGAACAGTTCCCTGCGATGGCAGGCATCGAGATCGCCGATAGCTGGGGGGCCTATGTGGATTGCACGCCGGACGCGGTACCGGTCATCTCGCCGGCCGATGGTGTGAAGGGCCTTTACCTGGCCGCGGGCGGTTCCGGCCACGGCTTCGGGCTCGGGCCGGGCATCGGCCACCTGGCGGCCGACTTGGTGGCCAATGATACGCCCTGTGTCGACCCCACCCCCTTCCGCCTGTCGCGTTTCGTTGACGGTTCGAAGGTCAAAGTCGGAGCAATCTGATCGTGGAGGGCAGATCAGGAGTAAGCCGTTATGGCGTCGCGCAGAAGGGGCCCAGGAGAATGCATTTGCGATGCATCGGTTTCCTAATGACCACGCCGAGTCGCTTTCACTCAGGTAAAAAAATGGAGAACTAGATGTCACTACTGAAAACCATCGACCCGAATCCATCGTTTGAACCGAAGCATAGAACTGCCGAGCCGGATCGCCTGATCGCCGGCAGCCCCGCTTTCAAGGCCTGGTTGCAGGACACTGCCAAGGAGGGCAGAGTCAATACCGGTGTTTTTGAGGCGACCCCGGGCGAGACGCACTCCATAAAGGGCGAAACGTTTGAGTTCTGCCATCTCGTTTATGGTGTGATCGAATTGACCGAGAAGGGTAAGGCGCCGGTCATTTATCGCGCGGGCGACAGCTTTGTCATGAAACCCGGCTATGTCGGAGTCTGGAAAACGATCGAGACGGTGCGGAAAATCTTCGTCACGGTCACCTGATCATTGAGGGAGCGTTGCGGTTTTGAGGTGCATTGTCTCCTAATTTCAGGTCGGGAACGGAGCGATCCCGTAGGCACGGCCCTTCGATCGGCTCCATCCCGAAATTTGGATGGGCGGTACATCCGCCCACGCTGTTTACCAAACCGGCTCGCGCTTGCGGCGGAAGCCTTTTCAATGAAGGGCTCGCGCATCGCTGTCGTCGCGGTACAGCCTGAAACTTGACCAACGAAATGGATCAACCCATGCAAACGGAAACCGTTACTCTCGCGCCTTTCGAGGCGCACCATCTGGATGGTGCACTGGCGCTGTCGCGTGCAGCGGGCTGGGCGCACAGGAGAGAAGACTGGGAGATGATATGGTCGTTGAGCGAGGGACGCGTTGCCCTCGCTGGTGACCGTGTGGTGGGCACGGCCCTCATGACTCCCTTCGGCGACAGCTGCTCAGCGATCAACATGATTATTGTCGATGAAAGCCAGCGTGGCCGGGGACTGGGAAGACAATTGACCACCGCCGTGATCGAACTCGCCGGGGATCGGGAATGCCGTTTGACGGCGACGAGTGACGGCTTACCTCTTTACGAGAAGCTGGGCTTCGTTGCGAGGCATCAAGTCGTACGCCATCAGGGTGTTGTTGGTCGGATCGATACACCTGAAAATGTCGGGTGGATCGCGCCCGACGACGCCCTGCCGGCGCTCAAAGCGCTTGATCGTGCGGCTTTCGGCGCCGATCGCGGCGCACTCCACGATGCGCTGGCGAAGGAGGGGCCATTTGCCGTGGTCCGGAACGGTGACAATATCGTCGCTTTCGCGGCCACGCGGCCTTTCGGGATCGGCGAAGTCGTTGGGCCGGTCGTGGCAGAGAACGCTCAACAGGCGAGGGATTTGATCGCCTTCATCCTTTCCGGTAAGGAAGGTCGTTTCGTGCGCATCGACATCCCTGAACAGAGCGGCCTTTCGTTATTGCTCGAAGGTTGGGGGCTGCCTCACCAGGGCGGCGTGGTTGCGATGGCTCGAGGCGCTACCGGCGGACCGCAAACGCCGGAGGTTCGAACTTTCGTCCTGGCCAGCCAGGCTCTTGGCTGACCTGAATATCTCCAGGGCATACTGCTGGAAGCACGGGCTGGATTCAGACGGCGAATAATCCGCTCAGCCCGATTTTCTTCTTGGCGTTCTTGCCTCAGTTCGTCGATCCGGCGGCAGCCTTTCCGATCTGGCTGCAGTTCCTCATTCTCGGCACTATCGTGAACGCGATGTTCTCCCTAGCCGACATCGTTGGTGTCGTGCTGGCCGGCGCAGTCATTGCGAGATTGAGGTACTCCAGTCGTGCACAGCGTCTGATGCAGCGTGCAGGTGGCACGGTGCTAATCGGCCTCGGTCTCCAAGTTGCTTTTCAAAAGAGCT
Source organism: Sinorhizobium sojae CCBAU 05684 (assembly GCF_002288525.1). NCBI lineage: Bacteria > Pseudomonadati > Pseudomonadota > Alphaproteobacteria > Hyphomicrobiales > Rhizobiaceae > Sinorhizobium > Sinorhizobium sojae. Next base: position 1,421,960 of record NZ_CP023068.1, read on the forward strand.
TAGGGGTGACCTGCCGCGACACGAGCTCTTAGTTGCCAAACGATACATTTGTATGCGGCGTCTCCACCCCATTGATTTCCCGGTTGCAACGGTCAGGTCTAGCGCTTGCGGAAGGTCGGTGAGCACGTCGGGGAGTCCCGGACGAGCTCATTATGAGCTGCAGATCCGTTGCGCATAGGCCCAGGGCATGAGGGCGTCGATGTCTTTGGCGAGGTGGCCATTTGCGAGGCTGATGAAGAGATCGCGCAGGTAGGCGTATGGTTCAACGCCATTCATCTTGCATGTGCCGATCAGGCTGGCGAAACGGGCCCAATTACGGCCGCCTTCATCATGGCCGGCAAAGAGCGCATTGCGGCGGTTCATGGCTGGGCTTCTGATCGCGTTTTCGACGAGGTTGGAGTCGATGTCGACGCGGCCGTCGTCCAGGAACAGCCGGAAGCCGACCTGGCGTTTCAGCATATAGGCCATGGCCTCGCCGAGGTCGGACTTGCGCGAGACGCGCGCGGCCTGAGCTGCCAGCCAGGTGAAGAACTCGTCCACCAGCGGGCGGGACAGGTTCTGGCGGACAGCCCGGCGATGATCGGGATCACAACCTCGGATGCTATCCTCGATCTTGTAGAGGGCAGCGATGCGCAACAACGCCTCGTCGACGATGGGCGATCCCTTCTTCGGCTGGGACTTGATCAGTTTTCTGCGGCCATGCGCCCAGCAGAAGGCCAGCCTCAACGGATCGCCGCCGGTGCGTTTTGGCGTGGCGAGGTGTGAGTAGCCGCCATAGGCATCGACCTGGATCGTGCCGGTGAAGCCGTCGAGGATTTCTGCGGCATATTCGCCCTTACGCCCAGGCCGATAATGGAACACCACGCCGGGCGGGATAGATCCGTTCCAGCCGCGGTCGTCGCGAAGAATAGCCCAAAGATAGCCAGTTTTCTTCTTGCCGCGCCCCGGATCCAACACCGGAGCCGTGGTCTCGTCGACATACAGTCTTGAGCTACCCTGTTTCAGGAAATTCCGCTGCGACTGCCGCAGGATCGAATGCGTTTCTGGCTGGCGTTCCTGCCCGAACAGGAGCGCACATTGCGGCCAAACGGAATTCATCTGTTTGGCCTGCGCTACTGGTCAGCTGCGCTCAGCGCCGACGTCGGTCGCTCGAACCGTCGCCTGCTCGTCAAATACGACCCGCGGGACATGGCCCGTATCTTCGTACGGCGACCTTCGGGCAATTTCGTGGAAGCCCGCTATGCTGATTTGACCCTGCCTTCGGTGACACTTCATGAGGCCGTGGCGGCGCGACGCACACTGCTGGCGAAAGGGCGACAGGAAATCAATACCCGCGCCATCGTCGGCACGGCAATCGCGCAGCGCCAACTGGTGGATGCAGCAACCAAGAAGACGGCAGCCGTACGACGCGGCGGTGCAGGAAAGCCAAAAACGAACGTGGATGACCGCGGATGGGGCTCGCTTCGGGGAATCGACTCCAGCAAACCTGTGCCCTTTGTCGAGGACACGGAGTGAGCTGGCATGAACAACGAAATCTCCCACCTGACCGCGAGCGCCGCAGCGCTGCTTGCTGAAACGGACGAGCAACGCATTCGTGCGATACGATCGCGCCGCTGGGTGCTCTACCCGCGCGCCAAGCAGGCGCTCGATCGGCTGAACCGGCTCCTCGATCATCCACGAGGAACGCGGATGCCTTCCGTCGCTATCTATGGCGACAGCGGCATGGGCAAGACGATGATCATGAAGCGCTTCCGCGACCAGCATCCGCCAACGTTCAATTCGCTGACGGGAACACTGAAGACACCGGTTTTGGCGATGGAGATGACCAGCCGGCCCGGCGAACGGCGGTTTTACGCCGAACTGCTGACCCTGCTCGGCGCACCCCAGCGGCCGCGGGCCGATATCGCCCAGATGGAGCAGGCTGCATTGCGGATCATGGAAGCGATCGGCGTGCAGGCGCTGGTGATCGACGAGGTGCACAACATTCTCGCCGGAACCTATCGTGAGCAGCGCATCGTTCTCAACACTCTGCGCTTTCTTAGCAATCGTCTGCGGATCTCACTCGTTTGCTTCGGCGTCAACGAGGCGCGGGAAGCCATTAGCGGCGACGTGCAACTGGCCCGCCGGTTCGAGCAATTCACGTTGAGCCGCTGGGCTGCAAACGAACAGTTCGAAACTCTGGTCGTGTCAATCTTGCGCAACACTCCATTGCGGCAGTCCTCGGTGTTAACTGCAAAATCGCTGCGGCGGATGCTGCAGATCACCGAGGGCATTACCGCCAACATTTTCCACACCATCAACACCCTCGCCATTGAGGCCATCGAAAGCGGACGCGAGCAGATTACCAACGAAGCGATCGAGAAGTGGGAGCCGGAGTTTGATGCCGAGGCAGCCTTCGCATGACGCGGGAACATCCTCGCGGCAATTGCCGGTAATCTTGGCGCCCCACGCCGACGAGCTCTTGTCGTCGTGGATCAGCCGGCATGCTTCCTTCTATGCGATCCCGCCACTTGGTATGCTGCGGCATTGTCTTCCCGAGGTGTCGTCTTTGCGCTCGGCCGATCGCAATCTGACCGCTACTCAGGTCACCCGCCTCGCCGGCATCTTCTCCACCGAACCGGCCACCCTGCGCCGCATGACCTTTTCGAATGTGGCGCCAGCATCGCGACGCCTGATTGCAGCCAGACCGCTACAGTCCTGTGCCTGTCATTCGGGTGACCACGAACCGAGGCCTCTCCTTCGCAGCCAGTTTCTCGGCTGGCGCATCACCTGTCCGCTTTGCGGCGACCTGCTCGAGCGCGCAGGAGGGCATGATCGCCCCTCTCCTTTCGACCGCTATAAAGGGGCCGCGCTCATAGGAGAACGGCTCCTCGACGATGAAGCCGAGCGCGGTATCCGAACCTGGACATCGCCGGCCGAAATCGCGCGCCTTCTGCTGATGCGACGCGTGCCGAGACCCCTTCCCCGTGAGTACGAACCGTGGCGATTCAGGGTGCTCGGCACAATCATTCCAGATCTCGATGGTGTCGTCGCTACGGAACGGAGGAACCTGCCTACTCCAGCAAGTCCGATCCTGCCGCTGCATCTGCGACCTGCTCTGCTGGCAGGAGTAGCTATCGTCGAGCGGGCTGGACCAGAGATGCTCAAAATGCTGCGTGCGAAAATGATGGGTCAGAACCAAGCACGATTCAGCAGCGCTATCGACGAGATCATGACCCATACATGCCGTTCGGTGGCGTCTTCGCAGTTGCAGTTAATTTGAGAATCCCGCCCGTCGGATTCTCATCTTTAAATGCCACATCCGGCTGAAACAGCCGCATTCTCACGTTTACGTGCCAAGCGACAGCCATGACTGCCCTGCTGCGGCAACGGCCTGCACCGGATCGGCGAGGACGTGAGAGAGAAGCTCGACATCGTGCCGGCCCAGTTCCGCGTTCTGGTAACACGCCGTCCCAAATATGCCTGCCGTGCCTGTGAGGAGGTCGTTGTCCAGGCTCCGGCTCCCGCGCGGTTGATCGAGGGCGGCATTCCGACCGAAGCGACTGTCGCCCAGGTGCTGGTCTCCAAATATGCCGATCACCTGCCGCTCTACCGGCAGGCGCAAATTTACACGCGCCAGGGGATCGACCTGGACCGCTCGACACTCGCCGATTGGGTCGGCCGCGCTGCCTGGCACCTGCGCCCGGTCCATCAAAGGCTTCTCGAACATCTGAAGGCCTCGTCCAAGCTCTTCGCCGACGAGACGACCGCCCCAGTGCTCGATCCGGGTCGGGGGAAGACGAAGACAGGGCAGCTCTGGGCCTACGCTCGCGACGACAGGCCGTGGCAGGGAGCCGATCCGCCCGGCGTCGTCTATGTCTATGCGCCCGATCGCAAGAGCGAACGACCGATGGCACACCTCAATTCCTTCGTCGGCGTCCTGCAGGTGGACGGATACATTGGCTATCGCGCGCTCGCCGCCGGCAATAGCGTGTCTCTGGCATTCTGCTGGAGCCATGTGCATCGGCGCTTCTATGAGCTGGCCGCCGCAGGTCCCGCGCCCATCGCCAGCGAAGCGCTCAGGCGTATCGCCGAGTTCTACGAAATCGAGGACGATATCCGCGGTCTCACCCACGAGGAACGTCGCGCCGTTCGGCAGGACAAGAGCCGTCCGATCATCGACAGTCTCGCGCCTTGGCTGACCGAGCAACTCTCCCTCATCAGCCAGAAGACCAAGCTCGCCGAAGCAATCCGCTACACGATCTCACGCTGGGACGGATTGATCCGTTTCATCGATGACGGCCGTATCGAGATCGACTCCAATACCGTCGAGCGTTCCATCCGGCCGATTGCCCTCAATCGGAAGAATGCCTTGTTCGCAGGCTCCGACGCCGGGGCCGAACACTGGGCGACCATCGCCTCGCTCATCGAAACGGCCAAGCTCAATGACGTTGAGCCACTTGCCTATCTGACCGACGTCATCACCAAGATCGTCAATGGCCACCCGAACAGCCAGCTCGACGACCTGTTGCCTTGGGCCTACGCCGAAAAGCCAGAAACCAAGCCCGTGGCCTGAGAACACCGCTTACTCTTGAGGCGGTTGATCTGGCCCTCGGCCTGTCCATTGCTCCAGGGCATCTCAATAGCGTTGTTGACGGCATCGATGTCTCTGCGCAGGACGCGGGCGAACCGCATGATCGGAATGAGCTCGGAGTCGATCGCATCGTCGATCCACTCCTCCAGTGGTGCCGATCTCTTGCCGCGGAGGATGCCGTTAAAGCGCATCGCCAAGCGTCGCATTTCGGCGAAAGCTTCAGATCCCTGCTTAAGGGCATCGACCTTCCTTACCTGCCGGTCTGTCAGCATGCCTCGTGGCTTGATGCACAGCGATGCGGCAATCACCGGCGAGATCGCATGGCCAGTTTCCGGATCTCGAACCGGCTCCAACTTCAACACGGTCGGCAGCACATCACCGACCCGCTCCCTTTCGGCTCTCCGCCAAGCTCCCAATAGTCGCTCCAGATTGGCGAAGCTGCCGGTGTAGCCGCGCTGCTTGACGTCATGAAACAGGTGTCGGCCGCAGCGGTTCCCATCCCTCCAGCATTGGGCGAGGAAGGCCTCGAAATACCAAGGTGATGTGGGCTTCAATGCTGCTCGACGTCTGTCTGGGGGAGCCTTGAACTTGAGCCAATTCGCCACACTACGACGCTCATAGCCTGTCCGTCGGGCGATTTCGCTGTAAGACAGACCCTCATCGCGCAAGGCATGCAGCTTCTCGAATATTTCCTGGCGAGATTGCCTATGCGCGAGGCGGGCGCGACGGCGGTGTGTCGCAGCATCGACGATTGCGTCCTTCGACAGGATCGCCCTACCGGTGGCCCGGCCGGAAAGGCTCATCTGTTCTTCGATCGCCGAACGAAGATTCTGGACCAGGTGAAATCTATCGGCGACCTGTCGCGCCTGCGGTGCACCCTCGCGAACAACCTGCGCATAAAGGCCGCAGCGGTCCCGGCTGACGACCTCGACCGAAGGATGGCTCCGCAGCCACATGGCCGCACTCTCAACGCTCCGATCGTCCAGTATGTCGACAACTGAGCGGCGCTCGAGATCGACCATGACGGTCCCATAGCTTGTTGCCCGCCGCCAACTCCAATCATCGATACCAACCACCCGGATCTCGGTATTGTGGTGAGCAACAGTGGCATCCCGCTTTAAATGCCGCAGGATAGTGTCGTCGCTGACCGGCATGCCGAGCCGTTGCATCAAACGCTCGCCAGGACGGCCGCCAGTGCTGTGGCCAAGCAGGCCAACAATCAAAGGCCCGCATCGCGGCGGGTTTCTATTTAGTCGCCGCCCCTGCCGTCCGCATGAATTTCTTTCAAGCGGAGTTTAAATCTCATCATTTGCGATCGACTTTCGTTGCTTCGATAGTCCTCCGGCACTCAAACGCCAGGGGAAATTAGATGCGAATTAACAGCCTTTTTTACAGTGTCGTGGGCGCTTGCCTGCTCTTGTCCAGTACAGCCATGGCCGATGTCGCTTTGAACGGCCGGGACGCCACGCCCGAAATGATCGTACGCGTCGCCAATGGTGAAGCGGTCATGGTCGACGATGACAGCCTCGACAGAGTTGCCCGCGCCTATGCAGTGCTTCTGCAGGGCGCAAAAGAAGGACAGGAGATCTATGGCCTGACCGTCGGCGTCGGCTGGAACAAGGACCGCAAGATGGTCGATGCCACGGGCGAACTCACGCCGGAGCTCATGGAAGCCTCGCGCGAATTCAATGAGGGTCTACTGCGCGCCCACTCGGTCGGCGTCGGACCCGATACCGCCCTGCCCGTCGTGCGCGCCGCCATGGCCGTGCGCCTCAACAACATCCTGACCGGCGGCCCGGGCGTTCAGCCGCATGTCGCCGAAATGCTCATCGCGTTCCTGAACAAAGGCATCACGCCCATCATGCCATCGCGCGGTTCGGTCGGCCAGGCGGATATGACACTGCTCAGCCATATCGGCCTTGCCATGCTTGGCGAAGGCGACGTCGACTATCAGGGTCGCCGCATGCCGGCCGCCGATGGCCTGAAGGCCGCCGGCATCGAACCGCTGAAGCCTTTCGGCAAGGACGGTCTCGCCATCCTGAGCTCCAACGCCTATGCCGCTGGTCTCGCGGCCATCGCTATCCACGATGCCGAACAATTGCTTTCGACGTCCCGCCTCGTCTACGCGCTCAGCCTAGAGGGTCTGAACGGGAACGTCTCTCCCCTGCTCGAAGACGTTGCCAAACTCCGGCCGTTCCCGAGTCACCTCAGTTCGACCGCCGAACTGCGGACCGTGCTCGACGGCAGCTATCTTTGGCAAGCGGATGACAAGCGTATTCTCCAGGACCCTTTGAGCTTCCGCACCGCGCCTTATCTGCTCGGCAGCTTTGCGGACAGCCTGTCTCGGACCAAGGCGCTTGTGGAGATCCAGATCAATTCTTCGGACGACAATCCCGGCATCGCCGTGGGCGCCAAGCCGAAATCGGACCTCCCGCAGGCACGGAGCGGCTACGTGGAGGGCGGCGCGGTGCTTCCGACGGCGAACTTCGAACCGTTGCCCTGGGTTATCACTTTCGAGGAGCTCGGCATCGTGCTGGCGCATCACACGACGGCGGCGTCCGAACGCGTCCTAAAGCTCAACAATCCGACCCATTCGAAACTGCCGCGTTATCTCGGCACAGAAAACACGCACCACGCGTTTCTCGTGGTTGAAGCACCCCTGATGGCTCTGGCGACAGAGAACCGGGCGCTGGCGCAGCCGACCTCGTTCGACTCCCGACCGATCGCCGGCGGTGTCGAAGATGTCGGAACGAATGCGTCCTTCGTCGTGGAACGCGTGCGCGCGCAAATCGACAACAGCTTCACCATCCTCTCCATGGAGTTGCTGCATGCTGCGCAGGCGGCGGATTTGCGGCTTAAGGAGCACCCGGAGCGAAAGCTGGCGACAGCGACCAAATCCTTTCACGATGCGTTTCGCCAAAAGGTGCCGTTCCTGGATCATGACCGGTCCATGACCCCCGATATCGCCGCCGGATCCATCTTCTTGAAGGAATATGCCCTGATGAACTGATTTTGCCCGGCAAGGCTTTGACACTTTCGGCCTGCAACCCGACCGTTGCGGGCCGCTTGAACATTCCGGGAAGCCCGCTCTGGCGGGCATCACGCCAACTCCTGGATCCACTGTAGGAATTTGCGCATGGCCTTCTCGTTACCCCGCCGCTCCTGGTGAACGAGATACCATCCGCCTGGCTGCATGACATCAGAGGCGAGCGGAGCAACGAGAGTGCCGGCAGCGATATCCGCCTCGACCAAGAAATGTGGAACGACCACAACACCCTGCCCGCTGATCGCTGCCTCGATGGCAAGCAGGTTGCTGTCGAAGAGCGGTGCGGATTTTTGCGAAACGCCGGTCGCACCAACGCTGGCGACCCATGTTGCTGCGTCCTCAGTGGTTCCGCTGACCGCAAGGAACGAGAAGTGTCGCAGGTCTTCCGCCGCCTTGATAGCCCGGGCGATCGGAGGTGAACAGACACCGACGAGCCGCTCCCGGCGCAGCAGTGTATAGGAAAGGTTCGGTCGGTTCGGCGTACGCGTATAGATAAAGCCAATATCGGCGCGGTCGGGATTGAACTCCCAATCGAGCAGGCTGGCATCGAGGTTGACGGCGATTTCGGGCGAAGCTTCCTTGAAGGCCTGCAAACGCGGTATCAGCCAGCGCACGGCGACAGTGACGTAGACCTGTACGGTCAGCGAGGCCGGGCCATTGTTCTGGCGGATGAGGTCGGTGGTCAGCGCGATCTTGTCGAGAGCATCCTGTATCACGGGGAAGTAAACAGCCCCCGTCTCGCTAAGCTCCACCCGGCCCGGCAGCCGGAGGAACAAGGTGGCTCCGAGATTGCGCTCCAGCGAGGCGACCTGGTGACTGATGGCGGATTGGGTGACATGCAGCTCTTCGGCCGCGGCTTTGAAACTCATCAGCCGCGCGGCCGCCTCGAATGCCCGCAGTGTCGACAGGGGAGGCAAAGTGCGCTGGATCATACTCGCAAACCCACATGAATTTTCCTCATGTAGACGTTAATTCTAATCGTTTGCAAGGCGGGGGTTCGATTTTCATACTGCTGAAATAATCAAAAATGGGGAACTGAAATGAAGAGACATCTTCACAAGGGCACGGCGCTCGCCGTGACCATAACCGCATGCCTTTTTTCCGCGACGACCGCCTTTGCGCAGCAGACCTGCGTGCGCGTACTTGGGTACGAATCCGATGGTGAAAAACAGACCATGGACCCGGCCGCACTCATCGGAACCGACAGCGTTTACCATATCCGCGCGGTCTACGAGCCTCTGGTCGATCGAAGCAACACGATGCAGCCCGTGCCGGCACTCGCAGAATCCTGGGAAGCGAATGCCGATGCGACGGAATGGACCTTTCGCCTCCGCAAGGACGTGAAGTTCCATGACGGCTCCGATTTCGGCGCCAAGGATGTGGTCTATTCCTATCGCCGTCTGCTCGATCCTGCCGTTTCGCCCGGCGGGTTTTCGACGCTTGCCTTTCTGGATACGGATGGGATCACAGCCGTCGACGATCACACGGTGCGCTTCAAAGTGAAGGCACCTGTCGTCGAGTTACCGATGCTGATCGCGACCAAATATGCGCTAATGGTGCCAGAGGGTGCCACATCCGAGGACCTGCGCGTCAAGGGTAACGGCACGGGCCCCTTCATGCAGGAGACCTTCACCATCAACGGTGCGGTGCGGGTGATGCGACGCAATCCGAACTACTGGCGTGCCGGCCTGCCGAAGGCCGAATGCCTGGAGATCACCACCAGCCTGGAGCCGACTTCCCGCCTTTCCGCGCTGCTGTCGGGCACTGTCGACCTGTCGCTCACGGTCGATCCGGCGAGCCTTATTACGCTGAAGGACAATCCCGCCGTGGAACTCGCTGCCACGCCCGGCGCCACATCGCTTTATCTGGCAGTCTGGACGGATACGCCGCCCTTCGACAACGTCAAGGTCCGTCAGGCGATGAAACTGGTAATGGACCGCCAGAAGATCCTCGACACCGTGCTGCTAGGCTATGGCGAGGTCGGTGGCGATACGCCCATCCCGCTCTCCTCGCCGCTCGGTCTTGCCACACCGGCAAAGACAGCAGATGTCGAAAAAGCCAAGGCGCTGCTGGCGGAAGCCGGCCATCCCGATGGCATCGACTTCGATCTGTACACCTCGGACTCCTATCCCGGTATGATGCTGCTTGCCCAGGTCTACGCCCAGATGGCGGCTCCCGCCGGTATCCGCGTCAATGTCATCACCTCACCGGCGGAAGGTTATTGGGACACGATCTGGCTGAAGAAGCCGGCCGTTATCTCCTATACCAGCGCCCGACCGCCGGCAGAGGCCCTGACGCTGTCGCTAAACAGCAAGTCGGAATGGAACGAGACCCATTGGAGACGCGATGATTTCGATGCGCTTGTCGTCAAGGCCGGCCAGACGGCCGATGAGATGCAGCGCAACGAACTCTATCGGGAGGCACAACGCATGGTCGCCGAAGAAGGCGGCATGATCCTGCCAGTCTTCACATCGGTCGTCGCAGGCCTTCGCAAAGGCTGCACAGGCTATACGCCGAATGTCGATGTGAACCGCATCGACTATGCCGAGTTGACCTGCGGCCAATAACCGCCGTCGCACCCCTCCAGGAAAACCGCATCCACGGGACAGGCCGTCCCGTGGAAGAGGATAGCTGCATGACTGTTTCCGCCCTGACGACATTTCTCGACTGCTTCGCCGCTGCGCTCGATCGCGATCCGAAGCCTGTGCCCGGGTCTCATGCCACCCGGCTGCGCCGGATTGCGAGGCAATTACCGCCAATTAAAGACACTCCGGCGGGCCGCGTGCCGATCCAGGCGGTCTGCGAAGCCGAGCTGGCGTCCCATGCCGTGCAGTCGCCTCTTGCCGGAGCGCTCGCCGGGCTCCTACCCTCGCTTCACATCACCCGCAGCAGCAACTATCTCGCCAACCCGCCGAGCAGCGATTTCGGCGAAAACTACGGCTACGGCGTCATCTGCGGTCCCGGCGATGGGCCGCCGGCGCTGATCCAAGACCCCGAGATAGCTTTTGGCCTGATGTTCCTGGGGCCGAAGACCCACTATCCCCTCCACCACCACCCAGCCGACGAGATCTACTACACTGTCACCGGCCCCTCATTCTGGCGCGCCGGCACGGCGAACTGGACCAGCTATGGCACCGATGCGATCATCCATCATCCGCCGTGGCTACCCCATGCGACGCTTTCGGCGGAGCGGCCTCTTGTGCTTCTCTACATATGGCACGGCGACCTCGTCACAGATGCCGCCTTCATTGCCGATACCATGACGGCGGATGCCGCCCGTTCTTCAGTGGGGCTCGATGCAACATGAGTATTTTTCGTCTTCTCGCCAGCCGGATCCTGTTATCAGTGCTGACACTTCTTCTCGTCTCGATCCTGATCTTCTTGATCCTTGAGGCGCTTCCCGGCGACGTCGCCACCCGCATCCTCGGCCGTGATGCGACCGCCAAGGCGCTGGAGGTGCTGCGCAGCCAGCTCCATCTCGACCAGCCCGCGCTCGTGCGCTATTTCCAATGGCTCGGCGATTTCCTGCGCGGCGATCTCGGTGTGTCGATCGCCACCGGGAGACCAATCGCCGACGTGCTTGGCCCACGCATCGTTAACACGCTCCTCCTGTCACTCTTCGCCTTCGTGATCTATCTCGTGCTGGCGGTGGTTCCAGCCATCATCCAGGCGGTAAACCGCGGCAAGGCCGTCGATAACATCATCTCGGTCATCACACTCGTCCTACTATCCCTGCCGGACTTCCTGCTCGCGACGATGCTGCTCTTCCTGTTTGCCGTCGCCGTGCCGATCTTGCCGGCGCTGGCGACTGTCTCCGAGGCCAGCACCTGGCAGGAGATGCTGCGCGCCATGGTGCTGCCCGCTGTGACGCTCGCCATCATGATGGCGGTCTATGCCATCCGTGTACTACGCGACAGCCTGATCGAGGTGCTGCGCTCGGACTACATACGCCTTGCCGAGCTCAAGGGTCTGCGCCCCCGCGCCGTACTCTTCCGCCACGCTCTGCCTAACGCCGTCGTGCCGGCGCTCAACGTCACAGCGCTCAATCTCGGTTTTCTCATCGGCGGTGTCGTCATCGTCGAGCGCGTCTTCTCCTATCCCGGCTTCGGCACGCTGCTGATCGACGCGCTGCAACTGCGCGATATCCCTCTGATCAAGGCAACCGTCATGATCAGCGCTGCCGTCTATGTCGCCGCCAATCTCGTCGCCGACGTTCTCGCCATCCTGCTGCAACCGCGCCTGAGGGCAAGCCGATGACCACGATCACCTCCAATCTCGCCAAGCGCGTCCCCTGGCTCGACATCGACCGCTGGCGTGCCACGCCCGGTCCCTTCAGGGTCGGCGCGGTCATCCTTCTCGCCCACGCGCTCTTTGCCCTTGCCGGCGTGTTCTGGACGCCCTACGGCTTTGCCGAAATGGGTGCCGGCCTGCCGCTCTCGGGCGCCTCGTGGCAACACCCGATGGGTCTCGACCAGATCGGCCGCGATGTCTTCAGCCGCTTCATGCACGGCGCGCATATCGTGCTGCTGCTCGCCTTCGCCGGCACCATTCTCGGCATGGTCGCGGGCACCACGCTCGGTCTTCTGTCGGGCTATATCGGTGGCTGGTTCGACGAGGTTACCCAACGCATCGTCGAGGCTATGATCAGCATTCCTTTCCTGGCGCTCGCGCTGGTGCTGATCATCGCTGCCGGTCCCGCGCTTGCCGGCGAGCCGGTACTGATCGTCTTCGTCGTCGGCCTCGTCTATGCACCGCGCATCGCCCGCATCGCGCGCGCCGCCGCCATGGAAATCGCGACACGCGAATATGTCGCCGTCGCGGAGCTGCGCGGTGAAGGCATCTGGTCCATCGTCTTCCGCGAAATCCTCCCGAACGCTGCCAACGTGCTGCTCGTCGAGTTTTCGCTGCGCCTCAGCTATGCGCCCATCCTCATCGGCGCGCTTGGCTTCCTCGGCTTCGGCATCCGCCCGCCGACACCGGAATGGGGCCTGATGATCAGCGAGAACCGCAACCTGCTGATCGCCTCGCCGGTGACGGTGTTTGGTCCCGGCCTCGGCCTCGCCTCCCTCGTTATCGGATTCAACCTTTTCACCGATGGCCTGTCGCGCATGCTCGGCCAGCGGCCCGTTGCGGGAGCGTGAAAATGCAAAAACTCATCGAAGTCCGGAACCTGAACATCGCCTATGGCAGCCCCGCCCGCTGGACCAATGTCGTGCAGGGCGTCTCCTTCGAGATCGCGCGCGGCGAGGCCTTCGGGCTCGTCGGGGAATCCGGCTGCGGCAAGTCCACCGTCGCCTATCGCCTGCTCGGCTACGGCACGATCAACAGCCTGGTGCAGACCGGCGAGGTGCTGTTCGACGGCATAGACCTGCTGAAGCTCGACGCGAAATCACTCGGGCGGCTACGCGGCAACCGCATCGCACTTGTGCCACAGAACCCGACGACCTCGCTCAGTCCCGGCATGCGGGTCGGTTCTCAGATCCGCGAGATGATCGCCACGCACAAGGCCTTGCCGGCCGGCATGACCATGCAGGCCCGCATCGCCGAGCTTTTTGCGCTGGTCGGCCTACCGGATGTCGGCCATCGCTATCCGCACGAGCTCTCCGGCGGCCAGCAGCAGCGCGTGACGATCGCCATGGCGGTCGCCTGCAATCCGGACCTGCTGGTGCTGGACGAGCCGACGACCGGCCTCGACGTCACCACGCAACGCCAGATCATACAGCTTCTCGGCGATCTCAGAAGCCGCATCGGCATGGCAATGCTCTACGTGACGCACGACCTCGCGCTGCTCGCCCAGATCGCCGACCGGGTGGGCGTCATGTATGCCGGCCAGCTCGTCGAAGTCGCGCCCTGCGATCAATTGCTGGCAGCACCGGCGCACCCCTATTCGCGCGGACTCATCGCCTCGATCCCGACCGTCGACGGTACGGAGCGGCAGGCGCGTGGTCTGCGCGGCATGTTGCGCCGTGACCAGATGTCGACCGGCTGCAAGTTCGAGCCGCGCTGCGATTTCGCGACCGCCGCCTGTCGCACCACGCCGCAGGCGCTGGAGCCGGTCGCTGACACCCGCGCCGTCGCCTGCATGAAATGGCGGGAGGCGGTGGCGCCTGAGACGCCAGTCGGCAGGCCGAAACGCCGTGCCGGTGTCGCGGCACGGCCCGAGCGCCTGCTCGCGGTCGCCGACCTCGATCTCAGCTACCGGAAACCCGGCTTTTTCGACAGGTTCTTTGGCCGCACAAGCCCTTCCGTGGTGCGCGATATCGATCTGGAACTGCGCGCCGGCGAGGTTGTGGCACTCGTGGGCGAATCCGGCAGCGGCAAGTCGACCATTGCCCGCGCCATCAGCGGCCGCCTGCCGCCGCGCGCGGGGCTGATCAGCCTTGCCGGCGGCCTGCTCGCGCCGGCACTGAAAAGTCGCTCGGTCGAGCAGTTGCGGCAGATCCAGTACATCTTCCAGAACCCCGACGCCTCGCTCAACCCCCGCCGCCGTATCCGGGCGATCCTCGAACGCCCGCTCGACCATTTCGGCATCAAGGCGGATGAGAAGACGCTTGTCGATGTGCTGGAAAATGTCGGCCTGCATGCCGGCTATCTCGACCGGTTCCCCGAACAGCTTTCCGGCGGCGAGCGGCAGCGCATCGCCATCGCCCGCGCGCTTCTGGTCAATCCAAAACTCCTGATCTGCGACGAGATCCTCTCCGCGCTTGACGTCTCGGTGCAGGCGCGCATTGTCGAGTTGCTGCGCTCCCTCAAGGAGAAACACGCCGTCGCCATGCTGTTCATCTCGCACGACCTCGCCGTCGTGCAGGAATTCGCCGACCGGGTCGCGGTGCTCTATCGCGGCGAACTCATGCAGCTCGCCGACACCGCAACGCTGCTTTCCGAGCCCCTGCATCCCTATACGGAAATGCTGCTGGAAGCCGCCCCGGGCCTTCGAAAAGACCATTTCATCTCCCACCCGCCCGCTGCTCCGACCTCGAAAGCGGTGCCCGGCGTTGGCTGTCCACTTGCCGGCCGTTGTCCCCGCCAGCTTGGCAACGTCTGCGCCGAAACCCGGCCGCCCGTCCAAGCAACGGACAACGGGTTCATCCGCTGCCATCTGACCACGCGCGACTTGGCAACCCGTGCTTCTCCGGCAAATCGCAGTGACCACTCGAGACAGAGCAGGTCAGTCTCCTGAGCCGAGAATATGTGTCCGGCGCCAGAATATGGTCGCAGGATCGGTAACAAATCCGCACCGAGCGTATATAACGCCTTGAACCTATTCGGACCCGAGACCAGTGGATCGAGCTTTATATTCGTTGATTACTCCAAGGATTTACGACGGTAAGTCCTGCCGCTTCAAAGGGGCTTACATCACGCGTCGCTATGATAAATCCCTTGGAGGCGGCAATGGCGGCAATATATCCGTCGGGCGTCGGGAAGCCCTTGCCGGCCGCTCGGGCCTTCACTGCTAAGGCGGCATAGTGCCGGGCAGCTCCGATGTCGAACGGCAATACGCGATCGCCAAACAGTGAGAGCACCCCGTCAAGCGTTTCGCTCAGGGCTTTCTTGCGCCGGCCATCCGGCAATGCACCGATTCCAAACATCAGTTCGGCCAACGTCACACTGGACAGATATAGGGTCTCGGCGACCTGCTCGTTCAACCAGGAGTGCACGACCGGATTGGGGGCTGGTTTCATCGCCTCGGAGACGACATTCGTATCCAAGACGATCATTCAAACCTCATTGGCTCCGCCGGCGCCTTGTCACGTACCTCATCAAACACTGCGAAATCATCATTGGTCAGTCCCAGCCGCCGGCCGACCTCAGCCAAGGCATCCCCCATGCGAACGCGCTGCTCGGGCTTTACCACACTTTCCAGAATGTCACGGACTTCCGCCTCGGTGCTGCGGCCGTGCATCGCCGCACGCACGCGTAAAGCGCGATGCACCTCATCGGGCACATTCCTCACTGTCAGGATCGCCATAGTCAGAAGCTCGAATTTGCCTTCAATGACTGCAATATAGTCGACATGCAGTCTCATTGCAATTGCTTGAGTGACTGCCTTTGCGATTTCCGTACATTTACATCTATCGTGTGGCCACGTTTAAAGGTGCCAGGTCCAAAGCTCCCGAGGCGAGACGCTGGCAGCTGTTCGCTCTACCATGATGCTGGTCCGCGCGCATTGCGCGACGCTCCGGGATAAAGCCAGTCGATGTCCGCATAAAGGCGCACGACCCTCTGTTAAAAGGGCGCCAAGAGAAACCTGTTCCGGCAGGCACAGGAACAGGAACGCACCAACCGCGCTTCAATGCTTTAAGTCTTGTCGACAGCGTTTTTAACTGCGTCCTTTAGCTTTCCCTTGGCTTGCTGGGCACCGCCCTTTACCTCTTGCGCCGCGCCCTTGGCGCGGAGCGAGTTGTTGTCGGTTGCGTCGCCTGCGGCCTTCTTGGCCTTACCAGCGAGCTCATTGGCCTTGCCGGCCACTTTGTCCTTTGCACTGCCCATGCGGGGTCTCCCGATTTGGAGGACGCGACTTGCGCCCCCACAGGCGCTCGAACGAGCGGCTCGGCGCTTTGTTCCCATTTGATCTGGATCAGGCGGCACGCATCAGCACCAGGCTCCTCCAGACGTAAGCTTTGGCTTTACCGATGTCCTCGCCCTTCACCTGGAATCCGAAGGGGTCAGCTCCACGATCCAACTTGCGCCTGCGGGTTCGGGAAGCCTAAACCCAACCGGCCCATCATCGGACTGAAGAGGATCAGGACTTCGTTCCGCGTGCTGGCCAAAGGACCGAGGGCGCTGGCGGTTGCCGCGACTATTGTGAGGCTTGGTATTACCGCATGCGACTCGCTCACGATGCCGTTCCACTCGATACATTATGCGATCTTCTGAGCACAGAGGGCGAACATTCTCGCAACCAGGCGGGCAGATGGCTCGTGAAGAACGGCTGCCCTCGACCCAAAGCGGACTTCGGATTATCTTCCGATGTACGAAGATCGGCGATTTATCCCGTTTGACCGGAGGCACTAGCGTCCTCTTTCCAACCCGTACGACACGATCGGCGCTGACAATGCGACGCAGCGGGAATCGCGAACATCCAGTGGGCGGTCCCGGAAAGCGCGATACCATTGCCCAATATATCAGGGCCGCTGGCTTCCACTGGTCGAATATGCGCGGCATCGACTTCGGCCCGGCCGCCGCCGTTCATCAACTTCAGTCCGGTGATCGCGCACCGCTTGTCGTAGGTTTTGAGGACGAGGTGCCGGAACAGGCGGTTTCGCACGATTCGGGAAGTGAGCTGAGTGACGCGATCGCGCTCCTGCTCAAGAACGAGGGGGTCCTGCCGTTGCTCGCCAAATCCGGGCGCCGGATTGACGGTCTCTGGCTCACCGACACATGCGATTGAAATCACCTGGAGAGATCGGCCTCACCGCGGACTGCGCCCGTCCGGAGATACGGCCGTCGTCATTCAGCAGGCCGCGTTCGATCACCGGCGCATTGAAATCATTGGCGAATTGAAAATCGCTAGTCTTACCATTTCACGTCGTCATTTCATCAACCGTCGCATCATCCGCCCGCTCCCTGATGCCCTTGAAAGATGGATGCTGCGGGTTTGCACCGGCTGGGCTATCTCTCGATCCCCCCGGATCCGCCACTTCATTGTTTGAGTTGTTGAAAAACTCGCCTCTCAACCGAGAAGCTCAAGCACCTTCGGGAAGCGCGGATGGCTACGGACCGCATCGAGATCCGAGTCATATCTGATCCACCTCTTTGTTTCATGGGTGGCGCCTGGAAGGAGCTCTAGTAGCAGGTCGACCGCTCGATCAGCTTCGCCCTCGAGCGAGTAAAAGCAAGCCACATTGTATTTTGCTAGACGGTCGTCCGGATCAATAGCCAGCGCGCGGCCTGCCCATTCTTTGGCACGATCAAGCTCACCAAGTGCTGCGAGACCCACCGCGCCCAGGTAGGCGGCTCTCGAGTTTTCCGGACGCAACGCGAGTTCACGCTCGGCGCGCGCGACACCTTCCCGCGCCGCCACTTTCATTTCATCCTCGCGCCCGAGCGACCGGAGAACGTTAACGAGCACAATCAAGGACTGGTAGTCGTCGGGCTTGATCTCTGCGGCGCGTTGGAAATGTCTGGCCGCTTCGTCCAGTTTTCCCTGGGCAAAGCAGGCTCGGGCGTAGAAGTAATTGGCTTCAAACAGATTTGGATCGAGGTTGATTGCCTGATCGAACTCCGCCATTGCTTCCGAATGCCGCTCGCGAAGCGAAAGCGCCAGGCCGAGTGAAGCATGCGCTTCTGCGAGGCCGCTCTCAAGATCTAAGGCCTTGGCACTAGTCGCCAGAATACCGTCGACCGACACATCAGCATTGTAGTGAAGGAAGAGAAAGGAGTCGCAGTCAGCAATGCCCGCATACGCCCGCGCGTAAAGCGGGTCGAGTTCAACCGCCATCTCGAACATGCGCTTCGCCAAGACGTAATGGGACTTGGAATGCCAGTGCAGGAATTGCCGTCCTCTAAGGTAGTACGCGTAGGCCTTGAAGTTCTCGGTCGGCACCCGGCCGATAACTTTCTTCTCTTCTGGCAGCAGCTTGACCTTCAAGTGGTCCACAATGGTATGGGTGATCTCGTCTTGTAAGGCGAAGATATCAGTCAGATCCCGGTCGTAGCGATCCGCCCAGAGATGACCGCCGCCCTTACCCTCGACGAGCTGCGCCGTGATGCGAACACGCGATCCGGCCTTGCGGACGCTTCCTTCGAGAATATAGCCAACGCTCAGATCTTGGCTCACCTGCTGCGTCTTAACCGGCTTGCCCTTGTAGGTATATACTGTATTGCGCGCTACGACGAACAGGCCGGAGATTTTCGTCAGGTCGGTAATAAGGTCTTCTGTGATCCCATCGCTGAAATATTCTTGCTCGGGGTCACCGCTTATATTGTTGAAGGGCAGGACCGCGATAGAGGGCTTTTCGATCTCCCAGGGCTCTTGGGTGTCTGCACCCGATCCGATCGTCCTGGCGGCCGGAGGAAAGCCCAGGGAAATGCCGTAAGCGCGCACCGGCCTATCGATGTTCTTGAGCGTGTGCTCACCCATGTCCTCAAATTGAAGATCGAGACGATTGCCGACGTTATCCCGGACCGCTGCAGAGACCGCGATCCCCCCCGGCGCTGCAAGTTTTTCGAGCCGTACGGCGACGTTGACGCCGTCGCCAAAGATGTCGTCGCCCTCTGCTATCACGTCCCCGAGGTTGATGCCCATGCGGAGCTCGATCCGGCTAGGTGGCTGCACACCTGCATTCCGCTCAAGCATACCGCACTGGACCGTGGCAGCACAGGTGACCGCATTCACGACGCTTGGAAATTCCGCTAGGAATCCGTCGCCGGTGTCCTTCACGATGCGCCCCTCGTACTCGGAAATCTTGGGATCAATAAGTTCCCTGCGGTGCGATTTCCATGACGCGTGAGTACCTGCCTCATCCCGGGCCATGAGGCGGGTATAAGTCACTACGTCCGCGGCGAGAATGGCCGTCAAACGTCTGTGCACGTTCGGATCGTCCATGTGCCCACCCAGTCTTCGTGTGCGCCACGGTTCGGTGTGCCATAGTCTCAGCCCAATCCAATCATACTCCAGCGGTTAGAGAATGTCTCGTTCTGGTGTGGTCAGGGACGACTGAACTCTGATCAATTCTCACGCAGACGAATGCTAATCCGGTTGCGGCGCAGACGACGAGTCCGAGGACGTATCGAGGTTAGAGTGTACCCGTCGCATCGTCCGCCGGCTCCCCGACCCACGATGGATGCCGCAGGTTTGCACCGAGAACGGCCAGCCGCTGTCCAAAGCAGAGATCAGGGCCGTCGAGGCGTTCACCCCCATACGTTTCTCGTGAGCGCGTTGAGATAGGACTTTAGTCCAACAAGAATTTTGCAAAAGGTCTTAGCCCACTCTGTCTATCTATTATCCCATTGAGCGCGCTTCATAATCCTTGAGCTACAACCTGTGCCGTGTGAGACCCTCCAAGTCTTGGTTGTAGGGCGTAGAGGAAATCGTGGATCTTCACACCACTGGGCGGAAGGCATCTGAGACTACGAGCTCGCGGCGCCTCGATTCAACGAACAGGCTGGTAGCCTTATTGTTCGTTTTCGGCCCGATCCTCCAAGCCTTATTCTATTTATTCTGTTGGTGGGTCATAGACGAGTTGACTGAGCCCGGCAGATGGTGACAGTCCCTGGGGCGGGCCGTCAAGTAATCTTAAACGCCGATCGCTCCTGCTGGTCTGCCTCTTTGGCGTGTGAGCCCAGCTATTGCATCCTATATATCGTCGGATCGCGCCCTTGAGGCCGGCCAGGATGGGCTCGAGCAGCTGCCGCCTCTCGCCGAGTGGCAGTCGTCGCAGATCTCGGCCGTCGAGATAGAGGAGATCGAAAGCGAAGAGGATGATCTCGTCTGGCTCATGCGCGGCCGGCCGGCGCCCGAGCGCTCGCTGCAGCATGCCGAAGTCGGAGCGCCCTTGCTCGTCGAGAACGACCGCCTCGCCGTCCAGGATCGTCGACTTCACTTTGAGTCGCCGCGCCTCGGCCGCAATCGCCTGCCTCTATCCACCGCCTGCTGTGGAAAAAACGTAAAAGTCCAGGCGGCTAAGAAAGTCCGGTACGTCGTTCTCCGAGAAACTACGAATTTCCCAGTTCGAGCCTATCCAGTCCTCGACTGGCTCCGGGACGCCGCCGAGTACTTTGGCAAACGCAACCGGAACGCCGAAGAGGCGATCCAAAACGCGCTCGACGACTGCGAGATCGTATTGCTGAATGCATTGTCCGTCAAAGAGCGGATGATGAACCACACACACGACACGCCGGGGCCGCAAACGCACCGGCGTGAGCGGCATCCGTCGAAAGACGGCAGGATGGTGCGCCAGAAGAATGTCGCAGGTCGCGTCTTCCGATCCGGTCAGCCAAGTTCGACTGCTCGATCACGGCTGCCAAGCGGCTATCGAAGACACCAACCGGAGGCCGTTGAGGCCCTAGAAAGGGCAGGAGACCAGTTCGGCGGCATGGAGGTGTCCGAAGCCAAGCGGCCGAAGACGCTGGAGGACGAGAATACGAAGCTGAAGCGGCTTCTGGCGGATGCGATGCTGGACAATGCTGCTTTAAAAGACCATAAGTTCGCGCCCGGGCCGATCCAGTCGCAAGCGCTGCCGCGATGAGAACCGATCCGAGACAAGCGTATAGAAGCTTGATCATTGACATTCCTCCCTTGTCAAATTGGAAAGCTTGAACCGTGTGAGATGATGGCAATCGCGGCCCCGGACGCCGCCGGTATCACGCAAAGCAATCCGAATGCGCAGAGGCGGGCAAAGCGGCTTTTGAGCCGGCCGATTCGTCTGATCCGCCGTGCGACCTCTGGAACGAGGAACACGAGCGTGAGGGTCGCAAGCGCAAGGAGATCGGCCTTACGGGTAATCAGCGTCACTGCGTAAACGACAGACAACATCCCGCCGGCTCCACCCAGAAAAGCGGGTGTTCCGAAAGGATTGTCCTCGTCCCAAAACTCCAGGCGACAATCGCCGAAAGGGCGGCTGCGAACATCAGACAAAGCTGCAGGCTTGACGAGGACGCACCGAATAAAGCGATCGGCGCAAAACCGGCTGAAGCGATGGCAAGAAGCAGCATCCGTTTGGCGCCATCTTCCCCGGCGGAGCCCCCAAAGTCACGGCGCAGCAAGGTCATCGACAACATGCCGGCGGCTGCGGCGAGAACCACTTCAAGCGGGGCGGCAGTTAGCCGGCTTTGTCCTATGTACAAGGCGGCGGCCAGCGGCTGCAGCACCACCGCCCAAGTTGTCAGCCGCGGTCGATCGGCAAGATCGACAGCAAGGCCTATGAGGGCACCCGCCATAGAAATGTAGAAAATCTTGTTCACTGCACCGATGGGCGGAAACGGCGGCACTTTCTGGTAGACGAGGAAATATGAGGCCAGGAAGGCTGCCGAACCAATCAGCCCGGCCCAGGCCGCGCTGAGACTGAGCATTCGGCGAAGGCCCGCCTGGACGAAGACGGCGCTTGTGATCGAAACCGTCCCGTTGAGCACGGCTTCCTGAGGAGTGCCTCCCATCGAAATCACGCCGTCAACCAACATAATTGCACGAGTTCGGCATCACCCCTCTCCTCCCCAGGTCGGCGACAAAGACCAATGATATTCTGATACCAGTTGGTCTTCTAATTCACTGATTCATGTGTGAGGGTCGTCAGCCTCAGTCGGACCACCTCAGCAAGGGACAGACCTTCGCGCAGCGATGGCGAGGCGGTCCTTTCTGCACACTGCGGCACGACCGCTTGCACCTCACGCAAGCGCTTCTTGAAGGTAGAGGCTATCGAAGACTCCAGCGGCGGACGCACGCTTCCCTTCCTCAAGCAAACCTGCGCGGATCATCAGGTCCACTGTGGTTTCGAGCGCTCTGTCGGGAATGGCGAGGCCCTGCGGCCACATGCCCATGTCGCGCATGTAGCGCAACCCTCGTAGCGCGAGATCGGCGTCCTTCGGCACGGTGATGCGCTGGAAAATCGGCAGCGTGATCTCCTCCTTCGCCGGATCGTTGGTGATCGCATGGGCTTCGGCGAGCGCTTTCAATAGCTTCCCCACTGTTTCGCCATTCGCATCAAGCCAGCTTTTCGCGGCGATGAGGGCTGCAAATACGATTTCCGGGATCGCATCATTGACCTCGCCGATCAGATTGTATCCCGCGGCTTCAGCGATGAAGTTCCAGGGCGCCGGCTGTGGGGCACAGTCGATCGCTCCGGCCAGGAGAGCCTCCCAACGCTTCGTATGTACGCCGGCGAGCGCGAACTCATAGTCACCCGGGTACTTCAACCCTTCACGGCCAAGCAGCAGCTGCGTATAGATCGCCGTGCCTTCCGTAAGCGACGAGGTACCGACCTTCTTGCCCCTGAGTTCGGCGATCGAGTCGATCGACGGATGCGCCACGATCGACATGGGAAGGCGGTTCGAGTTCGACCCAACAACACGCAATTCGCCGCCATTGATGTAGTTCGAAACGGCCCCTTCCGGCGGGGTAATCGCCAGATCCGCCACGCCCTCCAGAACGGCCGTCGTCGCCTTGTCGACGCTGCCCATGCGCAGATATTCGATCTTCAGCCCGTGTTTCGCGAAAAGGCCCTGCTCTTCGGCGACGAAGACCGGCAACCAGTTGAAACCCTGTGCACCGCCCGCCAGTTTGACTGTGGTCGTCATGAATATTCCTCCATTTATCGCTGCGAGATTACCGGCCTTGCGACTTGAGCCGCTTGTCGAGCAAGGGATAGACGCGCCGCGCATTGCCCTCGAAGATCGCGTGCCGGTCCTCGACGCTGAGATCGAGCGCGTCGATATAGCGCTTCGTGTCGTCGAAGCTGTGCCCCGTTTCTGGGTCCACCGCCTTGACGGCGCCGAGCAATTCGGATCCGTACAGGATGTTCTTCTTGTCCACCACGCGGAACAGCGTATCGATGCCGGCCTGGTGGTAGACGCAGGTGTCGAAGAACAGATTGTGCATCAGGTGCTCGGCCAACGGCGGCTTTTCGAGCATGATCGACAGACCCCGGTAGCGTCCCCAGTGATAGGGTGCAGCACCCCCACCATGGGGGATGATCAGGCGCAGCTTCGGGTGCCGCTCGAAAAGGTCGCCCTGTATCAACTGCATGAACACGGCCGTGTCGGCGTTGATGTAATGGGCGCCGGTCGTGTGCAGGCAGCGTTCGCAGGAGCCCGAAACATGGATCATCGCCGGCACGTCGAGCGCGACCATGGCCTGCCATAGTGGATCCCACCACTCGTCATAGATTGGCGGCGCGCTCCACCTCCCCCCCGACGGATCCGGATTGAGATTGCAGCCGACGAAGCCGTGCTCGACGCAATGCTCCAGCTCGGCAATCACCGTCGTCAGATCCCCATTGACCGTTTGTGGCAATTGGCAGACACTGGCGAAATTGGCCGGGAACATATCCACGATACGCCTGATGTTATCGTTCGATATCCGCGCCCATTCGTTGGCGATCGCCACGTCATCAATATGGTGGCCCATCCCCGAGGCTCTGGGACTTATGATAGTCAGATCCGAGCCGCGCTCCTTCTGCAGCCGCAGTTGGTTCGCCTCGATGATCGCGTAGAGCTCGTCGTCGGAAATGCCCAGATAGGCCGGCCTTTCGGCCGCTTTACCTTCCGCATAGGCGACCTGCGCCTTGCGGAACTCGTGATGTTTCTGCGGCTCGGTAGTGAAGTGGCCGTGACAATCGATAATCAGGGTCATCACGCGTCCCACTTCGCCGGCAGCACGTTCACGCCGCGGAAGCGCCAGCCCTTGGCTTTGATCTCCTGTTCAGGATCGAGGCGCAGGTTCGGCAGTTGCCGAAAGGCTTCCTGAAGGGCGATCTCGCCCATGGCGCGCGACAGGAAATGGCCCGAGCAGAAATGCGGCCGGAAGCCGAAGGACACGTGCTGCTTCTTCTTGCGGAACATGTCGAACCGGTCCGGATTGTCGAAGCGCGCTTCGTCGCGGTTCGCGGACCCCATCACGATGGCAACCGATGAGCCTGCGGGGATAGTGGTGCCGGCAATCTCGAAATCTTCAAGCGCGATGCGCGGGGTCACTCCGATCGGTGCTATCCAGCGCAGTCCCTCGTCAAAGGCCCTGAGCGCGTGTGCGGATGGGTCTTCGGCCATGACTTTGGCCTGCTCGAGATTGGAAAGCAGTCCCGCGCAAGCATTTGCAGCCGCATGTCCCGGCTCCTGCAGTCCGCCCAAGATGATGACCCGCATTGTCGGCGAGATTTCCTTCAGGCTGCGAACCTGCCCATCGGGCATGCCGCCATGCATGACATGGCTCATCAGCGTGCTGTTCGGCTTCGACAATGCCGCTTCATAAAGCGCGCCAAGCTGGTTATCGATATCCGCGAGTGCTGCGTCGAGCCGGTCCCAGACCGCCTGATCGTTGGATACGTTCTGCAGGCCGAGGGCCATTGCGTGAAACCACTCGACGAGATTGTCATTCGAAGTCTCAGTCAGCCCGATCACGTCGCCAATGCAGCGCACCGAGATCGGCTCGAAGAGCTCCGTCGTGAGATTCGCCTCGCCTTTGGGCTTGATCTCGTCAAGGAAGCACTGGACCACCGGAAGCGTGAGGCGCTCGACATAGGAACGCACCCGCTCCTGCGTTAGGTTGAGGTCGATGCCTTCGCGCAGGCAGGCATGCTCGTCGCCTGACATGGTCAGGACGTTCGGCATGCCCATGACGCGTGCCTCGGGTCGATCCGCAGCACCGGACGGCCCGAAGACCCTGTTGGTCGCACCAACTGTGCGGCAATCGTCATAACGGGTAACGAAATACTCGTTGGTGCCCTCGAAGAGCGCAACAGGCGCCTCGCTCCGCAGCCGCGCATAGACCGGGTACGGGTCGTTGTACAGATTTGCGCCCGTCAGTGCTGACGCGTCATATGCCATGTCTATCCTCCATTTGAAATCGCCTGACAACGGATGCCGATCCAGCACCGTTCCTCCGCCTGGCGTTTGCGAGCGCGTGCGCCCTTTCGGGCTCACGGCACGCGTTTACATACCAACTGGATTTCCGATACCAGTCAGTATCCTAATGCAACGACCGTGTCAATCCAGCGTAGCAGATACGCAGGTGGCGCTTGCACATTTAAATACCCAATGGTATTTGAAAACCCAGTAGTATGTTACCACTGATGGAACAGGGAGGAATTCATGACGGAGACAATGCGCGCCGCGCGGCTGCACGCGGTCGGAGAACCGATGAGAATAGATGAGGTGGCGCGACCCGTGGCCACCGGAAGCGACGTGGTTGTCGAGGTCAAGGCCTGCGGCATGGTACCCAATCTCGCCAATGTTCTCGCGAACTGGGAAAGCTGGTACCCGCAAATGCCCTTGCCGCCGCGTCCCGCGATTCATGGCCTCGATCCTTCGGGAATTGTCCATCAGGTCGGAGAGCAGGTCGTGGCGCTCAAGCCCGGCGACCGGGTCTATGTTAATCCAGGCCGTTTCTGCGGCGCCTGCCACGCCTGCTCGTCTGGACGCCCGCAGGCCTGCGATCATTGGACGCTCGGCGGCTACTTCGGCTACAACCCGAACAGCCTGGAAATGTTCAAGCGCTATCCCTTCGGCGGATTCGGCGAATACATGCTGGCTCCGCAGGCCCAAGTCATCAAGATTCCGGACAACATGTCCTTCGTAAAGGGCTCGCGGATGGGCTATCTCGGCACGTCCTACGCAGCCTTGAAGAAGTGCGGTCCGCTTATGGGGCGCTCGCTGATCATCAACGGCGCAACCGGGACGCTCGGCGTCGGCGCCACTCTTCTCGCGCTCGCAATGGGGGTCGGCAAGATCTATGCGGTCGCGCGTGGGGACGAATTGCTTGCTCGGCTGAAGGCGCTTGCGCCGGACAGGATCGAAGTCTTTTCGAACCGGACCAGCTCAAGCGGTGAGTTTGTGAAGGCCAAAACCGGTGGGGTCGGTGCCGACCTGATGCTCGACACGCTCGGTGCCAAGGCGCCGCTCGATTCCATGCTCGACGCCATGAAGGGCGTGCGCAGAGGTGGTCGCATCGTCAATATAGGCGGCACCGCCGGCGACCTTCCCGTCGACGTGAAATGGTGGATGGACGAGCAGATGGAGCTGATCGGCTCCGTCTGGTTCACCGCCGCCGAGGGCATGGAAATCGCCGCAATGCTCGAAAGCAAGGTCGTCGACCTCTCCGTCATGGAGCCAAAGGTCTGGCCGCTCGAAAGCATCAATGAGGCCATTTCCGGTGTCGCCTCGGGCGATGGCGGCTTCACCTACTACGCTGTTACGATCTGAGGCACGCTCAGCGCGTTTGGCCTAAAAATTCGCGATCGTTGCGTATACCTCCCGCCCGGTGCCGCCGGGCGGGATTTTTGTGTGAGGCGGAAGTGCCATCCAAGGGCTCACAGAGCCTATTGGCCATCCGGCCGCCTTGCAGGACCCGCGGTGCGGCCCCCGGCCATAAGGTCGGCCGTGGGAATGACGCGGCATTTAAGGCGCAATTGCCGGAGATGCCCGCCGGCTGGCCCGCCACACGCCGACACGCAAATGCCCGCCTCGCGGCGGGCATCTGTTTTCAGAGCTGGGTCTGACGCTTAGTGATTGATGCCTTGACGATCTCCTCGGTGATCTTCTTGGCGTCGCCCAAGAGCATCATCGTGCCGTCCTTGTAGAACAGCGTGTTGTCAATGCCGGCATAGCCGGAACCGAGCGAGCGCTTGACGAACAGGCAGGTCTTGGCCTTGTCGACGTCGAGGATCGGCATGCCGTAGATCGGCGAGGTCTTGTCGTCGCGCGCCGCCGGGTTGGTGACGTCATTGGCGCCGATGACATAGGCGACGTCGGCCTGCGCGAACTCGGAATTGATGTCCTCGAGTTCGAACACCTCGTCGTAAGGCACGTTCGCCTCGGCGAGCAGCACGTTCATGTGCCCCGGCATGCGGCCGGCGACCGGATGGATCGCGTATTTGACCTCGACGCCCGCCTCCTTGAGCTTGTCCGCCAGTTCTCTCAGCGCATGCTGGGCCTGCGCCACCGCCATGCCGTAGCCGGGCACGATGATCACCTTCGAGGCGTTCTGCATCAGGAAGGCGGCATCGTCGGCCGAGCCCTGCTTGACCGTCTTCTCAACGCCGTCGTCGCCACCGGCCGAAGCCGTCTCGCCGCCGAAGCCGCCGAGGATAACCGAGACGAAGGAGCGGTTCATGCCCTTGCACATGATGTAGGAGAGGATCGCACCGGAGGAGCCGACCAGGGCCCCGGTGATGATCAGCGCCAGGTTGCCGAGCGTGAAGCCGATGCCGGCCGCCGCCCAGCCGGAATAGGAGTTGAGCATCGACACCACCACCGGCATGTCGGCGCCGCCGATCGGGACGATGATCAAAACGCCGAGCGCCAGCGACAGGAGGACGATCGCCCAGAAATTGAAGTGGCTCTCGGTCAGCGCCAGGCCGATGATGAAGAAGACGACGAGCGCCGCGAGCGCCAGATTGATCAGGTGGCGGTAGGGCAAGAGGATCGGCTTGCCGGACATGCGGCCGTCGAGCTTCAGGAAGGCGATGATCGAGCCGGTGAAGGTGATGGCGCCGATGGCGACGCCGAGGGCCATCTCGACCAGAGCCTGGGCATGGATCGCGCCGATCTCGCCGATGCCGAAGGAGGACGGCGCGTAGAGGGCGGCGGCGGCAACCAGCACCGCCGCAAGGCCGACCAGCGAGTGGAAGCCGGCGACGAGCTGCGGCATCGCCGTCATCGGGATGCGCTTGGCGACATAGGCGCCGACGCCGCCGCCGAGCGCGAGACCGAGCACGATCAGCAGGAAGCCGCCGAGCGAGGGCTGCGCCAAGAGGAGGGTCGTGACGATGGCGATCGCCATGCCGACCATGCCATAGGCATTGCCCTTGCGGCTGGTGGTCGGGTGCGACAGACCCCGGAGCGCCATGATGAACAGCACGCCGGAGACGAGATAGAGGAAGGCTGCAAAGTTCGCGTTCATTGGCCCCGCCTCACTTTTCTTTCTTCTTGTACATGGCGAGCATGCGCTGGGTGACGAGGAAGCCGCCGAAGATGTTGACCGAAGCAAGCACCAGCGCGACGAAGCCGAAGCCGGTGGCAAGCCCCGAGGCCGAGATACCGACGGCAAGCAGCGCGCCGACGACGATCACCGAGGAGATCGCATTCGTCACCGCCATCAAGGGCGTGTGCAGTGCCGGCGTCACCGACCAGACGACGTAGTAGCCGACGAAGATCGCCAGCACGAAGATCGCCAGGCGGAAGACGAAGGGATCGATCGCACCGCCAGTGGCGCCATGGGCAACGGCCCCGGCCGCATCCGGCACGTATTCGGCGGCGGTCCTGACCGCCTCGACCGCCCGTTCGAGGTCTGTCAGTGCCTTGTCCAAGAGTTCATTCGCCATCACTTGTTCCCCTCTTTCGCGCCGCCGAAGGCCGGGTGCACGACCGTGCCGCCGTGGCTCAGCGCCGTCGCCTTGACGAGTTCGTCCTCCATGTTCAAAGCCAGCCGCTTTTCCTCCTTCGAGACCAGCGTCTCCAGGAAGGTGACGAGGTTCTTGGCGTAAAGAAGCGAGGCGGAGGCGGCGATGCGGCCAGGCACGTTGAGGTGGCCGACGACCTTGACGCCTTCCACCTCCGCGACCGTGCCGGCTTCGGCGCCTTCGACATTGCCGCCGCGCTCGACGGCGAGGTCGATGACAACCGAGCCGGGCTTCATGGATTTCAGCATCTCGCGCGTGACGAGCCGCGGCGCCGGCCGCCCCGGGATCAGCGCCGTGGTGATAACGATGTCCTGCTTGGCGATGTGCTCGGCGACGAGCGCCGCCTGTTTGGCCTGGTATTCCTTCGACATTTCCTTGGCATAGCCGCCGGCGGTCTCGGCCGCCTTGAACTCCTCGTCCTCGACGGCGATGAACTTGGCGCCAAGCGAGGCGACCTGCTCCTTGGCGGCCGGACGGACGTCGGTGGCGGACACCATGGCACCCAGGCGCCGGGCGGTAGCGATCGCCTGCAGGCCGGCGACGCCGGCGCCCATGACGAAGACCTTCGCCGCCGGCACCGTGCCGGCCGCCGTCATCATCATCGGCAGCGCCCGGTCGTATTCATGGGCCGCGTCGATCACCGCCTGGTAGCCGGCGAGGTTCGCCTGGGAAGACAGAACGTCCATCGATTGCGCCCGGGTGATCCGCGGCATCAGTTCCATGGCGAACGCGGTGAGCCCGGCCTTCGCCATCCCGGCGATCGCCTCCTCGTTGCCATGGGGGTCCATGATGGCAATGACCAGCGCGCCCGCCTTGTAGCCCTTGATCTCGGCCACCGTCGGGCGGCGCACCTTCAGCACGACGTCGGCGTTCCTGGCGTCCTTCGCCGTGCCGATCCGCGCACCGGCCTTCTCGTATTCCGCATCGGGAATGCGCGAACTGAGGCCCGCACCGGCTTCGACGACGACCTCGAAGCCGAACGATCGGATTTTCTTCACCGTCTCAGGCGAGCCCGCCACGCGCGGCTCGTCGGGACTGTTTTCCCTTGCTATGTACACGGTCACATTCACCGCCACTTTACCTCCGGCCGGTACTGGATCTCTGATTTTCGAAAGATCGTTGCGACTGACCGGTTCAGTCTTCCGGCGCCAGCGTCACGATCATGCCCGCTAGCTCCGGGGTGAAGCGAACCTGGCAGGACAGCCGCGATTGGCTCCGGCGGTGATCCGAACTGTCGAGCAGATCGTCTTCGTCGACGGAGAGCGCCGGTAGATGTTCCTGGAATTCGTCATCGACATAGACGTGACAGGTGGCACAGGAACAGCAGCCGCCGCAAAGCGCGAGCAACTCGTCCACGCCCGCATCGCGGATATGCTCCATGATCGAGATTCCATCGCGCCCCTCGACGGGCACGACCTGTCCGTTTCGCGAGATAACCGTAAAATTCGACATTCTATACCTCCCACATCGCTCTCGTCTGCTTCACGCAACGGCCAGCGATTTCAGTCTGATGCTGTTGTTTGCCAAAACGTCCGGACTGACTCGCGCGCCCCTTTCGACCAGCAACCGGCCCTCAACGTAGTCCCTGACGCAATTGATGCAGTCGAGGGCGATCACCGCACCCTCGCGGAGATAGACGATACTGAAGCTGCGGGTGTTGGGATCGCCCCGCACCACCGTTCTGTCGAAGCCGGCGGAAAGACCCACGGTCTGAAGCCGGAGGTCGTACTGGTTCGACCAGAACCAGGGGATTGCGCTGTAGGGCGTCAGTTCACCGCAAAGTGTCTTTGCCACGGCAGTGGCCTGATCGTGGGCGTTCTGCACGGACTCGATCCGCAGGCCGTGGGTGCTCTTGACCCGAGCGCAGTCGCCGATCGCGAAAACGTCTGGCAGACTTGTCCGGCAATGCTCGTCGACATCGAGGCCGTTCTCTCCCGCCGCTCCGGCCTCGGTCAGCGGTTCGACACAAGGCACGATACCTATGCCGACGATGACGATATCCGCAGGCAGCGTCTCACCATCTTTCAAGAGGACGCCCGTGACGCGCCCCTTGTTGCCGACAAAGCTCTCGATACCGGTCTCGAGCCTGATGTCGACCCCGTGGTCACGGTGCTCCCGCTCGTAGAAACGTGACAGCGGTTCCGCTGCCACGCGGGCGAGCACCCTGTTCATCGCCTCGACGACGGTCACCGTTTTCCTAAGCTTGGTTAGCGCAGCCGCGGCCTCGAGCCCGATGTAACCGCCGCCGACGACTACCACTCGTTCAGCGCTGGCAAGATCCTCCACGAGCCGGTCCACATCCGAGCGTGTCCGGACCGCGTGGATGCCTTGAAGATCATGGCCGGGGCAAGTCATCCGGCGCGGGCGCCCGCCTGCGGACCAGACAAGACTGCCGTAACTGAAGTTGGTGCCATCCGCGCACAGGACCTGCTTCTCCTTCGCGTCGACCTTGACGATTTCGTTTCCGAGCCAAAGGTCGATGTTGCGCGACGTCCAGAACTCAGCCGGCCGGATCAGAATGCGGTCGAACGTCTTGCCACCAAGAAGATAGTCCTTGGAGAGGGGCGGACGTTCATAAGGAGGATCCCGCTCCTCGCCGAGGAGGCCGATCGATCCCTGGAAGCCGTTCTGGCGAAGCGACGTCGCTGCCTGGGCACCGCCGTGCCCGCTTCCGACGATGAGGCAATCGTAATGCATCGCGCCCTCCTCCGGCAGCGTAATTTGCACATGTGTTGATTTCCGCGCGTGCGAGCGATGTTGCTCAGGAACGCGCTGCTCCAATCAGGACGAAGGCCATCGTTGCCGGCAACGTCCCCTTGTTTCGCCAGGCATGGCGCGTTCCGCACTGGATCGCGATGTCGCCTTGGCGCAGATGCACCTCCGCCCCGTCATCGAGCTCCAGCCAGATCTCGCCTTCGAGCACGATGTCGTAGTCGATCGAATCCGTCGTGTGCATGCCGGGGTTTTCGCGCTCGAAGAGTTCTGCGAGCCCCGGCAACTGCACCTGCTGCTCAACCGCCGCTGCTGCCGGATCGAAACTCGGGTCGGCCATCACCGAATCCGGCGGGAAACGAACGATCATCAGGCGCGTCTCGCCGACGGAAGGCGTGATTGCGATCCCGGGCAGGGCGGGGTCCGATTCGTCCAGGGGAAGCTTCGGTTCGGGCGCCGTTGCCCAACAGACCGAAGTCACGAAGCCCGGGACGGAAGCATGAAGATGCGCATTGGGCACCTCTCCGTCGCTGATGAAGACAGAACGACCATTCCTGATGCCTGTCACCACCCGCCGCGGCACGTCAGTCTGCTTGTCAACCGACATAGACGAGTCCCTCCTCCAGGAGCTTCGGGCGCATATTGTTGACGTCGAGGCTCAGCTCGCCCGCTGCATAGCGCAGTCGCTTCTCCTCCTCCATGCGCTCCCGCTGCCGCCCCTTCTCGAGTGCTGCTGCCGCACTTTCGGCCGGGACTACGCAAACGCCGTCGTCATCGGCTACGATGACATCGCCGGGGTTGATCAGGCAGCCCGCACAGACGATCGGCACCTGGACATTGGCCAGGGTCTCCTTGACCGTGCCCTGTGCGAAAATCGATTTCGACCAGACCGGGAACTGCATCTCGGTCAGCGCCGCGACATCGCGGACGCCGGCATCGATGACGAGCCCGCGAATCCCAAGCGCTTTGGCGGAGGTCGCCAGGAGGTCGCCGAAATAGCCGTCGTCGCAAGGCGATGTCGGCGCCACGACCAGAATATCTCCCGGCCGGGCCTCGCCTAGCGCCACATGGATCATCCAGTTGTCGCCGGGCGCGACCTCGCAGGTCAGCGCATTGCCGGAAATCCTGGCGGGCCGGTAGATCGGCCGCATGTGGGGAGCGAGGAGCCCTTTCCTGCCCTGCGCCTCATGAATTGTCGCCACGCCAAGCTCGCCAAGACCGCGCACAATATCCTCGTCGGTCCGACTTATGTTTCGCATTACCTTTGCCATGATGCCCCTCCCGGTCACCACGACCGCCGAACGTACCGCCCGACGATCATCTTGTTTTTGTAGATACTAATTAGTATCTGAATTCTAATGCGAATGTCAATGTCACAAGTGAGAAGTTCCGCGGGTGTCAGGCAGAAAAAAAGGGGCCCGAGCGCAGCGCCTGAGCCCCCCAATGCCGCGCACATCGATTGTGATCAGTGAGAGGGGGTCCTCCCCTCGAAGGAGATCATCTTTCCGAGCGGCTGGTAGGCAGAGCCGTCGAACTGAAAGAGCTGAAGGCTCTCGATCGGGTAAACGTCTTCAGCGCTCTTCGTATTGAGTGTGATCCCCGGCAACAGAAGATCCAGCTCGACGCCGTTAAGGTTGCGGACAGTCTCCATCAACGCTTCGCGCGTTGGCGCCTTCATCGACTGAAGCACCCTGACCAGCGCGTCGCCGGTTGCATAGCCGACCTGACCAAGCGCATCGTCCAGTGAATAGCGAGCCTTGGCGGCCTGATGATCGGCGACGTAACGGGTGACACCCGGATCGTCTCCTGGAGCAGTCGCATTCACCTGCTTCAGATATTGGCTGGTTATAACGCCCTTCGCATTTTCCAGACCCGCCGGCTTCAGGGACGCGACGGAAGCGGCGATGTTCGAGACGAGAGTCGTCGGCTTCCAGCCGCTTTCCGCCGCGAAACGCACGGCTTCGGCACCTTGCTTCGGACCGGTGATCACCACTAGTGTGTCCGCGCCGGAAGCCTTCAGGGTCGAAAGCTGGGTTTCGACGGTCGGATCGGCCGATGTCACCGGCTGAGCGGCGGCGATTTGGATGTTTGACATGCTGACCGCGTCCTCGAGAGCCTTGCGGAAGATCTGCCCCGTCTCGGTGTTCAGATATAGCAGCGCGATCTTCGCCTGCGGCTTCGTCTCGACGAGGTAACGGGCGAACACGGCTGCCTCAGTCGTGAAGGACGGGACGAGACCTATCTCCCATTCCGGTCCCGCGAGTTCGTGGACGCCCGAATACATGAACAGGTTCGGCACCTCGCGCTGCGTAATATACCGGCCGATCGCCTGATTGTTGGGCGTTCCTGCAGTCGCAAGAACGGCGAACACCTCCTCACGCTCCACCAGCTTTCGCACATTGGTGAGCGTGCGCTGCGGATCGAGGCCGTCGTCCTCCACGAGGAGCTCGATCCTGCGGGTCTTGCCGTCGCCCATCTTCACGCCTCCACCGGCATTGACGGCATCGACCTTCGTCCTGACGCCATCGGCGATCGCACCGATCGCCGCGACGGGGCCCGTCAGCGGTCCCGATATGCCGATCTTGACGACGTCGTCCGTAACGCCAGGGGTCTCGCTCTGCTGGGCCCGCGCGACGCTGGCCATGAGTCCAGCCAACGCCAGCACCTGCATCAGGCTGAAAGCTCCCTTCGGAATGCGTATCGGCATGTCATTCTCCTCCCAATTGGCCGGGCAATGCGCCCGGCATCCGTGACAAAACCTTGAATTTGAGGGTACCCGGAACGGCCGCCTTGAGCTTGTCGATCCGCAATCCGGCGATGCCCTGGCGCGCGACCATCATCATGCCGATCAGGCAGAGGCCGTAGATCAAGCCGCCGAGCGCCGGGCTTATGTCGGTAGTAACACCCGGTACGAAGACCACGAACACCGCACCGATGAACGCGCCGGCAATGCTGGTGATGCCGCCGACGATGCCGCCGATCAGGATGTCGATCGATTTCATCGGCAGGAAGGACTGGGGGCTGATGAAGCCGTTCAGGATGCAGAAGAGTCCGCCGCCGAGCCCTGCGAGTGCGGAACTCACGGCAAAGGCTGCCAGCCGGCCTTTCACCAGGTTGATGCCCATGGCCTCGGCGATCACCGGATTGTCGCGGACGGCGCGCATGAGGCGACCGGTGTCACCCCGCAGCAGCCGCCTGACGATCAGCACCGAAACCGCGGCGCAGATGAGCGTCAGGCCGTAGAGCCACGCTTCCTGGCTTCCCGCAAACCATTTCGGCGCAAACGGCTGATCGGTGGCAAGGCCGGTGACGCCGCCCGTGAGCCCGTCCATCTTCAACAAGAGTTGCGGAAAGGCGCATGCGACGCCAAAGGTGATGATCGCAAGCTGCAACCCTTGCAGCCTCAGCGCCGGCAGCCCGAGTAGCACGCCGACCGAGCCGGTGACGATGGCCGATACAGGAAGAGTGGCGACCGGATCCCAGCCGAAATTGACGTTGAGGATAGCCGTCGTGTAGGCGCCAACTCCGAAGAGAGCGCCCTGTGCCAGGCAGATCTGGCCAGTGAAGCCGAGCAGCAGATTGAGGCCGAGCACAGCGATGCCGTAGGAGACCGCTATGCTGAACTCGAACAGCAGGAAGTCGGGGACCGTGAGAGGCAGACCGAGGGCGGCCACAGCGAGAAGGCCCGCTGGGACAAATCGAAGATGTTGCGTGCTCATAGCTTGACCACCGTGCGAGTACCGAAAAGGCCTACAGGCCGAACGAGCAGGACAAGGAGGGCGACGATGATCGGGATGACCACACGCAGATCCGCGCCGATGAAGGGAAGGAAGGCAGCGCCGACGCTTTCGGCCACTCCGACGATCAAGCCGCCGATCATGGCGCCGAGCGGACTGTCCCAGCCGCCAAGAGTGGCCGACGCAAGGGCATAAAGCAGGATCGGCATCATCATGGTCGGACTGAGAAACAGTCGCGGTGCGACCAGCGCAGCCGCGACGAACCCGATCGTTGCTGCAAAGCCCCAGCCAAGCATCAGCATGCGCTCTACGGGGATCCCGACGAGGAGGCTCTTTTCACTGTCATAGGCGGAGGCGCGCATGGCGAGGCCGAGCCTCGTGAACCGGAAGGTCGCTCCCATCGCGATCGCAAGACAGAGAAGCACCGCCAGCGTGCCGACGGCACTTGCCGTCACGCGAATGCCCAGTACGTCCCAGCCGACACTGGGGAACATTGAGGGAAAGGCTCGCTGGTCCGAGCCCCAGAGCCATAGCGAAAACGCCTGTAACACCACGAACAGGCCGAGTGTAACGACGACGACCGTTTCGACAGGGGCCTTGGAAACGGGCCGGACGACGAAGCGGAAGACGCCGATGCCAAGCAGGAAGGACAGAAGCGCGACGAGGGGGAAAGAAACCATCATCGGCAGCCCCCATTCGCAGAGCTGCCAGGCGCAATAGGCGGAGAAGGTGGCGATCTCACCCTGACCGAAATTGACGATGCGCGTTGCGCGAAAGATCAGGACCAGCGCCATCGCCAGCGACGCGTAGATGGCCCCGGAGGCGAGTCCATCGACGACGAGTTGGAAGAACAAAGCCATCTCACACTCCGAGGTAGGATTGCTGGACAACCTCGTTGCCGAGGAGGTCCCGTGCTGCGCCGCTCACCGTGATTGCTCCGGCTTCAAGAACATGGGCGCGATGGGCAAACTGCAGCGTCAAATCGGCATTCTGCTCGACGATCAGGAGCGTCATGCCGTGCTCGCGGTTGAGCGTCTTGAAGATCTCAAAGATCTCCTGCGTGATCGCCGGCGCCAGACCGAGCGAAGGCTCGTCGCACATCAGCAGCCTCGGGCGCGACATCAGCGCCCGGGCAAGCGCCAGCATCTGCTGCTCGCCGCCGCTGAGGCTGAGGGCCTGCTGCCGCCGCCGCTCGGAGAGCCGGGGAAAGGCCGCGTACCACCGTTCCATGTCGGAAGCGATCTGCCGCTTGTCGCCGATCGTATAAGCACCAGCCGCAAGGTTCTCCTCAACCGTGAAGTCGCCGAAGGTTCCGCGGCCCTGTGGTATGTGCGCAAGGCCGAGCGCCACCCTTTGTGCCGCGTTGCAGCCGTTGAGATTCGAGCCGCAAAAATCGACGGTTCCCCGGGCGGGCATGAGTCCCGACAGGGCTCTGAGGATCGTCGTCTTGCCGGCGCCGTTCGACCCGAGCAGCGCTACGATCGCGCCTTGCTCGACGGAAAAGTCAACGCCATGCAAAACGTCGGCTGCGCCGTATCCGGCAGACAGGCACTTCACCTGCAGCATTGTCATCGTGTCCTCCCGAGATAGGCGTCGATGACTGCCGGATTGGCCTTCACCTCCATGGGCGTGCCGCTCGCCAGATTGCGACCGAGATGGAAAACCTCGACGCGATCGCAAAGGCTCATGACGAGCCCCATGTGATGCTCGATTAGGACGATCGCGACGCCATGGTCCTCGCGAACGCGGGCGACGAGCTCGCCGAATTCAGCGACCTCGCCATGGGTGAGGCCGCCCGCCGGCTCATCGAGGAGAAGCACCGTGGGACGGGAGGCAAGCGCCCGGGCGATTTCCATCCGCTTTTGCGTCGGATAGGGCAGCGAGCCTGCCGCCTCGTCAGCAACGCCGGAAAGCTTGAGATCGTCGAGTATCGCACGGCACCGCTGCTCGCTCTCGCTTTCCCGATGACGGGCACGCCCGGGTCGAAGCACCGCCTCGACAAAGCGGCCGCCGGTCAAGTGGTGGGCGCCAAGCATGACATTCTCCAGAACCGTCATGGCGCCATAGATGCCGAGGTTCTGAAATGTGCGCGCAATGCCCATATGAATGATCCGGCGCGCGGGTACCGTCTCGATCGCCTGTCCGCAAAGACGGATCGAACCGGCGGTCACTGCGCTAAGCCGGGTGATGGAATTGAACAGCGTCGTCTTGCCGGCGCCGTTCGGTCCGATCAGGCCGCATATTTCGCCGGCATTTACGCTGAGCGAGACGCCCTTGAGCGCATGTATGCCGCCAAAGCGCACATCGACATTTTCGACGGAAAGCACCGGGCCGCCGCTGCCGGCAGCCTTGAGATCCACAGCCATCCTATCCTCCCTGGGGCTGTTCAGTCGGTTCCGAGGTTGTCCCCGCCAATTCTCCTCTGCGGCGCCTTGACAATCCTCAAGATACCGCAAAGTATCTGAAGTCCGAATGGTATGTCAATGCTTACTTTGAGGTGTAGGGGCAAGCCGTCGGGTAGGAAATGATGTGAGGCGGTCGTTAGCGGAAACCTCGGGTGCACCGGGCGGCTGCAAGCGGGGAGAGCCGGCTGAAACGGCAAAATGGAGGAGAGATGTCAGCGAGCGAAATCTTCATGCCTGCGCCGTCAACGGCGGCAGCGCATCATATCGAACTGCGCCAGAAGCCTCGCCGGGTCAGGACCGGCCGGATGCTGCGCCAAACCACCAGACCATCCAACAGGAGACAAATAATATGATCGATTCACGAACTGCCCCCTACGCCATCCTCATACTGCGGGTGGCACTCGGGCTACTATTTCTCGCCCATGCCGGTTTGAAGGTCTTCGTCTTCACGCCGGCCGGGACGGCACAGTTCTTTGCAAGCCTCGGCCTGCCGGCTGCCCTCGCCTATCTGACGATCGCTGTCGAGACCCTGGGCGGCGTCGCCCTCATCGTCGGCTTTTTCGCGCGGGTGGCTGCGCTTGCCCTGATACCGGTATTGCTCGGCGCGATCATCACAGTCCATGCCGCGGCAGGCTTCTTCTTCACCAACCCGAATGGCGGATGGGAATTCTTGGCGCTGTGGATCGTTGGATTGGCGGCGGTTGTTCTTGCAGGCGATGGTGCGCTTGCGGTGCGCCCGACCTTCAATCGCAAGGCAACCGGCTGATCATGGCCCTCGCCCGCGGCCGATAACCGTGTCGCGGGCACTCCCCGGACGTCGCACCCGCAAAAGGCTCAGCTCGCCTCTTCCTTGGCGCCGTAGGCCTCATACATCGATGTCAGGGCGACTTTCACCAGTTCGCCGACCGTCGGTCCATTTGTGAAGCTCGACGCCGCCCCATAGGTCAGCTCAAAAACGATGCCGCCGAGAGCGGTCGGCCCGGCGGGCGCCTCGCCCTCCGGGAACATCCGAAGCAGGATTTTGCCGAGCCCCTCCCATTGAGCGCGGAACAGGTTCGAATGGCGCTCTCCGAAGGTGGCATTGCGTCGCGCGTGGCGGAAGAGCTCCAATGCCAGCATCCCCCAGCTCGGGTCGGTAGAGCGCTCCTGGGCCCAACTGCTTAACGTATCGATCAACTCGCGCGGATCTTCGATTGGCCCGAGCAGTTCCTGGAGCTCGACCACGTCTTCGCCCGCATGGGTCTCGAGCAGGTAGAGGAAAATGTCTTCCTTGCCGTTGAAATTGGAATAGAAGGCTCCCTTGCTGAAACCCGCTTCCTCGGCGATGCGCTCGATAGTTGCGCCCTCGTAGCCTTCGCGGGCGACGACCTCGCGCGCGGACGCCAGCAGCTTTGCTTTCGTCCGCGCCTGACTCTGTTCCCGTGTCAATCGCGCCAAGATTACTCTCCCTGATTGCTATCGCACTCGGATACCTCGCAGTATCTCGAAAACATCGGAGCGTCAATCAAGCACGGCCAGGACGCACGCCACCGACCAGAAGATCATGAACTCCGGCCCCTGCTTCTGCCAGCGCCAGTTCCAACCGTTGATGCGAAGGACGGCATAGCTGGCGCCAAGCAGCACGGCGACAGCCAGCCCGGCGGCAAGGCGCGGAAAGATATTGAGAACCAGTCCCGCACCGGCAGTCAACTCAACGATAATGGTAATGATCACGAATGCGCCAGCCGGATGGAACCCGGCCTTGGCAAATGTGGCCGAGGCAGGCCCGACATTGCGCATTTTGCCGATGCAATGGGGAATGAACCACAGGCCGCACAGCATCCGAAGGATTGCGCTCGGTTCGATCAAGATAAAATCCATTCCCAGGCCCTCCTATGCCGCGTTCGGCGCTTCGACGTGGCGCTTGCCGTCACCCGGTGCTGCCGTACCGCGCGACCTCTGGCGAGACTCCGCCACGAGCACCTCGCCGGAATCGTCTGTGACCGGCGCCCTCATAACAGCCCCCGAACCGCTCGGCGGCTGCGCTCCCGCGAAATCAAACATTCGAACCCTCCCTGTCTCCGTCAACTTAGCTGAACGTCGTATCGCTCGTTTTTCCGAGCCAGCGTGTGAATACCATCTCGAAACTGCGCCTTGCAATTTCAGATACCAAATAGTATCTGCCAACCCTAACGAACGTCAATGCCGCAATCGGCGCATCTCCAGGGAGGACTCCACATGAAATCACGCGCCGCGGTCGCCTGGGCGGCCAACAAACCCCTGTCGATCGAGACCATCGAAATCGGCGGCCCTAGGGCCGGGGAAGTTCTCATCGAGATCATGGCAACCGGCGTCTGCCACACGGACGCCTACACGCTCTCCGGCCTGGATTCGGAAGGCAAGTTCCCGGCGATCCTCGGGCACGAGGGCGCCGGAATCGTCAGGGAGGTAGGTCCTGGCGTCACATCGCTGAGGCCTGGCGACCACGTCATTCCGCTCTATACGCCCGAATGTCGGGAGTGCAAAACCTGCCTGTCGCAACGCTCCAACCTCTGCACCTCGATCCGGGCTACGCAGGGTCAAGGGCTGATGCCGGACAGGACCACCCGCTTTTCCTGCGACGCTGGCGAGATTTTCCACTACATGGGCTGCTCGACCTTCTCGAACTTCACGGTCCTTCCCGAAATTGCCGCCGCCAAGGTTCGCGAGGACGCCCCCTTCGACAAGATCTGCTACATCAGCTGCGGCGTGACGACCGGCATCGGCGCGGTCATCTACACGGCGAAAGTCTGGCCGGGTGCAAGTGTCGCGGTGTTCGGCCTCGGCGGAATCGGCCTCAACGTTATCCAAGGTGCCCGCATGGTCGGCGCCGACCGGATCATCGGCGTCGATCTAAACCCCGCCAAGGCGGAGATGGCGCGCCGCTTCGGCATGACCGACTTCGTCAACCCGAACGAGGTCGGGACCGGCAAAGTCGTCGAGGCCATCCAGGACCTGACTGGCGGCGGCGTCGACTTCTCCTTCGATGCAACCGGCAATACCAATGTCATGCGCCAGGCGCTCGAATGCTGCCATCGCGGCTGGGGCGAGTCGATCATCATCGGCGTTGCCGAAGCCGGCAAGGAGATCTCGACGCGTCCGTTCCAACTGGTCACCGGGCGCGTATGGAAGGGCACGGCCTTCGGCGGCGCCCGTGGCCGCACCGACGTCCCGAAGATCGTCGACTGGTACATGGAGGGCAAGATCAACATCGACGATCTGATCACCCACACCATGCCACTCGACGAGATCAACACGGCCTTCGATCTGATGCACGAAGGCAAATCGATCCGTTCCGTCGTCCTCTACTGAATGAGACAGCAAAGGAAAAATCGTGGCTTCTTCAGGCTACACCTACGAAGT
This sequence comes from Sinorhizobium sojae CCBAU 05684, assembly GCF_002288525.1. Classification (NCBI taxonomy): domain Bacteria; kingdom Pseudomonadati; phylum Pseudomonadota; class Alphaproteobacteria; order Hyphomicrobiales; family Rhizobiaceae; genus Sinorhizobium; species Sinorhizobium sojae. The sequence goes on from NZ_CP023068.1 coordinate 1,462,864, forward strand.
ATCCCTGAGGCTGGTTGGCGGGGGCGACGGCAGCGTTCCCGAGGAGCCTGCCATACTGACCTTCGAACATGTCAACCATGACGACATCATCGACATAGTGGAGCGCATGCGCCGCACCACCGGCCTCGCTCCGGATGACGCAGCAGCCGCCGCCGTCGGACTGAAGCTGCTCGGGGAAGTGATGCTGCAAGAAAAGGGAAATGCGCTGTTCAACCCGCTTCGTGCCGGCTTCCGTGAGTTCATCACATTCCTAAAGAGCCGAGCTGCGATCGAGCGACATTGATTTTGCTGGACCGATCTGCCGTGTACTCGCAGCGGAGACAACTTGCGACTTTGAGGCTCAGAAACCGTAACATCTTAGTGCAGCGCAAAGCGGTGGCTCGGCGAGAAGCGCCCCTATCCGCTCGCGCTGAATACCAAATTTGCCACCTGAGACGATCGCTCAATGACCGATCGAACGCCACCCTCGGGAGTCAACCGACCTACTATACGCGCTGGTCTTGATGCGATACGGACCGACGCTCCTATAGCTCTGGCTCATAGCCAGTCATCTGCATCAAAGCCGCAGGTGAATAAGGCGTAGATTATCGCACCATATGGTGCTATTTTTGATGCTAAAAATTAGGAGTTCGATCATGCGATCTACCATTAATCTCGATGACAATCTGGTGGAAAGGGCAAGATCTCTTACTGGCACGAAGGAAACAGCCGCGCTTGTCCGCCAAGCATTAGAGACACTCGTGCGGATTGAGTCCGGAAAGCGCCTAATTGCGCTCGGGGGAACCATGCCGGACGCAGAAGCAGCGCCTCGCCGCCGGAGCGAAGTGGTCGAGTGATACTGGTAGACACCTCAATCTGGATAGATCATTTCCGCCACGGAGACGTCGAGCTACGCAAGATTATTGAAGATGATCGCCTACTCTGCCACCCTGTCGTCATCGGCGAATTGGCGCTTGGCAGTCTTCGCGACCGTGGCGCTGTGCTGGCTTTCCTAGTAGCCCAGCGGGAAGCATTTGTAGCTACGCATGACGAGGTCATGACGATGATTGATCGACATTTGATCTTCAGCATGGGGATTGGCTATACGGATGCGCACTTGCTGGCTTCGACGCTACTCGACCGGCGATCGACCTTATGGACCAGAGACAAGCGCCTTGCGGCAGCTGCTCAAAAGGCAGGCGTTTCACTGCATGCACCCATGAACGTGTGAACCGCGCCGGCATTACGTTTTCTCCGGCGCGTGAACCGGGAACACTGATGGCCATCGAGGTCCATGATCGACCAGCTTATGGGCACCAGAAAGATGCTCGACAACCTGCAACCAATTTCATCGCTGAGCTGATCAAGGCTGCAAACGAGCCTAACAAGCTGACGACCAACAAGATCAGCCGACTTCTTGACCGGTCAATTGACACGATCCGCGCCATGCGCGAGCAGCGTGGGGGCAGAACACCGGTTACAGATCGCAGGGAGAACTCCATATTGTGTGGACACTCCGGTACGGTGATGAGGTTCGCAAGGAGGAAGCCTATTTCGAGGACATTGACGAGAAGGCCGACCCGGAGATGCTGCCGCTGATCGTCAAGCTCATCGAGCAACAGCGGAAACCGTGGACGCCCGACATGGTCCGCGACCCTGTCCAGGAAAAACTGCTCGAGATCATCGAGAAGAAGCGGAAGGCTACGAAGCCCGTCAAGGCCGCCAAGCCCAAAGGCGGTGCAGAACCGGCCGAGAGAGGAAATATCATCGACCTGATGTCGGCTCTCAAGCAAAGCCTCGAGGGCAAGAAGCCGGGCCGCAAGGCCTCTTAGCCGCAACAGTGATGGGAATGTCATTAATGCGCAACGGCAGAGCCCGCTTGGCTCTGGCTCTGCCCCTTCATCAAGAGCAACTTCGCTCGGTAAAAAGCCGCGAGCTAGACCGGCTTTTCGAGTCGTATGCGGTTGCGGCGATGAAGATCGAGGATCTGCGCAAAGATCCCGCCCGAGAAGCCTTTATTCCTTGGTACGAGAGTTTGTGCCTCGACATTGCAAGCGCAAGCTGTTGAGCTGCTGGAAAGAGAAAAGCAGCATTAAGCGCCGCATTGACTCCAGCGACGATGAGAACATAATAAGAACATTCATCGGCGGTGCGGCCGCCAATCTGAGAATCTGTGGGGCAAAGGACTTCGTGCGAACGCGGAGAAGGAGACGTCATGTCTGCTGAGAAGCAAACGTCCGAGATCGAGGAATTCGACACATGGATGGATGAGGTTGCGTCAGCACTTGCCTGGCACGGCGGTGACGCGGAAGCGACAATCCGGACACTCCTCGCCGACTGCAAGCATCTGCGCGAGCAATTGGCGCTGGCTCAGATCGCGATGAGCGTCGGCTTCACCAGACGCTGGGCACCCTGCCAAGAGCGCCAAGATGAGGTGACGAGATGAGCGACGAGCAAGGCGCGGCCAGGCACGACACGGCACTCTACGTGCACTATTGCGAGCATACCGGCTGTAAGAAATGGGGCGCCTTCGGATTTGCGGTCGGTAAGGCGAATCCGAATTGGTTCTGCTTTGAGCACCGGCCGGAATGGAAGCCGCGCAATGCCTAGAGCTGGTGCCTGGTGGCTATCTGAGCTTGCTGGACGGAAGATCCGGGTTGAATGCGAGTGCGGTGTGAAGAAGAGATACGACGCCGCACAGATTCTCAAGCGCCTCGGTGACCGCAGCATGCCCGCGTTGTTGACGGAGTTGGCAATCGCTAACGGCTGCGACAGGACCGCGAACCGCTTCTATGACCGCTGTCGGCTCACCTATCGGCAGAGGCGAAGGAAAGTTGAGCGTGCGCCACTCCGAGTGCGATAAGCGTAGTGGCCGTTAGCTTCTTCAATGCGAGTCTCCGTACAACGTCGGTAAACGCCATTCATCGACGGACCTTCCCGAGCTTTACAACGTTGCCGTCCTTGTTGCCGCATTTCGTGCAGCGTAGGTGCCGCGCCAGCGAGAGTATCGACCGTTTTGCCCCGAATCTCGTTTCCAGTTACCGTGCCTGGCGCGCGCCGAGCGTGCGAAGCGGGAGCCGTCTTGTTGAAGCGGCCACTGAACGAGGACCAAATGCTATAGCGCCATGCGAAAAGAACCGGTGCAAGCGCGCGCCGATCAATTCGACTTTCGCGGCCGCATCTGCGGCAACTGCAGAACAGATCGAACCATTCCGGTAGGTTCGCGAAGGTGATCTCGTCAGGAGAGCCGGCTGGCGCCGCATCGTCAGCCGGTTCAATCGGGAGAGCTTGTTTTCCTGATTAGGAAGAGTGCCCGCAAACCCGGCGCTCTGCGCAACGGTGCGCCGTTCCGGGAATGGGTTCTGCCCGCGGCGATGGAGAAGGTGCGGCGCAAGCTGAAGAACGCCCCGGACGGCGATCGGCAGATGGTCGCGATCCTCGGATGCGTCGCGACCGATGGATTGCCGGCCGTCGAAGCGGCCTGCCAGGAAGCCCTCGATCACGGCGCCTTCTCGGCCGCCGTCATCATCAACATCCTCGCCCGCGCCCGCGATCCCGCGCCGGCCGAGCGCCTTTCCATTCCCGACGCGCTTCGGCTGACCCATGAGCCGGTGGCCGATTGCGCCCGTTACGACAGCCTCAGGAGGGCAAGCTGATGGAACGCACGCAGGTTCTCGAACTCATGAGCACGCTGAAGCTCTTCGGCATGCGCAGCGCCTATGACGAGATCATGGGGAACGCCATCAAGCGGCAGCACGAGCCGCCGCGTATCGTCGGCGACCTGTTGCAGTCGGAGATCGCCGAGAAGCAGGCGCGCTCCATCCGCTACCAGCTCACAGTCGCCAAGCTGCCGCTCGCCAAGGACATCGACGACTTCGACTTCGACGGAACGCCCATCAACGAGGGGCTGATCCGCGAACTCGCCACCGGTAACTTCCTGGCCGAACAGCACAACATCGTCCTCGTAGGCGGAACGGGAACCGGCAAGAGCCATCTGGCCATCGCCATCGCGCGTGCCCTCATCCGTAACGGCTCGCGCGGTCGCTTCTTCAATGTCGTCGATCTCGTCAACCAGCTCGAGACCGAAGCCCGCTCCGGCAAGCAGGGGCGGCTCGCCGATTATCTGAATCGCCTCGACTTCATCATCCTCGACGAGCTCGGCTATCTGCCCTTCGCTCAGGCCGGCGGCCAACTCCTGTTCCATCTGATCAGCAGGCTCTACGAGCGCACCTCCATCATCGTAACGACTATCATCTTGGCGTCGCCGAAGACGCTCGGCCATTCTCCGAAGGCGAGATTAGACGGACCGGCCGCCGACGCTCCAGGTCACACACGATCGTGCCGTAGCGATGATTGCGCCGCCAGGCCCAGTCGTCGATGCCAATCACCGAGGGCGGGGTCGATGGCGGTAGTCCTTGCCTGCGGATGACGCGGAGCAAGGTATCGTTGCTTGCTGCCGGACCGTGAGCCGGCGACGGCAGAGGCTTGGCTGCGGCAGAATGCCCAAATCCAAATCATTGCCCGCGATCGTGGCGGCGCTTACGGGCTGGCGGCCGCAAGGGCATTGCCCGATGCAGTGCAGGTCGCTGATCGATGGCATTTGATGGAGAATGCCAGCCGTGCGTTCCTGGACGCCGTCCGCAAATCGATGCGGCAAATCCGCAAGACACTCGGAGCAACGCGCGTCAATCCCAAGCTGCTGACGGCGGCCAAACGCCTTCAATACGAAGGCTATCTCAGGCGCGAACAGACCAACGCGGTCATCATTGCGCTGACAAAGGAGGGTGCCACGATCAAGGAAATCGTGCGCCGTACCGGTCATAGCCGCGGCTTGGTCCGCCAGGTGCTCAGAGGTCAACGAAACGATGTTTTTCGGTCCAGAGAAAGCTCGTTGGAGCCCTATCTCGAATGGCTCGACGCGCAATGGGCTGCCGGCAAGCGGAACGGCACTGAGCTATGGCGGCGTTTGAGAACACAGGGCTTTCGTGGTTCGCGCCGGCTCGTGAGTGAATGGGCCACACGGCGGAAGCGGGCCGACACCGGGCGGCGTCGGCCGCCGCCGTCATGGCCAACACGGGTCTTCCACGAAGGCTGGCGCGGGGCAGGCCATTGACGGCAAGGCGCCGTCCGGCAGAAGCGTAAGAAACCGGAGGGGCCGCAACGCACAGGAGCCTGGGACCGGCCTCGTCCTGCATCGCGGGCGGCATCCCGGATGTGGGCTCGGAGGAGGAAGAGCGGCGCAAGCGCGGCCCAAAGCAGCGGCGCCGCTCCCGTATGGCGGCGTGGTTGGAATGCCCCCGTTGCAAAGAGGGTTGCGAAACGGCAGCCGCCCACTCCCGTTTACCACAGGCTAGCGCGACAATGTTTCGCCGCGCCGCTTGTCGGCTTCTTCGGCTAACGCTTGCGAAGGACGACGGACGGACACGTCACCGTCGCATCAACGTCTTGAATCGATCAGCGCTGATCGATTCAAAAATGTCGTTGGACGCCTGAACCTTGTCCGGCCAGTTTGGAGCCATGACCCAGCATTGGTTCCGCCTGTATGTTCAGCGCATCGATCAGACCAGAAACATGGCACGCTTTTACGAGATATCGCTCGAGCCGGATCTCTTCGGCGGCTCGGCTCTCATCCGTCGCTGGGGTCGCATCGGTACTCGCGGCCAGGAGCGCGTCCATCTGTTTGAGGATGACCGTCAAGCGATAAGCCGCTTCCTTTCCTTGCTTCGCCAGAAGCGAGCGCGCGGTTACAGGCCTCAACCGCACTTTTGATCGCTGACGTTCGATGCTCACTTCCACGAGCCTAAAGGATGACAGTGAACTTGGGCATTTCCGAATGGCCTTCACTGCAGGAAACTGGAGAAACTCTATTGCCCAGTTCCGCAACGACGTCAGAAAGAATGAACAATCAGGTGACATCGACGTAGCGCAGCCCCGCGGCTATCCGTGGAACTCGGGCCTCAGCGGTTTTTTCCCGACGCCAGTGGTGCCAGCTCGCTATGCGGCATCAAATCGTTCAAGCATCTTCTTGAGCCAAAGGTTCTGTGCACGAAGCTGTTCAGCCAGCAACCTCTTCAGGCGCTTGTTGTCTGCATCCAGGGCGGCAAGCTCGTCGAGGAAGATGGGATTGTCTACAGTCCCGCTCTGCGCCTTTCGATCCTCGTGCCGAGCCTTCGAGTCGTACGCGATCGCCTGGGCGGCGGCACGCTTGGCGCGCTTTCTAGGAGTGCCGGTAGATGTCGTTCGAGGCTGCGATGCTGGTTGGCTCTCCTGTACTTGCCCAACCGCTTCGGCCGGATGATCGGCCTCATGGTGCTTCGGGATTTCGACCTCTGCGCCGTTGGTAAATGCTGTCGCTGCTCGCGCAACGTCGACATCGTCGGCGCGATCGTAGACAGACTCTGCATTGATCGGATCAGCCGGCTTGGTTTCACCCGGGTCGGGCGTTCCAGGTGCTTCATTTGAATTGAACAGATGCAGCGCCGTATCTTCCACTTCGCGGGCCAAAGCCTTGAGATCTGTGTCCCCCCAGATTGAGTTCGTCTGGGCTTTTGGCAGTCGTCGTCCCGACTTGAATTCGACAACGAATCTCCGTTGTGGCGTCTTCATCTACTTTCGATCCCAAAGCGTGAAAAATTCAACGCCGATTTGGCGCCGCTGCATTCCTGCTGGCGCACCAATACAGCCCCTCCTCGCGCGCTTCAACTCCTCGCCAACCTCGGGAGCTGGCGCGACTTTCAACCGGCAAGAGCGGGGACACAGCAATGCTGCGTTTGCCGCGACAATGCCAATGGGGAGCAAATATAAGCTTCGGCGTAACACGGAGGACGCCGATGAAACTGTCCCCCGCGCATTCCCGGACCTGGTTAGTCGAGACCGAGCCTCTTGCGCAATTCGGCATTTTCCGCTCGCAGCTTCTCCGCCAGCAGCTTGCGGAGCCTCTGGTTTTCCTCTTCGAGCTTTACAAGATCTGCCAACTCATCGCCGGCCGGTAGGGGTTTGGTGCTCTTCGTATCCTTTTGCTCGACAGGTTTCGCAGCACCTTTCCAATGGTAGTAGGTTTGCTCTGATATGCCGGCGCTCTTGATAGCATCCTTGAGAGTGTTGCCTCCGGTGACTTGCGTCGCAATCAGCTTGAGCTTCTCGCTTTTCTGTTGCTCGGTATAGCCCCTGCGTTTAGCGGCCGGCGTCTTTGATTGAACTGGTTCGGAAGCCGCCTTCTGAGGCCGTGGCGACCTCCGCTTCTTAGCCGTTGGTGCTTTCACTTCTGCGTCCGTCGCTACAGCTGCAGCAATTGGTCCCGCATTACTCTCGTCAGCCATCAGCAATCCCTCCTTTAGTCATCGCCTGTTTTCGGCTGAGTGTTCCACAGAGTCAACACAACCATGAGAGTCCTGCTTTACGGAACGTTGAGGCCTGGCCTGTGCCCAGAGCTTGACGGCAACGGTGAAAGGCTCCCAACTCTCACCTGAAATAGACGCCGCCTGCCCACGATCCCCCAAATTGACGATCGTGGCGACCCCTACAGGTTGGCGCCAGGTTCGGCTCGAGCACGTCCGCCAAGCTCACGAAACGTCGAATCGCTCAAGCATCTTCTTGAGCTGGACGTTCTGCAGATGGAGCTTCTGAGCGAGTTGGCTCCTCAGCATTTTGATTTCTTCGTCGAGTGTTGCCACTTCATGGAAGAACAGGTCACGTGACGACGAGGGCTGCAAGCTTTGATGATGCTTTGGGGCGACACCGCTCTGCGCAGCCACCCGGGCGTTGGCTCTCCTCCCACGTTCTCGACGCTTGAGCCGCGGTTTGCTCTGCGACTTTGCGCTTGCCGGGCTTTCCGCAACCAACGAATTCGCCTCGGCATCCGATTGGCCGGCTTCGTTTCGCGCAGTTGTTCGGGCCCCTTCAGCATCGATCGGCGATTTTAATGCCTGTGCAGAATCGTCATCGGCTTTCGTCTTATCCGATGCGACCGACCCTTGATCAACCGAGTCGTCCTCATCGTCAGCAGGGCGGCCGGCAGCTATCGTTGAACTAGGCGGAAGCGCGGACCTATGCTCCACTTCGCTCTCGAGAACCTTGGAATCGGCATTGATTTCGATCGAACTCTCTTGCGCTTCCCCCGATGGTCCCCGCGACATCAATTGGGCAAGGAATTTCCACGGTAATTTCATAGTGTTCCACCTTGAGCAAGCCGGACTGCGATCCTGCTGCAGCTGTTGCTTCTCACCACTTTCGAGATGGCAACACCATCTCGGTAACGAGCCTGCGCACCTGCATGCCACGGCCCGCCCGGCGAGGCCATCCCCTCAAGCCTTGTACCGATCGAACGCCGTCAGCCTTTTGACCGGTGGGTCGGCCTCTTCCCACCGGTAGATCTCTGACCTCAGGAAAGCGAGCTCCGCGGTGAGCCGCTCCTCGTCGATTTCGATCCACCAGGATTTCGGACGGCCGTCGCTGCCATCCGACCAGCGGTATCCCCGAGCCTTCAGATGATCCTTCATGTCGAAGGGGCTGTGCTCGGCGAAGATGCGCACGCGCGAGCGCTGACTTGTCTCGAGAAGTTCCGTAAAAGCGCTTGGCTCCGTCGCCCCGTCGCGGCCGGCGAGCACCTCGAGCAGAGCAAAACAGTCGTCGACGGCGCGATGACCGTCGTGGAAGTAGCCACTTTGACCAATCAGGTAGCCGAGCTTCGTGCCCTCGAACCCGCGCGTCGCCCAATCGACTTCCTTGACGGAACAGGCCCATGCCTTGCCGCAAAACATGCTCGAGAACGCCTCGCAGAACGGACGATCGAAGCCGGCATTGTGGGCGATCACCAGGTCGGCCGGGTCGAGCAACACTCGAAGCGATTCGACATCGATCATCTGCCCGGCAACCATCTCGTCCGTGATTCCTGTAAGGCGGGTGATTTCACGGGGGATTGGGACGGTTGGCTGCTGCAGGCCGCCGTAAACGCCCGTGACGTCGCCGATATGGCCCTCGTCGTCAAAGGTGAACGCAACTGCGCCGATTTCGATGATCTCGTGCTTGCTGTGGTCGAGGCCCGTCGTCTCGGTGTCGACAATCACTCCGACGCGAGGAAATCCCGGGCGCGGTATATCGACGATTTTGCGACCGACAAGCTTGCGCAGCACACGATAGCTGCCGCTCTCCTCCAAAAGCCGGGCCATACCCTCGTCATCAAGTGGCGTCTGCCGCCGCAGCTTCAAGGGTCCTCGCAGCTTTACGACGTCATCCCCTGGCTCAGGTGGCGAGGAAAACATATCCAGCTGAGATGCCATCGGCCTCCAGTGTCCTCGGGCTTCGGGCGCACCAGTAGGGTGCGGATCATGCGTCAGGATAGAAACCGAGGGAGACTCTGGCAATGCGAATGAAGCCGGCAGAACCGGACACACAAGCCAAAATGCCCGTAAAATCTGTTGAAAAGACACACCGAGCTTCCGGCACCGCTCGCTGGCTACGGCGCGCTCGAGGGCGCGCTCGCGAGCGGCTTCGCTACCACCTAACCACACCACCTGTGGGGACGCGACCCAGTCAATCGATAGACGATGGTTGTGCAAGGTTGGAGTTGACCGTTTTCGATGGCGAGGCGACACTTCTGCAGCAAGGCAGGAGGAAAAATGATGGCCGAGCCAGACCACTGGCGCCACATGGCAAGCGCGCCGAAAAACGGCAGTCGGATCTCGTCACGATCCGCCCGTCCGAACAGGGGGCGGCAGAAGTTGACCTCGCGTACTGGTCGAATGGCGATCAGTTCGGCGAAGGCTGGCGCGCCGCTGATTCGTCTCCCGGCCGCATCATCGAATACGCCGAGCCCGAATTGAAGTGCTGGATGCCGATGCCGTCGGCCAATCTCAATCGCACCTCTATGCCCTCACCCTGGGAAGGCGATGACGACCAAGAGCTCGACGGGTCAGGGATTTAAGAACTCGCGCCGCCGGCAATCTCCGTCGTTCCAGACGATACCATTATGCGATCTTCGAAGCACAGAACGGGAACATCCGGGGGACCAGTTCCGCGGGATATGCCCTGCATGGGACACCACCCCTCTGTTCCCAATGTGCTTCTCGTGAGTGCGCATTTACGCCAACAGCAGTCGCACGACAGTTTCCGATGGGTGGCTGGAATCGACCCAGTTGTATGGACCGGCATTGAGCAAGCTATGGCGCAAAACTCACTCAAGGCAGACGTTCCCAAGAGTCGTGGTGTGCGGCTTGGGAGCGGGAGACTCTGGAGTGGGCGATGAAGCTCTCTCCCGTGTTCCGCTCTTGCTGGAATCGGCGGTGGCATGGCCCTCATTGTTCACATGAAGCGCGAAACCGGGCGCGCCCGGATCGCCCAGTTCGGGGCGGAGCTGCATGCTTGGGATCAGATAGTCGCCGCCATTCTGCTGCCGGTAGGGGATGGGTCGGGCCGTAAAAAGCGTGCGCATCCTCTCGCGCAGGCGCTCGGCAACAGGATCGAACTCGCTCTCATCGAAACGATCGACGCGATATGCCACGAACGGCGGAAGGACGTCGTAGCCCGGATAGTAGAGGATGCCGTGATTGATCGGGAACAGGAGGTCGTCGATCGGTCCGTTGACCCCGCGGGGCGCGTAGTGCTCCCCAGCCGCCGGCGGTCACGATCAACATCGCGCGCTTGCCCGCCAGCGTGCCCTCGCCGTACCGGTCGCCCCACCGCTTGTCGCTGTGCTCGCCGACGCCATAGGCGAAGCCGTAGGCGAACACACGGTCGACCCAGCCCTTGAGGATCGCCGGCATGGTGAACCACCACATGGGAAACTGCAGGATCAGGGCATCAGCCCAAAGAAGTTTCTCGATCTCGGTCTTGACGTCTTCGGTGAGGGTGCCGGTCTCGAACCCCTTCTTGGAGGCGGCAACCGGAACGAGGTGTTCGTCCCGCGCCAGTAAGGGAAAGTCGGCGCGGTCGACCATGGAGCTGTCGGTAAGCGGGCTCAAGCGCAACGCGATATCCACGCCCTCCTGGACGAGATCGATGCGTTCGTCGGTTAGGCTAAGATCAATCCCGATATCGGGATAGCGATCCTGGAAGGCAAAGATCAGGCGACTGATGTGCAAGACCCCGAATGCTGCCGTGCAGGATATGCGGATCGTGCCGGCCGGCGCGCTGCGCGTACCCCGCGCCTCGTCGCCAGCCTGCTCCATAAGACGCAAGATCTGAACGCTCTTGGCATAGTAGCGGTTGCCTTCATCCGTCAGCGTGACACGTCGAGTGGTCCTTGAGACCGCTGGCGTCGCGAGCCCCGTGAGCCAGGTTTCCCGGCTGCCATCGGGTGTGAAACGATAGATCTCGTCGCGAGAATAGGAAGCAACATAAATGTTGCCCTCCGCGTCGATCGCGAGACCCGAGGGGCCGGACAAATAACCCGCGAACGTCGTGCGCTTTCCATCCGGCTCGACGCGCGAGATGCGGTCAGCGCTCCATTCCGCCGCATAGAGGTTCCCGCTCTTGTCGAAAGCTATGCCAACCACCGAGCTGAAACCCGTCCAGAGACGTTCGGCCCGGTTGGTGCTCTGCGCTGCGGCGGGAGTGATCATGGCGAGCGATGGCGGCACGAGTGCAGTTGAGATGATTGCGGAAAGCATTGAACGTCGGTCGATCATTCACTTTCTTCACTACGTGGTCGCGAGGACGGGTTGCTCTTGGCGAACTCTTCCGCAGCGATGCGGATCGCCTGCTGTGTCGCTGGATAGCCGCTGTAGGCGGTGAGATTGACCAGCGTTTCGATGATCTCATCCCGGCTCGCACCAACGTTCAAGGCGGCGTTGATGTGGACGCGCAAAGGGGTTTCCGTTGTCGCGGAGCCGATGGCGGCCAAAGCCGCGCAGGCGCTGAGTTCACGGGTCTTCAGATCGATGCCTTTGCGCGAGAAAACCTCGCCATAGGAATGTTCGACGATCATGCGTCCGAGGTCCGGTGCGATATCGTCAAAACTACGGACCACGGCATCGCCTGATGCGGCCGAGCTTTTCGCAAGCAGAGCCTTCCCCCGCTCCAATCGATCCCCGCGACTTTCCGTATCGACGGACGTGGGGATGTCGACCTGAAGCGGCTGGACGCCGAGCGCGAAGACGCTCCGGGCGACCGAAAATGCGTTGAGGGCGGCCGGAAATCCACGGTAGACGCTGAGTTGGATGAAAAGCTCGATGATCTCTTCGCGTGTGACGCCATTGGCAAGGGCGCCGGCCAGATGAAGGCGAAGCGCATCGCTGCGATTGCCGCTTGAGGCGAGCATCGCGACAATCGCGAGCAGCTTCACTTTGTGCTCCAGCCCATCACGGGCCAACGCCTCTCCGAACGCGAAATCGATTGAAAGCTGCGCGAGGTCGGGAGCGGCGGTAGCAAAGCGATCGAAGTAGTCCTGCCAGTCTCCGCCAGCCAGCCGGTGGAGCATGTCCTGTCCGGTCGCTCCTCGACCCGCTCCATCACCTGTCACAGGCTCGATGGGCTGAAACGCCAGCTCGCGTTCGGCGAATACCGAACGAACGATGCCGACAGCATTGACCGTTGCCGGAAAGCCCAGGATCGCGACCGATACGAAGAGCAATTCGACGATCGCATTGGGCTCGCCGCCCGCATTGAGAAAGCCAGCTATATGAAACTTCAGTTGCGGTTGGGCACTCCCGTCTGCCAGCAGCATGGAGACGGTGCACAGCTGCCTTAACGGCAGATCAAGCCCCGGGCGGGATAGCACATCGCCGTAGGGGTATTCGACGGTGAAGCGCGAAAGGTCGGCGGAGGTTTCCGCCAACGCATTGATCGGCTCGTCGAAGTTCAGGCCGCCGATCCGGCGGAGTATCTCCAAGCCGCGTGAAAATCGATCCTCATGAGATTCCGAGGTCATAGCTTGCGCACTCCTACTGATGGCGAACCAGCCTGCTGTAACGAAGGTAGTCTCGATGAAGCGTCGGCGAGAGCTTGCTTTTCCCGTTGTGACAGAATCGGAACCTGGCATTCATATTCTCCTACTCTGCTGTCCGCCCCTACTTTCATTCGTGCCGAACATTGCTGAGATGCTTGCGATAAATCCAATTCATTATTAGCATCACCGTGATGAAGAAGGTTCATATCGCCGCCGTCGATCTCAATCTACTGGTCGTCTTCGACGCCCTCGTTGCAGAACGGCATGCTACGCGCGCGGCCGAGCGAATTGGGTTGACTCAGCCGGCGGTCAGCCATTCCCTCAATCGCCTCCGGGCCCTGTTCGGAGACCCTCTGTTCGTCCGATCACCCCGCGGTATGATGCCGACGCCGCTGGCGCAGGACATCGCGCCAAGTGTGCGGTCGATTCTTGAACAGGTTGAGGGCGTCCTGCTTGGCGGGCGGGCGTTCGATCCGACCGAAAGCACTCGGCAATTCGTGATCGGTCTCTCCGATTATGCTGCTTTCGTGCTTCTATCGCGTCTGACCGCACGGCTCGATCGCGAAGCACCAGGCATTTCTCTGGTGATCCGCAACACGAGCCGCAGTGTCGGTTTGCCGATGCTGGACGACGGTGCAGTCGAACTCATCGCAGGCAACTTCCCGCCGCCGCCCACGCATATGCGAGAAGAACTGCTCTACGAAGAGGACTTCATCTGCGCCGGCCGTGGCGATCATCCCGATCTGGACGAAAGGCTTGACCTCGACCGTTACCTCTCGCTTCGCCATCTTCAGGTTTCGATGAAGGGCAATGCGAGCGGCTATGTCGATGCTGTGCTCACCGAGAAAGGATTGAAAAGGAACGTCGTCGTGACGGTCGGCCACTTCTTGATGGCGCCGATGCTGGTCGATGCCTCCGACCTCGTGGCAACGGAACCCCGCCGTCTCTTCGCACCGTTGGCCGGGCGGCTCCCGCTCCGACTTTTTCCGCCGCCACTGGATATTCCTTCATTCCGAGTGGTGCAGACTTGGCACGCACGACATGATGCCGACCCAGGACATCAATGGCTACGACGGGTGCTTAGTGACGTTGGTCAATGGGTTTGAGAGGCCAAAGCCCCAATCCCCGCTGCCGCCCCAACTGCCAAGACACCGCTCCGCCCTGCATGATGCCCGCGACCTCGCGACCGAGCTGTCGGTCAATGACCGGCCGCTACGGGACAAGCGTGAACTCGTGGGACCTTTCGACAATGGCGAACTTGCCGCTCGATAGCTGCACGGTCCCGGTGAAGGTGCCCGCAACCGTTTCGCCATCGGTGGCAGCACGGAAAGGCTTCGCTCTCTCCTGCGCCAGCGCCGCGCCGTTGCGGGCCACCTCGCGCTCCCACTCTGAACGACATATCGTTTTAGACCGCACCTCACGCGCGGCGGCAATCGCTCACTTCGAACATGAGGACGCTCATACGTAACAATGCTCCAAAGGGCGCTATGCGCCGACGTAGCGTGAGTGTCATCCTGAATCAGTTCGTTTGGCGCGCTCCCGATACTTTTATCCGACAGCAATGCTCGTCCAGTAGCGCGGCCGGAAAGGCTCATCTGCTCCTCGATTGCGACCCGCAGATTCTGCATGAGATGGAACCGGTCAGCCACCTGACGCGCTTGCGGCGCACCCTCGCGAGCAGCTTGTGCGTACAGCCCGCATCGGTCTCGGCTCACGATCTCGACAGAAGGGTGCCGCTCCAGCCATCGCGCCGCACTCGCCACGCTCCGGTCCTCAAGGATATCGACAACCGAACGGCGCTCCAGATCGACGATCACCGTGCCGTAGCGCCACGATCGCCGCCAGCTCCAGTCGTCTATGCCTACGACCCGGATCGTGGCGTCGCAATGAGCGAGCGCGGCATCCCGCTTCAGCTGCCGCAGGATCGTGTCGTCGCTGACCGGCATGCCGAGCCGTCGCATCAAACGCTCGCCGGGACGGCCGCCGGCGCTATGGCCGAGCAGACCGACAATAAGACCCCATTTACGTGCCAAGCGACACCGGGACTGTAGCCGCCCTCGACAAACATGTGCTGTTCGAGCGGATTGGCGGGCCGGAGGAAGTCGCCGCCCTTGTCGCTTTCCTCGCATCCGATGAGGCAGCGCTCATGTGTGGCTCTCTTGTGGAAATAACGGTGCGCAAGCGGTGGCTTGAGGCAAGCGTTGTGACGGCGCTCTCTAACGTCTACCGAGGTCTTGGTTCATATTCGCTAAGTTCGCGCAGGACAGTCAGGCAAGAGCTCCGCTGCTACGCAAGTCAGATTGTCAATAAGATTAGCCGTCTAACTGGTCGTGGAATGTCGACTTCTCGCGCACACGCCAGCCGGGGCGTATATCTCATCACCAACAGTCGCCAGCCGTCCCGCTATATCCGGGAACTTTGCGAGATAGCCGGGGATGAGGTGCGCTACGAGACGATCGAAGGCGCTGCCTTGCGTCAATGCCCCGTTCGTCTGGTGGGCCAGATGGTCGGGAAGCGCAACAGGAACGGGACGGTGTTTCACGGATGCAATCAGTTCCCCGCTGCAGGCACAGCGAAGGTGTTCCGGCGCAATCGGCGGCGCAACCGTCGAGCATCACGTCCTCCTGCTCCTGAAATCCACAGCCAGGGCGTTATAGCCTTGATCAGATGACGGGCGTATAATTTCACTGGTACTGCTGTGGCTACACGGCGAAGGGACCGGGGCAAACGGATGACATCCGACGAAGATAGGCACGAGCCTGTCGAACAATTGCTCGACACTCCAGAACTTGCGACTGCGCTCGAAAGCGAACAGTTCAAGAAGTTCCTCGACCAAGTTCCTATCGCAATTGCGGTATCCGATCTGAGGGATGGCGAGACGGTGGTCTACGCCAACCCAGAGTTCGAAAAGCTTTCCGGGCTCACCGCCGCTCGCATTGAGCAGGAGAATTGGGAGGGGCTTTCGGGGAGTGCGGTGAAAGCGCCCTTCGATCGGCGGATCGATGAAGCGATTGTCACGCAAACCGATTCCGTAGGAACCTTCCGCCTCGAGCGCAAGACCTCAGGTTCAGCGATCGTAGATGTCTATTCAAATGTCATTGAGGACGACGACGACAAGCTCTGCTTCCGACTTGTTGCCCTGGTTGATGTGTCTGCCCATAGCGATGCGGACAAACTGTCCATCGAGGAGCGAATCCGGGAGAAGGACACGCTCCTGCGCGAGCTTCAGCACAGGGTCAAGAACAACCTGCAAATGATCACGGCGCTCATCCGAATGGAAACTCGGAACGCGGTCGAGCCAGACAAGGAGCGTTTCGAACGGCTGGTGGGGCGCGTTGATGCACTCGCGATCCTCTATCAAGCGCTATCTGGTGAGGATCACAAGGACGAGATCGATTTGGGCGTCTATCTGAGCCAGATAGCCTCCGCCGTCATGACCTCTCACGCGGTGGAGGGCATCCGCCTCGACATGAAGGTCGACACCTATCCGGTTTCGATAAATGTCGCCATGCCGACAGGACTGGTTGTGAACGAGCTTCTCACAAACGCGCTGAAGCATGCCTTTAGAGGTCTTGAGGGAGGGACAATCACGCTGCAGAGCATGGTTGACGGCAATGGTTGCCGGGTCGTGGTCGCTGACGACGGTATTGGCCTGCCTGAAGGTGTGACGTGGCCCGCCCCCGGTAAACTCGGAGCCCTCATCGCGCGGTCGCTGACGGAAAATGCCAAGGCGCAGTTCGACGTCACATCAACCGTCGGTGAGGGAACTAAGGTGACTATCATCTTCAAGCGGTCGGCTGCGGTCGCGGGCTAAAGCATTCACCGAGCCCGCTCGGCGCTCCGGCAGTAGAGCTGGCGCGCCTTCGAGTTGCAGCGTTGCAGCTTCTTGAGTCGCGCGCGGAGTAGAACTGCCTTATGATGTAGGGGTGGGTTTAGGCGGCCTTCTGAGAGGCAGGCTGATCGGCTTGGCGTGGATGCGACGAGCAATACCTCGCATCAATTGCGTGCAGCCCTACGGCAAGCCGGGTGGACCATGCAGGAAACACCGGACGAGGTGCGGTTGATTCTCCCCGCGCACTCCGCACATCTGGTGGAGGATGTTTTGGGCGGCACGGAAGAAACCGAGGATGGGGGCGCTGACGAGCGCTCCGTATTTTTCGCTTGAATACCAGCTTCGGGATTTTCTCGCATCCAACCTTTCGTCAATCGACTTCGGGGGCAGGAGACTTCGGCTATATGTCGATCCAACGGGACGTGACGGTATCGAATATCCAACGGCTGTCGGGCCTATCGACATTCTGGCTGTAGACGACACTGGAGCGTTTTTGTCTTCGAACTCAAACGCGCCCAAAGTTCGGATCGGGTCTTAGGGCAAGTCGCGCGTTACATGGGATGGGTCAAACTGACGATAGGCCGTGACGTGGACGTTTCCGGCACCATCAAAGTCGGTCAACCGAAACCTGAAATATGCGCGGACGGTCGTTCCGAATATTCATCTGTTCGAATACACGGTCAGTTTCAGCGTAACCCCCCGCACATGCCATCGGCACTGATTGAAGGCGCAATTCAGGTAGGCCTTCAGTCTGCTTGCTCAAGATTTAACGGCTTCGAAAACGTGCACTAAATAGCCGCCACCTATGCTTGTGGCATGAGAACGCTCACGTTACTGGTTGTCGCGTCTTCGGCTGCCGCCTTCTTTGCAGGAGGCGGATACATACTTTCGTTCCGCGAGCGTGGTACGATCCCGATCGCAATATCAAAGGCAATATCTCCATCAATTCCGGCGTGCGGTTTTTCCATGTGCCGGGACAAGAGGACTACGACGCCACAACCATCCGCACGAGATATGGCGACCGCTGGTTCTGTTCTGAGGCAGAGGCGCGAGAGGCCGGTTGGCGTAAAGCGTCAAGATGATAACAGCAGGGGGCAAGGTTATTGCGCAAGATCATTAGCTTCGTTTGTTTTCTGGTTCTTACGTTCGGTTCGTTTTCGCAAGCGAAGGCGGATAATCGCAGTCTAGCGGGAATCTGGCAGCAAATCGTCTCGAACGCCGGCAAGTGCGACAAATGCCGAATCACCATCAAGCAGCAAGGGTCCGTCCTGCGCGTTACTTCAAACAACGGCTGGTTTGCTATTGTCGAAGCTGACAAACGCGGAAAATCCAATGCTTTAAGCGGCGTCGGACGATGGGAGCCGGGGTACGGCGGTAGCTACGGTCGGGCGTCCTTTGACATCCATTTTACACTGACGGACGGCCAACTTTATATGAACATGACTGTTCCGATGAAGAACGGACCTACTCAGGTGATCAAAGCGATTTTCGACAAGCTTCCGTCAGGCAATCGCGATGACAGTTCCATGTTAAAGGCTTAGCTGCTGGCCCGTGTGGACGGATAGAGCAAGATGAAGCCGGCGGCGAGGGCGACGAAGGAGCGGGTAGAGTGATGCGCCCGCGCATCCCACCGGGCCGATCCCGAGCGCTTTGCGTTCCTTGGCGACAAAGGCGAGATCATCGTCCACTTCGATGCCCTCGGACACGCCGAAGAAGAAGCCTTCAGTCGACGGCAGGCTGCGATCATGGATCGCCGTTTCCAGCGATCGAGATCCTCGGTTGTCAGCTAAAGATTGACGCAATTGAAAATTGCGTCCTTGCCGCCTCTCGGGTAGAGATGCTCCATCCAGCCGTGAAGGTTCGGATGCTTGCGCCAGTAGTGGAGCGCCGTGGCCCTCGAAATTTCAAAGTCGACCGGCGCGGATCGATGACACCAGTTCGAGCGCAGCAATTGCTGCGCCCTTCCGCCCTACAGGCGGTCGATCCGCAGGATCGAGGTGTTGCCGACCCAAGCATCGCGCCATCGACGCGTTGTTTTTTCAGCCAAGAGTTCGTCGCCGCGTGCACGATAGACCTCGCTCAGGCCGAATAGTGCCCAACCATTGTTCGGAGCAAGATCGAGGCTCTCAAGAAAGGCCTTCTCCGCGCCATCGATATCGCCAACACGGAGCAGCGCCGCCCCAAGTGACTGACCGATGGGGTAATACCAGTGGCGCGGTTCCATATATGCGAGGCGATCCTCAACTTTTTTGGCATCTGAGAAGGCGCGAGCGGCAGCCAGCCAATCTTCGCGGGCCTGGGCAATACGAGCCGTGAGGACGTGCCTGGCGATAGCCAAGACGTCAGCAGCGGGCATTCCGCCTGCCTCGAGCCCGCTTAAGTCGGAAGATCGTGTGATCTTTGCGATCGCCGCCCTTTCGACCCGAGCAGCGTCGAGATCACCGCGCGCAGCTTGGGCCACCCCGCGCATATAATGCCAGGCCGCATCAACAAACGGGAAGGCTCCACTTGGACGCGCGACCCCCAGGATCGTTTCAGGATCGCTGAACTGGGCATGCGCAAACAGGGGGGCGGCCTTTATCGGCTGAACGAAGGCAGGCGCGGCGCGCGCGAGCTCGTCCGAAATTATCCGGGAGAGCTTCTGCGCCGCTTCGATTGCAGTCGGTCCGTCGCCCGCCATTTGCGCCGAAACCAGCAGGAAGTGGATATTGTGCGGATAGTAGCCGCCTGCATAGAGCCCCTCAGGTGTTACGGCTTGAAAGAAAGTTTCGTCCGCCGCGACCGCCCGGCGGTTGACCGCAAGCGAATCCGCATAGCGTCCGACCCGGTAGTAGATGTGAGAGGGCATGTGGACCAGATGACCGGCATCGATTTCCATCGTCGTCAGGCGATCGGCGTACGGCTCCGCCCGCTCGGGCGTGGTCGAAGCCTCGACAGCATGAATGTAGAGATGAATCGCCCCGACGTGGTCGGCGTTGCGCGCCAGCACCCGTTCAAGTGTCGAGATGATCTCCACAGTCTGTCCCTTTGGATTTTTGCCGCCGTCGGTCCAGTAGTCCCAGGGGCTGAGATCCATCAACGCCTCTGCATAAAGAACAGCAATATCATCGTCATCCGGAAACTTCCTGGTGACCTCGGCCATGGCGTCTGCATAGGCTTGGTCAAGAACGGCACGGTCGGCATCCGGCGCATAGCGATGGGCCAGGGCAGCGATCAACGCCTGCTCACGCGGAGATGCGCTGGGCGCCAAGGCTGTGGCCTTCGCCATTGCGGCCATCGCTGCAGCATTGCTATCGGGATCCATTGGCGCGTTGATGTTCGGACCGAGCACAAGTGCCTCGCCCCAGAAACAAATCGCGCAAGACGGATCAAGCTTTTGTGCTTGCTTGAAACTGCGTGCAGCCTCGGCATGGTTGAATCCGAAACTTAACATCATCGCCTGATCGATATAGGCCTGCGCTTCCTCGCTGTCCGTCGAGCCGGAAAAGCGATGCCCGCTCAGGCTTGGCCACAGGGGAACTAGTGCGCCACGCGTGGCTGGGGTCGGAAGCTGGTTGCCGCCGAACTGTTTCAGTTCAGTGTTCTTCGCCCGGTGGTACTTCGCATCATGGCCAAGCACCGGAACCGCGTTGATCAGGATTACTGCAGACAGGGCGCTGGAGAGAAGGTGCGTTTTCATGGTCATCCTCATCTGTTTCTCGATCGGAGGAAACAATGGCATCCGGCCGCGTCACGCGCCCGTGCGCCAGTTGCGGGCTCGTCCAAAGCAGAGGTGGTCGATTTCGAATCGCGTCACGCCGATGTCCTTGACGATGTGGTCCGGCATTTCATGAAGGGCGCGGCGGCGTGCATGGCTGATCTGCCTCCGATCGCGGATTCTCTCGGCAAACTGTGCCGCGTAGGCGAACGAGGCTGTGTTTCGCACCACCGGCAGAAAGGCGGATGGATCAATCTTGAACGAGGTCTTAGACATGGTGCTTCCCTCCCCGGTGTGTCCAGCTGGCGGCACTACACACGCCAATGCGGTCGAGGTGATAGATTCAAACGGTTGTAATCAGGGTGTTGTGCCGTAGGTTCGCTCGGCCCGCACGCCCCATCGATCTCTTAGTGATACGCGGGCTGTGTCACTGCGGCAGTTCCGGAGGTAACTCGTAGGGCGCTAACGCCCCCGTCAGACTCCCGTCCAGCGCGGCCGGTGGGTGCTCAGGCCCAAGCGACGAGCCAGCGGCACAGATCCTCGTGGGCGCGTGAAACGAGATAGCGGCCGTAACCCGCCGCGCCCGGGCGGCGGCCACAGGGGCTTTCAGTTCGAGGGGGTCCCGCATCGAGTACAAGTAAACCTTGTCGGCGAGCTTCCATGCCACCTTCCCTGACGATAGGGTGCATGCTCGACTGCAGAGCGCCTTTCCCAGGCTCGTCTCGAACAGGAGCTCCCCGATCCAGCTGGCGGCCGGCGCCTCGACTGAGATTGGGACAGGGCCCTAGCTAGGCTTCATCGAAAAAGCCAGGTCCCCACATCAGATGGAAGTTGTAGATCCCGTTGCGCCCGAAGATGCCCGACCACGGGTACCCCAGCATCAGGCCGCCTCACCGCAGGGGTTCCCGTTGATACATTATGCGATCTTTTTAGCACAGAACGGCAACATCCTGGTTGTCGCCGTGCAGAGACGGGCTCCACTAAAGATTATATCGATCGGCATAGATTGGAACGGCGAAACGCCGACACCAGTCGATATAGTGGGATCCCTTCACCTCGTGATCTGTCTCCAGACCCGCACATATGTCGGGCAGGATCAGGACGGTGGCACGCGCTGCATAGCAGTTGCCGGATTCCATGGATTGTTTCGCGCTGTCGACGAGGTGACGTATGCTTTTTCTTTCTTTTGGCTTGTTGAAGGACGTCACTGCCAGCTGAAGCTGAAGCTGCCGTCAGTCTCCGTGTACTCGATGATCCCAATATTGAAGTCTGCCAGAATGGATATGGCAAGCTGTCGAATACCAGTCGGAGCGACCAGGAGTTTACGGTACGTGCGCCCGCGCAGCTTCTCATAAAACAATAGTTGTCCGAGCGCCTTTAGGTAGTCACCGGACCCGTATCCAGTCTTGATCTCGAACAGCATGGGGTCTGTCGCGCATACGGTGCAGAGATCCGGCGCCAGGCCTCCTGTTCGGGTGTTGACCACTTTCAACCCCTTTGCCTGCAGATGCCGGATCAATGCCTCCGAGACATGAGCATGTTTGCGGGTGACGATGATCTCATCTTTCGCAGGGATCACATACGATCCCATAGCCTCATTCATCAGTTTCTCAGCTCTAGCGGCCTCCTCCTCTTCAGCCAAGATTTCCGGATCAAGACCAAGAAAATCTAGTACGTCGTCCTTGATGTGCTCGAGCGTGACAGATGCATGACCGCGGAAAACGAGGCCTTGGCGTATCGCGTTAGGAAGGTCCGATATCGCAATAGTCTGCAGCTTGCAGATGTCGCGCCTGATGGCGGTGTCATCTTTTACCTTGTGCCTAAGATAGATGGGAGTTCCGGTCACACGTAGAAAATGAGCTTTGCCAAGATGCGGGACGATAACGATATCGCCGACTCTTAACTCTTGGGTGAACCGCCACACCTGGTTCGTCCCATGCGTGATCCGCTTTTGTGCGGCTAGCTGGGGATAAAGCGCGGTAAGTTTCTGTCGGATCTCGTCTTTTGTTGATGATGAACTTAATGCCGTTTGCTCATCAAGCTCGCTCCAACCTATCGCTATTTGGTTGTCTTCAAGAAGCTCGACGACTCGGTCAATTGCACTCGGAGCGAGGCGGTACGCATAAATATTAGGCATAGAAGATCCATCGGCTAATGGTGCGAACAGTGCCATCAGATTCCTAACGAAGTTTTATTGGCTCCCGCGACTATCGGGAACCGGAAAGATCGACCCGAAGCAGACTCCAGGCGGAGTCGCGGTTGGCCGCTTCGCGCCCCCAAGTCGGACACTGAGCAGAGCACGGTGCTATCCCCAGAAGCGGACATGCATACATGCCGCCGAGCTGCAGGTTTGCACCATTTCCAGACCTTACCTCGTAAGCTGCGGATCGACGCGTTTCGACCCAATGCGGCCGCTCCCCCGACAGCACTCGGAGTTCCGCTGTTGGGCGTAAAGCAGTGTTTGCGTGCTATCAACCAAACTTGATAACCGCGCCACAAACGTCGACCCGTTCCGCAGGCCAGCCTCCTCCGCATTTCCCGACGAGACATCATCGTCATAACTGCGAGCGGACGCCTTGCGAGGGCTCTACTTCTATCCGCGCGAGAGCTTGGGTCAGTTTTTCGTGAGCTCATGCTCTGGGCGGACAAACATCTCGCAAACGGCTACAAACACGACATCTAAGATCTCAATTCCTGGCCGGGCGCACTCGTCGGCCTGCGGCGCAACCTTTCAATTCGCACGGCAAAACGGCCAGCGCCGAGCTTTGACTGTTGACGCCACGCGCAGGCGCATGTACCGATTGACACACTGTTTACCGATCGGTACAGTAGGACGACAACAGGAGATCAAGACCATGTCTGAACAGCGCCCGCCATTGCCTCCCTTCACCCGCGAATCTGCGGCAGCCAAGGTCCGCGCCGCCGAGGATGGATGGAACAGTTGCGATCCGCATCGGGTATCCCTCGCCTACAGCGTGGACAGCTATTGGCGTAACCGCGCAGAGTTTGTCCAAGGTCGCGAAAAGATCGTCGAATTCCTGACCAGGAAGTGGCGGAAGGAACTCGAGTATCGGCTGATCAAGGAACTTTGGGCCCATGACGGCGACCGTATCGGCGTCCGCTTTGCGTACGAATATCGCGATGACTCCGGAAACTGGTACCGGGCGTACGGCAACGAGAACTGGGAGTTCGACGAAAATGGTCTGATGCACCACCGTTACGCCTGCATCAACGACATGCCGATTGCGGAATCTGAACGCAAATTCTTCTGGGACCGGTCTGGGCCACGGCCTGCCGACCACCCGAGCCTTTCGGAACTGGGACTTTAAAACATGGCAAAGATCGTCGCCGAGCGCTCGGACGTAATCCCATCCCTGGCCGAGATCTTTCGGGAATTTGGTTTCGATGGAGCAAGTCTTTCGACCATCACCGAAAAGACCGGCCTCGGAAAGGGAAGTCTCTATCACTTCTTTCCCGGCGGGAAGGAGGAAATGGCGGCCGCCGTGCTCGGCGAGATCGACCAATGGTTCGCGACAAAGGTCTTCGAACCATTGCGGAGCGCGGATGATCCGCGCTCCGCTATCGCCAACATGTGTCACTCAGTTTCCGAGTATTTTCGCTCCGGCCGCCGTGTGTGCCTCGTTGGCGCGTTTGCGTTGGACAACGTCCGGAACAAGTTCAGCGATCAGGTCAGGGAGTACTTCACCGAATGGCGGAGTGCGCTCACCGAGGCAATCGAGAAGGCTGGATGCTCGCACCAAGATGCACTTGCGATCGCCGAAGAAACGGTAGTTGCCGTTCAGGGGGCCCTGGTGCTCGCCAGAGCACTCGACGAACCGGAGGTCTTCGAACGAACGCTTGATAGGGTCCAGTCCAGACTTGTTGCTGCGACCCAGGGGGGAGACCAAAGATGAGGGGGCGCGAGACCAGTTCTGTCGTGCTTGCACCGTGGCGGATCAAGCGTGCTGTGGATTTCATCGAAACAAACCTCGCGAGTCCGCTTCACCTCGCAGACATCGCCCGCGCGGCGGGCCTCAGCCCCATGCACTTCGCCGCCGGATTCCGCTCGGCGACGGGCCTCAGCCCGCATGCCTATGTTCGCGACCGTCGAATAGAGCGGGCAAAAACGAAGCTGATGAGCGATGAGATGCGCATCGACGAAATCGCCATCGACGTTGGATTTCGCTCGCAGACCCATTTCATCACAGTATTCCGGCGGCAGACGGGACAGCCTCCCGCACGTTGGCGGCGATGCAGTGCCTGACTACGCCGGCCGGGCCCTTGGGCCCCTACGAAGTTGCTGCAACACTACCGTGTGTGAAGGACGGCTTGGAGACCGATACAGAGCACTGGATGCTCATGATTAAAGGGTCTTCCTCAATTTGTGTGGTTCACTCGCCGTTAGGCATGATGCCGCTATGGGCTGGCATGCGAACGAAAACGAAATGGTCACCCGGCCCAGGAGTCAAAGTTCTGGGTGTCGCGCTCACAGATGATGACAGTTGGGTTGTTTCCGCTGCCGGACCAGCCTTCGGCATTTGCCCCGATTGTGGACGGCGGACCCGAAATCGGCATGGCTGGTCCAACCGAAGCCTTCAAGATCTGCCGGTCCAGGGCAAGACCGTAACGGTGAAGCTTCGGTTGAGCCGCTGGCGGTGCGCACATCAGAACTGTCAACGACAAACGTTCACCGACCGACTGCCGACGATTGCTTCCCCTTATGCGCGCCGGACAAGGAGGGTCTCGGAGATTGTCAGTCTGCTCGGCCATAGCGCAGGCGGCCGTCCTGGCGAGCGCTTGATGCGAAGGCTCGGCATGCCTGTCAGCGACGACACGATCCTGCGGCGGCTGAAGCAGGATGCCGCGCTCGCTCATTGCGACGCTACGATCCGGGTCGTTGGCATAGACGACTGGAGCTGGCGGCGATCCTGGCGCTACGGCACGGTGATCGTCGACCTGGAGCGCCGTTCGGTTGTCGATATCCTTGACGACCGGAGCGTGGCGAGTGCCGCGCGATGGCTGGAGCGGCACCCTTCTGTCGAAATCGTGAGCCGAGACCGATGCGGGCTTTACGCGCAAGCCGCTCGCGAGGGTGCGCCGCAAGCGCGTCAGGTGGCTGATCGGTTCCATCTCATGCAGAATCTGCGGGTCGCAATCGAGGAGCAGATGAGCCTTTCCGGCCGCGCTACTGGACGAGCATTGCTGTCGGATAAAAGTATCGGGAGCGCGCAAATCGATCTGATTCAGGATGATCCGCACGTTGACGCAACGCACCGCCGCCGGGTGCGTCACGCTCATCGACAATCACGGCAGGTGGTGTTCGATACAGTGCACGCCTTGCGCAAGGAGGGGCTGTCCTGTTCGGAGATCGCACGTCGCACCGGCTACGGCCGGCGCAGCATCGCGAAATGGCTGACTTTCGAGACGCCACCCGACCGACAGAAAGCGGCGTTGAAGCCGACATCGCCCCTGTACTTTGAGGTGTTTCTCGCGGCATGCTGGAAAGATGGCAATCGTTGCGGACGGCATCTGTTCCACGATATCAAACAGCGCGGCTACACGGGCAGTTTTTCGAATCTCGAGCGGCTTCTCGCAAGCTGGCGCCGCGCCGAGAGGTCGGTCAAGGACAGTGCGTCGCCGGCTCCGATCATACCCGATCAACCGGCTCCCGATGCTGTCCCGATACGGGATCCGGGGACCGGCCATGTGATCTCGCCTGTAGTCGCAGCTGCCCTCTGCATGAAGCCGCGAGGCATGCTGACGATCAATCAGGCGAGCAAGGTGGATGCGCTGAAGCAGGGATCACATGAGTTTGCCCTGATGCGCAGCCTTGCCATCCGATTTCGCGGCATTCTCCGGAGCCGTGAATCGAGCAAGCTCGACATTTGGATCGACGATGCCGTCAGCACCGGGCTCGCCCCGATCGTCCGGTTCGCGCGGGTCTTGTGCCGTGACATCGGCGCCGTCCGCAACGCTATCGAACTGCCCTGGAGCAACGGCAAGGCAGAGGGCCAGATCAACCGCCTGAAGACGATCAAACGTGCGATGTATGGCAGAGCAGGCCCGGAGCTCCTCAGAGCACGCATTCTCACCGTTATCTGCCAAGCGACAGCTTATCAATGGATGCGGAATGTGGTTTTGGCGGTCGCCCTACGCGAGCACCGGAACCTTCAAGCCGCCGGCGTCGCCGCCTTTGCCGATCACCCGAGTTTTCCGACTGCACGGAAGGCAAAACTTGGCCTCCTTGATCCGACCTTCGGCGGCCAAGCCGCAATTACGCCGATCTCCTATCAGGAAATCATCGACATTGCTCGCAACGTCGGGGTGGATCAGAAGCTTTGCGCCGATCTTTTCAACACTCGCGTGAAAGCAGAGTCGTCGCCCTTGAGGGTAAATACGCTAGTCAGCGACCTTCGAGGGCAAGTCCTGCTTCCAGGATCGGATCCACACCAGCAGAATAAGGGAGCGTTGCCTCGACTAGGATGTCTGGGGCGACACCACGCATTCGAGATCGGTGCCATCCACTTCGACCCGGTGGGTGGCAACCAGCAAGAGTGATTGATCCGAGAGCAGGAATGGGCGTGCCGCCACTACCGCGCCCGCCGTCCTGTTTCCGACCACGGTCGCACCATAGCGCTGTAGTGCAAAGGCGAGCACCTCGTTGCCGCTGCGGGTCGTTCCATCTACGAGCAGAATGACTGGCTTGATCTGGTGTGAGGCGTTTGGGGAGTTCATCACCGCCACCCATATCGCCAGCTCGACCCCTAGCCGGCGGGCAACGCTGTATGGGGGCTCACAATACCGAACGCGGGTCCTTGGCGCGTTCGGACAAGGGTCTCCTCGAGTATACTGGTCACGTCACATCAGCCTCGACCTTGGCCCAAAGGCAAAAAACCTTTTCAAAACGGTAATTTCAATCGAACCGACTGCCGGACCCGCGATGTCATGCACGCATGAGTTGACAGTTTGACACTGCCTTCTTAACATAGGTTTAACACTACTGCCTTCGTAACATAACCTTAAAACTTATGGCGAAGCGCGTGAGAGGCCACGTCTATGTCTCTCTCGCTGCGTGTCTCTCGGGATCGGATTTGCGTACGACACCTTATCTGAGGACGGCAAAAGGAGGACATGTCGATGGTTGAAAGTAAGTTTCCTGGAAAATCCAAATGGCAGCTGCGCACCCGCAACGACAAAGCGGGCGAGCTTGAGATGGACGTTCCCGTGGATGAGTTGGTCAAGGCTTTGGCCAGCGAAGAGGAATCCGCCAAGTTCATGGAACGTCACAATCTGACCATGGAAGACTTTGTCGAGCGGGCCGAATTGCTCAACCGATATCTGAACAGCGCGGTGATCGACGTCACCCGCGTCTAGTGGCTGGGCTTCAGCCGGCGGTCGACCGTCGTACCCTTGCGATCGCGGCACGCGTGAACCGTTTTGCCGCGCCCAGTGCATTTATGGCCTATGCGCAATCTGTCCTTGCGGTCTATGTCGCGGCGGGATTGTGCTTTGGCCGAGATGGGCAGCGGCTCCGCCCGCATTTCGTTAGATATCGCGGTAAGACGGGTGACATGGCGGGGCCGGATTTGCCGCTTTGCGATTTCGGGGCGCAGGATGGCGGTTGGGCAAAAGGCACCGCCTTCGCCGAAAATCCTGCGGCCGTTGCTTTTCGCGCGCTGATCGGAATTTCACTGCCAGAGATGGATCGTGGCCCACTTATGTCCGGGCAATGGCAGCCGGGTGGCTTGGCCACCGCGTGGCATGCCGATCCGCCTGCACCCGGGGATTTCGTATTTTCCTATGCGGTCAGTCCGACAACGCCCGCGCCGGCGGATATCGATCATGCAGCGGCGCTGATCGGGGCGCTTCTCGACGTCGTCGAGTTGCTGGACGAGGACGAAGTCATCGTACCGGGCTGGATCGCGCAGGGCGCCGAGAAAAGGGACCTGCCCGCGCCACATCCCGCGGCACCCCCCGAGATCGGCGCGCGAACCGATGGCAAGGCGGGCTCGGGCCATCGCCAGCCCCTGCATTCGGTTGTCGGAGCGCAGCCCTCAATCGTCGCTTTAGCGCGGCATTGGTCACTGGTTGCGGGCGCGATCGCCGACGGCTCGGGCCTGCCTGCCCCGATCACCGGTTTCCGCCTGCGTCGCACGGCCGACTGGCAGGTACCTTCTACCGGCGATCCGGCCGAGGTCTATGAACATCTCGGCCGCGTCTGCAATGTTTCGTGCAAATTCTGCTATCTCTTCGGCAATCCCGGGAATCTAGCGATCGCACGCGGCACACGGGTCATTCGCCAGGACGAGGTTGAGACAAGGCTGCGCTATTTCCTCGCCGATACCGGTCAGGCGCTGTTCCATGCCGAGTGGGAAAACAACGAAACGCTGGTCGATCCGAAACTGCCGCAGCTTTTGCCGAGGCTGAGAGAGGCATCGGACAAACCCTTTTTCTTCGTCACGAACGGCAATCCCCTGACACCGGCGATGCTGGATCTTCTGGCCTCGGTCAAGCCGGTGCATGTGATCGTCTCGATCAATAGCGCCAATCCCGAATTGCGCGCGGATGTCATGCGCGAATCGAAGACAAGGCGCGCGCGTGCGCTAGAGGGGCTTTACGGGCTGGACGACCGCGGGATCTCATTCGGCATCAGCCTGGCCGCCTTTCCCGAGTTTCCGATCGACGATCTCCAGGCGACGATCGAGCATGTCGCGACCCTGCGCGCGGCTTATGTCCGGATCAACCTGCCGGGCTACACACGCTATTTGCCGCCCGAGCATCCCTTTGACACCCCGTCCACCTGGGCGCGCGTTACCGAATGGGCGCGCGCGTTGCGCGCGCACGTGCGACTGCCCATCCTCGTCATTCCCAGCGCGTTTGAAGAGAATCTCTACCATGACGATCCCGTGGCCGCGCGGGTCATCGGCACGATCCCGAACTCTCCCGCCGATCGGGCCGGGCTGCGGCCGGGCGACGTGATCGAGCGGATCGGGTTGCTGCCGGTGACGTCGCGCGCCTCGGCCCAGGCGCTTTTGTCACTGGATCGGGGTGATGCGCGGCTAACCGTACGACGGGGGGCAGCCGTCCATACGCTTTGCCTCGATGCGACGGCGGGCGCGTTTCCTTATGTCGGAGAGAGCTATGGCAAATACCGCTTTCCGAAGGGCATGGTGCTGGCACCCTCGCTGTCCGATGCCGATATCCGCCAGGTCTGCGACCAGATCGACGATTATGGCGCGAAGAATGCCTGGGTCTTTACCTCACGGCTGATGATGCCGGCCGTCCGCCGGCTTCTCGCGCCTTACGATCTTTGGGACCGCGTGCGGCTGGTGCCTGTCGACAACCACTATCTGGGCGGAAATATCCAAGTGCTGGATATGGCGACAATCGGAGATATGACCCGCCATGTCGAGGCCGAGACAACCGCGGCGGCGCGCCCCGATTTATTGTTGAGCCCCGGCACCGGGTTCAATCGCGAGGGCCGCGATCTTCTGGGGCGGCACTGGAAGGATCTGCCGAACCATTTCGACATTCCGTGCGAACTGATGTCCTGTTCGCGCTTCACGTTCTGAGAGAGGGGCCGATGACCCGAGCGATCCGTGCCGCCTTCGTCAGACCACCCTCGACGGTGACGCATGAATATTCAAAGCCGGTAGAATGCCTCGCGCTTGGCTATCTTTGCGCCGCGCTGCGCGAAGCGGGGCACGGGGCGGTGCTGTTGGACGGGCTCTTATGGCGGTGGAGCGTCGATGAGACGGTAGAGCGAATCCTTGCCGCGGATGTCGACGTGGTCGGATTGAGCGTCGCCTTTCAATATCTGCCGCCCGAAATTCCCGACATCGCCAAAAGGCTGCGCGCCGCCGGCTTTGCCGGGCCGATCTTGGTCGGGGGCCATTCGGTTTCTTTCGCAGCAGATGAGGTCGTTCTGGCACATCCCGAGATTTCGGCCGTCATCCGGGGCGAGGGCGAAAGCGCCATAGCCGCAATCGCCACCAAACTGGCCGCGGGCGAGGATTTCCGGACAGCGCCGGGCGTGACCTTCGCCGAGGATGGGCGAGCCGTTCAGCGGCCGGTCCGGCGCGAGGCAGATCTGGACGCGCTGCCAAGGCCGGCGCGCGATGCCGTGCCGGATATCCTCGCCAATGACGGGCTGGTCGCAATCTCGACCAGCCGAGGCTGCTATGCGCGCTGCACCTTTTGCAGCGTCCCGCGCTTTTTCGGGCTGGAGGCAGGTCACAAACACGCGTCTGGCGCGTGGCTTTCCCGTTCGCCCGCCTGCGTTGTCGAGGAAATGCGCGATCTGAAGAACCGTTTCGGCATCATCGAATTGCTGTTCGTCGATGACGAATTCTTTGGCGGCAGCGAGGCGGGCAAGCGCCGCGCCGAAGAG
This sequence comes from Sinorhizobium sojae CCBAU 05684, assembly GCF_002288525.1. Taxonomy (NCBI): domain Bacteria; kingdom Pseudomonadati; phylum Pseudomonadota; class Alphaproteobacteria; order Hyphomicrobiales; family Rhizobiaceae; genus Sinorhizobium; species Sinorhizobium sojae. The sequence continues at coordinate 1,493,645 of NZ_CP023068.1, forward strand.
CTGGCCGCGCGGCTGATTGAAGCCGATCTGGGGATTCGCTTCGCGATCTCGTGCCGGGCCGAAAATGTCGAAGAGGCGCTGTTTGCCCGGCTTCAGGCGGCGGGTCTGTCGCATGTCTTCATCGGCATCGAATCGGGCGTCGCTCAGGCGCTGAAGCTGTTCGCGAAGTCCCAGACCCTCGATGACAGCCGCCGCGCGATCGCAACGGTCAAGCGGCTGGGCCTGTCGTTCCAGGCCGGCTTTATGGCGTTCAACCACCAAAGCACGCTGGCTGACATCCGGCTGAACCTCGATTTCCTCGAAGAGATCGGCGAGGCGAAACCGTATAATTTCAACACCGCCGCGGCGCCCTATCGCGGGACGCCTTTGGCCGACAAGGTCGCCCGCGACGGGATGATGACGGACGCCGCGCGGCGCACCGCGACGGGGTTTCTCGACCTCCATGTCGCGCTGGCCAGAGAGGCCGCGGCCGAGATCGCCGCCGCCGCTGCGCCGTTCATCGGCGCGATCGCCGCGCTGCAATCGGCGATCACCTATCAGTGGCGACGCGACGTGCCCGCGCGCTCTGACGAGACGCGGCGCGTCGTCAACGCGCTGGAAGCGGCGATCAATGCCGAGCTGTTCCAGATGATGCGCGAAACCGTCGAGACGCTGGAAAGCCAGCCCGCAATTTCCGGAGCCACGCTTCTTGACGATCTGCGGGCGCGACTGGGCACATGGCGCAAATCCAAAGAAGGATCGGTCGCTCTTGTCTGTGCCTGGGTGCGTCAGAAAGAGGGCGAGGTGCGCTATTGGACACAGTCCGATCTGATCGCCCATCCGCAGGAGCATGCCAATGCGTGATCTTGCCACCTCCCAACAGGAAACGACACCGCTTGGCCGTACAGCGCATGTCCTGATGCAGACGCCGGACCCAGCCCACCAGCTTGCCGATCATATCGAGGCGATGAGGCTTGCGACGTTTCGCGCGCGGCTTTCGCCGCCTGAGGGGCCCGCCGGGCAGTGGATCCTCGATCTCGGTGACGAGATGGCCGCCCCCAACCGCCCGCAACTTCTGCTGAATTTCTTCGATCCTGACAGTTTTGGCGCACTCTGGGTCGCGGGCGAGTTGGTGCCGCATGCGCATGAGCGGCCATTCGCGACGCGGCTGCTGTCCGGACGCTACGCGCAATGGCTTTATCACCGGGACGAGACGGGCACCCTACACATTGTCGAAAAGATGCATGTCGCGGCGGGACAGATCTATGGCCTCGGGTCCGAGCGGATCCATCTGATCCTGATGCCGGCAGAGGGCACGCTGTCGTTGTCGATCCGCGGGCCGGCGCGCGGCCCGGCAGGCACGGCCCCGCAGCCGCCTTTGCCAGAGGATGCCGCCGCGCGCATCCGCGAGCGGATGCTGGCCGCCCTCCGCGATGCGCCTCCGGCAAAAGCCGCGCTTTTGGGGATCTGGGACTGATGCGGGGGGGCGAGCGGATCGTTCTGGGCAGTTGGGGGCTGGCCGGCCAGTTCGAACGCGCGGGCACGCGGATCGGCTATGGCGCGGTGCCGGAGGCCCAGGCCCTGGACGTGCTCGACCGGGCCTGGGCGCTTGGCATCCGGCATGTCGACACCGCGTCCGGCTATGGCGGCGGTGCGGGCCTAGCGCGGATCGCGCGCTGGTCGCGGAAAACGGGCCGCCACTTCGCTCTTACCCTGAAACTCGGGCGCCCTCTGAACGCAGAGGGCCGGCCAGAGCGGCGCCTGACCCGGCAGGATTTGGCCGATGAGCTTGCAAGCGCCGAGTCGGTCATCGGCCCATCGGCAAGCCTTCTGCTGAAGGATCCGCCATTGGACGCGCCCGAGGCCCTCGCCGTACATCTCGAGACGCTGCAGGCATTCGCACCCGGAGGCCAGACGGGGATTTCTACGCACCAGATCGCCGCCTGCCACGATCTGCCCCTGCCGGGGGGCGGGCGCATCGCACAAATCGAGTTCAACGGCGTCAATCAGGGCATGGCGGCGCCGGCGGCGCGGGCGTTGAAGGCCAAAGGCTGGGAGGTCTGGGCGATGCAGCCGCTTTGCTACGGGTTTCTGAGCGGGCGCTACACCGATCAATGGGCCTTCCCCGAAGGGGATTTTCGCGCGGCGTTGCCGCCCTCGATCCGGGCGCTTTATCTTCGGGGCGCGCAACTCTTTGATGCCGGACGCGCACGACCTAAAGGGATTTCCCCGTCCGTCGACGCCCTGGCCTTTTGTCTGAGTCACCCCGCCATCGACAAGGTCGTGATCGGGCCGAAGACGGTCGCACAGCTGAACGATATCGAAACCGCGCTGGCGCATGCGGAAAAGCAGGAGGGCCTGGCGCATGACCATGCGGTTTGACGATCTTGCCGCGCTTGAACCGGCATTCCTCGCCCGGCTCGATCCGGCCGAATATGGCTGGGACGCAGAGGATCTTGCCCTTGCGCTCGCCGCGGCCACGCCCGATCTCGCGGCCTATATTCTGGACAATCTTGCGCCTGAAAGCTCTGGCGCGGTGCGCAGCGAGCTTGACGCCCAGCCCGACCCTGATCCGCTGTCGGCGCTTCGCGCGCAGCAGCGGATCATCAGCGCGCTTTTCTGGGAGTTGATCTATCGCCGCCATCCCGACGCCTATGACGCCTTTGCCGAGATCCAGGCCTTCCCCTTCCCCGATCTTTTCCCCGCGACGCTGCTGTCCGGCGCGCGCGTGCTCGATGTCGGCTGTGGCACCGGCGCCCTGACCCGCTGGGTTGCCCGGCATGCGAAAGAGGCAACCGGTGTCGATCCGGTCGCCCCGATGCTCGCGGTCGCGCGCCGCCGTTCCCGCAATGGGGCAAGCTTTCGTCTGGGCCGGTTTTCGGACTTACCCTTCCCAGCGGACAGTTTCGAAGTCGTCGTCTCCAATATGGCCTTTCAGCCCTTCGAAGACAGCGGCGGCATCAGCGGCCTCAACGAGATGCGCCGCGTCCTCGCGCCGGGGGGTGAAATCCAGCTGTCGGCGGGCAGCCGCGCCGCCGATGAGATGCTGAGAGCCGAGGGGTTCGACGTCACTTTCTTCCCTGGCGCGCTCGGCTGGCACGAAACGCGCGTCGTGATGAATGAGGCCCATCGCGCAATCGTCGCCGAATTGTGTCGCCGTGGCGGTCAGGGCTTTACCAGGTTCGAACAAGCCGATGAAATTGCCGGGCTCTTCACCACCGCCAGCTGGTCGGCCGCCCGCACGTTGGATTCGCTGAACGCCCTCTGGGACGGCGAGCGCCCGACTGCCGAGCTGTTCCAAGGCGACAACCTCTTTCAGCCGCTCGGCATTCCCATCTATCGCTGGAGGTCGCCGTCATGACGCAACCTGTCCTGGCCGCTGAACTGGACGACTGGTTCACACACCACTTTCTGACGGCCGCGGCAGAGGCCCTTCGGCAACCCGATCCCGAGGATCCGTGGCAGCTTCACATCTTCGACGATGTGTTGTTGCCAGAGCGCTTTGACGCGCTTCGCGGCTTTCTCGAAGCCGCACGGTTCGAGCCGGTCTATGCGCTGGCCTCGTCGCCCGGCGAGGGACCCCAGGCGATGCGGGGACAGCCCTGCGACGCGGCGGCCTTTGACGCCGCGCCACTCGATCGGCGGCTTTTCCGGTTCGAGCGCCTGGCCGAGCGGGCAGAGGATGCCCCCTTCAGCCTGCCCTGGTTTGACTTCGCGCAATTCGTCACCCTGGCCCGTCGGGACGCGTTCGCACGGCTCTTCCGCCCCGAGGGGCCGCTTCTGGATGAGGTATTTCTGGACGTCCACCGCATGGGTCCGGGTGATTTTCTGCGCGCCCATACCGACAACCATTCGCGCCGCCGCTTCGCCCTGATCCTCTACCTCAATGCCGATTGGAACTCCGCGCAGGGTGGGCTTTTGCATTTCGGCCGGCCGAACGGACACAAGCGCGTGATAGAGCCGCGACCCAACCGTCTGGTCGTGTTCGATGTCGGTGCAGATCAGTGGCATGAGGTGCCGGAGCTGCCGTCTTCCAAGGCCGGACCGTGGCGCGCGAGCCTCGGGCTCTGGCTGGGCGAGACGGGGCCGCTCTGATGCCGGACCGGATGACATCTTGTTGCGAAGGGCACTGAGATGAGGATCGCTCTGCTCAACCCCGCGCCCGAAAGCGCCCATCCCCTTGGCGTCAGTGGAGAGCCGATGGGCATTCTCGCGCTGGCCTCGGTGCTTCGGGCCGAGGGGCATGAGGTGGCGCTGCGCGATCTTGGCCTTCTGTTGCCCGATCAGCGGGCGGCGGCGCTGGAAACTGTGCTGGAGGGCGCAGCCCTTGCCGGGATCTCGTTGACCGGAGGGGCGCAGGTTGCCGCGATGACCGACATCGTCGCCGCCATCGACCGGGTCTGCCCGGACGCCTTTGTCCTGGCAGGCGGGGCGCTGCCGACCTTCGCGGCAGAGGCGCTTTTGCGCCAGATCCCGCGCGTCGACTGTGTCTTACGCGGCGAGGCCGAAGAAGCCCTGCCCGAGCTGATCCGCCATATCGAGGCCGGGACGGACTGGCGGGCCGTCAAGGGCGTGACTTGCCTTGTCGAGGGGCAGGCGCGCTCACAGCCTTTGCCGCGGATGGTGCCGGATCTGGACAGCCTGCCCTTTCCCGCCCGCGATCTCTTGCCCGATCTCGACGCGGTCGGCCTGCAACCGACCCTCATCACCAGCCGTGGCTGCTGGGCGAAATGCACCTTTTGCACCAGCCAGGTCTTTCCCCGGCTTGCCGAGGGCTCGCTCTGGCGAGGGCAAAGCGCCAAATATGTCCTTGCCGAGCTTGACGCGCTCTGGTCCGATCACGGCGTGTCGAAATTCCGCATCCTCGACGACAATTTCGTCGGCCCCGGCACGCGCGGGCAAAGGCGCGCCCGCGAGATTTGCGAGGGCATCGAGACGCGCGGCGCGCGCGGCTATCGGTTCTTCGCCGCGATGCGGGCCGAAGTCATCAATGACGATATCATGGCGCGGCTGTTGGGGGCGGGGATGGACAGGATCTGCATCGGGATGGAGACTTGGTCGCCGTCCCAACTGCGCCGGCTTGGTAAGAACTCACCGATCGAGGTCAATCACCGCGCGCTGGATGTGCTGATGCGCCACCGGCCCGAAACGATCAACCTTGGCTGCATCCTGTTCGATCCCGACACCACGCCCGAAGAGCTGATCGCCAATATCGAACTGATCGCGCAATATGGCGATCTTTATCAGATCAGCCAGCTGACCAGCCGGCTGGATGTGCTGCCCGGCACACCGGCCGAGCGCGATCTGCAGGCGCGCGGGCGGCTCAAGGGCGCGTGGGATGGCTATCGTTACGACTTCAGCGATGCGCGCGTCGGCTGGGCCTTCGATCTCTTGACCGGCGCGCTGGCCGATATCGCGAAGTTGGAGCAATATTGCCGCAAAATTGACGCCGAGACACCTGTGCCACGCGACAGCGCGGCAGAGCTTGGCGGGGCGTTGCATCGCTTCGCGATCGATTTCTTCCGCGAGGTCATCGGCGTCTGCGATGCGCTTTTGCCGGACGAAAGCGCCGCGTGGCGCGATGAGGCCGACCGGCTGCAGACCCGCGCTAAGGCGATGCGGGACCAGACCATCGGCCGACTGGCCCTGATCGAGATGGCCGCGACGTCCGCGGCGACGACGGTGGCGCGGTAGCCGTGCATGGCCGCGCGATCGATCGGGCACGGCATCAGGCCGCGGCGCGGGACAGACTGCAGGCTATCGAAGCGGCCGAGCGGCTGAGGCATCCTGTCATGGATCCCAAATAGGTGTGCCGGATCACGCGATCTCCGCGGGGTTTTGCTACTCGCAACTGATACTGGGGAGGCTGTCCCGAGGCCCGCACGGGTTGCTCCGGAATGAGGAGGAACAAGGCTTTACTCTTGCAAGGAGTGGCGCGTCACATTGTGGAGCGATCGGATCATCAAGGTGTCGCCAGCGCCTTGGAACATTTGCGTCATCTTGTCGCCATCGAAGCTGCCTTCGCGGGAGTCAAGGTCTACCATTGTGGGTTTTGCTTTGCCGCTTCAAACCGGAAATTGTCATATGTCGGTTTGGTTTAGACGATAAACACCGCACGATTTTCCGCTAACGATTTCAGTGGAGCCACTTTGCCAAGGCGATTGCAGTTCAAACATCAACGGCAGCTCGGGCAATTTCGGGCCAGCAACGGTCGACGAGCGTTATGTCAAGAACTCGGCCATGCCAGCGTGGCCAAATACCAGCGCCGGCGCGACCGCTTCCAGATCAACCTCACCAAGGCATCCGGGCTTTGAAAGCCCCTCCCCTTCCTCCGCCCGTGAAAGCGTAACGTCAAAATCGAGGGCCGAGTGTCATTTGCCATTAAATTATGAGATTTCCGCGCCAATGATTTCAATACGTTGCCACGACACTTAATTTGAGAATCGGCCCTAAATTTGAGAATGCGACTTGGTTTTTGTCACTTAATGTGAGAATCAGGCAGTCGAGATAATCGACGGTGTTCCTGCAATGAGTGACCCACTTCCCGATGAAGTCGATGAAGCGCTTTGGGATGAAGCGTGCCGACGCGCAGACGCGATTCGGGAATTTCTGAAACACCGGACTGGCAAGATGACAGCCGGAGATGTGGCACTGCTTGCGACCGAGCTCGAAGTCAGTCGAGCGACCGCGTATCGCCTTATCAAGCTGTTTCGAGCCGGTGGCACGGTCATGTCGTTGGTGGATCGCAAGCGCGGTCGACCGCAGGGCCACCGGGTACTGGATGACCAGCGGGAAGAGATCATCCGCACGACGATCAACAGATACTACCTGACACGAAACCGGCCGACAGTTTCGCAGCTGGTCCGGGATGTGCAGACGAACTGCATGTCGGCCGGGCTCAAGCCGCCGCATCGCCGAACGATCAAGGCTCGTCTCGAGGAGATCGATCTGCAGAAGCGCGCCAAACGACGCGGCGAAACCGAGATCGTGAAGCAGACACAGGCCGTTCCTGGGGTGTTTGCCGCCTCCCGGCCTTTGCAGGTCGTTCAGGTCGACCATACGAAGGCGGACATCTTTGTCGTCGACGAGGAGACCCGGCAGCCGATCGGCCGGCCCTGGCTGACACTGGCGATGGATGTCTGCAGCCGCATGGTGACGGGATTTTACCTGACGATGGATGCGCCCTCCCGGCTGTCGACCAGTCTGTGCCTGCTGCACTCAGTCTTCGACAAATCGGCCTGGTTGCGGGAGCGCGAGATCACCGAACCTTGGCCCGTCGCCGGTCTGCCGGAGACGCTGCACGTCGACAACGGCGCCGACTTCAGGAGCCGTGCTTTCAAGAGAGGGTGCCAGGATGCAGGCATTGCGATCGCATGGCGACCGCCGGCTGAGCCGCGCTTCGGTGGCCATATCGAGCGTCTGATCGGCACCCAGATGGGAAAACTCCACCTGCTGCCCGGCACGACTTTCAGCAGTGCGCAGGAGCTTGGCGAATACGATTCCAAGCGGCATTCGGCGCTCACTTTGCGCGAACTCGAGCGCTACATCGTCCTCGACATTGTCGGCTCCTATCATCAGTCGATCCACAGCAGCTTGGGCCGCCCGCCAATTGCCGTCTGGCGGGAGCACGAGGGCGAGATTCCGCTGCGACTGCCGCAGGATCGAATGCGTTTCTGGCTGGCGTTCCTGCCCGAACAGGAGCGCACATTGCGGCCAAACGGTATTCATCTGTTTGGCCTGCGCTACTGGTCAGCTGCGCTCAGCGCCGACGTCGGTCGCTCGAACCGTCGCCTGCTCGTCAAATACGACCCTCGGGACATGGCCCGTATCTTCGTACGGCGACCTTCGGGCAATTTCGTGGAAGCCCGCTATGCTGATTTGACCCTGCCTTCGGTGACACTTCATGAGGCCGTGGCGGCGCGACGCACACTGCTGGCGAAAGGGCGACAGGAAATCAATACCCGCGCCATCGTCGGCACGGCAATCGCGCAGCGCCAACTGGTGGATGCAGCAACCAAGAAGACGGCAGCCGTACGACGCGGCGGTGCAGGAAAGCCAAAAACGAACGTGGATGACCGCGGATGGGGCTCGCTTCGGGGAATCGACTCCAGCAAACCTGTGCCCTTTGTCGAGGACACGGAGTGAGCTGGCATGAACAACGAAATCTCCCACCTGACCGCGAGCGCCGCAGCGCTGCTTGCTGAAACGGACGAGCAACGCATTCGTGCGATACGATCGCGCCGCTGGGTGCTCTACCCGCGCGCCAAGCAGGCGCTCGATCGGCTGAACCGGCTCCTCGATCATCCACGAGGAACGCGGATGCCTTCCGTCGCTATCTATGGCGACAGCGGCATGGGCAAGACGATGATCATGAAGCGCTTCCGCGACCAGCATCCGCCAACGTTCAATTCGCTGACGGGAACACTGAAGACACCGGTTTTGGCGATGGAGATGACCAGCCGGCCCGGCGAACGGCGGTTTTACGCCGAACTGCTGACCCTGCTCGGCGCACCCCAGCGGCCGCGGGCCGATATCGCCCAGATGGAGCAGGCTGCATTGCGGATCATGGAAGCGATCGGCGTGCAGGCGCTGGTGATCGACGAGGTGCACAACATTCTCGCCGGAACCTATCGTGAGCAGCGCATCGTTCTCAACACTCTGCGCTTTCTTAGCAATCGTCTGCGGATCTCACTCGTTTGCTTCGGCGTCAACGAGGCGCGGGAAGCCATTAGCGGCGACGTGCAACTGGCCCGCCGGTTCGAGCAATTCACGTTGAGCCGCTGGGCTGCAAACGAACAGTTCGAAACTCTGGTCGTGTCAATCTTGCGCAACACTCCATTGCGGCAGTCCTCGGTGTTAACTGCAAAATCGCTGCGGCGGATGCTGCAGATCACCGAGGGCATTACCGCCAACATTTTCCACACCATCAACACCCTCGCCATTGAGGCCATCGAAAGCGGACGCGAGCAGATTACCAACGAAGCGATCGAGAAGTGGGAGCCGGAGTTTGATGCCGAGGCAGCCTTCGCATGACGCGGGAACATCCTCGCGGCAATTGCCGGTAATCTTGGCGCCCCACGCCGACGAGCTCTTGTCGTCGTGGATCAGCCGGCATGCTTCCTTCTATGCGATCCCGCCACTTGGTATGCTGCGGCATTGTCTTCCCGAGGTGTCGTCTTTGCGCTCGGCCGATCGCAATCTGACCGCTACTCAGGTCACCCGCCTCGCCGGCATCTTCTCCACCGAACCGGCCACCCTGCGCCGCATGACCTTTTCGAATGTGGCGCCAGCATCGCGACGCCTGATTGCAGCCAGACCGCTACAGTCCTGTGCCTGTCATTCGGGTGACCACGAACCGAGGCCTCTCCTTCGCAGCCAGTTTCTCGGCTGGCGCATCACCTGTCCGCTTTGCGGCGACCTGCTCGAGCGCGCAGGAGGGCATGATCGCCCCTCTCCTTTCGACCGCTATAAAGGGGCCGCGCTCATAGGAGAACGGCTCCTCGACGATGAAGCCGAGCGCGGTATCCGAACCTGGACATCGCCGGCCGAAATCGCGCGCCTTCTGCTGATGCGACGCGTGCCGAGACCCCTTCCCCGTGAGTACGAACCGTGGCGATTCAGGGTGCTCGGCACAATCATTCCAGATCTCGATGGTGTCGTCGCTACGGAACGGAGGAACCTGCCTACTCCAGCAAGTCCGATCCTGCCGCTGCATCTGCGACCTGCTCTGCTGGCAGGAGTAGCTATCGTCGAGCGGGCTGGACCAGAGATGCTCAAAATGCTGCGTGCGAAAATGATGGGTCAGAACCAAGCACGATTCAGCAGCGCTATCGACGAGATCATGACCCATACATGCCGTTCGGTGGCGTCTTCGCAGTTGCAGTTAATTTGAGAATCCCGCCCGTCGGATTCTCATCTTTAAATGCCACATCCGGCTGAAACAGCCGCATTCTCACGTTTACGTGCCAAGCGACAGATCGCCCGCTCGGCGGCGTTGTTGTCGATCTCGAGGTGCCGTCGTCGAGGAAGCGGCAAAGCGACGCGCAGCGGGTAATCGCATAGCGGATCGCCTCCGCCGTGCTGCTCGAGCGCGGCAGTTCCGTTCATCTTGTCCCACCACCGCCGGAGCGCCTCGATCTTCGGTTTGGCCTGACGCTGGCGGATGGTCTTGCGCCTGTCCGGCGGCGCTCCGCGGATGGCATTCTCGATGTCGTAGAGTTCGCCGATCCGAACGAGCGTTTCCTCGGCGATCGGATGCGTTCCGGGGCTGGTGGTCAAATCGTAGAACTTGCGGCGGACATGCGCCCACAGGCCGCCTCCTGGATGGCGGCGGGTTTATCGGGTTGGGTTGCTTCATAGAGGTCGCGGAACCCGGCATAGCCATCGGCATGCAAGACGCCCGAGAAGTCTGCGAGGTGGGCTTTCGGATGCTCACCCTTGCGATCCGGACTGTAGAAGTAGGAGACGGCGGGCGGCGTCTCATCTCCCCAGGGGCGACCATCGCACCCCGGAACTGATCGGGATCATTTGAGCGCTCGCTTCCCCTCCTCAGGAATTTGTCGCAGGGAACACACCAAAACGGATTACATTTTGATCATCCGCCCGACAGATTGCATTAATTTGATTTGATTCTTCAGAATCAAACCGACGCCTCATTTATTTTCGCGAGCACATCGTCGATTAACTCGACGACGTCTTGAATGCTGTTGTTTTTGAAAACGATCCTAGTGCCTTTGCTCAGTGCGCCCGATAGCGATCCCGAACTAGGCACCGGTGCAAAATGAAGGATTTCCTCAATCCGGATTGCGATGCTCGAATTGTCGGGGCGGGTAAGAGTAACAAAAGCCATGGTCACTCCATGCAGATGAACTAGCGCTTTGAAAAAGTGTATGACGTCACGGTTAGCACGGCCGGGTGTAGTTAAACTCCCACCGCTGGGTGCGACATATTGTATGTTCCATTGGCAATTCCAGGTCGCCTAAAATACCAGAGTTACGGCACATCGTCACATAGTCAATTTGGACTATGAATTGCTGTGGTTAAGTTTCCAGATGTGTCTGTTGCTGTCTCCGTTCGCGCTGCATCAAGCTCATGACTCGGCATGCGACTCGACTAGGGAGTCCACATCCCGCTTCCGGCGCTCGGCGACGTGGCGGCCTCAGGCCCGGACCGCAACGTGATCTTGCTGTTCCGCCTCGGTGAGCGCATCATGCGCATCGAACTCACGAAGAGTCTGATCGAAGCTCGCCGACTGGGAGCACTGGCCGTAGGGGACACAGTGGGTTGAGACCCACTCGTGCCCTCAGGAAGCGTTCGGCGAGCAAATAACGAAATTGCATACGGCGGCAAACTTAGTCAGACGGAATTCAGTTGACGTGTGAAGCGACAACGTTGTTCACTTGCTGGTAGTCGTCACGGGGAGGACGCAATGATAGACCTAGCAACAGCAACGGTAATCGCAAAGATGGCCTCGGATGCGGTGGGCGCGTTTGATAAGATTTTTCGCGGATTTGCAGATGTTGTGGCAAAAAAAGAGCCAACTGCGCCGCACGTTCCTCCACCGGATTTTGTTTACATCGACAGTCCAGAACAAAAGGCCTTTGTTGCTAAGTCGCGTAAGACTGGCGCCACCTACCAGACTGTAACTTATCAGACGCTATGCGAAACGCTCAGCGGCGGCGATCGCGAATACATTGAGACATTAACACGCGCTATGGAGAATTATCAGCGTCAATGGAATAGTGCCTTTGAACAGCGGTCGTTGGCGAGCGGCATGGACGTTGGCAGAATGGATGCCCAGTTGGACTACCTTGCTAGGCAGATAGCCGATTGCTTAATCAAAGTGCTTGATTTCGTTGGGAAAATGGGCCTCCACTTGGATGATCACTACAGTATGGCACGGCATGTAGCGGGAAAATATCTCGCAAGGGCCTAAATGCTCGTCGCCGAGATCGAATTCCGGAAAGCTGCGGGATCCCCCGTTCAAGAAGATCAGGGGGCGGGCGGTACCGTGAACATCTCAACAGACTTTGGACATCTCGATGGAAGATACCCAGCTTACCCCATCAAGTGCCATCCGAGCACGTAGCACCCGAAGGCGCGTCGACAACGCTCATAACCGAGCCGCCGCCCTTGAAGAGAACGATGTCGGGCGGGCCCAAAGCGGACGTTCAGAGCTGACCGATCCTTTGCCGGCAGCGGGCTTGGCTTGCGATCGTGCGCCCCGAGAATGGCTCGAGGTTTGTTCGCCATTAGCCCGACGAGTCCGATCCGGCTGAACTGACAGGGCGGGTTCGTGGATGCAAATCCTAGAGTGCGGGCGGGAACTATGCATACTAGAGAAAAATCGAAAATGCTTTGGAGCGCCTTGTGTATGAAATCGGCTTTCTATGGGCTGGTCTTCAGTCTTGGATGGTTAAACGCCCCCGCGGCTTTTGGCCAAGAATTGGTCATTGCTGCGCCGGCCAGATTGGACTCGAGGGAGCCTAATGAATGGGGCGACGCAGGGGATGTGATGTGGCGCAACAATGTCTATGAGGCGTTGGTCGGCGTCGACAACAACCTAAACCTCGTGCCCGCATTGGCTGTTTCGTGGGAATATAATGGCGTGGGTTTACTGCTCCGGTTGCGGGAGTGCAGGTTTACAAATGGCGACGCCTTGAGCTCGGCCGATGTTGCTGCTTCCCTTCGCCATGCTCAGGACCAAGGCTCTTTTCCTGGTCTCCGCATCGACGTTGTCGACGACCATACAATTCAGGTGATCGCGGAAAACGATCAAACGCCTCTCGCCGCCTGGCTAATATATCTGCCTGTCATACCGCGGAGCTGGGTAGATGGTGATCGCGGCGCTTCTCCGCCAGGAACCGGTGCTTACCGGCTCATGGACATACAACAAGACTATCGGGCCATATTTGAGCGAAACACTGATTGGTGGGGATGGACGGAAACCGAGATGACGGGAACCGCCGAGCGAATTACTCTGGTCAATGTTAGAGACAAGTCAGTTCAGGTAAATTCGCTATCGTCGGGTCAGGCTGACTTGTTGTGGGCTTGGACAGAGGGATATGCTGACAAGGGGGACGAGACGATGCAATTCGTGGAACGCTTGGCTGGCGAGCGAATTCCAGCGATTCTCGCACCCGGCGGAATATTTGCAGGACGTCCTGGCCGCGTTCAATCCGTACAATTCGATTGGTACGGCATCAAATGGGCCCACGTGCGAACATCTAACTAGCGGCTAGTTCAACGGGCAGTTTCACCAACATCGATAAAGAGGGTCGTTCCCTCAATAGTAAATTGTTGCGGTCCCTCGGTGCGGCGAAGTTCCGATAGTGCGTTTGACAATTCGCCAGTTGCGAAATTCTCGGCTGCTTGTGCGGAGATTCTGTCCCCGGTGACTCTACGCACCGAGTTAATCACATTGGCAAGAAGCTGATTTGAGGTAGCACTGCAAGAGAGCGCGCAGGTCGTACTTTCGCCCGAGCACGTCGCAACGGGTGTCCCCGAACTGCACGACAACTCGCATAAACTTCCGGATGATGTATTGCAACTCGCCGCTAATGCGAACTCAGATTGCATGCATAAAGCCGCGCTAAGGGAAACGCCCGCGAACCATTCAAGCAGGCTTTTCTTATCGACCGGCGCAGATATCCTGCGCCGATCGCTGCGGATACGCTGCGGCCGGAACTGCATATACATTTCTGCAATCGGCATAGAGCTCAATCCGCTGTGTATTCTGCTCATTGTAAACCCCTTCAATCGATGCGAGATGAAAGCAGAAGTCTACATTACCATCAGGGTACCCTTCTACGTTTATTAGGGAATTTTCAAAGCCCGCAGGCAATATTTCGGAGTCGCCTACCGAGGTTTCGTAGTGCGCCTCAAGCGGCAAGCGAAGGACAGGACCCCGCGCCGCTTTTACAAATTCGCCGATCATGGATCGCAATGTCGTCTGCCGTTGAAATCCTATGGACATGGAGAGCGAAGACACACATTTCTCGCCAACGACGTTGATTTGGACGTCACCGAAACTGCTCTCGCAGGACGCCACAAAATAGCCATTCGAATAGCACTCGTCCGGCGTCACTGAAGCAATTCGCCAGGTCCTGCCGTCAGTGCTGGGTATTCGCACTGTGAAAAGCTCAGCTGACTTGGGTATCAAAACTCTCGCTTGACGCTGATTGGTAGGGACATTCTGGTTGATTTCCTTGATGCCCACGATCAAGTCGAATTCCTGGGGCGCGGGCTGCGGAGCGTCAGCGGGATTGATGACAAGAAGCTTGTTCTGGTACGGATTAAGTGCATCGCTTAAAGTCCAGTAGAATATAAAGGCGCCTGCGACAGAACCCCCCAGTTGAAACCAGGTCGTTGTCACTGAGCCTGTCGAGTCACCGACCACTCCGAAAGTCACGAGGGCAACCGACAAGCTCAAGAGTATGAAGAGCGTCTGAACATAGGGCTGGCTGTCATAGAGGAACCGCGCCCAATCGAAAAAGGCTGGGAGGGTCGCGAGGATCACGGCGATGAGCAAGGTGATCAGCGCGAGTATATAAACCGGTATGTAGCGGCTAACCGTGTTGCGTGGCGCTGATCTTCTTTCGGCCTTTTGCTTTGGCTTAGAGCCTGAACCCGACAGTTTTTGCTCCGGTGACTCCGGTAACGGCCCATCCTTTAACGGTTCGACTGGCGGTCCAGGAACCGGCTTTGTCGCATCTGGATCATCCTGGTCCGACATTCCGCTGCTCCCCTTAGAAAGACGCATTATTATCCAGCTTTGCATAGCGTGAAAGGTCTCAATCGCGCTGCTCACTCTCAGAATCGAATGACCTCGGCGTTTCGCACTTAGACCTCGACGCGCCCCCCGTGATAGCGCCTAGCCCCGTCTCCGCAGATTTCGCGCGAAGATCGTAAGTCACACGACCAAACTGCAAAAGCTGCACAAATGGGTTAGTCGCACGAGGCGCACGGACTCACCCCACCCCCGCGTCATCGCAAGCTCATGCGCCCTAGCATGCGCATGAAGCGGAGAGCCTAGCTGATAACCTCATCTGTACCAGTTGATATATTATGCGATCTTTTGAGCACATAAGGGGAACGCAGGAGCCAGAAGGTGACCTGCGTGTCCGGACTGGTCCTCCCACAGCCCATGGCAGCGCACGCGGCTCTAGACGCCCGCTTTACAACTACCCGACTTCGATCATGATTGGATTGGTCGTTGGAGGGAGGGATCATGTTCAAACGCATCGAGAGCCCGGAAGAAGGCTTCGTCCAGCTCAAGTATTGGTCCGACATCGTAGGCGTCTTTACGCGCCTCGGCTTTCTATATGCTGGCTTATTTTACACCCTTCGGCAGATAGATTGGGATGCCGCGCCGGAAGATTCGTTTGGCGTGATGTGGATAACGCCGCTCCTTGCCTGCATATTCATCTACCTGCTCGCTGGTGCCCTCGGCGGCGTCTTCCTTGCCTACATGATCACCGTGCTCCAGAACCAGTTCGTGCTGCCGACTAAAGAATTAGGGTTCTGGCGCCGAGTTCTTGGCCAGATCCTTTATTGGAGTGGGATATTTCTGTTCGGGATTATTTTCGGGGCCTTCAACTTATACGTCCTCATAAATGCGACCTCGCCTTCCTGATTTGTTTACTTGTCGCATGGAGCGCTCCCCGGTTCACCGGACAGGATGCGCGTTCAGCCGCCTTAAAGATACGTGGGGTGCCCTACCGCTTACGATCGATCTGGAGAGCTGGCTAGGGCAAATTTTGGCGCCTCATGAGCGGCGACAGTCATACCGCCACGTTCCAGCGCACATGGACCGTGAAAGCCACTGCCTGCAGCTACGGGAGGAAAGCGTAAGCCGCGTGCCGCCTCTCCATGTCGAATGGCAGGACATGCAAGCGCAAGTCTTCTGAAAGCTTGAATGGCTCGCTAAATTTGGGAAAGCCGCTCACCGCAGGGTAGACCAGGAACATGTCGCCCGCACCGCCGAGATACTTCTGACCATACGCGAAGAGTTGATAGTGTCGCTTTGCATTTGATTGCGAGACTCCTGTGCCAATGATTTCATATGCTTGGCATGGCAATTAATTTGAGAATGGCCACTTAAATTGTAACCGGTGTTTAGCCTCCACGTTGCCCTGCCTGCCGTGATCTGTGATCGGCTTTCCATGGAAGAACGAAGGGAGTTTCTCCATGGAGACTACGTTGGAGGTTCTCACAACCGCCAAGGCTGCGGGTGCACGTCATCGGCAATGGCCAGAGGAGGTCAAGGCGCGGATCGTCTCGGAGAGTTTGCGGCCGGGCGTGACGGTGAACGAGGTGGCGGAACGTTATGGGCTGAAGCCGAACCACCTGTCGTCATGGCGCACGATGGCGCGGCAGGGCAAGCTGGTTTTGCCCCCGCCCGAGGATGCGGCGGAATTCGCGGCGATGGTTGTCGAGACGTGTGATGCCGTGCCGCCGATTATAGAAGTCAGCCGTCCCGAGATTATCGTCGGTCCGGTCATGATCCGCCTGGAGGAAGGCGCATCGGCAGCCCGGATCGCTGCGGTTGCGCGTGCGTTGGCGGCCTCGGCATGATCTTTCCGTCCAACCGCGTGCGGATCATGGTGGCGACCAAGCCTGTGGACTTCCGCAAGGGCCATGACGGGTTGGCAGCGTTGGTGAAGAACGAGCTGCGCAAGGACCCGTTCACTGGAACGGTCTTCGTCTTCCGGTCGCGCAAGGCAGATCGCTTGAAGCTGATCTACTGGGATGGCAGCGGCATGGTGATGGCCTACAAGCGACTGGAAGAACACACGTTCACCTGGCCCGGCATCAAGGACGGCTTGATGACGTTGAGCCATGCCCAGTTCGAGGCCCTGTTTGCGGGCCTGGACTGGCGTCGCGTCCGCGCTGTCGAGACGAGAGCGCCAGAGGCCATCGAGTAACTGCGTCACGATGACTCGGGTGGTACATTGCAGAGGTAAGCCGAGGCCGAATTTGATAGACCCGGCGCATGCTGAACGCCGTCGACCTGCCAGATGACATTGCCGCCCTGAAGGCGATGCTGATCGCAGCGGAAGCGCGTGAAGTTCGCAAGGACGAGCGGATCGAACGACTGGAAAGACTGGTTGCCGCCTTCAAGCAAGCAGCCTTCGGGCGCAAATCCGAGAAGACCGAATCCCGATCAATTCGATCTGGCGCTGGAGGATTTGGAAACGGCCATTGCGGCCGTCCAGGCTGAGGACGAGGCCGATACTTCTCCGGGCAAACGATCCTCCAAGCCACGCACGACCAATCGCGGCTCACTTCCCAGCCATCTTGCCCGTATCGAAGAGGTCATCGAGCCGGAAAGCCTGATCTGCGCCTGCGGCGGTTGCCTGCATTGCATCGGCGAGGATGTGTCCGAGCGGCTGGATGTGGTCCCAGCGCAGTTCCGCGTCATCGTTACCCGTCGCCCCAAATATGCGTGTCGCGCCTGCACGGACGGCGTCGTCCAGGCCTCGGCCCCGGCCCGTTTGATCCAGGCAGGGCTGCCGACGGAGGCCACGGTCGCGCATGTCCTGGTCTCCAAATACGCCGATCATCTTCCCCTTTATCGGCAGGCGCAGATCATGAGCCGCCAAGGCATTGACCTCGACAGGTCCACGCTTGCCGACTGGGTCGGTCGGGCAGCCTATGAGCTGCGTCCCGTCTTCGATGCGCTGATCACCGACCTGAAGCGCTCGTCCAATCTCTTCATGGACGAGACCCGCGCTCCGGTGCTCGATCCTGGCTCCCGTAAAACCAAGACCGGATACTTCTGGGCGCTGGCGCGTGATGATCGACCATGGAGCGGCGATGCTCCACCAGGCGTCGCCTTCACCTATGCTCCCGGTCGCGGCGGACTGCATGCTGAGCGAATATTGCAGGGATTCTCGGGCATTCTGCAGGTCGACGGCTATGCCGGATACAACAGACTGATCGCACCTGACCGTGTCGGCTCGGACATCCGGCTTGCCTATTGTTGGGCACACGCTCGTCGCAAGCTGGTGGAGATCAC
The DNA here is from genome assembly GCF_002288525.1 of Sinorhizobium sojae CCBAU 05684. NCBI lineage: Bacteria > Pseudomonadati > Pseudomonadota > Alphaproteobacteria > Hyphomicrobiales > Rhizobiaceae > Sinorhizobium > Sinorhizobium sojae. The sequence goes on from NZ_CP023068.1 coordinate 1,511,643, forward strand.
CCGCAACGGAGCCGCCCCGATTGCCGAGGAAGGCGTCAAACGGATTGGCGAGCTGTATCGGATCGAGGCCGAATTGCGTGGCCTCGATCCGCAAACCCGCTTTGCCGGAAGGCAGGAGAGATCAGCCCCGTTGGTCACAGACATGGAAGCATGGCTCGCCCATCACCGCGCCCGCATCGCTGCCAAATCGCCGCTCGGCGAGGCTCTTGCTTACATCGCCAAATACTGGGAGGGCCTGAAGCTCTTCCTGACCGACGGACGCATCGAGATCGACAACAACAGCGTCGAAAGAACCATCAGACCGATAGCTCTCAATCGAAAGAACTCACTCTCCGCGGGGCATGACGCAGGGGCTGAGAGCTGGGCGACCATCGCCTCGCTCGTTGAGACCTGCAAACTCAATGCAGTCGATCCGCAAGCGTACCTGACCGCCACGCTCACCGCCATCGTCAAAGGCCACAAGCAGAGCCGGATCGATGAACTCTTACCGTGGAATCATCCGGCCCTATGTTGCAAGTGCCACCAATGACCGCTGTGACCTATTGCGGTCGTAACGCAGGCCGAGCTGGTGATTTCGAGCAACAGTGAACGTCCCCGTTCCTTGATGCGCTGAAAGTCTGCGTTCCTTTCACGCTGTTGTCATCGACGCAGCCTAGCCGTCCGATTCAAGCTCCTTTCTTGGCACACTATCGGCCGCGCATCGTAGTTATCGGCGCAGGGATCATCGGTTCGGCGATCACCTATAATCTAGCCATTCGGGGTGCAGACGTCCTACTCATGGATCAAGGGCCGATGCCTGGTTCCGGCGTAACAGGTAAAGCGTTCGGCTGGGTCAACGTCATTAACGGAATGCCTGGCGACAGAAGCTATGCCCTCTGGCGGGAGGCCGTCGCTGAGTACCGGAATTTGAAATATGCTCTGCCAACGGCCTTTTCCCGCGCTCGTTTCGGCTCCCTGCTGTGGGAGGCTACATCACAAGAAACAGAGCAGTTTGCAGAGCTTCACCGTAGCGCCGGGGAGAGTGTCGAACTGTTGCAACGAAGCACCTTACAGGGATTGGAGCCACGCCTCCGCCAAGTCCCAGACCTCGCTGCCTTCTCGCCAGATGATCTGGCTCTTGACCCAATGCAGCTTGCTGGAGACTTGGTAACTGCCGCAATCGCCGCTGGCGGCTCGACGCGTTTTGGCGCGGCCGTCAGTGCCATCGACACTGTCAATGGTAAGGTCTCCGGTGTACGGGTAGGGGATGAGAAAATCGCCGCTGACGTCGTTGTTGTGGCAGCGGGCGCTGGCGTCCATACGCTGACTGATCGGCTTGGCATTCAAACAGGCCTGACGACGTCTCCGGCCTTGCTTCTCCGTTACGCGTGTGATCGCCCCATCATCAACCATATCCTGCGTGGTCCCCGGCTGGAAATTAGGCAGACCAGCGATAGCACCTTGCTCGTTGCGAAGTCCTACGTGGAAACCGGAGATGAGAATTGCCCTCGGCTCGTAGGCGAGAAAATGCTGGCTGTGATGAAGGACGAGCTGGATTTGCCCGACGAGGTTGCGCTGAAAAGAGCGGAAATCGGAGATCGTCCGGTTTTTGCCGACGGCTTACCGCGTCTCGGTTTCCTCCCGGAGATCAGAAATCCCTATCTTGCAGTCGGCCATCCCGGTGTCATTTTGGCACCCCTGATAGGCCGCATGACCTCAGAAGAGATACTCGAAGGCCGAAACGCAAACGCTACATGCCGTTCTCACTAGAATGCACATTTAGGCAGGCGCGCCTGTCCGCATCTGGTAAATTGTCACCGTAGCACTCAATCCCGGAGTTATCCCGCCCAGGTGCGAGCGGCACACCGCTTACCTTAAATTGAGATTGCGGCTTGGATTTTGTCACTTAATGTGAGAATCAGGCGGTCGAGATAATCGACGGTGTTCCTGCCATGAGTACCCATTTCCCGACGCGGTCGACCAAGCGCTTTGGGAGGCAGCGTGCCGAGGCGCAGACGCGATTCGGGAATTCCTGAAGCACCGGACTGGCAAGATGACAGCCGGAGATGTGGCACTGCTTGCGACCGAACTCGAAATCAGTCGAGCGACCGCATACCGCCTTTTATCACCTGCCCACTGTGTGGCGGCCTGCTCCGACCCACGGGCAGGCAGGGCCTCCCCTCGCCTTTCAGCGCTACAATGAGGCCGCACTCATAGGAGAACGGCTCCTCGACGAGGAAGCCGAGCGCGGTGTCCGAACCTGGACATCGCCGGCCGAAATCGCGCGCCTTCTGCTGATGCGACGCGTGCCGAGACCCCTTCCCGAAGGTACGAACCGTGGCGATTCAGGATTCAGGGTGCTCGGCGCAATCATTCCAGATCTCGATGGTGTCGTCGCTATGGAACGGAGGAACCTGCCGGCACCGGCAAGTCCGATCCTGCCGCTGCATCTGCGACCTGCTCTGCTGGCAGGAGTAGCCATCGTCGAGCGGGCTGGACGCTGGACCAGAGATGCTCAAAATGCTGTGTGCGAAAATGATGGGTCAGAACCAAGCACGATTCAGCAGCGCTATTGACGAGATCATGACCCATACATGCAGATCGATGGCGTCTTCGCAGTTGCAGTTAATCTGAGAATCCGGTCGCTCGGATTCTCATCTTTAAATGGCACATCCGGCTGAAACAGCCGCATTCTCACATTTACGTGCCAAGCGACACCTAAATGCGCTACTCATGTGATATCAACTAACGTGCGAGTGCGCTAACTGCCCTCATTGATCAACGAATGCGGCGGTTCACTGCTTTTCAATGAGCGTCCATCGCTGGCTCGGCGTGCACCCATCGCCGAGCTCGATAGTGGCGTCGCCGCTGTCGTCGACTTCGGAATCCCATATTGCTCCATGAAGCGTCACCACGGTAGCGTTGTTCGGCGGCCCCGTGTGGCACGTGAATTTGTTCCCAGTTGCATCGACAATGCCCGATTCAAAGATTAGGCAGACATTTTCAGGATCGGTGGACCAGGTATTTATCGGGCCAAGCTCGTCGATCACCACTACACTGAAATTGTCTTCGCTAAGCCTAAAGACGTATCTATTCGCCATCGTCGTTCTCCGTCGTTTCCTTACTTGATGAGTCAATCAGCCTAATGTTCCGGTGTGTTTGCCTCCGGGTTCAAACGCGACGCAAAATTGAACCTTCCGTCACCGGCTCCTGCCTTGAGCCGCGGACTTTCCGACCAGCGGCTTCCTCGAGAATTTCTCGCCATGTTCACGCCTTGTTCTGTTTTCAAGGTATCGACTCGCGCGCACAAGGACCGAGATATCTTAAGTGTCGACAGGTATCGGGGGCGAGACAGAGACGATGCGCGCTTGCGCTTCAACCATTCCACCGAGACTCCGGACGGAAACGGCATCAGAAGCCTCTGCGTCACCACCGGTGAAGAACCAGTCAAACGTGAACGATGTGACATCGGGAGGTTCGGCGCTGCTGGCGGACGTCGGTGGCAGTGTCAACATCGATATATCTGCCCAAAACTCGCTATCTGCTGAAAGGCCCGCGATGGACGCGATTGTTAAGTCCATGGAAGCGGACGCCAGCACGGAAAAATCCACAGGCTTCGCCGTCGTGAACGAGACACGAGCATCCTCGATGCCCCCGCCCCCATACATCACCTTTGCATTGACTTTTTCACCTGGGTAATTTGCTTCGCTCGCAATCAAATTGAGGACGATTGCGCGAACCGGAGCGGCCTTGTCAGCAGGCAGTGAGACAGTAAATTCACCAGCGTCCTGAACGCTCCCTCCTGACTGTATAGGTTTCGTCGACAAAGCGAACGAAATCGAAGCGATTCTCTTCGTTCCACGGGTTCCCACGAGCGGCCGCAGGAAAACGCTCAAACCGATCGGAGCCTTTTCTTTGTTGTCAGCGAATTTCGTGCCAAGCACCGAAAAGAGGTCGAAGTGAGCCACTTTGAATTGGTCCAATCCGGTGACGCCATTTGGCAGATTCCAGCATAAGGGTACGGCCGGGGTTTCGAATTCTACGACACGAACCGAACCTTTTCCCTCGGCTATCTTGAATTCACTGCCCAGAAGCCTTCGAGCGTCATCGTACACCTCCACGTCTCTTCCTGCGCTGCGGACATTCAACGCTCTGACCACCGCAAGATGGCGATGAACATAGAGTGGGTTGGGAGCCGTGGTGAGTGACGGTTCTAGCGCGACTGTCTTAGCATCGGCTTTCATTGTGAATTGATAAGTCCCACCGGTGTTCTTCACCGCGATCGCACTCACCGGATATCGCGACAATGCAGCATCGTTTCCTTCATCGAACGCACTGAGCAACTCGAAGTTTCGGCTGGTCCTTGTCCAGTTCATCAACGTCGTGGGACTTGCGGAAGTGCGGTGTGCCTCTATGCGACCCGGCGGGCGGAATTCCAAAGTCTCCGCCCCCTTCGGGAGCGCCCACTCAACAGTTGCAAGCAGGACCGGAAGGGTGTTGCCAAAATATCCATTCTGATTCGGTCGCCCAAAGACCGATATTGAGGCTCGCCCCGCTTCGAGTGGTAAGTACTGAAATGCCAGCCCCTCGAGTGCACCCATGAAGGCTTTACAGACTGAAACGAAATCCCTGGAGTTATTGCCGCCCTTATAGAGTAACTCAGAATTAAACCTGACGTCGAACAGGTCGTCCTGAATTAAGATTTTGCAGACATCATCACCTGAACAAGACAATGTTTGTTCTTCGTCAAACTCGATCCACCACGCGTCGGCAGATGACAGTTCGGTTGGAACCTGATCGTGCTCGACCACCCATCGATGATCGAGATATCGACGCAGAGCAACGCTTAAGAAGTGCTCTTCAAGATCAATGGGCGCAGCGGAAGGCTTGCCGAGATGAACGGGACAGAGAACCAGCGCCGTATTCGCAAAAGCGGGTGCCCTCGCCGAAATCGTATCGAAGGTTAGTCCGACCGGGCCTTCATTGCTGAGCGACATTGCCAGCGCCGTCTCGAGTTCCATGGGAGAATAGGTAAGTCGTGGGTCGGGACCGACCTCTTTTCGCGAGTCTTTGAGACCCACTCGACCACTTCGAAGTTCGTATCCGAACCCGGTTTTGATCTCCGCCCCGATCCGATCAGCTAGCCCTCCGTGAACGTAAGGCGCTTCGTCCAGAACCGCCATGATGGGCGGCGTGGTTACTCCCGACGAACACCCAACCTCCGGAGACTGAGTCAATGGTATCAGCGCCCGAAGCCGCGGTCTTGTCAGTTGCAGGCGCGTTTGATCAGCGAGCATTGCGACATGGGTCCACGCCTCGAACGTCCGGTCGTCAGGGGGCGTTCTCCACGCCGGGACATCCGAAACAGCGCCATCTCGCAATGCTCCCGCATATCGCGATCTGACGACGAGCCGATGCCTGAAAAGCGTTGCCGAGGGCCTCTCCCATGGGAAGGCTTGCAGCCGCGTCTCTGCTGGAAACGCATATTGCTGCCAGTCCTCATGGAGGTCGTTGAGTTTAAGGCGCGTGGTTTGTGTATCTGCATCTTCATCGTCGCGGTCAAAAAAGGCCTCGCCGATGAAGGGGCCAAGGCCGGCATGGTCGCTCTTTAGCGCGATCACGGGAGTGCTAACCGGGTTGCCGGTCTTGTTAGCTTTGGGGTCAAACCACGAATAGATTGGACGCCCGGTGTGCCGCCAGCGCTGGGTTTGAATGTCGACGCTTCCCAACTGGCGCCACCGCCAACCGTTAGCGTTCTTCAATATTTTGTCCGGTCGAAGGGCTAGATCATAGCGGCGCTCTTTGCCAGCGTCGACGATCGTGATTGCGTCTGCGATGAGATCGGCCCAGTCGTTGATCGGCTCCTCAAAAGGGGTGGTCGGCTTCTTGAGCCTCGAGAGCCACGGTTCATCGTTCGTCGGATTCGGTGCGGCCAGAACGCCAAGCATGCTCTCAATTACCAGTGATGCTCCATCCATCACATAATAGTCGTTTCCGCCGATCGTTCGCTTCTCGGTCGCAAGCTCGAGGATGCGGGGAGTGAACGCCGATACTTTCTCCGCTGAGAGCAGCGGTCTCACAGTTAACTGTGCAACGAGACCGCGAGGGACATTGACTTCAATTGTCCACTCCGGGTTGATCCGTCCGGGCGGGGCTGCGCGGGGAGGAGCTACCCGCTTTACCTGCAGCTCAGTTCCTCCAGACGATATTGTCACGTCGGCTGAATGATGCCGCGCGAGGTTTGCCAACGCCCTGACGAGATTGGCAGCGTCTTCGATATCAGGAAGAGGGCGCTCGTGGATGGACACAAGCTCGATTAGCAACGAAGACGCGGCGTAGTTGAGGACCATTTCCGCCGGCTTGTTTGTTAAACCATCCAAGGGAACGAGCTCAATAAGCATCTTGTCGATCGCGGGATCCGGTAGCGCATCGATCAACTTCGACAATCGATCGTCGAGTGTCCTTCCCAAGACGCCGGCGAGGAGGGCTTGCCGTGCCTTCTCAAATTTCTCTCGATCGGCAGTCGTGGGGGCAGAACGTGCCGCTGGATTGTTATACCAGCGATCGAAGTCCTCGTAGGCCACCTTCGGAAACACGATCTCGGCTGACACGACTTTCTGATATATTGGCAACCACTCTGTCCGGCCGGAAGCATCGTCTGGTGCAACAAGCACGAGGTTTCCCGGTGGCGTACGAGATCCCATATGATTGGCGCGAGAGCTGTTCGAGAGATCCCGCAAGCTGAGGGCGACGCGATCGCCGGTGTTTGAGGTTTCGATGGAAAGACGCAACCAGCACGACGAATCATCAAGACCGCTAGGGGCTGGAATTGGATGGGGGCCGACCACGATCGTACCCTTCGGCCCGACTGCCGATACCAACCATTGTGCCGTTCCACCGACAATAGTGATGATGGCGCGCTCGTCTTCGAACGCATTGGATATAGGGAAGGTCCATGTTGATTCAGCTCTGTCGCCAGGCTTAGGGTTGGGCCGGAGGAACAGTGCAAGCTTTAATGTCCCTGCGCCGCCCCACCACATCAAATTCGTGAGTTCGATTACTGCACGTTGCCCCTCGCTTGGAAGCGTGAAAGCGCCCGTCCCGTCAGCGTTCCGCAGTACATCGAGTGAAGCTGCCATGCCCTCGGCCGCTGCCAGACCAATTCTCGGAAAATCTCCAAACAGCGGATGGACGCCATCGATACTAACGCCGATCCGTGGTGCGCGACCTTCCGTTTTCTCATTAAGGACCGTCCGGCCGATCGACGTCGAGCGCAGATAGGGTTGATCCTGAATGTAGCCAACTGGAAGTGAATCTAGGTCGATGGTTTCACTCGGCCACCATGGCTCGTCAGGGACCTTTTGCAGCACGGTGGGCAAGGCGCCGGAACTTGAGATAATATGCGTAGCAACGCGGTAGGTCATGCCGTATGCTAGACTAGGTAGTTTAGCGTAGGTACCAAGTTGGTCCTTTGTCGGAGCATCGACCGTATAGAATGGGTCTGATGCCGGAAGTGCTTCATCCTGCGTCGGCGAAAACTCCACCATCGCATTCGACGAAAACGGCAGGCCATTGAATTCCAGAAAAAGTTGCCGCTGTCCGTCAACGTCCACTGATTGGAGAGGATAAAGTGTAAGTTCATCGATGTCCTGTGAACTACCGACGACCTGATGCTTGGCAAGGTTCGCATAAGCCCAATTGCTGTCGTTGCGCTTTATGAGCACTGAAACGCCGTTGTAGCGCTCAGCGAAGCTATCGAGGTCCGTAGTGTCGGCGTCCACGCTGATCTGAATGGGCAACGGCCTTGGGACGTGATCCGGATTGAAACGAGCAGGCTTGCCGACAGGTAGAACGGCGGCGAGCACGTCGTCGTAAGCACGCTTCATCTCCAATCTAAGCGCATCAATCTCAGCAGCGTCCAAGGCTTGAAGCGCATAGACCGGGCAAGCCGATGCTATGGGTTCGAACGCCCCACCCTTGTCTCCCGTTAAGCGACGAGCGAACCAATCGGCTTCCTGTATCGTTTCGATCAAGAGGTTGTGGCTCCATTGGGACGACGCGCCACGAGCTTGCGCCTTCGACTTAGCCTCGCTCACCAATGCCATCTCGTAAAGTGTCGCCTGCCCATGACGCGCAGCATCGAGGCCGTTCAACGATGTCTTGAGAAAATCGTTGAACGCATCATACGCAGACTCCCAATCCGCTGGCGTCCCGACACTACTATCGGCGAATAGCGTGCTCGCGTTGATGTCAGCTTTCTGGAATATTCCAAGAAGAAGATCTTCCATGCCGATCTCCGACTGAAGCTTGGCTGCGAGATCTCCAAGTTCGGAAACTAGTTGCCGGTCCAGCGCCGCTGGTTGATCGTCATTTTCATCAAACCGTTTGCGGAGCTCGTTCTCTAGATCGTCTTCGTTCGCGTCAGCAGGGCCTGGCGTCACATAGAGATTCATGAGAGCCGACAGCAAGGCAGTGGTGTTAGGATCTTCCCCGATTTCGAACAAAGCGCGAAAAAGTTCAGCAACCTTCTCCCGTTCCGCTGAATCTGCTTCCGCGGGAGGCGTCGCGATCAGTGCTTTCACACGATTTCTGACGGAATCGCTGATCGTCCGCGGATCAGCCTCTGGCACCCTTTCCAAAACCTCGCCAATCAGCGCTGAGACAAAAGGCCCCCCCATGTTGCGGAACGGCATCTCGAGACTAAGCAGGAGCGGGTCGAGCATAGTCGCAAGTCCGTTCATCGTTCGCCAGATGAGGCGTTTTACGGAACTCGCCCGGGCGGTTCCGTTCTTCGGGTCGAGCCATTCAAAACCTTGAATCTGCGGAAATGACCAGAAAAGAGACCCTGACTTGTTGCGCACCTGTTCGAGCGTCCGGTGGATTATCGGTGCTTCCTCGTTGATCATGAGGAACCCGGTCTTTTCGTCGACGAGGCTCGAGGGGTCGTACTTGGGTTCCGATGTAGCCTGCGTCCTGCAGGCGATGGTCGAGCCAGACGGCAAGCCTGCATCATAGGTGATATCGAGTTCTTGGCCATCGGGTTGTTGCACGGTCGATTTTGGGATCGTGGGCGGTGCCGAGGCCGCGTTGAAAAAGGGCAACACAAGCAGGCCATTGAAATCGAACCCCGCATTGATCGCTTTCAATTCCACAAAGCGCACCAATCCCGCTTCCTGGGGTAGCGGAGCGTCCCACAGGCCGGCGGTCGACAGAACTTTCGATGCATCAAGCTCCTTGGCTGTATAAACGCCCCCGACGATTGGATCCTCGCCCGTCCAGTTGCCTCCATGGACACCTAGTGCCGCTACCCGCCGGTCAAGCCAGTCGATGATCTCATCAACTCGATTGCCGGAGGGCGCCCCCTTGGTCGTCAGCACCAGATCAGCAGGATCAACAAGGGTCAGATCACCCGCGGCGTCAAAACGATAGGCGCTGAACGTCGCTGTGGGTAGAGCCTTAAGGAACGCCCGGAATCGGTCTTTGGGAACGTTCGGTCCAAGGTTTGTGTCAAGCACATCAAAATTTAGATGCAGCATTACCGCCTTCAAAGAGTCAGGCGGGACAACCGGTCGATCGTAAGTTGCTCTCGGCTCGAAAACCACCGTGCAATAAACGCGATCATCCATGGCGTGCCCCCATTATGTCCTCGGCCTTTCGAGCCGCCGCCGCGAGTTTCGGGTCGTCGATCGTCGCGTTCGTATCGACCGACGTGACGGTTTGCGCCTTTCCTCCTCGCAGCGTGTATTTGGCGTTTGCCCGGGCAGAGAGAGTGAAGAAGCGGGAGATGCGGATACTCACCGTCAGAGTTCCAGCCGCGTCAATCTGGCCGGTGTTGCGGTAAGCGAGCCTGAGGAGCAGCCCCATGTACACCGTCGCGATCCCGGCGACGCTGACGTTGCCAGCTACCAACAGGACGAGCGAGACCGTCAATCCACCGCCGGAAGTGCCGATAAGTTTGCGGTACGCGAGCGCGACACTCAAGGTTATATAGACCTGGCCGCTTACGGGGCCAAAGGCAAACCCGAGTGAGGCGGATCCGCCCGCTGCCGCCTCCACAACGACCATCAACTCATTCCGGAACGGCCGGTATTCGGTATCGACGCTGACATAGCCGGTTCCGCCCAGAATGAAGAGCGAGAAAAGGAACGGCGTCTCCGGCTTGCTCAGCGAAAATCTGTCGGAGATGACAAAGTCCGGAAAAGCGATCAGAGAGAAGCTGTTAGAAATAGAGATGTTGCTGACGCCGCTTGTTGCGTACATCAGGCTGACAGGGGGCATAGAGAATTCGTGCTCTACCCCGACAGGCACGCCACTCTGCTTGATGACCTTCAAACCGCCGAGTTCGCTCGGAAAGAGACTTCCCAGAGTGTCCTGTACGAACTGAAAGGCGGGGTTCAATCTGATCCCCTTTGGATCGAAGTCCACCTTCAGTCCGGAGGCCTTATCATAGTGAATGGTAACCCGGCGCATTGTGACCATCGTCTGTCCGCCGACGACCGCCTCGATGTCGGTAACCAGTGTGGCGCTACCGGTCTGCTCGACCTTGTCCGTGTCTTTGGAAGCGTCGAGCCTGACCTTGGCAATGAAGTCGGTATCGACAAAATCGAGTTGGAATGGGCCGATTGAGAAAAGCGATTTGCGGCCCTTCATCGGCGCATTAACATCGATCTGAACCCACGCCCGGAATAGCTTCTTTTCAAAGTCATGGGTGATCCTGATGGCATCTTTGACGCCATCGGGCACTCGATACCCCTTAAAAAGGGTGTCCAGCTTGAGGCCGCCGAAATTTCGGAAGATTCGGCCGATGTCGTAATTTCTAAGGTCAAACGGGATCAGGCTATCGCCGATCTGGCTGAAGGGTAGGCTAAGGCCAAGCGCCTTCAGGTCATCACCAAGTTTGCCGAACCAGGCTTCGGCTTTCGTCGTGTCAATGATCTTGTTGACGTCGTTATAGTAGTAGGCGAGACGCTCACGCGCGAAATCAAGATTGGGCATGGCAGGCGCCGTCGCCGCCGCCGCATAAAGGCGCAGGACCTTATTTGGCAGAGACCCCGGATCGCCGCTGTTGAACGCGCCGATTGCTTCGCTAACCCGGTCAACATAGGCATTTGCGCTCGACAATGCGTCTGCAAGATCGTTGCCGATCTTTCGCACATCGACATCGATGGTCTTGGCGAGATCTTTGAGTTGAGCGATGGCTTTATTGATGTCACGTTCTTGCAGCGCGGCGTCGAGCTTGTTGAACACTGCATCTATCTGGCCTTTGACCGCCTCCTCGGCCCTTTTTAAGAGACCCTCCAGCGTGTCGATTGTTCCGCCGACCCCTTCGCAAGCAGCCTTTATGGTTGCAATGCCGCCAAGCGCCTTGTTGCTCAGCCCCTTGAACTCCTCTTCGGCCAGAGTGCTGAGGTCTCTCAGTCGCTGCCGCAACGCGAGCTGGAACTCCAAATCCACAACGGTGGGTATGACGAGGCCGCTCAACGCGGCTCTCACGGCCGGCTCCACTATATTTTCGACGATCAATGTGAGTGCCTTGTCGGGACCTATCTCGATCGCGATGCCCTTTAGCTTTTCCTCGACCCAGGCCCCGGCGCGATCGATGTCGTTAAATACCGCCCTCACGTCATTTTGAAGGCCTCTCAGGGCTTCGTCGATCCGCGTCAGTGCGGTGTCTACCAGACCGTCTGCGACACGGCCAAGATCTCCGCCATATGACAGAAGGCCCGTCGGCAATTCGAATGTCGCCTGCAACGCGCGCTTGATCTCGTCGCAGATCGCCTGGAGGGCGGGATCGGCAATACTCTCCAATTCACGAATTGAATCGACCAACCAGGTTGCCGCGTCTCTGATCAAATTGGTGCAAAGTTGAATGACTTCGCTTGACGCCTGCTCCAGCGGCGCGCTCCCCTGTCCCAAGATCTGCCCGAGGGCGTCACATCGGCTCTCGATCGTGCTGGTTGCCTGGTCAAGCTCGGTCAGGCGAACCTTCATGCTTTCGAAGAGAGCCCTGTATGTGCCATCGTCCTGAGCCATGGCTTCATCCAGCTTTGCCGACGCTAGCGCAGCCAGTTCGTGGATTTTCAACTTTTCGATCTGGTATTTGATTGACTGAAGGTAGGCCTTCGCCGCTGTTTCGACGCCGCCCAGCGCCGCCGCGATGGATGACTCGCCATCGATAATTCTGCAAACGGCGTACGCAGCGTCCGAGGCGATCTGTTGGGCTACCTCATCAAGTTCGGCGGCAAGACGATGCTGGATCTCGAATACGGTTGCCTCGAGATCACCAGCGATTCCTTGCTGCACATTTCGAATTTTCTGCTGAAATTCCAACAAGCGCTGGGATGACCAAGGCTTGCTACGGTCATAGCTTGTGCGCACCAAGCTTAACTCGCGCGCCGCCCGCTGCAAAATGCCGGTGACCTCACTTTCCCAATCACGGGCAATCTGACGGGCTGCCGCGAGACTGCTGCCTGCGCTGGTCACGTCTTTGACGGTTTCCGTCAGGACCGGCCTCAGCTCGTCGCCAATCAAGTTTGCTATCGTCTCGACAAGCCGGTCAAGCCTCGTTGCCCTGCCGATCGGAACTATCTCGGTATCGTCGTAGGCTCCCCATGAGCGAATTTCCTCAAGAATCAGAAGTTGCTTACGCCGAAGAGAACCGATGAAATCGTCAATAAGCTTATCGCAGCGGAGTACTTTGCTGCGATCTTCCAAGCTAAACTGCTGGACCTTCTGCCAATAGTCGTTCAGCTGAACCACGCAGGCCCTGAGCTTTGGATCCTGCTGCAGTAGCGGGCCTGTGTCCTTGAGTTCCTGCCAAAGCAGCTGCGCAGAGCCTTTGATATCCCCACCAGTCTCAACCGCATTCAAAAAGCCGACAAGGGCCTCGTCTAAGCCCTGTAGTTCCGGGGGGCCTTCCCCCGGTCTGTGCCAATGCTTGAGTTGGGCCGAGGGGTGAGGCGGTTCGAGGGAACTTGAATCTCTCAGCGCCTCAGCGATCCTCGTGATCTTTGTAGTCTCTTCTGGTCTTGGCCGCATGAACGTGATCGACTCAAGCCCGACATAGAGCGGCTTTCCACTTCGTCCTGCATTGACCATGGTGCGGGCGGACGCCGGCGCAAGCCTCCAGGTGAAACGGCGAAAGCCGCGTGGAATGCGACGAGCGCTTGGCGCGCGAGCGTCCTCCTCAGGGCCTATATCGCTCTGCCGCTGCAACTCGTCGGTTGGGAAAGGCAACCGGGAATAATCGATGCCTGCTCTCGAAATCCATTCGTCGGTGTTATCTCCTGCACCTGGTGTGGCATCGGCGAAGAAGTACAGATTTTCAGGTTCAAGGCACTCCTGCGTCGCTGTTGGGGCGTCTCCTTCTCCTTCCGCGTTCGTAACGAAGCCGATGTCCGGCCGCGGGTAGACCTGCGGTCGTTGGGTGGCGCTGTATCGGTTCCAAAGCGGGATCTTCCAGCCAAATTCACCCGTGTCTTCCGACCATTCGCTGTCGACGTTGATGATCTTTTGATTGAACTGAACCGACCGCAGGAAGCCGCTGCTCTCAAGCTCCGCTGGAAAATCCGGATAGTTCCGTACCGGTTCGAGCAACTCGATATACTCACTGACTTTCCGCAGGACCGGTCGTCTGGTCCTCGTCTCAGCTTTTTCGCCCTTTGGTGCGAATTGCGCGGTGGGATTGACCGTCCTTTCATAGACGACAACATGTTTCGCTCTGTGCCAAAAGACGGCAATACGCCCTATGATTTCGATCTTCTGGCGTTGGACAAAGCCATTCCTCGTCTCGGAGATAATCGCCAGCCGGTTCTCCAAAAACTCTGCTTTCTGGTCGGCATCGCCCCCAATCGGGGATAAAGCAACGCGCTCTATCGAACCGCGGGTTGAGGCTGGATTGGCAAGCAGGGTGTTGAAGAAGTTCTTGGACTCGAGTGGCCACAGCGCGCCGCCACTCAAGCCGTGCTTGTTGTCAAAGCGAAGCTTCCCTGTCTCAGGCTCGTTGGCCACCTCGCCATCAATAATAGGCGGGCGATGGAGAGCGGTTGAGCGCAGCGCAAAAAGAGTGCCGCGCTGGAAACGCGCCGGCGCAAATGCCACGTCTGAATCTGGATCTGCAGACCAAATTTCGAGCCGCTCCGGTCTTCGCGAGAGCGTCTGGTGCAATGCCGACCACCGCAGCGAGACATCATCGTCCAGCCGCACCGTGGCTTCCCGGTTCGGAAGCCGGCCAACAAGAGCTTCTATTTCTGCTATCCGCGCTCGCCGAGAGGGTCCCAACTCTTCGCTCGGCTTGATGCCGACGCTCAAGCCGTACAGAAACTCGGCTCTGAGCGCTTCCAAGCCGACGCCCATGCCAAGCTCGCCGGCTTGTCGGAAGATTTCCCCGCTCTCCCACTGCGGAAGAACGTAACCACGTTCAACGTCGCTGGGTTTGATCCAAATTTCAGCCGAGGGGGTTAGACGGAACTCGACGGCCCGGCGGTGTACGTCGTCCACAGCAGGCCGTAGTTTTTCTTCTTCCGAGGGGTTTATGTCGTGGAGTTCCAGGCGTTTCGGCTTGTCCATCGATTCCCCAGCGACCTGCGGAGGAAATTCGTATTGGTAAGTAGGCGCAGTTAGTTTCAGCTGCCATTGACGCGTGTCACTATCGTAGAACGCAACGATCGCGTTATCCTGTGAGCCAAGCGCTTCGAGAGCCTGTGAACGGAATCTGACGATTCCGAAAGGTTCCTGCGCCAGCACAACGTACTCGTCGCGCTCAACTATACCGGGCGTCTGGTCGATCAGATCCGACTGTAGCCAGCGGTCATCCTTGTCACTGATCACCTCTCTGCAATCGAGGAGAAATCGGCTTGTTGAGGCGGCTTGTCGCGAGACGATCAAAAGTGGTTGGGGTCTATTAGTGCGCTCGCCCCACGGAAGGGTTAGCGCCACCGGTGCCGCGCGTGACAAGAGCAACCGCAGCCGTAAAAAAATGTCTGGCAATTGGAAAGTGTTTGAATTTGTGCCGACCGGAATTCGGCTGCTGCTCGGCTTTCTCGCTGAAAACCAGAAATGGCTTTGGTCGGCGCTGTTAGAATCGTCGTTCACCGTGGAACCGACAGTCTGCAGCGACATCCCCGCTAGCATCGCTGTCATTGATGTTGCGTTCGCAACATCTCGAGGTTGAAGACGGAACTGGCACTTTCTATCGCCGCTGTGCTTTATGTCGCTTGAGATTATCAGGTTTAAGTCCGGACAGCCGACACCGCCTTTTCTTCCGGTTAGCAAGGGCAGCCATGCATCCGCCGGCACCTTGTATGCGGGGTCCCCATCCGCGCCGAGGGCGCTATCCCACATTGTCAGCCGATAGTCCGGTTCGGCTCCGGATCCGACCTTCCAATCAAGATTCCCATTCTTGCTTCGCCTGATATCGAAATCGGCAGTGAGCGAGAAGAGCGCGGTCTGAGGCGCGATGTAGATGTCGGCCAAGGATGAATCCGGAGCGGCCGACTGGTTACTCTCCAGAGCCAGGACGGCAAGTCGCATGCCACGGATTGCGTTCTGTATCAGATCCGCGGCACTTCTTCTCTTTTCATCCGGTTCGATCCATGGGGTACTGAACCTTCCCGTCAAGCCCAGGCGGGCCGCCAGCACGTGTTCAACTGGCTCTGCGCCCCCTACGACCGACCAAATCTCCGCGTCAGCAATGGAATAGCGGTGTTCGAGTTCAATAGGGAGCACGTCGTCGCCGACATCAAGAAATTGATCCTCATTAAGCAGTCCCGGAACCTTAAGGTGCAGCCGTCCCGAAATTTTGGCAACGTCGCCATCCTCCCACGGACCACTGGCACCCGCCGCAACGCTTATGCGGTAAAATATGCTCGTCTCTACTCCGTCCTTCGTGCCGAAGCGGATGCTGAATCGATGGGCACCAAGCGCTCCAGGCACTCTCAGGGTGCCTCTGGTCACAAAGCCTAGGGGAGCCAAAACGCGGGTAGCCATCAGCCTCCCATCGCTCAGCCACAGCCTACTGGGCGCTTCCACGCATCCGCTACTCCGGCCTTTAGAGAATCCGAGTTGGCCCAGTGAAAAGTCACTCGGGATAGCTACAAGTGACGAAGGTCGTCGACCGACCACCAGCGTGTCGATACTAACGGGACGGTCAGCCAGTCTTTCGATCTTGCTGGCGTAGATCACTCCAAACGGAAATGCATCCGTCTGGGCATTCCCCGTCGTAAATTGAGGTGTAATCGTGGGAAGCGCGAGATCGAAACGATAAGAAGAGTTGTGCGTATTGTCCTTTTCGTCGGGCTGGCCAACGATAAGGTCGCTGTAGTAGCGAGCTGCACCTTTTGCGAACTTACGCGACAGCAACAGGCGTCGTTCGATTGGAGGTAATACCTTGCACGCAGCGTTATTCTTTCGGTTGATCGTGTATTGATCGAAGATCAGACCACCTCTGAACAGGAGGCGTCGGTTCCAGATTAAGCTGCCGCGGCTTGGAGGATCGAGTCTCAGCAGGACGGAATCTCGGGCGTCCCTGAACAGATCCATGAGTCTTCTGTCGTCTAAGGTCTGTATTTGGTCAACCTTGGAGAGGTCAGAATCTATCGCCTTCCAGGAGGCATTGCCATCGAAGCCCCCTCTTGGCGTCCAACGCAGGAAAGCTGAGAGAGGCCTTCTCCTATTGCCGCTTTCCGCATAGAAAACGTCTACGACACCGACAGCCCGCACCGTGTTTTCGTCTTCATCGGCGGTCGACTCATATAGCCGTCTTACAGGCGGCCATTGAAATGCGCCGAAGAATCGAAACGCCAAGTAGCGTCTTGCGTCGGGCTTCATGCCATTCCCCCAGGAATTGACTAGAATACACAACTTAAAGCTGTATTTCGTCGGAAGACGCAGGCGCACCCGTCCGCGACGAACAACTCGCGGGTACGCTCGACAGAAGGCGAGACTACGCCTTCAATTTACAAAGCTGACACGAGATGCGCTTACAACTTAACCGCACAAAATTGCTACCTCTGCAACTAGCATTACTTTGACCGGCGAGGCTGCTTCGCAAAATTGATTGGTACAATCTGATATTGTATTAGTATCCTCTCACACGGAGATGCTCGATGCAACAGTTTAGCTACTTGCGCAGGTTGTTAATTGCCACCTTACTCGCCCTCGCTCCGACGTGGACGATGCCGCCTTGGGCTTTGCGAGCGAGATGCTAGCGATGAACAAGATATCCAGAGAGCAATCGGCGAAAAGCTGAAAATAGCGCTGCCCGTCAAGCAAGAACTGTCCAGTGCTAACAAGCGAAACATCTTGGGGTATCAAACCCCCTACCTGAAGCATCACGAAGCGAGTGATGCGAGTATGAAAGAATTCCTCGGGAGCTTTCCCGACAAAGTACTCAATCACACCAAGACTGTCGATGGATGCAGTTCGATGCCCGGGTATGCGGTCGTTCTCCCACGATCTGTAGGCAATTCCCCGCGATAAGCGGATCCTCTTGTCGCCGCAGGCAGCGGCCCGAAACCTTGCGATTTCAGCAGTCGGTGAATGTTGCTAGTATTTTCCGGTACAGACCGGCCGAGCTAACAAAGCGCCGATAAATAAAGCGGAAGGAGGGTCCATGATGCTCGGAACTGGCAAGCACGTAATCGGAATAGTCCTGATCGCGGGCGCCATTGCAACGATTCCTCACGCGGTGATTTCGCGAGATCAGAGTCCTGCAAATGTCCGCGGCGAAATACGCAGGGCTTGCTCGAAGTTATCGAACGAGCGCAGGATGCAGGACCGCTGTGTAGTAAACGACATGAGGGCCAGACGCAGCATGATTGCCCGTCACTACCCCGGCTATATGATTGAAGGTTGCAAAGCCGTGGCCGGCTTCCGAGTTGCCGCGAAACAGCAATCTAATGACGTCCCTCTCGGATTATACTCGGAAACTCTTTTGTGCCTAGAACGTCAGCAAAAAGAATTCGACGAAATGGGGGAACGCCGCGGCATTCTGCGATGATATTCTCTTGGCAACGTTTGTGGGCATGCCGGAGCATTGTCGCGCCGTTGGCGTCGAACTCCTCAGATAGATGAATGGCTCCCGTCGCGCCTTTGGACCGTCAATGGGGACGAAGGCTGGGCGGTGATTGTTCGGCCGATTGAGGAAGCGGCGCTCCTGCTAAAGCAGTCAGAGCTGCGAAGAGCTAGTGGATTGATTCCAACGTTTGGAACCCTCGGTTTCGGGCGGCGATGATGTCCTCGGGATCGGCTTTCCAGATAAATGGCTTTGGGTTGTCGGCATTGTATTCGCGAACGAAGCGGTTGATGGCGGCCTGGAGATCGACGACGGAATGGAAGACGCCGTGCTTGAGCCTGCGCCGCGTGAGTTTGGCGAAGAAGCCCTCGACGGCATTGAGCCACGAGCACGAGGTCGGCGTGAAGTGGAAGGTCCAGCGCGGATGGCGGGCGAGCCAGGCGCGGACCTTGTCCTTCTTGTGTGCGGCGTAGTTGTCGAGGATCACGTGGATCGCCTTATTGGCCGGCACCTCGCGCTCGATGCGGTTGAGGAAGCGGATGAACTCCTGATGGCGGTGGCGCTGCATGTTCTGTGCGATAACCGTCCCATCGAGCACGTTGAGCGCGGCAAACAGTGTGGTCGTGCCATGCCGCTTGTAGTCATGAGTCAAGGTTCCGAGTCGGCCCTTCTTCATCGGCAGGCCGGGCTGGGTGCGGTCGAGCGCCTGGATCTGCGACTTCTCGTCGACCGACAGCACCACGGCATGAGCCGGCGGATCGACATACAAGCCGACGATGGTCGTGAGTTTCTCGGCGAAGGCCGGATCGTTGGAGAGCTTGAAGTGCCGCCAGCGATGCGGACTGAGACCGTGCGCCTTCCAGATCGCTTGCACCGTCGAGGCCGCGATCCCGGCGACCTTGGCCATCGCGCGCAGCGTCCAGTGGGTCGCCTCATGCGGTGGCGGTTCCTGCGTCAGGCGGATGATCTCGGCGACACGCTCCGGCGGGACCGGCGTCTTGCCGGGCGGACGGGATTTGTCGCGAAGCAGGCCGTCGACGCCCTCATGCATGAACCGCTCCTGCCAGCGCCAGACACAGGTCTTGGACTTGCCGGTCTTGGCCATGATCGCCGAGGTGCCCAGACCGTCGCCGCTCAGAAGGACAATACGCGCCCGCCAGACGTGCTTTTGCGGGCTCTTGGGGTCCGCGGCGATGGCGCCTAATCGCTGACGCTCGGCGGGGAGATACGGTGAAGGAAATGTCGCTGCGCATGCGACAGACTCGCATGCCATCAAGCCAAGGGGAATCCCAATTCAGACTCTTTTGATCCGATCAATCCACTAGCGCATGAGCTGTTATTTGCGGTGCCGAACAATCTGTTCGGCCGATCTCCATCTGAGCGGCGATCAGGTCATCCGTCTCGCCGCATCTTCTCCACCGAACCTGCCACCTTGCGCCGTATGATCTTTTCGAACATAGCGCCATCATCGCGACGGCTGATTGCAGCCAGACCGCTGCAGTCCTGCTCCGCCCGTCAGCCGGGCGAACACGAATCAAGGCCCGTTCTTCGAAGCCAACATCTCGGCTGACGCGCACACCGGCGCCCAATCGGGTCGTTGAGGTCAGCGGGGCCGTACCCTGAGGGCGAATACGGTAGTTGTTCACTCCGATTGTCGTGCACGGCGACGAACGGAGGATGTAGCCCGTTGCAGCGTTGCTGGCGTGCGGGAGCGGTTCAAAGCTCCCATTTACAGCTTTGAACCGACCGTCCCGGCGCAGACATCCTCGGCTTGACCTCTCGGTCCGCCCCGAACGCGACGTTAGAGCATTCTATTGGCAATAGCGCTCTTTGCTCGTTCCGAGGGGCGAGTCAAACGGCAACGTTCCACCCGACTAAGACGACAGGAAGCCGGCGACATGCCGGCTGCCCGGGATGTCGATTCCTATCCCTCGCCTTGAAGGGATCAGAACCAACGACCCTGTTGTCACGAAATCCCTCCGTCTCAACTTCCCCAGTAGGGGCATCAGCTCAGCGTGGGTTGAACGACAGATTTGGGGCCGACAACTTGCAGACGTTCACCCCGTGGCGGCCGAGCTCGCGAACTGATCCTTTACCGACGTGTGTAACCTCAACAGGAGACGCTCCTAACAACTGACGGCGGTCGTTCACATATTCGGGCCAATGTCATTCGGCAGGTTCATTCTCGCTGGATTCTACGTAACGTGCAATTACCTTCGAACCTGGAATCTCTCGCGATAGAATGGTCAACTGGTCGACATCCATTTTGTCTAAAACCTCAGTGTTTCGTTCGAGTATCCCCTTGCCATTTAGCTGGTTGATGGCCCGAGCGACTATTGCCAAAGGGTCGCTTGAAAGGCTCGGCAGAGTTGGAACAAGCGCCGTGGCGAGCGAGCTTCTCTGATCACTGTTGCGGGCCAACGAGACGATGCTGTCGATCCCACTGATGAGGATTCCAAGCGGCTTTGCTTCTCCCGGCCGCGTCAGCACGATCGGCGCTATCTCGACAAAGAACGTCAGGCCAAGTTTCTGCCGTTTAGCCAGCGCGTAGGTGAGTATCCGTTCCCTCTGAGCCTCATTGAGACCTTTAACCTCGAACAGTGTCTTCAGGACTCGATCTTCTTTGTCGCCGAGCTCCGAAAGCCAGATCGAAAGTGCCCCATCGGGCCGGTCATTGATCTGCTTGGGCGGGACCGCCAGAATTTCCTTCGCAATATCCAAGCACCGATGTTCGTCTCCGCTGGCGGAGAGTGCGCCAACTATTGCCTGAATCTCTTCTTCGCCTGCGTCGTTCGCCTGTTTACCGGTCAGGAGTTTCGTCACATCACCAGGTGATATGAACGAGGCGATCTGCCTCACGGATTCAACGACAGATGCTGGTGAATGCGGCCATAAGATCGTGGCCACGTCTGATACTCCGGTGCGTATATTCTCACCAACGATACCGCGCGATACCATGTCTACGACAGACTTGAAGACGTCCCCTGATCCCGGGAGTGCGGGGTTTTCCCTGATGAACTTGATCGCACGTGAGGCGATGGTGCTGGGGTCATACTGCCCCGTCTGTTCGTCTTCCACCGGCCAGTTGTCTGCCATCTCGCGATGCAGGATTGGATAGGCCTCGGGAGAACCCGCCGCTTGCTCGAAGAGTGGCTTAAGAACAGCAGCGATCTGCCCCTTTGGAGCGCTGCTAAGGAGTATTCGAGCGGCAGGAAAAACCGCGGACAGGTAATCAGCTCTGGTCGACATCGCGAGCACGCGTGCCCCGGAGGTCTTCGTATGGGCCAAAAGCGGGGCCGATGACCATTCAGCCTCGGGTGCGGCGGCTATGAACCTTACATACTTCTCCGCTTCATCCGCCTCGACAGCGTCGGCATTCACGAACGCGTTCATCTGACCCGCTAAGGCCGTTTTCTGTTCATCATTCAGCTCTTGAAGGTTTGAGGCAATGTATTCGAGGGATGTCCAAGGCAAATCCCCGAAGGCCTTACTAGTTAGAGTTCCGATCAATCCGTCCCAGGACTCCCTGTCGCGGCGCATCAGGATTTTTGCGATCCGGACCATGTATCCAGAAGTCTCGCCGTCTTCGCTCCATGATTGAGCGAGAGGGAGAACTCCCGATGCGGTTTTCTGATCTATGTGATCCGCCCATCGGGTGGCCAGGTCAAGAAACTGCTGTGCGCCGGTTTTCCAATCTAATCCCCAATGGTCGGCGTCTCCCATCTCCTGGTGCAGTCGATTGGCCAGTGCGAGGAGAAATATTCGTGCTTGCTGGATTGTAGCCAAGGCAGCGTGGGCAGCCGCCTCGATCCACGCTCTGGATACGCCGTCGGAATCAGGGATAGCGACAAGCCCAGTTAGCTGCTGCCACAATACTTCACGGCTCTCCTGACCGCCTTCAGCGAGACCTTTGAACACCTGCCCGAATCTCTGGAGCATGCGATCTTTGTCAGGGATGCCTTCCGGATCGCTTTCGAGCTCATCAATGCCCAGACGGGTGTAGTCCTCAGCGAGGAAATGCAGCAGGTGTTCAGCATGCTCGTCCATCCACCTTTCTAACTGTGCGAAGGGTAGCGTCTGCGCTCCCTGAGAGGATTGGATCTCTCGTCCCAGCAGCCAAGTTCTCAAGCGGGAGTCCGTGGCGGGAGAAAGCCCGTTGTTCGCGCGAACATCGAGGACGAGCTCGGCCGCGGCCTTGGCATCGGAGACCAGTTCCTCGAGGTTTGGAGTTTCGCCGGTGGGTAGGCGCCACTCGAGATTCTGCCCCGTAAGCAGATCGCTGGAGAAGCTGTCGGCAACCTCACGTCTGTCAGCCGCCGCGAGGGAGGCGATAATCTCCTTAGCGGCGGTTGGCCCAACGTTCATCCTGATATCTTTGAGGTCGATCATCTGGCGCGCCAAGGGAACCATCAAGCCGTTGCGGGCCTCCGTCGGGATTCGATCGGCTATCGCAGCCAGAACCCTGGCCGCGTTCACACGGCGCGTCTGCGTGTCGTCCGAAAGCCCTTCGGCGAGCTCTTCCAGCAATCGAACGTCTTCGCGGCCGAGGTCATTGTCGTCGAGATGGTGGCCAAAGATTTCCAGGACTCCTTGGGTGTCGCCGGAAACGAACGCATCATTGAGCTCAGCGGCGCGATCTCCGTACTTCCGGGAAATCGCATCCTGCGCAAGAAGTAGAAGTGGCTGCAGCGATTTCGGCCACCGAAGATCAAGGAGGCTCGACAGGTACTGACGAAGGTTTCGGTGCTCGGCGCGGACGTCATTCCCGACCATACCATTTTGAACGACGAGGAAGTCCTTCAGAGCATGTTGAGCGCCGACCGCAAGCGAATCCAATGCCTCGCGCCTGAAAACTACGCGGTTGAATTCTTGGATTAGTTCCGGGCGTTTTTGTAGCTCGTTGTAGAAATCTGGAAAATCGACGCGCAGCACGCATAGAGCGGCCAAGGCCAGGGGATGATTTGATACAGCGCCGGCATAAAGGACGCCGGGGGCGGTTGATCCGACTCCGCTGCGCTCGCGCTGAACGGCAATCCACCACGTCTGTGTGAACGCATTTAGGATCTGAATTGCGTTGCGCGGACTCTGGACACCCACGTGGATAAGCCTTTCCACGACATCGTGCAGCCGCACCCCGCCTTTTTCGATTTCAGCGGCGATAGAACCGGACTCCCGAAGCTTCTTCTCCGTGAACTGCCTCATGTCCAGTTTAGGGAAGGGCGGGATCTCTAGCCGGAACTGGAACAGGCGGTCGAGATAGCGTCGCGCGTCCGAGCGCGTGAACACCGATCCCGGCAGCTCCGGATTGATCCTCCCGCGTCCACGAGACAGAGCATCTGCCACTCGGTCTTCGTCACAGGAAATGACGAAGATGACGCCAAAATTCTCCGTTTCCTTGCCAAGTGGGAGCTCTAGGAAAGTTCGAATGGCATCCAATCCAGAGACCATTTCAGCGGCGGACAATCGGTCGAGATCATCCACGAACACAATGAGCCGCTCGCAAGAACGACCTTCGCGTCCTGCCCTGAATTCCTTAATTTGATCCACCAGCAATCGTTCGTATTCCTCTGCGGTCGTGGCGGGGAAGGAAATCACCGACTGATTGTTGAAAAGCGTGGGTGACTTAAGTCGGATATCGACCACGTATTTGCCGAGGAATGCCGCAACAACTGCTCCCACGGACAGGACGAGCGTCAGGCCCCATTGGTCCGACAGGCCTAGAGAGTAGGAGGCAGCCCATATGATCCCCATGGTGGCCGCGAGAAGTCCTAGGAACAGCACGACCGAAGCGGCATTTTGAAGGACGGCTTCTTTGAGCCATTCTCCCATGCCTCGCCTGCTCTGGGCGGAGTCGGTCACCTGCTGGTAGAGGTTGCGACGAAGTTCCACATCGTCGCCTCCCAACTGGAGAAACACGTGGCGGAGCAATGCCCGCTTGATGTCTTCGTCCCCTCCATACCTCCACGCGTTGAAGGTAATTGGACGGAATCGATCTCTTCGCCTCTTCCCCTTGGGACCGCTGGAGTCTGAAGCGAGAGAGGCGAGATAAAGCTCCTTGATCGTGCTTTTCCCGGTTCCCCAAGACCCAAGCAATCCAATACTGAATGGAGCTCGATGCGGGCCTTCAATCAGATTCCTGAGGGCGTTCGCGAAATGCTCGTGCCCGAAAGCATCATTCGTCAAATCGGACACTTCTTTATCAAGAACACTTGGCATGTGCCGGTTGCCAAATCCTCCAGTACCTTCGTTCATCTTTTTCCCCCCAAACCGGCAATCTCGAGAAATAACACTATAACGGGAGAAAGACGATCCAGGACAAGCAAATCCGACGTCTCCCAGGCCGAATGCCCAGGGTAAGGCTGGTTGAACGACCGCTTGAGTGGGGAACTGAGAACCTGGCATGTAGTCGCAGTGTCCGCTCCGGGGCGCGAAGCCGCCTTTGAATTGCAAATGCGCGGATGCTACCCAGCCCTTGACTATCAGGAATGTCATCGAGATTGCCGCAAGCCCGATCCAGGCGCCGCAGGTCAACCATTTGGGTATTGTATGACGGTATGCCTGGAGGCTACCGCAAGTTGATCTTCAAGGTTCATTGGGGAGAGCACTGGAATGGCAACCTCTGGCGGCCCTGAGGATTCGCGCAGGCGAGACCGCATCTTCCTCCCGGCGGCTGCAGCCGGAGGGCACCACGCGACCACAGAGTTACCGCACATGGGTTCGGTCACCCGCTACGGCCTTACGCAGGGCGGCCGCCCGACGCTCGCGAAAGTGCACATCGGCGTCAGCATCATCGACGTCCGGTCGGGTGTCCTGGAGCGCCTGCAACACTTTCGCGCGGAACCAGGTATCGTAAGCCTCGCTATGACTGACAAGTTCAAGCGGCAGAGCGCCTTCATTCGCCGTCCGGGTTAACAGGATTCGAACGGCATCTGAGAGCGTGAGTCCCATGTTTTCTAGAACCGCCGTGGCGCGCTCTTTGACGTCGGCATCAATCCGGGTCTGGACCAGTGCATTTGAAACCATATCCGTGTCTCCCTTCACTGTCATTGTAATGCACCTGCATGACAAATTCCAGGGCCACTCCGAAGTCTCGTCGAACAAACCTCGCATTCGACGCCTCTACCAGCGCAGTTCCGGTCGATACATTATGCGATTTTCGAAGCACAAAATGAGAACATCTCCGTAGTGCCCGTGGCGAGGCACCATAGCGGCCCCTACGTGCCTTGCCCCGTTGCTTACTGTCGCACCAGAAAGGGCGGCCCCGCCACGGCGGGGCCGAAGAATTGAGCGGCTTGGCCCGCGCAGGTTATTTCAGCCGTGGTCCGGTCGGCATCAAGCGTAACATTCGGGAACGTGAGTCCGAGTTTTCAGAGCTCGCATTTCATGCTTGTCATTTGCCATTAAATTATGAGATTTCCGCGCCAATGATTTCAATACGTTGCCACGACTCTTAATTTGAGAATCGGCCCTTAATTTGAGAATGCGACTTGGATTTTGTCACTTAATGTGAGAATCAGGCAGTCGAGATAATCGACGGTGTTCCTGCAATGAGTGACCCACTTCCCGATGAAGTCGATGAAGCGCTTTGGGATGAAGCGTGCCGACGCGCAGACGCGATTCGGGAATTTCTGAAACACCGGACTGGCAAGATGACAGCCGGAGATGTGGCACTGCTTGCGACCGAGCTCGAAGTCAGTCGAGCGACCGCGTATCGCCTTATCAAGCTGTTTCGAGCCGGTGGCACGGTCATGTCGTTGGTGGATCGCAAGCGCGGTCGACCGCAGGGCCACCGGGTACTGGATGACCAGCGGGAAGAGATCATCCGCACGACGATCAACAGATACTACCTGACACGAAACCGGCCGACAGTTTCGCAGCTGGTCCGGGATGTGCAGACGAACTGCATGTCGGCCGGGCTCAAGCCGCCGCATCGCCGAACGATCAAGGCTCGTCTCGAGGAGATCGATCTGCAGAAGCGCGCCAAACGACGCGGCGAAACCGAGATCGTGAAGCAGACACAGGCCGTTCCTGGGGTGTTTGCCGCCTCCCGGCCTTTGCAGGTCGTTCAGGTCGACCATACGAAGGCGGACATCTTTGTCGTCGACGAGGAGACCCGGCAGCCGATCGGCCGGCCCTGGCTGACACTGGCGATGGATGTCTGCAGCCGCATGGTGACGGGATTTTACCTGACGATGGATGCGCCCTCCCGGCTGTCGACCAGTCTGTGCCTGCTGCACTCAGTCTTCGACAAATCGGCCTGGTTGCGGGAGCGCGAGATCACCGAACCTTGGCCCGTCGCCGGTCTGCCGGAGACGCTGCACGTCGACAACGGCGCCGACTTCAGGAGCCGTGCTTTCAAGAGAGGGTGCCAGGATGCAGGCATTGCGATCGCATGGCGACCGCCGGCTGAGCCGCGCTTCGGTGGCCATATCGAGCGTCTGATCGGCACCCAGATGGGAAAACTCCACCTGCTGCCCGGCACGACTTTCAGCAGTGCGCAGGAGCTTGGCGAATACGATTCCAAGCGGCATTCGGCGCTCACTTTGCGCGAACTCGAGCGCTACATCGTCCTCGACATTGTCGGCTCCTATCATCAGTCGATCCACAGCAGCTTGGGCCGCCCGCCAATTGCCGTCTGGCGGGAGCACGAGGGCGAGATTCCGCTGCGACTGCCGCAGGATCGAATGCGTTTCTGGCTGGCGTTCCTGCCCGAACAGGAGCGCACATTGCGGCCAAACGGTATTCATCTGTTTGGCCTGCGCTACTGGTCAGCTGCGCTCAGCGCCGACGTCGGTCGCTCGAACCGTCGCCTGCTCGTTAAATACGACCCTCGGGACATGGCCCGTATCTTCGTACGGCGACCTTCGGGCAATTTCGTGGAAGCCCGCTATGCTGATTTGACCCTGCCTTCGGTGACACTTCATGAGGCCGTGGCGGCGCGACGCACACTGCTGGCGAAAGGGCGACAGGAAATCAATACCCGCGCCATCGTCGGCACGGCAATCGCGCAGCGCCAACTGGTGGATGCAGCAACCAAGAAGACGGCAGCCGTACGACGCGGCGGTGCAGGAAAGCCAAAAACGAACGTGGATGACCGCGGATGGGGCTCGCTTCGGGGAATCGACTCCAGCAAACCTGTGCCCTTTGTCGAGGACACGGAGTGAGCTGGCATGAACAACGAAATCTCCCACCTGACCGCGAGCGCCGCAGCGCTGCTTGCTGAAACGGACGAGCAACGCATTCGTGCGATACGATCGCGCCGGTGGGTGCTCTACCCGCGCGCCAAGCAGGCGCTCGATCGGCTGAACCGGCTCCTCGATCATCCACGAGGAACGCGGATGCCTTCCGTCGCTATCTATGGCGACAGCGGCATGGGCAAGACGATGATCATGAAGCGTTTCCGCGACCAGCATCCGCCAACGTTCAATTCGCTGACGGGAACACTGAAGACACCGGTTTTGGCGATGGAGATGACCAGCCGGCCCGGCGAACGGCGGTTCTACGCTGAACTGCTGACCCTGCTCGGCGCACCCCAGCGGCCGCGGGCCGATATCGCCCAGATGGAGCAGGCTGCATTGCGGATCATGGAAGCGATCGGCGTGCAGGTGCTGGTGATCGACGAGGTGCACAACATTCTCGCCGGAACCTATCGTGAGCAGCGCATCGTTCTCAACACTCTGCGCTTTCTTAGCAATCGTCTGCGGATCTCACTCGTTTGCTTCGGCGTCAACGAGGCGCGGGAAGCCATTAGCGGCGACGTGCAACTGGCCCGCCGGTTCGAGCAATTCACGTTGAGCCGCTGGGCTGCAAACGAACAGTTCGAGACTCTGGTCGTGTCAATCTTGCGCAACACTCCATTGCGGCAGTCCTCGGTGTTAACTGCAAAATCGCTGCGGCGGATGCTGCAGATCACCGAGGGCATTACCGCCAACATTTTCCACACCATCAACACCCTCGCCATTGAGGCCATCGAAAGCGGACGCGAGCAGATTACCAACGAAGCGATCGAGAAGTGGGAGCCGGAGTTTGATGCCGAGGCAGCCTTCGCATGACGCGGGAACATCCTCGCGGCAATTGCCGGTAATCTTGGCGCCCCACGCCGACGAGCTCTTGTCGTCGTGGATCAGCCGGCATGCTTCCTTCTATGCGATCCCGCCACTTGGTATGCTGCGGCATTGTCTTCCCGAGGTGTCGTCTTTGCGCTCGGCCGATCGCAATCTGACGGCTACTCAGGTCACCCGCCTCGCCGGCATCTTCTCCACCGAACCGGCCACCCTGCGCCGCATGACCTTTTCGAATGTGGCGCCAGCATCGCGACGCCTGATTGCGGCCAGACCGCTACAGTCCTGTGCCTGTCATTCGGGTGACCACGAACCGAGGCCTCTCCTTCGCAGCCAGTTTCTCGGCTGGCGCATCACCTGTCCGCTTTGCGGCGACCTGCTCGAGCGCGCAGGAGGGCATGATCGCCCCTCTCCTTTCGACCGCTATAAAGGGCCGCGCTCATAGGAGAACGGCTCCTCGACGATGAAGCCGAGCGCGGTATCCGAACCTGGACATCGCCGGCCGAAATCGCGCGCCTTCTGCTGATGCGACGCGTGCCGAGACCCCTTCCCCGTGAGTACGAACCGTGGCGATTCAGGGTGCTCGGCACAATCATTCCAGATCTCGATGGTGTCGTCGCTACGGAACGGAGGAACCTGCCTACTCCAGCAAGTCCGATCCTGCCGCTGCATCTGCGACCTGCTCTGCTGGCAGGAGTAGCTATCGTCGAGCGGGCTGGACCAGAGATGCTCAAAATGCTGCGTGCGAAAATGATGGGTCAGAACCAAGCACGATTCAGCAGCGCTATCGACGAGATCATGACCCATACATGCCGTTCGGTGGCGTCTTCGCAGTTGCAGTTAATTTGAGAATCCCGCCCGTCGGATTCTCATCTTTAAATGCCACATCCGGCTGAAACAGCCGCATTCTCACGTTTACGTGCCAAGCGACAAGCAAGCAAGAGACTACTTGCCGTAGAATTTTTGCACCGCCTCGATGTCGAGTTCGCTCAGTTTCCCGTCGCCGTTCCATGTCGGGTTACAATAGTTCATGATGGAAAAGGGATCATACTTCGTCACATTGTAGTCGCCGGTCGTGCCCTGCGCGTTTTCAGCGCGGCACTGCGCAGGAGCATCGGGGCGGTTCTGCTCATGGGCAAACCCGAGGGCATGGCCGAACTCGTGCGCGGCGATCGCGTACACGCAAAAGTCTTGGGTGCGCTGACAGCCAGGACTCCAGTTCGCAAAGGTGAAATTCAGGACCATTCCTTCGGGCCGCTTGTCGAGGTAGCGTCCCAGCGCCTTCACGTGCGGCCCCTCATCGGCGATACGAATGTGAATTCCGGAGTCGTTGGCGGCGCAAGCCCTCCAACCTGTAAACCGGACGGCGGAATGCCGTTCCCAAGTCTCCTCGACAGCAGACCGAGTAATTGCTCGATAGCGCGCGTCGTTCTCCCCCGGGTTTTCCCAGCAGACCTGGATCGGTAGAGTCTCCCATTTCGATTGACGGATGACAGTCCCGAACAATTCCTCATCAGTGACACCCGCGGGACGGGCGCTCTGGGCTTGTGCCAAAGAGCATGACATTGTCAACAAAGTCCCGGATACTAGCCAAACCCGAAGTTTGTTTCTCATGTGTGCCCCTCCCCTAAACTCCGATTTTTGGGCCGAAGGTGCCAGATACCACCGTGCGTGTCGCGTCGCGGCTGCGGGTTATTCGGTCTGCAGCGTAACGCTCACACCGGACCCCACTTCGTCTCCGTTCCTATAATAGAAATCGTCCGCCATCGCCTTCCCGGCCAACCGTTCGACGTCTTCTGCCGTCAGCCCTTCTCCCGACTTTTCAAGGTCAGGCAGATGGCCAGAAAGGGTGTTCACAAATCGGGCAGAACCGTATTCGTCTGGCCGCGAGACGTACAGCTCTCCAGCTTCGCCCAATGCGATCGCGCTTCCCGGTACCGAGTTGGTGACGTTTACCTGGTTGATGCAACTCATTCCCACGGGGCACGGTCTGCCTCTTATTAGTCTGGCCCATTTGGGGCCGCCGATCATCACAGCGAAATACATGACCCCAGCCTTCGATTTTGAGACTTGGCTTGCGATCAATGCGTCATAGAAAACTCTGTGGGTCTGCCTCCAAGGGCGAACGTGTCTGTCACAATAATGGTCATGGATCACAGCCGCCTTGATGAACGCTGCCTCGAAAGGGGCGCCCACAAGTGGCCTCGCCCAAGGGGGAATGGACGCCCCATCAGTCAGCAGGCCCTTACTTGCCTGCCAGCCTAGTCCGCTCGCGTCCACGAAACCGAAGTCCTGGCCTAGTCTGCAGTTTCCCGCGGTCTCGCACCCCGGAGGCAGGAGCTCGAGACTACCAACGAAGTCTGCCTTCGAGTGAGAAACGAAGGCGAGTGTCGTTGCCAGGAAAACCGTAGCGGCGACCGGGAAACGCTGATCGATTGTTCGTCCCATCTTTCCCCTCCAGCAATGGCGTCGATCTAAGTGAATGTCATCCGCGCGGAGGACATGCGGCCAGCGCTTGCGTCAGCTTAAGGCGCGGCGTGCCGTCGTCTGTGTTGACGCTTGTCGCCAACATGCACCGTGCGATCTCTGCGCCGGTGTAGCCGGGCCGCACGAGCTTCAGCAGAACATGAGCCGCAGCGCAGTACGGTGATGCCATCGATGTCCCGCTCATCTTTCCATAGGCGGACTCTGAAGGCTGACTATTCGCGTCGAAGGCAACGGCGCTGAGGACGTTGACACCCGGGCAGGATATCTGGGCTCCGCTGTTCGAAAAGCCAGCCCTGCTGCCGTTAGATCCATGTGCTCCCACGATGTATCCGTTGTCGGCGATACCCCGTTCGCGTGCGGTGATGGCGGCCCAGTTGAAGGGGCTTGCATACTTCGCTTGGATCGGGACACCGAGTCCGGAACTGTCATTGCCGGCAGCCGAGAATATTACCTTTCCACTCTGATCAGCCCGCTCAAGCACGGTTACGAGCATAAGCCCTTGCATCTCCACCAGCGTTCTCCATTGAGAGGACTCTGGGAGATCAGGATTGATGCCGAAGTTGCGTCTCCAGTTATATCCGAGGCTGACGTTGAACGTCCTTATGTCGCTCTGCTCCAGCACAAACCTATCCAATGTGCTGAGAATCTGGCCAAAAAGCACCATGAATCTCAGTTCGGGGTTTCCTTCCATAGCCTCGAAAAAGACGTCGCCTGCGCGGGCCCTGACGAAACAGTTCGGAAGGACGCCTTGGACGCCTTTTCCGTTGTGAAGCCCACAGCCAATCCCGGCGACATGATTGCCGTGGTTGTCCGGTTTTGTATCTGGCGGCAGCCCGAGGAAGATAAGATCCGTGTGTCGCGAAAATCCAACGTCAAGGACGCCCAAGATTGCTCCGTCGCGGGCTCCGGGCATGTTCCACAGTTGATCGGCTTCTATGTCGCTTACGCCCCAGTCCATTACTTCGCCAGCCATCGCAGCCACGGGCGCAGCTGTCTCTGGGGGGAGCGCGCTGGTCGGGTCAGCTTCCGGGTCGTTTCCGCTTTTGTCGGTTAGAAGGATGTCGGGCGTGGCGGCTTGAACCCGGCTGTCCTTCCTGAATTCCGAGATAGCTGTGGTAACGCCCCGCAGAATCGCATCGTTGGAACTTTGGTCGGACAATCTCGGCTCGAAGTATTGCGAGATGTCCACGTCGATCTGAATCGCCCCGATGTTCGGAAACGTTTGAATGACTTCGACGTTCTTCGTCTCCACATAGTCTTCAATCTGCTCAGGGGTGGTGTTGGGCTTGAACTGTATTATCATCGAGTTCGGCACCACGAACGGCATGCTCTTGGTCTGCTCGCCGCTCATTTCCAGAGCGGCTTTCCCGGCAGGATCGAGTCCCTCGGTGTCGGCCGTCAGCTCCCGCGGCTGTGTCCTTTGCTTCTTCCATTCCTCGACGCCAACGGTACCGAGTTGCTCGATCGCGGCGCTAGCGTCTTTCGATGGGAGAGCGGTTCCGGATTTGGAAAACGTGGATTGCCCATGCGTGGGCAAAGCAACTGCAATCGAAGATAGCGTCGCCAGCCCTAACAGGGTGATCGTTCTGTACAACATCGCACCCTCCTTATTTCAGAAGTTCAAATGAAAGCTCAATAATGTGTGGGGATCCGCGCGGGCTTTGCGGCAAAAGCTCACAATCTGCGGAACTCCACGATATTGCGCCAGTATCTCAGGCGATTGGCCCGCCTCTCAGGGGCAGAGGGAAAAAGCGGACCTTCAGCCCCTTCGCTACGCGGTACCTGGCAATCCAGCTCTCCAGGGTGAAATTTTGCTTCCACTTCGCGGCGGAGCTGGAGTTTGAATAGATAAGCCGGCTCCCGTTGCCCGTGTGGGGCCCAAGCAGCCCCACATGGCCTATGTTTCGGCGCGTACCGACCGTCTCCGTTGGCGAGATGATGATCCCGCCCGCTGGTACTTCGTCATCCTGGAGTGTGTGTCCGAAGCAGGCGCGTAGTTCCTGGTCAAAGATAGCGGTTCCGTCGGTTCTCGTTATCCATCTGCCAAGAACCTGGTGGGCGATCCTCCGAACAGCCCACACGCACGCCAAATTCCCATGGTCTGGTCCGTCAGCGGACGAAAATCTGTCGACCTGCTCGACGGCCCGAGAATGCACGTCACGATGGGCGTTAGCATCGCTAGGACCACATGAGACGCCCGCTGCCGTCGGCGTTGCGGTCTCACGCTGGAGGACATCAATGGCGGTGTCCGAGTCGCGCAATTCCAGTCCGCGCTCGGTAATTTCGAAGAGAAGTTGGCCGGAATCCTCCTCGCCGCGCTGTGTCACCACAAGATATCTTCTGCCATTGACGTTTATCTCGGCCCCCTCGTTCACGTAATCAGTTGTGTCGTCAAGAAACGGCTGAATTTCGGGATATCGTTGCTCCACACTCATGGTCATTCCCCTCCACCAATAAGTCAGGATACGCGGCGGCATCTTGAATTAGACAACACGAGTGCTTCTCAGAAGTGATTGGCGTCACCAGCCACTTCTCTCTGCAACTATTCACTAAATGTAATCGCCCCGCGCTACCGTCGATTAAGTCCTGAGCAACAATGCTCGCAGCATTCGCACGACAAATATCCGCAGCTATCTCGCGATGGCCGCCAAACGAAAAATCGACATTCTATCTGCAACGGCTGCTTATTGTACTCCCGCCGGAATACCTGTCTGTTCCAGAAGTAACATTGCTGCTCAATGCAGCGCCCTGCGGGAGGCATTTATCAGCACCAGTTTATACAACCAACCCCTTAAATTAGCCAGTTGCAAAGCCGCCCGTTACAATTTGTGATTCACAAATCTCCAACGCTAATTTTTCTTGTGGGAAGTCATTGGAAGTGACCGTCGATGCCTGCGTGCAAGGGCAGACGCCGTACTGTCGCTTGGCATTTAATTTGGGTCTCCCTCAATTTGTGTGGTTCACTCGCCGTTAGACATGATGCCGCTATAGGCGTGGTATGCGAACGAAAATGAAATGGCCGCCGGCCAGGGATCAAGTTCTGGGTGTCGCGCTCACTGATGATGACAGCTGGGTTGTTTCCGCTGCCGGACCAGCCTTCGGCATTTGCCCTGATTGCGGACGGCGGACCCGAAATCGGCATGGCTGGTCCAACCGAAGCCTTCAAGATCTGCCGGTCCAGGGAAAGACCGTAACGGTGAAGCTTCGGTTGAGCCGCTGGCGGTGCGCGCATCAGAAATGTGAACGACAAACGTTCACCGAGCGACTGCCGACGACTGCCTCCCCTTATGCGCGCCGGACAAGGAGGGTCTCCGCGATTGTCGGTCTGCTAGACCATAGCGCAGGCGACCGTCCCGGCGAGCGCTTGATGCGACGCTCGGCATGCCGGTCAGCGACGACACGATCCTGCGGCAGCTGAAGCGGGATACCGAGCCCGCTGCTGCCGCTCGGCCAAAATCGCCACCACACAAAGTGAGGAAGAACCCGTTTACGTGCCAAGCGACAGGGATACGTCGATGCCGGCATACTGCTTCATGGTCGTCTCTCCGTGCTGCTATGGAGCAGGCCACTCCTGACTCCGCGACACCATCATTGTGAGGGACGACCACCGGCCCTTCAAACCGGGCGGGCCGGGTTCCGCCCGTTACACCATCTTTTTAGCACAGAACGGAAACATCCGATTTGCTGCGATGAAAGTCTTCGGACGCTTAGCAGCGGTGCACATGGCCGAGAGCCGAGTCAGCTTCTCGGGACGCCAATTGCTGAAAGTGCGCAGTCGCTTTAGGGGGAGCTTCTTAGGGCTTAGCGAGGCTCACCTTCTTTCCGATATGATCGCGCCAAAGTCCAAGCCGCTTTATTCGATATTCAACCAGCTCTGGTGAGGTCCCGAAGAAAGACGCAATCTCAGCGGCACTCTTGCCATCCGAGATCATTCGCTTGACCGCATCTCGTGGGAGCAACGTCGCCGACGCAAGGAAATAAGCGTCGTGTTCTTCAGCACTGTCGTACGTACGGCCGAAGGAGCCGGCAATCTTCGCTATCTTAGTAAGCTTATGCCCGGAAAGAATGTGCCAATACTCTTCGAGCAGCGTTACTCTTTGTCTCTCTATGGTATGGGAGTCGTTTAGAAAAACAACCCAGCTATCCTGAACAGCGTTCAACGGAATGCTCATCGCCGACCACTCGTTGCACGATGGTCCTGCAAGCGTGTTTCTTGTTTTCTCATCGATGCAGGATGAATCCCGCAGCCGCTCTACTGTGACTGAATCGACAATCAAAAAGAACGGATCCAATGGATCGTTCTTCTTCAATCCTAAGTCCTTTCGGAAATCTTCAGCGGTCTGCTCTAGTTCCTCCTTGGACATAACGATAACTTCACCATCTGTTAGCGCATTGCTCGGCTCCGATGTGTCTCCCTCGGCATAGTGCTGCCGAAGACATGCCGCGGCCCGCAGCAAGGTTTGCACCGTCCCGGAGGATGCGTTCTTCCCGGCGCGGAAGTGGACGAATGCCACCTGGTCAAAGCCGAGCTCATGTGCATCGGCGTCCGGGCCGAGCCACTCGAGCAGCCTGATCTTGGAGTTGTTGTCGGGCGATCCATCGCCCCGCTCGATGCGGGCCAGCGTGGAGAAACTGATCCCCACGATCCCCGACAGCGCCCTAATGCTGAAGCCTTCGCGTTCTCGCTTCTCGCGGACGGCCCTGACGAGTTTTTCCTCGAATTCGTTCATTTTTACCCAATTGTGCGATCAGCACACGTTGACACGTTTCCTCGCTAAAGGCATCCTGTGCTGGTGACACAGATTCGCACATCGGCAGGTAAAATGGAAGTCTTGTTAAACGGCGATGCGCGCGCTGAGTTGCAGCGGATTGGCGACGGTTTGGACGCGCGCCAGCCCGTGAGGGTAAAGGACGGGGGCATCGTCATCCTCGACCCGCAGCCCACGTCAACAACCGTCCAGGAGAAAAATCATGAGCAACGACAGAGTGCGCGAGGACCCGCAGCCAGGTCACGGCAAGGGTCCACCCGACGGCAAGGGTCGTCCGATCGATCACGGGCGACCCGTGCCCAACCACGGGTCGTCGGCCTCGCCGGCCACTACGCTCGGCAGCTAGAGGATGTGCAACGAGCATACCCCGGAGCAACTCTCCTCCCCGACGAGCACGGGGTATGGCTTCTCGCGCGCAGCCGCGTCTTGGATGGCCTAGCGCGCGAAGCCAAATTTCTTATCGCCTTGCCGTACACACCTGCGGTGGAGCCGCGCGGATGGGCGTTTTGGGAGCAAGATGGGCAGGTCGAATGGATCGGCCCGCGACACACTAATTTCACTGATGGCTCTGTATGCGCTTATCACCCGAAGCTCGACAACGCTTGGTCGCCGGGCGGTGACTTGCGCACTTTGCTGGACCTCTACAGCGTATGGGCGCTCCGGCACCTGCACTTGGCGGTTTTTGATCGGTGGGTGGGACGCCAGCACGCGATGCCGGATGCTGCAGGGCGATCTGACCCCTACTACCGGCTACTCCAGTTCAAGGAGGCTGAACTTTGCAGCTGTGGGTCAGATCGGCGATATGGCGCGTGCTGCCGACCGTACGATCTGAAATTGCCGTTCCTCTCAATTAAGCGGATGTTCGAAAAACGCAACGGTGGCCGCAGCATCCTTGATCGCGCTGCCCCTCCGGAAATTACAGCATCAGTCACCAGTGGTGGACGAAATGCCCCACCTCCCATCTTGGATGTTCACGACCCTCTGCGAGAGCACATCGTGGCCAAAGCAGGCAAGATGGGGTAGACCTGTAGGCTCTGTGGGCTAAGAGCAATTCTCTGAAGGGCAACCCCTCGCCTTGAGATCCCATCAGGGGTGAGTAGCGGCAGAGTGAGGTCGGAATCGAACCCATGACACCATAGGATCATTGAGACCAAAACACTGATTCGATGTGATAATGTCATATCAAAGAAGAACCCGATGAACGAAGACGAGCTGAACAAGCGTTTAGATGCCCTCCATGCCCGTTTGACATGGATTTCTGACACAGAGGCCCGGGCGGCTTGGATCCAAGCTTATGGTGCGAATGGAGAGTTCGACCAAGAGCGCACCAAGATTCTCACCGACGCTGAGGACGTCCTCGACCAGCTGGTTGCGTTGGGGGGCGGACCCAAGTTTCAATACAAATAGATTTGCCATGAACGACGCAACCGGATCCGTCTTTAATGCCTCCCCACCTCCGCGCGCGGCTGATGTCCTGTTCGGGTCGAGCACTGAAGACTGGCCACTCAATGCTTGCATTCAGCACTGGGGCGAGGTTGACCATGCTTATAAGGCCGGCTTCCGGAGGGCTGCTTACCAGCTGGCCGCACAGATGTGCGAGCGCCCCCACGATCAGGATTCCATCGTTTATCCGATCGTCTATCTTTACCGTCATCACGTCGAACTGATGCTCAAGGACATTTTCCGCCTCGGCGCCGATCTTCTCAACGCGCCGATATCGGGAAGTCAGGAAAAGCACCTGGGTCGGCACGATCTTGCGCAGCTGTGGAACATGATTCGGCCCATGCTTGATCCCATTTGCGATCTGGCAGGCGCCGACCACTTGCCCTGGAAGATCTCGACGGTATCGAAGCCTACATGCGCCAGCTAAATGAG
This sequence comes from Sinorhizobium sojae CCBAU 05684, assembly GCF_002288525.1. Lineage (NCBI taxonomy): Bacteria > Pseudomonadati > Pseudomonadota > Alphaproteobacteria > Hyphomicrobiales > Rhizobiaceae > Sinorhizobium > Sinorhizobium sojae. The sequence continues at coordinate 1,548,827 of NZ_CP023068.1, forward strand.
CGGGATCCACGAGGGGAGAGCTTCCGCTACGCGCGCAGTCGCGACGCGACGCGCACGCTGGGGGCGGATCTCGTCCATATTAATATCCGCTGGTTTGCCATACATATGGAGAAGCTGGCCGATTATCTCGACGGCCTAGAAAACTGGCTTGGAATGCTGGTTGACGGGCGTGACAAGGCTTATGCCGGATGACATTTCAAGAACCGCAGGTGGCTTTGGGGAGCTTGCCTCCCATCGTGACGTCCGCACCATTGCCTGCCCGCCAAAGTTTTCGGCGGCCTATTTGAGCGTCAGCGTAGCCACATATTCTCGGGTTCCAGCGTTGAACTCGTGGAGCACTGTTTCAGGCATGGTATTCCACCGGTGGCCGAGCGCGACGGCGAACTGAGATGGACCGGCATAATAGAACTGGATCTGCTTCAGCTGGTATTTTGCCGCAAGACGGGCAATGCGCCCTTTGACCTGCCCGACGATCGCCTGCATTTCTTTGGCCGACGTAACCGGCACTGAGAGTTGGAAGCGCTGGATTTTTTCGGCAGGAATCCCCGATGAGACCAGATCGCGGAAAGGGTCCCGGAGGATCCCGATGCTCACGGTCAAAACATCACCTGGATCCAGCTGAGGCTCCGACACGTCCCATTGAGGATACGCAGCGCCTGCCTCAGGACGATCGTCCGTTGCCCATACGCCGTCACGGGTCAGGATATCGATGTCGAAGCCGGAGGCTGATCGAAACGACCATCCGAGAGCAAAGCCGGCCGACAGACGATAGGATCCCTGCAGAGTCAGGCGGGACGCTCCCTGTTGCTTCAGCCAGGTGGCCGTTCGCTGCAGAGGCTTGAGCAATCCTTCATGCCAGTCGGCCGTGCTGCCGGCGCCGGCCGAAAATGCGGCGGCGTCCAGTTCCAGCATCGAGGGATTACTCTCCTTCCGGTCGGAGAGAATATGCAGAGCGAAGGGTGGCAAAGGCAGGCTTTCGTCCATCGCTGCTTCAATACACTGAACCAAGGCCGATCGGGTCAGGAAACTGCCGATGTTGTGGTTCGCCTTGGCCATTGCGAGAAGATCGTCGAAGATCTTCTGGAGCTGGCTGGACTTGAGGTCCAAGGCGGGAAACGCCTCATGGAACGCACTATCAAACAGGCTTCGGGCTGTGTTTTCGTCCGGTATGTTGCGTTCGTCAAAGTCTACAAAATCGACCACGAATCCGCCAAGCGGATCCGGATATTGAGCGACAACATCGGCTCGGAACTTGGCATCGAAGTGTGCCTTGATCTCCGTAAACGGATCATAGAATGGGCGCGCCTTCCGGACCCGGTCCCGGTCCTTCGCCATGTAAGCCAAGGTGGCGGGAATCTGCGGCGTGACGAGAATATGGGTTCTCGCGGTATCGGGGTAGCTATCATGATAATGAGAGAACCCTTCCACGATCTCCTTGACGTCGGCCGGCTTAAGAACACCCGACTTGGCCTGATGGCGGTCGATGACTGAGCCGTGTGGCGCCAGAGGCGCAAAAAAGCGGGCTTCGAGATCTTCGAGACCTTCGAAGATCATGCCTTCGAACGCGGGATTCACGAGCCAGGCCGGCAGTCGGGCAAGGCCGTCCCAGATCTGGTATTCAAAACCATTCTGGGCGATCACGCCACCCATACCTCTGTAATCGGTCAGCGTTGGCGCTGGCTGCTTGTCGGTCATGCGTCCAATTCCAATTTTACGTTTTGCTCGAAGCCGCGTGGATCAAAGAGCCAAGCGCCCGCCTCGAATTTGTCGGCGCGCAGGCGAACGATCATCAGCACTGCGAAGCTGCCCTTGAAATCCGGATCCCTGACCAGATCCCGCATGCTCTGGACGTCGACCCCACTAGGGCGGACTTCGAAGCTGGGATGGCTGTGCCACTCGCCGATATAGTTGTAGCGGCGATACTGGTGATGAGTCCGGTCGAAGAATCGCGTTGCATCGCGTACGGCCTGAAGAATGTCGACCAGGAACCGGCTGAAAGTGCCGGGCCGAGCCTGAAGCGTCATTGTGGATACGCGGAAGTGCGAGGGCTCAACCTGTTCGCCGAACAGCTGGCCCCCGATTTCCTTGTCGCCGGCACGCTTGAGGGCAGTCGTCAGAGTTGCCAGTTCACTGGGTGAAAGCTTTAAGAGCATCCAGCAATTCTCCGGCAATCTCGATTACAAATTTCTGGGCCTCGGCATCCTCGGTATTGCTATTCCACTCTGACGGACCGCCGACATCGAGCGCGATCACATGGCCGTGCATGTCAAAGGCCCATTCCTTCCGGAAGCCAATCAGCAACCACCGGAAATCGTCAAGCTTGTCGTCAAGGATGTCGAGCACAACGCGGGCGGCATGTGAGGCGGCCATGCTGATCGCCGCATCATCCGCTACGATGATCTCGCCGTTGTGGCTGATTGCCTCATAAGCCCTATCGCCGGCCGAAAGCGGCACGACGCGCCCTTTTTCATCTGTCCAGTTCAGGAGGGCCTCTCGGCCGAGGGTATAAGCGGCATTTCGCTTCGGTACGGACGGCGCAACCAAGGCCCCGATTCCGCCTTCGAACACTTCCACAGAAACGAATGGCTTCTGGTTTTCGAAAGCCAGGGCACCAAGCAGCATCGAAGTCGCAGGATCGCCGGCGGCATCCACGATGATGTCGCAGGCCGTGATCAGATCGAAATGAGCCGCGTTGGTGCTAGCTGATTTCTGCCAGTTCAGGTTCTGGTCAACGGTCATGATATTTGCGCCCGGGACGATATGCAGAAGCCGGCGCTTTAGCCCATGGACCTTGTGATATCCGACGTCCCGCCAGTCGAGAACATGGCGCTCCAGATTGCCCGGCAGGAACACGTCGCCATCGAAGATGCGCAGGGTGTCGATCCCGCTACGCAACAGCATTTCCGCAACTTTCGAGCCCACCGAACCGGCCCCGACAATGGCAACCTTTTTGCCTTGTGAAGACGGTGCACGACCGGAGCGCAGACCCGTTTCGGGAGGCAGGATATAGACCTTGCGGTGATAGGCATTATCCGAAAGCACATGGAAGACGTTGATGCCATCATCTTCGATGAACACAGTTACGAAGTGCACTTCGCCTTCCACGGGCGAACTCTCCCAGAGAGTGGATGTGAAGGCGGTTCGCTCTAAAGGAAGACCATCGGGCACTTTCCCACTTACCAGAGCTACGGGCACGGGAAACCGCCAAGTGTCCAGATCCACCGATGGTGGCCGCTGAACACCCTCACGGTCAATGGAGTCGCTGAGAAAGATGGGCCAAACTTTGTCCGAGGCCGACCACCGCAGTGCGTGAACGTCTTGAATGTCGCCCTTCAAGAGCCGTTCAAGGCATTCATGCCCGATGAAGACCGGTGACTCGCCCCAGTTATATTTCTGGATCTCACCTACATTATGAGCCGAGGTAACCTTGCCCTTCTCCCCGTCTCCCAAAGGGTTCTCGAGGTTGAGCAAGCCAAAGGCACTACGCAGAACATCTGCCCCGCTAGCGCGGGACGTCCAGTTATCGGGGCGCAGTTCGAGACAAAACGCACCGCCTTTGCCGTACTGGTGATAGGACCATTTCGCTTCAGGGTCCTGCGGCTCCACCCAGGCGGGCACGAGCGGAAAGTTGTCCGGATAAACGAGACGGACGGGATAGGTGGCGCCGTGCGCGACGATCGAACCGGCAGCCGCAAACTTGTAATCGTGTATCTCCCAGCGATCGAAAACGAACCACTCGTTTTCGATCGCCAGGTTCTCTACCGCTTCTTTTTCCCGAGCAACGCGGACGGTGTTGTTAAGCCACCAGATGCTCATGCAAATCCGCGCGGCTTGGTCGGTGCGGCCATGGCATCCGGAAATACATATGACGATGTGCCTGCCGTAGCAGCCGCTTTCTCAAGAAGGCTGCTTGCCTTGGCAACTTTCTCCGTTTCGGTCGCCGGGAACCGGCTGCCGAACACCTTGCGCCAGTACCAGGTCGCGTCGTCCATGTTGTCGGTCGACTGGGCCTTCCGCGCGTAGTCGGCATAGGTTTTCACCTTGGCTATAAAGGCCTTCCACTGCGTGATCGACACCTTCGCAAGGATATCGCTGCCGGCGACAGAAGGGTCATATATGATGGGCTTGATATCCATCTCCGCCTGGAAAGCATAAGCCTTGTGGATGTTCTCGAGCATCTGGGCGAAGGCCTCACCGTAGTGGGTTTCGTTCTGCGGCGCATGGAGCGCGGTCAGGACCTCGAGCACGAACCCCTTAGGCCGCTTGCCTGAGTTGTTTTGGCGGCGCCACCACTTGAAGAGCTTGACCAGCGGCTTGAGACGTCCGCCGAAATCGCTGTTGCGGTCGCGGCTCCAGGTGATGTGGCCCGGCGGGTCGGTCAGCTTCCATTCGCCCGATTCACGATCGGGGATCTTGTATTGCTCCCCCCATTCGATCACCGGCACGACATCCATTTCGGCAAGGGACGTGATCAGCTTGATCGACCGCTTGTTGATGCGTTCGACCACGTAGCCGTCACCTCCGTCCTCGAGAGCGGCGCACAGATCGTTCAGGACGTCGTCCGGCTCGTCATCTTCCGTGTAGTTGGTCACGATGATGATATCGACGTCAGGACGCACGACGCCGTCGGCATCCGTCTTGGGTCGGATGGACGTGTTGCGCGCATAACTTCCAGAGAGGAAGTCTCCCTCGATCTTTGCCTTAAAGTCGTCGTGCGCCTTAAGATGGTTACGGACGCCCGTATGGGCTTTTGATGAATTGCTTACAGTGGTGGGGCTGGGTTCGATATCTTGCAGAAACTCGAGAAAACGTGCGTTCGGGACCATATATACCTCTGGAAGTGCGGGCGAGTCCGATGGCCCTTTCGCAGCCAATTAACCCTTCGCTACAACATAGGAATTCCGCGCGCGAAATTCCAACCCAGCGTTGCGAAATTCAATGCCAATATTTCGTCGCATCCCTCAGCGTGTCGAGAATGCTCGCCGTATGTGCAACGAATGACCAGCAATCACAACCAGCCATGAAGGCCCGGGCATCATCTTGCCGGGCTCTTTGCCTTTCCGGGACGTCCCCGGCAACCTGTTCCGACCGGGTTCGACCCGTGCCGCACTAGGGCTGGGAGGGCCCCCTCGTGGCCCCTCCCCTCGCGCTCTCCTCCCGCCCCTTCAAGTTCACGCCTGCAGCTGGTAATCACCCCGACCGTGCTGCTAGAGAAGAGCCGTGTGGGACGACTGAGGTTTACGGCATGCGCGTAGCCGATATGATGAAACCCGGCGGCCGGGTGTTTCTTAAAAGCGAATGGGGCCAGATCAGTGACGAATGGCCCTGTGTTTCTTTCACAAAGCGGTCTGTTGGAGACCGGCTGAGGCGCGAGTTCGTAGCCGGCCGCGACGTGCTGATCTACGTCGGTACGACAGATCCCGAGACGACACGGTTGCCGGAGCATCGCAGTCGCTTAATCTCGGCCGTAACCATTGAACCGAACCAGGTTCTCGAAACGCGTAAAATCGTGCCTGTGGACGTGTGGGCGAAATCGAATGCTCAATGGGGCGATCGATGGCCCTATTCGATGGCTGTCATCTCCGCCGCCAACATCGTCGGACCGCCCTTTCCGGCCGCCCACGATGTTATCCCCGCCGCTTACCGATCGTTTTCCGAAATCGCCAACCGCGGCGGTGTCGTGGAAGCGCTGGAAAGCGAGCGAGAGGCTGTCATGTCTCTCAACATTGAGCCGATTTCACTGGACCTTCGTGAGGACGTGCGGGCCTACTTCGAATTGCGCAGCAGTTTATCTTCGGAACGTGATTCCTTGGTGAAGAAAAACGTCAACCGAATGGCGCGGTTGATTGTCGATCGGGTGGAGCGCGGTGGTGACATCGGCGTGAAGACCAATCCGATTCGGTATGCGCCCAACCTCTCGGACCTGTATGTGCTCCTGATGCGGAAATGGACCGATCAGCGGGGCCGCTGTTCTCTTTGCGGCGGACAGCTCGCCACGGGCAATGGAAGCAGCATGCTGCAGCCGTCAGCCGACCGTATCGACAGCGCCAACGGCGCCTACGACGACGAGAATCTCTGGATCACGCACCTCGCCTGCAATCTGGCAAAAAACAAGTACGGCACGAACGATTTCGAGCAATGGCTCGCGGTCATCCGTGGCGTCGATTTAGATCAGGAATAATAATTTCCCTAGATTTCCATGACCGAGCAAGAATGCGCCGCGCGGGTGCGCGAAATCCTGACCGCCATCAAGACGCTGGCCGCGGGATACTATCGCTTGACGGGAACCCCCTCGGGCTCACCGGCGAAGTGGCAGAAGCGATTGCAGCCGACGTTCTCGGGCTCGAGCTGGCTCCTCCGCGCACGGCAGGCTACGATGCGATCCGTCGTACCACCGACGGAAGCGAGGAGCGTATCCAGGTCAAGGGACGCGCGTTCGGCCCGGATGCGAACCCAGGGCAGCGGCTCGGATGGATCAAGCAGCGGCCGCGTGCGACACGGTGCTACTGATGTTACTCGACAACGCCACATTGGATCTCCGCGAGATGTGGACAGCCCCGTATGCGGCCGTCACGGAGCGACTTGCAAAACCGGGATCTAAAGTCCGTGAGCGCGGCTCGCTGAGTGTGCCAGAGTTCAAGCGTCTTGCCGTCAAGATGGCCAACCAACTGAGGTCGGCTTTCTCGGCCTGTATCGCCCTATAAATTCCCTCCTCGATGAGAGCTGCAATGGGGAATTGCTGCTTGCTGTTTCGCGGTGGCTCGTCCGTGGTAATCCCCTCTATAGCCGCGGCGAAAGGCAATCCTATTGAAGAATGCGTTGCGCGGCCCAGCGCTCGTGAAATGCGTGGTCAGCCCCTGAAGGTCGGGCGGTATCGATGCGTATGATGCTCAGTTCGCGGGACGGCGTGCGAACGCCGCGGGGGGCGTCCTGGAGGACGAGGTCCTCGAGATGGACGAGTTCGCCGCCGATCCACTGCGAGGCGCAGGCGTCGGCAAAGTGCATGCGCGCGATCCAACCCTCGCCGACCGGCGAGCGGGCAATGCGCTCGTCGAGTCGCGCCTGCGCTGTGCCGATGTGGCAGGGCATCGGCCAGTAGAGCACCGGACCCGAATTTACAGAACCTTAACCATATGAATTAACCGCGACAAATCTCACAAACGGAAGCTAACTGCGGTCATTTTTCCGTCATCCGGACGCCGCTTTCCGCGCGATATCATTATCGATAGGGATCAAGTATCGATAGTTAGCCATCTCGGCATGATTTCTTGCTATCTGCGGGTCGAACGACTATCTTGAAGGCGTAATTTCCAGCAGGAGCGCCGAACGATGTCCGAGCCGCAACTCTCCATTCGCAGCGCCAGGGCGAAGGAACTGGCGCATGCACTGGCGCGCCGCACCGGCCTGCCAATGAACAAGCTCGTCGAACGGGCGCTCGAGCACTACGACAGCGAGCTCAGGCAACAAAAGAACCGCCACCCGATCGATGCGGTCTGGGAGCTCGCCGCCGAAGGCCGGCACGGCGTGCCGGCCGACGCGACCTCCGCCCATGACGATCTTTACGACGAGCATGGCCTGCCCAAATGATCGCCGTCGATACCTCCGCCATTCTCACGGTCGTACTCGACGAGCCGGAAGCCGAAAGCTTCAAGGCGGTTTTGCGCCAGGAGGCCCTGCTGATCGGTTGGCCGACCCTGTTCGAAAGCCGGATCGTGCTTGCGGCGAAGGGGTTTTCCAACGCCGGCGACATCGTTGCCCGGCTGACCGAGGCGCCGAACGTCACGACTGTCACCTTCGACGGCAAGCACTACGCGGCGGCCGAGCAAGGTTATGACCGCTATGGCAAGGGCCGGCATCCGGCGGCGCTCAACATGGGCGACTGCTATTCCTATGCGGTCGCCGCAATCGCCAAGGCGCCGCTCTTGTTCAAGGGCAACGATTTTGCCAGGACCAATCTGAAGTCTCATCCGGCGTCAGCGGTACCCGAGCGTGAAAATCGATGAGTGAGGGTGTCAGATCAGCGGCGCCCGATAGCCAGGCGGTCCTTCGCCGCGCCGAAGAGCTCGACGCGCTCGACGCCATCCTGCCTTTCGACCGTCGAGACCAGTTGGCTGAACTACTGACCGACGACGACGTCGCGACGCTCAAGCATCTGGCCGGCGAAGGCATGGGCGAAAACACGCTGCGGGCACTTGCCTCCGATCTCGGCTACCTCGAGGCCTGGTGCCGCCTCGCCACCGGTGGCCCCCTCCCCTGGCCGGCGCCGGAAGCGCTGCTCCTGAAATTCGTCGCCCATCACCTCTGGGATCCGGTCCAGCGTGCCGAGGACGCGGCCCACGGTATGCCGGCCGACGTCGAGGCGGGACTGCGCGCCGAACGCCTGCTCCGGTCCCCCGGACCGCACGCGCCGGGCACGGTCCAACGACGGTTGACCTCCTGGTCGATCCTGACGCGCTGGCGCGGAATGACCGGCGCCTTCGCCGCACCGTCGCTCAAATCCGCCCTGCGCCTCGCGGTGCGCGCCAGCGCCCGGCCGCGCCAGCGCAAGAGCAAGAAGGCGGTGACTTTCGACGTGCTGGCAAAGCTGTTGCAGGCCTGTGCTGGCGATCGGCTGGTTGACCTCCGCGATCACGCGCTGCTCCTGACCGCCTTTGCCTCCGGCGGCCGCCGCCGCTCGGAGGTGGCGGCGTTGCGCGTCGAAGATCTCACCGACGAGGAGCCGGTGCGCGCCAATCCCGCCGACGAAAACTCCCCTCCCCTGCCCTGCCTGTCGATCCGCCTCGGCCGCACCAAGACGACGACAAGCGACGACGACGAACATGTGCTGTTGATCGGCCGGCCGGTGACCGCCTTGAAGCGCTGGCTGGCGGAAGCCGGGATCAAGGAGGGCCCGGTATTCCGACGCATCGACCAATGGGGCAACATCGATCGGCGGCCGCTGACGCCGCAGTCCGTCAACCTGATGCTGAAGGCCCGTGCCAATCAGGCCGGCCTCGACCCGGCGTTGTTTTCCGCGCATGGGCTGCGCTCCGGCTATCTGACCGAGGCGGCGAACCGCGGCATTCCGTTGCCCGAAGCGATGCAGCAGTCGCTGCACAAATCGGTGACCCAGGCGGCGAGCTATTACAACAACGCCGAGCGCAAGCTGGGCCGCGCAGCTCGGTTGATCATCTGACCGAGCGAGTGGCCCTCGTTCAAGAGGCGGCCATCCGCCTTCCTCGCTGCTTGATGCGAATACTGACTGGGCGTCCCTCAGCTTGCTGGATCTCGAACTGGTTTGTTTTCCGGATGAGATCGCTGAGTTTTCGAAACCCGAAGGTACGCGGATCGAAGTCGGGCGCCAGGTTAAGCAGTTGCTTGCCAACCGTGCTCAAGTTGACCCAGCCGTCTTCTGTCTCCTCCTGTGCAAGCACCTTTTTGATCAACGGCACGGCAGCGCTTGCCGGTTGCAAGGGCTGAGTGGCCGACGCCGCGCTCTGTCCCTCTTTGACCGCGCCGGGAACGAGGTTCTCGGTGTAAATGAACCGACGGCAGGCCTGCCGGAAGCTTTCCGGAGTCTTCTGCTCCCCGAAGCCAAACACATCAATGCCCTGCTCCCGGATTCGGGCGGCCAAACGCGTGAAATCGCTGTCCGACGAAACGAGGCAGAAGCCATCGAAGCGCCCACTGTGCAGCAGATCCATGGCGTCGATCACAAGCGTGATATCCGAAGCATTTTTCCCCGTCGTGTAGGCGAACTGCTGCTGCGGGATGATCGCGTATTTCGCAAGGACATCCGCCCACGCCTTGGAACGCGTGCCCGAGAAATCCCCGTAGATGCGACGGACGCTGGCCTCGCCGATGTTGGCGACCTCCTCGAACAACCCGTCGACAATCTTTGCCGAGGTGTTGTCGGCATCGATGAGCACCGCAAGGCGCGGTGACCGAGGTTCAGATGGCATGCGACGTTCTCCCTCTGTAAATCGGCCCGGCTTAGCAGCGGCTCCACGACCACACTATCCGGCTTTCCTGCCCGGTCCGGTTAGGCCGAAATGGTCCACGACCATCGCTTTGCTCATGGAGGCTACGGTGGCGTGGAATGGACGATCAACTCCGCGTCCTTTGCGGTGAATAGGGCTTTTAATCTCCACGCCCGCAAGTGAATTCTCCGCATTTTTCCCGGAGAATAATGACCATGTCCACCGCAAAGGGGGTATCCACCTCAAACTGAATTTCGATCTCCACGGCGACGGAGTGCAGCGGGCGGGGGTCATCGTCGCCATCGATCTGCATATTTGTATGGGTCGTGATCTCAGGGCGCCGCACAGCCGACAGAGAGAGGGCGGTCGTGACCGCCTGTTTGCTTACGCCCAATGCTCTGGCGGCCTGCGTCAGGGGAAGGCTGCCTCGGCGAGCTCAAACCTGGACATCGCCGGCCGAGGCAGTCTGTGCCTGCTGCACTCTCTTGATCGGGGCCGTATCTGCCCGACAGCTGCATTCTCTTTAACTGGCAAGCGCCACCTCGTACTCAAAGTGGCGGAAAGGCGACTGTGAAATCTGTCCACTTGTACGTCGGACGCTTGACATCTAAATTGGTCGGATGCTTGACCATTCGTCTCGACAGTCGCCGTCACATATCCCAATGGATGCGCTATCGGAAGTCCTGCAAGACTTCCGCTTGAGTGGAGTCAACTATGGCCGCTGCGAGCTCCGACATCCATGGAGCATTGCCTTTCCGCAACAACAATTGCTTCGTTTTCATTTTGTCAGCCGGGGTCCATGCTGGATCCATACCGAAGCCCAGGGATGGCAGGAGTTGAACCATGGCGATCTGGTGCTGCTGCCGCAAGGTATCGCACATCGATTGGCCAGCGCGCCGGATGTTGTGGGCGACTCGCTCAAGGGCTGCCAGGTGACAAAGTTGGGGAGCAACGTCTGCGAAGTGGTGCAGGAAGGAACGGGTGCGATGAGCACCCTTTTCTGCGGCTCCATGGCTTTGGGTGCATATGCCCTTAACCCCTTGATCGCTTTGATGCCGCCAATCATCAAGGGCTGCGATGTGGCCGGCAATGACCCAATCATAGGCCCCCTGCTAGCGGCCATGACGGCGGAGGCTGCACAACCCCAACTAGGCAGCGCAACCGTCTTGTCGCGGATGGTGGACTTGCTCACCGCGCGGCTCATCCGCTGCTGGGTCAATTGCAGCGGAGCCTCGACCACCGGTTGGCTCGCCGCTATTCGCGACCCCCACATCGGTCGCGCTCTGGCAGCCATGCACCGAGACCCCGGTCATAACTGGACTCTCGAAAGCCTCGCTGGCGTGGCAGGCCAATCACGCTCGATCTTCGCTGAACGCTTCGGCGCTGTCTTAGGGGAAGGTGCGGCACGCTATCTCGCCCGTTTGCGTATGCAGCTTGCGCGCGAATTGTTGGGGCAAAGCGGCATGTCGGTTGCCAAGGTTGCTTCCCGTTTGGGTTATGAATCCGAGGCATCCTTTGCTCGCGCGTTCAAGCGCATTACCGGCGTCTCACCGGGCATTGTGCGTCGCACAATTCCCGGACGAACGGACATGGATTTCGGATTTTAAGACACATATCATCCTGCGAAATTCGTCTATGAAATCTCCGAACCCTTGGAGATTTTTCAATGACGGACACAACATCACAGCTTGACGGCTCGGTGATAGACTTTGAAGCGGCCGAGCCAGCCGCGTGGAGCGCGGCCACCTGGTTCGCCGTTCTTTCAATGGCGGCCACGAGCTTTGCGCTGGTATCGGCTGAGTTCCTGCCGGCAGGACTGTTGACGCCCATGGCGCGAGATCTCGGCATCAGCGAGGGAACAGCCGGACAGGTCGTCACCGCCACTGCTTCCGTCGGCGCCGTGACGGCCTTATTGAGCAATGTTCTCATCCGCAGGCTGAACCGCAAGACCGTGCTGGTCGGGCTCACGGCGTTGGCGGTCGGCTCCAATATTCTTGCGGCGTTAGCGGCCGACTTTTGGCTATTGTTGTTGGGCCGGGCTGGGCTTGGCATCGCCCTCAGCGCTTTCTGGGCGCTTTCCGTCGCCGTCGTGGCGAGGCTGGTTGGGGCCGATGCCGCAGGTCGGGGCATGGCTATCGTCACTCTCGGTGTCTCGCTCGCCACCATAGCTGCACCATCGATGGGCGCTTTGATCAGCGACTGGCTGGGCTGGCGCAGCGCTATGGCCATGACAGCGGGCTTTGCCGCGCTTGCCATGCTGCTGCAGGTGCTCAGCTTGCCGACCCTGCCTGCAAGCACAAGCAACAGCCTGGCCGATGTTTTCCAGCTGACACGGCGGCGTGGTGTTCAATTGGGAATGATTGCCATCCTTTTGCTGATGACCGGGCATTTTGCCGGCTCAGTTTATGTGCGTCCCTTCCTCGAACAAGTGACGCTCCTTGAAACCGGGCCGATTGCGCTGGCGCTACTCGGGTTTGGCATCGCCGCTGTGATCGGTAATATTGCCGGTGGCCGAATGGCCGACGCCAATATCCGCGTGGCACTCGCTGTCACAGCCGCGTTAATGGCGTTTGCGGCGCTCGCTTTGGTGCTTTGGGGCGCACACATCGGCGTTGCCTTCGGCTTTGTTACGTTTTGGGGCTTCGCTTTCGGCATGGCGCCGGTGGTGCTGCCTACCAATCTGTCCCGCGCGGCACCCGACGCTCTCGAGCCAGCGGGCAGCCTAATGGTCGTCTCTTTCCAGGTCGCCATTAGTATCGGCGCGGTATTCGGCGGCTACGTAGTGGATCACTACGGCGCTCTGGGGCCCTTGACCCTTACCGCTGTGCTAGCCGCATCGACGGTCGCCTTGGCGCTGTTGCAGCCCCGCAGCTGAGATTTGCTTCTGGTCGAGCAAGCAGATGCAATCGCCAGGCTGCGAGGCTTGAAGATGCGACGACCGCGTTCGGCGGTGGCTACCTCCTTAGTGTTCCGGCAACCACAGCGACGGCCGTTCCACGTCGTTGCAGCGCAACCCTTCACGGAATACGGGCTATCCGCCGGATCAGAGCCCATCTTGGGCAATCGAGCCCCTGCTCACGGAACCTGGGCGCCCGTCGCGGTGACATAGATCGCGTAGAGCGATGTCGTCGCGGCAATGAAGAGACGGTTGCGGCGCGGACCGCCGAAAGTGAGGTTTGCAACCGTTTGCGGCACGAAAATCTTGCCGATGAGCACTCCGTCCGGCGCGAAGCAGTGCACGCCGTCGCCGGCGCTCGACCAGAGATTTCCTGCCGTGTCCGTGCGGATGCCGTCGGGGATGCCCTTGTCGATCGTCGCGAAGACACGGCCGTTGGCTAGCCGTCCGTCCAGAACATCGAAGGCGCGAATATGCCGCGGCAGAGCGTCGTCATGGCTTGCGCCGGAGTCGGCGACATAGAGGATCTTCTCGTCGGGAGAGAAGGCAAGACCGTTCGGCTGGTTGAAGTCGGTGGCGACCGCGGCGAGCTCGCCGGTCTCCGGGTCCAGCCGGTAGACATTGCGGCTTTCCTGTTCCGGCTCCGCCCGATAGCCCTCATAGTCCGAAAGGATGCCGTAGGTCGGGTCGGTGAACCAGATCGTTCCGTCCGACCGGACGACGACGTCGTTGGGCGAATTGAGCCGCCTGCCGCCGTAGCTTTCGGCAAGCGTGGTTATCGAGCCATCGTTTTCGGTACGGGCGACGCGGCGCGTTCCGTGCTCGCAGGAAATCAGGCGTCCCTGCCGATCGCGCGTGTGGCCGTTGGCGAAATTCGACGGCTGCCTGAAGAGGGAAACGCCGCCTTCCGGAGTCCAGCGCAGCAGCCGCTCGTTCGGGATGTCACTCCAGACGAGCTGGTTGGCATCGTTGAACCAAACCGGTCCCTCCGCCCAGCGGCAGCCGGAATAGAGTTCCTCGAGACGCGCGCTGCCGACGATCAGATGCACGAAGCGCGGATCGTTGATCTCGTAGATGGGTTCTCCGGCCATGTGATCCGCCCCCGAACTAACGCGCGCTCGGCTGTCGGCCGCCTGCGAGCATGATGACGCTGATGATGATGAGCCCGGTCATGATCAGGCGGATGCCCGCGCCGAGGCCGTAGGTGTTGAGCATGGAGACCACCAGAAACATGAAGAGCGAGGCGCCCCAGATGCCCGGCACATTCGAATCGCCGCCGGCGACCGCGGTGCCGCCGAGAACCACGACGGCGATCGACATGAGGAGGTATTCCGTGCCCATATTGAGGGCCGCGCCGCCCGAGAAGCAGGCGAGCAGATAGCCCGCAAGCGAGGCAAGCACGGCTGAGAGCACGTAGGTGACGAAACGTGTGCCGTCGACCGGAACGCCCGCCATGCGCGCCGCCGGCATGCTCTGGCCGATCGCGGATATCCAGCGGCCGTAGACGGTCTTTTCGAGCAGGAACCAGGCGGCGAGGGAAATCACCAGCGCCACGAGGGAGACATTGGGCACGCCGAGCGTGGTCGATGTCGTGAAATCGGCGAGGAAGCTCGGCGGTTTGATGCGCAGGCCGCGATTGGTCCAGATTGCCGCCGACTGGATGATGAAGCTCATCGACAGCGTCGCGATGATCGGGGGAATGCGCAAGGCCTTGATGAGCGCATAGTTCGATAGGCCGACGCCGATCCCGATCAGGATTGCGGTCATGAGCCCCGGCAGGATCATGGCGTTGTCGACGTCCATGAGCTTCAGCGCCACGGTGCCCGCGAGCGTCATGGTGGCGGGTATAGACAGGTCGATATTGCCGGGACCGAGGGTGATGACGAACATCTGGCCGATGCCGACGATGATCGAGAAAGCGGCGAAGGTCAGCGCGGCCTGGGAGAGGCCGAGCGTGCTTGCGCCGCCGGTCACCATGATCGTCGCGAACCAGACCAGGAAGGCGGCGAACCACGACCAGATCCAGGGCGCGCGCGAAATACGGTCGACGATCCTCATCCCCGCTTCTCCCGATATTCCAGACGATTGAGCAGAAGGCGCAAGGCGAGCACGATGATGAGGATCGCGCCTTGCGCGCCGATCTGCCAGTCGGGCGAGATGCGCAGGAAAGAGAGGAACGAACCGGCAAGCGTCAGCGTCAGGGCGCCGATGACCGCGCCGATGGGCGAGACGCGCCCGCCGATGAATTCGCCGCCGCCGAGTATCACGCCCGCGATCGAGAGCAGCGTATATCTGAGAGCGATGTTTGCGTCGGCCGATGTGGTGAGCCCGACGAGCGCGATGCCGGCGAGCACCGCGAAGACGCCGGCAAGCCCGTAGGCCGCAGCGCGGGCCGCGAGCACCGACCAGCCTGCCCGCTCCACCGAACGCTGGTTGCCGCCGATGCCGCGGATGAGCACGCCGAGCGAGGAGCGCATCACGACCAAATGCGCGACGATGGCGATGACAATGCTGGCGACGATCGCCATCGGAGCGACCGGCGGCTTCATCGTCATCAGGCTCCGGACCCATTCCGGCGCCTGGCCGCCCGGCGCCGGCAGCAGAAGCACGGCAAGCCCCGCCCAGACGAAGCTCATGCCGAGCGACACGACGATCGACGGCAGGCCACGCAGGTGAATGACGACGCCGAGCACGGCGTAGACGGCGACGGCGCCGGCAAGGATCAGGATCCCGACAAGCGGCTCGTCACGCAGGAAGGTCGCCGTCACGCAGGCGACAAAGCTGACGAAGGTGCCCATCGCGAGATCGAGGTCGTTCACCGACATGATGAGCATCTGGGCGATCGTCGCGAGCGCGATCGGAACCGCGAGATTGAAGAGCAGGTTGAGGCCGATATAGCTCATCGCCCGCGGCTGCAGCCAGAAGACGGCCGCAAGAAGCACGGTGAGCGAAAGGGCTGGAATGGCGAGCCGGAGCGCATCGGCGGAAGGCTTCAGCCTCATGCTGCTTCCCCCCTGAAGGACGCGGCGAGGATGTTCTCCTCTCTGACGGCGTCGCCCGCCAGTTCCGCAACGATCTCTCCTTCGCGGAAGACATAGACACGATCGCAGAGGCAGACCTCCTCCATCTCGGTCGAATACCAGACGAAGGTGCGGCCGCGCTGAGCCTCCTGCCGGATGATTTCATAGACCTCCTGTTTCGTGCCGACGTCGACGCCGCGCATGGGATCGTCCATCAGCACCACCGGCGCCCGGGTCGCAAGCGACCGGGCGAAGAGCACCTTCTGCTGGTTGCCGCCCGAAAGCGACAGCATGCGGTTGGCCATGTCGGGCGTGCGGATATCGATGCGCCGCTTCCACTCTCCGGCACGCTCGGCTTCCGCCTCGGCGTCAACGACGCCGCGTGCGGCAAGATCGTGGAGCGAGGCGATGGAGAAGTTCTTCAGGACGCTCCAGAGTTCAAAGACGCCGTTCAGGCGGCGATCCCCCGCGACAAAGCTCACTGCCGGGTCGCGGCGCGGCAGCCAATCGGCGGTGCTCGCTGCATGGAGTTTCATCAGCATGCCAGTCTGGCCGTGTCCGGCGAGCCCGGCGAGCCCGACGATCTCGCCGCGTTTGGCCTGAAGGGGCAGGCCGCGGCCGGTCTGCGCGATCACCACGGGCTCACTGGCAAGGTCGCGCAACGTGCGGCGATGCGCCTCGCCCTTGACAACGCTTCCCATGGCCTCGACCAGACCGTGCTCGCTCCAGGCATCGGCAGGCCGTTCGGCGACGATGCGCCCGTCCTTCATGACCACGATCCGGCTCGCCGTGGCGAGGATCTCGTGGAGGATATGGGAAATCAGAATGACCGCACCGCCGCTCGCGACGAAACGCCGGACATGGGCGAGCATCTGCTCCGCGAGGCTCGCATCGAGCGAGGATGTCGGCTCGTCCAGGATGATGAGCCGGGGCGCAATGCCGGCATCGGAGAATGCCATTGCAATCTCGACCATCTGCCGCTCGGCGATGGAGAGATCGCCGACCGTCCGGTCGCTTTCGATACCGTGTCCGGGAAACACCGCATCGAGGCTGCGCTCGATCACGTGTTTTGCCCGCCTGCGCCAGCCGAGGCCGCCCAGATGGCGGTGCAGAATGCGGGTATTCTCCAACACGGTGAGGTTCGGGCAGAGCGAAAGCTCCTGGAAAACGCAGCGTATGCCCCGCGCTCTCGCGGCGTTGATGCCATAGCGCGCGAGAGGTTCGCCGTCGCCTGAGATGCTGCCCTGCTGCGGCGTCAGGCCGCCATTGATGACGCTGACGATCGTCGATTTGCCAGCGCCGTTATGGCCGACGAGGCCGACGCATTCCCCCGCCCCAATGGCGAGCGTCACGCTGTCGAGCGCCCTGACCGCTCCGAAACTCACCTTGGCGTCGGCAACCTCGATTATCGCCTTCGACATTCTACCCGTCATTTGCCGCCGTCTGTCGTGCTGGGGTCAATTGTATTTGGGTCTGTTATACTTGGGGTTTGTCGCGCGGCCCGGCCGGGCCGCGCGACATGCGGAAGGCCGTCAATCCGCGGATTCGATCACCTTGATCGCATCCGCCTGCGAATATTCGACATTCGCAACACCGCCGGCCTGGGTATTGGCGAGGTTCTCTTCCAGATTGTCCTGGTCGATGCGCAGGAAGGGCACGACGAGGTCCTTCTTGACCTCCTTCCCATCGAGGATCTGCTGGGCAACCCAGAATGCGAGCGTGGAGACGCCGGGCGCGATCGAGACCGACATGGTCTCATAGCCGTTTGCATCCTTCTGTTCCTTCCACCACTTCAGCTCGTCCTCGCGGTTTCCCATGATGATGATCGGCATCGGTCGCTTGGCAGCAGCGAACGCCTGGGCGGCGCCGTAGCCGTCGCCGCCCTGCGTCACGACACCGACGATCTCGGGAAGGCTCGGCAGGATGCCGGCCACCGCCTTCTGGGCGACATCCTGCGCCCAATCGCCATGGACCGAGCCGACGATCTTGAACTGCGGGAACTGCTTGACGCCCTCGTGAATGCCCGCCGAGATCTCATCGTCGACAAAGACGCCGGCAAGGCCGCGGATCTCCAGGAGGTTTCCGCCCTCGGGCAGCTTCTTCGACAGATATTCGACCTGGCTGCGGCCCATTTCCTTGAAATCGACGGCAATGCGCCAGGCGCAGGGCTCGCTCACGACGCCGTCGAACGAGACGACGGTGATACCGGCATCGCATGCCTCCTTGACCGCACCGTTGAGCGCGGTCGGTGAGGCGGCGTTGAGGACGATCGCGTCATAACCCTGCAGGATCATGTTCTGGATCTGCGCGGCCTGCTCGGTTGCCTGGTTTTCCGCCGTCGTGAACGCATCGGCAGCCGCAACCACGCCGGCCTTGACGGCCTCACCGGTCACCTTGTCCCAGCTCGTCAGCATCGCCTGCCGCCAGGAGTTTCCGGCATAATTATTGGAAAGCGCAATCTTCTTGTCGGATGTGTCGGCCAACGCGGAATTCGGCATTGCGGCGCACAGGACGACCGCTGACGCCAGAAGCATCTTGCGAAATGTCATGTCTTCCTCCCTCTGGATCCGGTTTCGATCGGATCGCCTCATCGGCCGCTTATGTGCGGTCGTCTGCAAATAGGACTTGCACTGAGCTTCCTCCTCTCAGTAAGGGCAGGATGAGGGAGAATCTGCTGCCTGTATAGATCGTATGCGGCAACGCGTTTGCGGGGTTTGGCACCAAAGGCTGCGTGTTTGTGCAAGACGAGCACGCCCTGTCGAGCGCTTAATGGAGCTGGCGGTCGCTGCACCCAAAGAAGCGGACGCGATCGCGGGAGGAACTGCGGACATGCCGCACCTGGCGCCGGCCGCATTGGTCGATCACTATCTTGGCATATCCCGGCTGCTTGCCGGGCAGCTCGACTTCCGCTCGGCCATCCGCGCCGTCGCGGCGGAAGTGGCGCATATCATCCCCCACGATCATCTCGACGTCTGCATTCTGATGGTCGACGGCAATTATCACACCGCCTATGAGACCGGCATGGACACCGCATGGGGCGATGTCGCCTCGGCGCCGGTCGCCAACAGCCCGATCCGTTCCCTCCTCTGGGGCGAAGTCGATTACCTGCTGACCGACGACGCCATCCAGGATGCGCGCTTCCATTTCGAGGGCGCCTTCAAGCGGCCGATCATCGAACAATCCCTGCGCAGCCGCTTGCATGTCCCGATGAAGGTGCAGGGCAGTATCATCGCCGCGCTCAGCTGCTCGTCCCAGACGCCCGGCATATACACGATGGAGGACATCGGCAGGGCGCGGATCATCGCCGACCTGCTGGCACCCTATTTCTTCGCGCTCAGGGCCGCCGAACAGGCCCAGCAATCCGCCATCGTCGAGGCGGAGGCGCGTGCGCGCGAGGAAGGATTAAGGCAGGGTGCGTTGAAGTTGACCGAGGCGCTCGAACAGGAGCGCCAGCGCATCGGCATGGACCTCCACGACCAGACCCTTGCCGATCTTACGCGGCTGTCGCGCCGCATCGATCGCCTGGCTCGTGCCGGCGAGCTGAGCAACGAGGCGCTGGAACCGGTTTCCCGCGGTCTGCATCATTGCATGCAGGATTTGCGGCAGATCATCGAACAGGCAAAGCCGTCCGTTTTGCAGCTGTTCGGCCTTGCCCAGGCAATCGAAAACCACCTCGACCGGTCGGTGCGCGACAGCGGGATGCCGATCGAGTGGGCTCTCGTCGACGAGACCGGGGGTGCTCTCGACGGCCTTGAACCCACCGTAAGCATTGCACTTTTCCGAATTGCGCAGGAGGCGATCAACAACGCGGTCCGCCACGCCCAGCCGATGGCGATCACCGTCAGGCTTTGGCTCGAGGCAGGCGAGCTCGCAATCGAGATTTCGGACGACGGGCGCGGTCTGGCAAGAGCCCGCGGACGCATCGGCGGCGGCATCGACAATATGAAGACGCGGGCACGGCTCATTTCCGCGAAATTCGCGATCGGACCGGGTGATAGGAACCGCGGCACGCAGGTCGCTGTCCTGCTGCCGCTCGAGGAGCGCTCAGCGGAGCTGGAGCCCCAGTCAGGAGGGGAGCCACAACCATGAGGGAGGATCAGCGATGAAGGTACTGATCGTGGAGGACGATCCGCTTCACCGTTCGTATCTGCACGAGGCGGTCTGTGCCGCCCTTCCCGAATGCGACACCGTCATCGAGGCGGAGAACGGCATCGCCGGCGAGCAGCTTGCGCGCGATCACAAGTCGGCACACATCGTCATGGACCTGCAGATGCAGACCCGCAACGGGATCGAGGCGGCGCGCACCATCTGGAAAGAGCGCCCGGAAACGCGCATCCTCTTCTGGTCGAACTACTCCGACGAGGCCTATGTCCGTGGCGTGTCGCGCATCGTTCCGGACGGGGCCGCCTATGGTTACGTGCTGAAGTCCGCCTCCGACGAGCGGCTGAAGCTGGCGCTTCGCTCGATTTTCGTGGAAAGCCAATGCGTGATCGACCGCGAGGTGCGCGGTTTACAGCAAAGGAGCATCGGCCACGCGAACAGCTTCACCGATTCCGAATACGAGATCCTCGTCGACATCGCGCTCGGCCTGACGGACCGGACTATTGCCAAACGCCGCAACCTGTCACTGCGCAGCGTCCAGAACCGCTTGCAGCAGCTCTACGACAAGCTCGACGTCTACCAGGCCGTCGCCGAGGAACAATCCGACGGCCAATTCAATCTCCGCGCCCGCGCCGTGACCGTCGCTTTCCTCAGGAAGCTGCTGAACTACAGCGCCTTGGAGAAAGCCGAATCCGAGCTTCAGGAGTGGCTGCAGGAACAGAAGTGAACGGGACAGGATGGGCAGCATTCACCAAAAAGA
The DNA here is from genome assembly GCF_002288525.1 of Sinorhizobium sojae CCBAU 05684. Classification (NCBI taxonomy): domain Bacteria; kingdom Pseudomonadati; phylum Pseudomonadota; class Alphaproteobacteria; order Hyphomicrobiales; family Rhizobiaceae; genus Sinorhizobium; species Sinorhizobium sojae. The sequence goes on from NZ_CP023068.1 coordinate 1,569,563, forward strand.
CGACATCATCGCGAGCTTCCATCGACCTCATCCGGGCAAGGACGCAAAGCGTCACCCGGTGTGCGATACTCGCGAGTTCCTGATGCAGGTCAGTGTAACCCCATGGAACCTTTGCGCGTCTGAATGCGCCTGAAAAGACGCGCAAAGCTGTGATGATCGCGCAATTCCACGCGATCGCAGTGGGTGCTACCAGCCGAACTGGAAGGTCGTTCCCGCCTGGCCGTTGCCGTACTGCGAGACGTTGGCGGAAGTGTTCTTGCCGAACTGGAAGATACCATAGGCGTTCTCCTTGCCGGTCTGCCGGAGCGTCGCCGAATGACCGCTGCCCTTCTGGCGGATGATGCCCTGATTTCCGGATCCATACTGGGCTATACCGGCGGCATTATTCCAACCGCGCTGGCGGATGTTGGCGCCGTTCTTCAAGCCCTTGTACAGCGAATAGAACTGCAGGCCCGCCCGAAGGGCACGGACGCTCCGATCACTGGACGGCGTATGGCTGAACGATACGGACCCGCCTGCGCTCGCCGGGTCAGGCAAGGCGGTCGATGCGATGAGTGCTGCGGCGAGGGCCGCCATCATGGTGTTGGTGATCCTGCTCGTCATCATTTTTCTCCTGGCACGCTGTCGTGGTAATTTTGTCTCGGCCGATACGACCATACTGCCGCGGCGACGCTGCACCGGACCGAAACCGGGCGTTCAGCCGCCGCTAACCCAGCACCGCGGCTGGCGACGCGGGTTCGCGAAAGGCAAGGCCCCGGTCTGAGGAGCCCTTACGAAATGCCGTGGGCGATCCAGACCGCTCAAATCGCGCCGCCAATGTGGTCGGCACACTCGATCGTCTTGCCTTCCACGGTGACCGTCAGGCTCGCATCGTAACGAGCGCCTCGGATGTCCAGCATGATCGAGCCGAGCGTCGCGGGTTTTCCCGGGCCGGCGGTGAAGTCGCCGCCCTGGTCAATGTTGGAACGACCGGATGCGCCGGCACTCTCGACGCGGAATCGGTAGGAGCCACTGACCGCCTTGTCCGCATGAACCACGCCTTCCAGGCTTGTCGTTCCGCCGCTCAGGTCGGCGCGGATTTCGCAGCGGACGGGCCCGGCCGTCGTATCGGCGTGACCTGCGCCGATCGCGATGGCGGCCGCACCGAGGCCGAAAAGCAGCGGCACGATTCGTGCGGTGAAGCGCGTACCCTTGCTGAACATCTCTCTTCTCCATGGTTGCCGGTGGGGGGCCGACGGGACAGTATCCCTCGGCCCACTGCTGTATGTCTCTTCAATCGATCTCGATTGGGGGCGTGTTGGCGTTACGGGCAGGCCTGGACAAAGGCGGCGACGTTGCCGCCGCCCGCCTGATTCACATCGGCGCGGCAGCCGTTGCCGACCTGGACGCCAGCGGCGATGTTGCCGTGGCCGTCCTGGGTGAGGATTGAGGTGTGGTTCGATCCGAACTGGCCGACGCCGGCACTATTCCGCCTGCCGCGCTGATAGACATCGGCATCGTTGTTGTAGCCATCCTGGCCGATTGCCACGAGATTGCGCCGGCCCTTCTGGTTGGCAACGGCGTTGTTGGATCGGCCCTTCTGGTGAATGCCGATCCGGTTCTTGTAGCCGGTCTGGGCGCCGCCCGCGGAATGCGCGAAGCCGTATTGCCTGATGAAGACATCGTTGGCCATGGCCGGGACCGTCGTGAAGCCGATGAGGGCGGCGATGGCGCTGGTGATGAGGAACTTGCTCTTCATTTTCCGTCTCCTGGGTTTGGCGGCTGGCACCGCGTACTGACGGTCTCGTTGTAAGGAGCCGTCCTCGAACCCAGGCTGAACCGGGCATTCAGCCGTCGTTCAGCGAACCACGGCGCGAATGACGCCCGCAGGCGCGCACCGGTACCCGGCTTTTGCGTTGAGCGGCGCATCGATATCGCCCCCGGGAAGTTTCAGCTCTTCATGATGACGGCCGCTCGGTAGGTTGCGTTCGATCCGCGCGCTGTTCGGCCGGCCCCCGTGCGGAGAGAAGATTGTGAGCCGTGTTGACGACGCCGATATGCGAAAAGGCTTGTGGGAAATTCCCGAGCTGCCTGCTCGCCCGAGGATCATACTGTTCCGCGAGGAGGCCGAGATCGTTGCGCAGCGAAAGCAGCCGCTCGAACAATTCGGTGGCCTCATTCGAGCGGCCCATCATGGTAAGGGCATCGGCAAGCCAGAAGCTGCAGACCAGGAACGTGCCTTCGGTACCGGAAACCCCGTCCGTCGCGTCCTCCGGGCGGTAGCGAAGAACGAGCCCGTCCTCGACCAGTTCGCGCCGGATCGCTTCGACTGTGCCGACCACACGTGCATCATCCGGCGGCAGGAACCCGGTTAACGGCACCAGCAGCAAGGATGCATCGAGCGCCGTCCCGCCGTAGTGCTGAACGAAGGATTGCATTTGCTTATTCCAGCCCTTCGACAGGATTTCGGCCCGGATCTCCTCGCGCACGGCTTTCCACTCCTCGGCGGGCCCGGCGAGGCCGAAATCCTCCACCGCGCGCACACCGCGATCGAAAGCCACCCAGGCCATGAGCTTGGAGTGAGTGAAGTGCCGCGGCGGGCCGCGTATTTCCCAGATGCCATGACCAGCAAGGCGCCACTGCTTCTGCAGGTCTTCGAGCAGCGCTTTCTGAAAGTTCCAGGCCTCATGGGACGGCCGAAGCTGAAATTTGCGGCCGACATGCAGGGCATCCAGCAATTCCCCGTAGACATCTATCTGGAGTTGCCCGTGAGCGCCGTTGCCAATGCGCACCGGCCTGGAACCTTCATAGCCCGGGAGCCATGGCAGTTCGATCTCGGTCAGGCGCCGCTCACCGGCGAGCCCATACATGATCTGCAGCTGGGCCGGATGGCCGGCCGCTGCGCGCAGCATCCACTCCCGCCAGGCTTTCGCCTCGTCCCGGTAGCCAGACGTTAGCAGTGCATAGAGTGTCAGCGTCGCGTCGCGTATCCAACAGTAGCGGTAGTCCCAGTTCCGCTCGCCGCCGATCTCCTCTGGCAAGGAGGTGGTGGGGGCGGCGACTATCCCTCCTGTCGGCGCAAAGGTCAGCGCCTTCAGCACGAGCAGCGACCGCGTCACCGCTTCCCGCCACGGGTGTGGCTCTTCCGTGCGGAAACTGCACCGATCGGACCAGTCGCGCCACCAGGCTTCCGTTTCGCTCAGTCGCCGTCGGGGGTCCTTGCTGCGCTCCTCGCGTCGGTGCGAAGGATGCCAGGCCAGGACGAACGGGACCGTCGCGCCGGCGCCGACGGTGAACTCGGCCGTCGTGTGAGGGTCCTCGCCGGCGAGCGAGACGGGCGTGTGCAGTTCCACGGCATCCGGGCCCGCTACCGCGCGCACCCCGAAGTCCGCCTGCTGGACCCAGGGAACGGTATTGCCGTAGCCGAAACGCAGGGTGAATTCGCAGCGCATGCGAACCCGCCCGCGGTCGCCCCTTACGAGACGCACGACATCGACATGATCCTCGTCGGTGGCGAGCGGCATGAAGTCGATGACGGTCGCCACCCCTTCCTCCGTCTCGAAGGTCGTCTCGAGGATCATCGTGCCGGCCCGGTAGCGTCGGGAGACGGACGCCTTCTCGTCGATGGGTGCTATGCGCCACCGGCCGTTTTCCGGCGTGCCGAGCAAGGCAGCGAAGCACGCGTCGGAGTCGAAGCGCGGCAGGCAAAGCCAATCGATCGAGCCGTCGCGTGCGACCAGGGCGCAGGACAGCATGTTCCCGATCAGCCCATAGTCTTCGATTGGTTTGCTCATGGCACCTAACCATTACCCCGGAATGCCGGATATAAGGCCATCCCACCATCGACGTACACGGTGGCTCCGGTCATGTAGTCCGAAAGGTCGGACGCCAGGAACAGAATCGCGTTGGCAATATCGGCCGGCTCGCCGATGCGGCCATAGGGGATAAGCTTGAGAAGATTCGAAAGCGCTTCCGGTGTTTCCCAGGCAGGACGGTTGATGGGAGTGCGGATGGCGCCGGGCGCTATCGCATTGACGCGAATGCGGGCGGGCGCAAGCTCTTGGGCCAGGGACTGCATCAGAAGGGCGACACCTCCCTTGGATGCGGCGTAATTGGCCTCGAATGCCCAAGGAATGCGCTGGTGAACGGAACTCATGCAGATGATCTTACCGGTCGCGGCGGAGATTTCCGGTTGTGGGCCGCGCCTCAGGAACTCGCGGACCGCCTCCCGGGCGCAGAGAAACTGACCGTCGAGATTGACTGCCATTACGCGTCGCCATTGCTCTAGCGTCATCTGATGGAAGCCGGCGCCGGACTGAATGCCGGCATTGTTGACCAGGATGTGTACGGTGCCGAATCTGCTGACCGCCTCTTCGAACATGGCCCGGACGTTGCTTTGCGAAACGTCCGCGGCAAAGGGTGCCGCCTGCCCGCCGCTAGCCCCGATCTTACCAATGACTTCGTCCGCCAGTTCTTCGCTGCCCGGCAGGTGATTGACCACGACGGTTGCGCCGGCGCGGCCAAGCGCGAGGGCAGAGGCACGACCTAGCCCGGATGTCGCGCCGGTCACAATTGCCACCTGGCCTCCTAGGCCGAACACGGGTTGCAATGCGGTTTCTGGATTGGCGATAGAATTCACGGGGTATGCCTCCACAGCTGACCGAACGCTAGCTCGCTCGCTTCGGTTCCGCACTTGCGCGTGAGGAGAGACAACCCCGTTTCAATGAGCGTGACGCCGGGGATAGTCAGAGAGATCGCAGCGGAAGCCATATTCGGGCGGAGGATGCGTGTGTCTGGCGACCCTCCGCCGGCGGCGCCGTTCCAAGCGCGGCAAAGAGCCAATCCGACGGACTAGGCCAACCGGGTGATCCTCTCCGGAAACTCTATCGGCCAACAGGCCGAATGGATCGAAAGGTTTAATGAAGTCTATATCAGCGGCACGGCGCCGGCGGAAAGGAAAAGGAAGTCCCAACCTGATGCCGCACTTGGCGTCGGCGCAATCCCAGTCACTGAAGGATCGATCAACGGAGAACTTTCTCGTCCGCTTTGCCTTTCGGGCGCCGTGGACGATGACGAGAAGGGTGCCGCGATGTTGGAGGGCAAGCGATGAGCCTGATGGAATGGTTGTTCGGCAAGCCGGAGAATTTCAAGAGCGTGACGGTCCTGCAGGGCAGGCCGGTTTTCACCGGGGGCACGATCAAGATGGTTCCCCGGGTGGTCGCGGTCGAACCGAAGGAAGCAGAGCCGGATATCAAGGAGGACTGGGACCGCTTTCTGTTGGGGCAGACGCTGATCGACACCCTCGTTCCCCACGCGAGGAACCCGGCCCCCTTCTCCACCCACGAATTGGGGTACTTCACCAACCAGTGGATTGCCGCCATGTCCGAGGATGACCGGGGAGTCCTTTCCGAAATCCTCATGCGTAACAGGGGCAAACGCGACTTCAACAGGAGGAACAGATGAGCGGATACAGAAGCTGGACAAGGGAGCTAACGAGATACAGTTGGCCGAACTGCACGGAGTGAAACTTAGCCTCTGTGGTAGCCCTCCGTTGCGCAGCAGTGTCTGACCATTTTGATGCTGGCCGGTCGCGGCGGCGCCGCAAAACGCGCCCTCCACCCCCCATTTGCCGAGACGCTTGGCTGCGCCCGCTCGTATCGGCATGAGCTGTGATCGGAGGCAAGCCGTTGCTCGCTTTTCCGGCACCAAGGGCCTACAGCAATGGCCGCAGGCTCGGGGAAAGGATGCCACTGGTCGCGTCGGGAGCTCTTGCTTCTGCAAGCTGCGAGAGGAACCGCTCCATGAGCGGCGAATTGCCGAAGCGACGATTGGCGCGCTCGTCGGCGAGTGAAAACTCAGGATCCGCGTCCGTCAGGAGTGCCATCGTGCGCTGCGCTCCCTGCACATCTCCGCGCTGAGTGAGGACGGCCGTGTGTATCAACAGGCAATCCGCCTCGCGAGGCGCACGGAGCAGGCACTCCCGCAGGATCTCGTCGGCTTCATCGATCCTGCCAGCGGCATAGAGCGCCTGCCCGTAGACATAAGTGTAGTATTCCGGAGCCATCGGATGCAGCCGGCGCGCCCGCTCGGCATTGTGCACCGCCTCGTCGTAACTCCCGAATCGGACCTGCGCCTTTGCCAGCGCCATCAGGCTATCCGGATCGTTCGGATTGAGCTCGACCGCGCGGTGCGCTGCCTGCATGGCGTCGGCATAGTCGCCCTTGAGTGAAAGGCCGAAGCTCAAGACCTGATAGCCGACAGCTAGATTGGGATCGAGGCGAACGGCCTGGCGCGCCTCGCTGAGACCCGTTTCCACATCGGTCAGGGTCGCCCTGCCGCTGAGGTTCTGTGCGAAGTCGACGATATAGGTCATGCCGAGATGAGCCCGTGCCGCGGCGTAGCCGGGATCCAGCTCGAGAGCGCGATGAAGCAGCGCGCGCGCCTCCATCAGCGCCTCGGCATCATCCGAACCGTGCTTGTTGCGGTCACGCGCCTGCAGGACTAGGTCGTAGGCCTGAAGGTTTTCTGTCGGGCGTTCAGCCGCGTTCGACACCTCCGACTGGCGCACATAAGACACCAGATGCGAGACGATCTCCGAAGTCAAATCGGTCTGAAGCCCAAAAACGTCCTCGAGGCGCCGGTCGTAGGTGCGTGACCAGAGATGGGCGCCCCTGCGCGCATCGATGAGCTGCGCCACCACACGGAGCTGGTCGCCGGCACGCCTGACGCTTCCTTCAACCACATAGCCGGCCCCCAATCTTCCACCGATGCTCCGTATATCCTCCGCCTGACCGCGCAGCGCGAAGGTCGAGTTGCGTGCGATCACCTGAAGCTCGGGACTTCGCGCAAGATTGGCGATGATGTCCTCGGTCAGCCCGTCGGCGAAATAGCCCTGGTCGGCGTCACCGCTCATGTTGTCAAAGGGCAGCACCGCGACAGTTGGCCGGGCGTCCAAAGGCTCACCGCCTGACAGACGCACGAGGCTGTCGGTCAGATCGGCGCCGATCGCTCGCAATGCGGGCACCTGGGTGAAAGCAGCGACGACGATAAGAGCTGCGGCGCCGAGCGCAAATGGCAAAGCGGCGCGCCGGCGGAAGACAAGCCGCGATGTCCAACCCCGGCCGCTCACCTGCTTTGGTGCGAGCCGCACGGCGTAGACGGCGAGCGGCTCGGCTATGTTCTTGGCCTGCCTTCGCCCGATACTGTAGAACAGCTTGCCGCGGCTCCGGTCAGCGCTTCGGACCACCGCCTCGCTCACGAAAATGCTGGATGGCGCGGCCATGGCTTCCAGCCGCGAGGCGACGTTGACGCCATCTCCGAACATGTCGCCATTGTCTTCTATGACGTCGCCGAGATTGATGCCAACGCGCATGTTGAACGGTCGCTCGGCGAAGCCGTTCTGGATTTCGATCGCCGCATCGAGCGCCTCGTTGACGCTCGGGAAGGTCGCTAGAAAGCCGTCGCCGGTGGTCTTGAAAGTTCGCCCGCCATGCTTTTCGACGGTCGGGATGATCAATTCGGTGAAGGCCGCTCGCAGTGCGGCGTACGTCGAGGATTCGTCCTCAGACATCAGACGGGTGTAGCCGACGATGTCGCCTGCTACGATTGCTGCGAGTTTACGTTGCATTACGAGCCTCGACAGTCTTCGGAAGCATCTATAAGGCGCGGTCCTCGCCGGTCCACTCAAAATTCTGTGTGTGGACGCGCTGCTTTGCGCATGTATTCGCTTCTCGTTGGATGATCAGCGGCCGCTGACCCCGAGCGGAACATCGCCAGCAAACAACAAGTCTCTTGCAACAGCTCGACAAACCATCCATACTCCATCCATACGGATGGTTATGATGGTGACGTTGCATGACAGACAATGTTTACAAGCTACGCGACAAGGGCGGTGAATCGGAGAAGATCACCATTAATCTCGGCTACGTCGATCTTGGTCGCATCGACCTTCTCGTGCAGGAAGGATTCTACTCCAATCGCACCGACTTCATCCGCACAGCGATCCGAAACCAGCTTGCTGCCGAGGCCGAGGCCGAGGCCGTCAAGCGGTCGGTCGTTCGGCACTCGCTTGAGATAGGGTTGCGCGACTACAGCCGAGCCGATCTGGAATTGCTGAAGGCGGCCGGCGAAAGACTTCACATTAAGGTGGTCGGACTTGCCCGGATCGCGCCCGACGTTACACCGGAACTTGCTTTGGCAACAATTGAATCCATCACCGTGCTCGGTGCCCTCCAGGCCAGCACCGAGCTGAAATCAGCGCTGGCCGAACGCATCCGATAGAACTGCGGCCCGACCAACAAGGACACCTCCATGAATGACGATTTTGCAGCGGCCATGCGCCGTGCGGTGCGGTCCACGCGCGCCTTGAACGTCGCCGAGGCGACACGCGTGATCCAGGATGCGCTGGCCGGTCGATCGGTCTCCGATACTTGCACCTTGACACCGGACATCACACCCCCGCCGCCGTATCAGCATTCCACCCCTTTTCCGGTGGATCCGGATGCGGAGGTCATCGAGCCCTGGGCAAAGCCTGAGGCGAAAGAAGCCGCCAAAAAGGCTGGCGATGTTGCCGCGTCGCGACGATTGCGGAAACCCTTGGGAGAAACGGTACGGATCTTGCGCGAGAGCCGATTGGCATCGGGCGTTTTTGGATCGCTAAATGGCGTCGGCCTGCCGGGACTGGCAAAACAGGTCCCCCCGCCGCTCGTGCCGGACGGGGCACAGTTCCTGGCGCGATCCTTCACCTGCCCCGCGGGTTCGCGAAGCTACAGGCTCTACGTTCCGGCATCCGCACCCGATCGGCCGCGCGGCCTTGTCGTCATGCTTCATGGCTGCAAGCAGGATCCCGAAGACTTTGCTGCAGGAACCCGCATGAACGCGGTAGCCGAGACGCACGGCCTGGCGGTTGCCTATCCCCGTCAAAGCGGGGCTAACAATGCGTCGTCCTGCTGGAATTGGTTCAGACCCGCCGACCAGATGCGCGACGGGGGAGAACCTTCAATCATTGCCGGGATCACCAAGGAGATCATGTCGGAATTCGGCCTCGATCGCGGCCGAGTCTTCGTGGCAGGCCTATCGGCAGGGGCCGCAATGGCGGCGGTCATGGGCGAGACCTATCCCGATCTCTATTCCGCCGTGGGGATCCATTCCGGCCTGCCTTACGGATCGGCCAACGACCTCATATCGGCTTTCTCCGCGATGCGCGGCGATGGCGGTCTCGCATCCAACCCGAGGCGGCTCGCCAATGTGGACCGGCTCCGAACGATCGTCTTCCAAGGAAGTGCGGATCTGACGGTCCACCCCTCCAACGCCGATCGGATCGTCGTCGCGGCAACGCCAACTGGCGCCGGATGGGCGGTCCGGAAGGAATCCGGCCGCTCCACCAGCGGGCGGACTTATGCGAGAACGATTGTCGCGGACCCCGCGGGGCGGCCGGTGGTCGAATATTGGCTGGTGGTCGGGGCCGGCCATGCCTGGTCCGGCGGCCATTCCGCTGGAACCTATACAGATCCCCATGGTCCGGATGCCTCTTCCGAAATGGTGCGGTTCTTCCTCGATGGGCCGGAATGAGGGCAACCGGCGACCCGACGAATCCACCTAACAACTAAGACGAAGCAGCAGCGAAAATCTCGCCCGGCGCGTCGGTCGTGACCTGGCGCACATTCGCTTCCATGAGCGTACGGAGGATGGTGTCGATGCTGTTCCGACCCGGATTGACCGTCCAGGCGTCGGTCTCGATGCCGAGATCCAACAGGCGCGCGGCGAGTGGAAAGCCTTGGCTTTCGGCGGCGACGATGGCGTCGAACCGGAGATAAACGAGGCTCACGCCTGACCTGCGCCGCTCGATGTGGCGCAGGAGCCGCTCGGGATCGCAGAGAGCCCGCTGACGGGACACTGCCAGCATCGGGTCGTAGCCGAGCCTCGCTCCTGGAATGGCGGCGACGAGACGGCGTGCATCATCCAGATGATGCGATCCGACGATGATGGCGTCCTCCAGTCCGGCGACGGCCGCCGCGGCATCGGCGACCGCCGCGTCCGGAAGTGCATGTCCCTTGAGCAGCTTGAGGTCGAGCTGAAGGTTGGTCGATGGGGCTCTCGGCAGCATTCGTAGCGGCGCCACCAGTTCGGAGAGCGGTAACACCGGTGCATCGGGGTCCGGCTTACCGTCGGCGTCCAGGTGGAAAAGCCCTCGCATCGATGCGATCGGCGTGCGCGCAACGTGGCCCCGCCCGGTCGTCGACGGACCGAGCGTTGCATCGTGGAGAACAGCGAAGCGGCCGTCAGCGGTCGCGAGTATATCGACCTCGAGGCTCGCGCCGAGCTGCCAGCCGAGGGCGAGGTTGGAGCGCTTGAAGGGAGCCTCGGCGAGTTGCGTGCGCAGTTTGTGCCACTTGAGCCGGACGGGGCCATGTGGACCTTCAACTGCCACCGGCGTGTTCGATGCCCGGTCGTGCGTCTCAAACGCTGTCACGGGCGCGGACTCCTACTCCGTCTTGAGAGATGGGGCAACGGCCGCTCCATTTCGTCAATCCGGTGCGCGAACACGGGCGCCGGCAATGAGCTTCTGTCGCTCCGTGTCGAACACAAGCGAATGCTGGGGCTGGAAACCGATCTTGACCTGCTTTCCCGTCGCGTGGCCGGCGGACGAGCCCTGTTCGAGTACGCGGACGGGGCCCATGCCGGTTTCGACGACATAGAGGATCTCGCGGCCCATCGGTTCAATCTGGGCGATGCGGCCGGGAAAGCCGGCATCCTTGAATCCGAGATGCTCCGGCCTCAGCCCGATTGTCACCGACCCAGACGCGCCCTCGACCGGAAATCTAGTGCCATTCACGTTGACCGTGCCGCCTTGGGCTTCGCCGGCAATGAGATTGATGGGCGGCGAGCCGATGAATCCGGCAACGAACAGGCTCGATGGCCTGAGATAGAGGTCGTCCGGCGTTCCAACCTGCTCGATGCGCCCGCCGCGCATGCAGATGATACGGTCGGCCATCGTTGTCGCCTCGATCTGGTCATGGGTGACGAGGACGGTCGTGACGCCGAGCTGTTCGTGCAGCGATTTGATCTCGCTGCGCATCGAAAGGCGAAGGGAAGCGTCGAGGTTGGAGAGGGGTTCGTCGAGAAGCAGCAACTGTGGCTTTTTGACGAGGGCGCGTGCAAGGGCGACGCGCTGCTGCTGACCGCCGGAAAGCTCGCTGGGGCGACGGTCCAAGAGTTCCGCGATTCGGACAAGGTCCGCGGCGGCATTCACCCGATCGAGCGCTTCGTCGCGCGGCGTCTTCTTGAAGCGCAGCGGAAAGAGGATGTTGTCGCGCACGCTCATATGCGGGTAGAGCGCGTAGGATTGAAATACGATGCCGACGTTACGGTCGCGTGCTTCCACCTCGTTGACGACATGCTCGTCAAAAAGGAGCTCGCCCGCGCTCGGAAGATAGATGCCGGCGAGCATGAACAGGCTCGTTGACTTGCCGCAGCCAGAGGGGCCGAGAAGCGCGACGAACTCGCCGTCCTCAATAACAAGGTTCATATCGGGGATCACCTCGACGGCGCCGAAGCGCTTCGATACGTGACGGAATTCGATTCTAGCCATAATCGTCAGCCCTTCACCCCGCCGATCGACATCTGCATGAGATAGCGTTGCGCGGCCATGTAGAGGACGAGACTCGGCACGAGATAGAAGACACCGACCGCAGAAACGACGCCGTAGTCGACACCCATGACGTCGTCACGGACCCAGTACATGTAGAGGCTCATCGTCCAGTTGCTGTTCCTGATCAGGAACGTGAAGACAAAGATGTATTCCTCCCAGCCGCGGATGAAGGTAAAAACTGCAACGGCGAGAATGCCGTTCCTCACCTGCGGCAGCACCACGCTCACGAATGCCTGCCGCCGTGATGCGCCGTCGGTCAGCGCGCTCATCTCGATGTCCCACGGCACGGCGTCGAAGAAGCCCTTCATGATGAAGATCGCAAATGGCAGCTCGAAGGCAACAAGCACGAGTATGACCCCAGAAAGCGTGTCGAGGAGTCCGATCCAGTAGAGCATCAGGAACATCGGCACGATCAGCGTCAGCACGGGGAAGGCGTGGAGCACCAGGAGCGAGCGCAGCATCGAGGAGCGGCCGGGGAACTGAAAGCGCGACAGGTAGTAAGCCGCCAGCGAGGCGACGGTGACGACGATGGCGGTCTGCGTGCCGGCGATCAGGATCGAATTACCAAAGGCATGCCAGACGTTGGGAAACTGGACCGCGCCTCTGACTTCCCCCACGCGCGACCGCACCACCGAGGCGAAGTCCGGCTCCCACAGAAATATGAAATTGCCGAGATGCAGGTCGGGCCCGACCAAGAGGGCAAAGGCGAAGACGGCGATCACGGCGACTGCGGCAAAACCGATCCACAGTTGCCGTCGGCTTTGCGCGAGCGCGGCTGCAATCCAAAAACCGACCACGGCCGGTACGACCACAGCCATCGAGCGCCACAGAACTGCTGTTTCGGCAACCCCGGTCTTGGCCGCGAAGGCGATCGTGACGAGCCAGAAATAGGGGACGATGATCGGCAGTGACACGGCAATCAGGAAGGCATAGAGAACGGCCGCCTTGGTGCGCCGGGCGAGACGCGCCCGCGCTGCCAATGCATCCCAATCGACCACCGGCTCGGACGCCGCCATGGTCATGGTAGGGGCTGCTTGCGTCGCCATGTCAATGCACCTCGATACGTGGGCGCTGCAGCAGGCGCTCCATATCGAAGAAGCGCCAGCCGATGAGCGCGACGACGATGCCGATCACGATGAGAAACAGCGCCAGCGCCGCTCCGTAGGCGTATTGGCCGCTTTCGAATGCGCGACGATAGACGTAAAGCGCATAGACGGTCGTGTCATAGAATGGGCCGCCCTTGGTGAGGAGCAGGATATATTCGAAGCTGACCAGCAGCGAGAGTGTCTGGTAGATCGTCACAAAGCTGATCGGCCAGCGCAGCGCCGGCAGGGTGATGAAACGGATCGTTGCGAATGTTCCGGCACCGTCCACCGCTGCGGCGTAGAACAGGTGCTCAGGGATCCCGCGGATCGCGGCGGTGAAGATGATCATGCCCATCGAAGCGCCGATGAAGCCGTTGGAGATAACGATGAGCGCGATCGGGGCCGAGGTCAGCAGGTCGAGCGGCGTGTCAAGGCCGAACGCCTGCATGAGGACCTGGTTCACGAGGCCGGCTTCGGTTGGGCTCACCGCCCAAAGCCAGAGCAGGATGTAAAGGACCGATGGGCTCATGCGCGGCAGCAGCCATACACCTCGAAAGAAGCTGCCGGACACGTTCCTGATCGCCGTGGTGGTGATGGCGAGGATAAGGCCAAAGGTCACGTTGAAGATCGCCAGCGTGCCGAAGACGTAGATGAAGGTCAGACCGATGACCTGTGTCAACCGGCGGTCGGTTCGGAAGATCTTCTGGTATTGCTCGGTGGTAAACTCGGTGATGCGCAGAGAGCGGCCAAGGTCGGTGAACGACACTGCGATATCGATGATCACGGGGACGACGAAGAACAGGACCGTTAGCACGATCGCCGGACCAAGAAAGATCACGAAGTTCGTGCGCCGGCGTGCCGCCGACGCCGCATGGCCGCGCCGCTCGATCGTCAGTTCATGTGCTATCGTCGCCATTGTCTGACTCGCACCGAGGATGGCTCGCAAACATCGGCCGGCGCCGACCGGCCGATGGTCGCGATACCGACCGGGCCTATTTGACGATCACGTCCTCAAGGCTGGACGACGCCTCCTCTATGACGAAATCGGCTGCCTCCTGCGCCGACAGACGCCCCGATTCCACACCCTGGATGCCGGCATAGATGATGCCGTTGAGTTCGCCGAACTGCGCATTATTGGGCAGGAACTTGGTGATCTTGAGCAGTTCGGTTGCCCTGGCGAGCGGCCAGGCCTCGGCATAGCGCGGATCTTCGAGTTGCTCGGGCTTGATGCCGAGATGGGTCGTTGTGACCGCGTGATCGGTATTGAGGTCTGGCGCCGAAGCGTGGCCAAGCAGGCGAACAGCGAGTTCCGGTTCCTCCGTGTCGGCGGCGATCACATATACGATCGGATGGGTCAGGCTGACCGGCGAGCCGCCCTTCTCTGCTGCCGGCCCGGCTATCCATCCCCAATCCTTGAAGAAGGCCTCCTCTTCCTGCGGCAACCCGTAGGTCGGGAACGCAACGCTGCCGAGATCCCAGATGCCGTACATCCAGAATGCGGCGTTACCGGTGTAGAATTCCCTGCGAAGTGCATCGAATTCCATCGCCGTGTTATTGGCCGGGATGACACCTTCCTTCACCCCGCGCTCGAACCAACCAAAGGCGGCGGCGAGCTTTTCGCGCTCAAGGAGCAGATTGCCGGTTTCCGGATCGACGAAGTCGTTGCCGTAGGAATTGAAGGCCATGATGTAGTCCGGCCCCTTGTTCGGCCGATGAAGCACGCCGTATTGCGCCTCTGTCTTCTCGACGACCTGCTTGGCGATGTCCAACAGTTCGTCCATGGTCAGGTCGCCGGACATGGTGCGCTCCGGCATTGAGTCGATGAAGGCGTCGTCATAACCCGCCTCGCGCAGGAGCTTCTTGTTGTAGAAGAACATCCTCGCCTCGGCATCCTGCGGAATTGCGTAGGTGCCATCGGGACACTTCGCCGACGACCACAGCGACGGGAAGATCGTTCCGAAGTGTTGCGGATACTTGGCGATATAGTCGTCCAGTTTGAGAACGAACCCTTCCTCCTGGAAGGCGCAGATCCATTCGTGCGCGGCGATGAACATGTCCGGGCCCTCGCCGATGCCGAATACTCTGAGAAGTTGCAGCGCGTCATCATCAAAGCCCTTGGCGGGGCTCTCGCGGACGACAACCTCGACGCGCTTGGGGGAGCCCTCGGCCTCGAGTTCCTTGTTCAGCCGCTCGGCAGCCTTGACCACATTGCCTGGGCGCAGCGGTCCCGAGGGATCCTGACGCGACCAGAGTTCGAGCTTCACGGTTTCCTGCGCCAACAAAGGCGTCGCCGCAAGGAATGCAGCAGCGCCGCCCGCCAATGCCGCGCTCAGAAGTGCGGCAGTTCCGATTTTCCAGTGAATCATCGTGATTCCTCCCAGCCGCGACACGCTTTCGCCGTGTCTTTTCATTGACTATTGCAATGATGCAACAGCATTATGAATGCGCTTGGGGGAATGTCCAACTATCAATGCGCATTAGCCCAGCGGGGGGCGAGTTCGTTATTCGCGAAGTAGTCAGAGGAACGTCGGCTAAGAAGTCGCGCTGCGCGACAGAGGATTGAATGGCCTTCAGCTTTCTTGCGCACGAAGCGGGACGTGTCCATATCTGCGGCCACCGCGGCTACAGCCTGCATTACCCGGAGAACACGTTGCCGGCGTTCGAGGCGGCAAAGGCTGCAGGGGCAACCACGGTCGAGATCGACGTTTTGCTGACTGCGGACGGCGAGCCGATCGTCCTGCACGACCTGACCGTCGACAGGACGACGGACGGACACGGCTTTGCGGCCGACCTCAGCCTCGAGCAGATCCGCAGACTGGACGCGGGTGTCCGGTTCCATTCGGCCTTCGCCGGAACGAAGATATCGACAGTGGCGGAGGTGCTCGATTGGGCGAAGGCGGACAATATGGGTGTTGTGCTTGAGATCAAGGAGGCAGAGCGGCCGGACCTTGCCGTTGATCTGGTGGCAGGATTGCTGCGCTCGACCGGCACTGTCGACCGGGTGATGGTCATCGGCTTCGATCATGTGCTGCTGAAGCGGGCGGCCGAGCGCCATCCGGACCTCAAGACCGAAGCCATTACCCATGCTCGCCACGCCGACCTCATCGGGGTTTTGCGGGCGTGCAGCGCGAATTCGGTATCGATCGAGCTCGACATGTTCCACCCCGACGATGCGAGGGCGTTGCATGAAGCCGGCTTCGGCAACCGCGTACACATACCTCGCCCCGACATGCTCACTGAGTATTGGCGCGGCGGACGCGATCCCCTGCCAGGCCTCGTGCAATGGATCGCCGACGGGCTCATCGACACGATCTCGGGTGATGACGTGCCGTTCATCGCCATGCTCGTGAAGCGCGCCGGCCGCACCGGCTGAGACTTCATCGAAGTGATCCGGCGCAGCCGAGCGCTTGCTCGGGGTCGCGGCCGCGCATCTTCCCGACGCGAACTCTTCAGCGTCGATCGCAAGGGTGTACTGGATCCGGTGATCGTCTACACTCCATTGCGGCCGAGTTCCTTTCGGCAGCTCTGAATGAGGGACAGCCGATGAAGGCCGTCTTCGTACTGTTTGATTCGCTCAACCGACACGCTCTCGCGCCATACGGGGGAAGGCGGGTGCCGACGCCCAATTTCGCCCGCTTGGCTGAGCACACGACGACGTTCGAGCGCCACTATGTCGGCAGCCTGCCTTGCATGCCGGCGCGTCGCGACCTGCAGACCGGGCGGCTTAGCTTTCTCCACAGGAGCTGGGGTCCGCTCGAGCCTTTCGACAATTCCTATCCGGAGATCTTGTGCCGCTCCGGCTCGTATAGTCATCTCGTCACTGATCACTTCCATTATTTCGAAGATGGCGGCGCGACCTATCACACCCGGTATGATAGCTACGACTTCATCCGCGGGCAGGAGGGCGACCCCTGGAAGGCGATGGTGCAGCCACCGTGGGAACGGCTGCGCCAGATGTACCATGAGCGGCAGTTCAGCGAGACGGCACGAGACAAGTTTCGCCGCAACATCGTGAATCGCGAGTTCATCAAGGATGAGAGCGAGTTCCCGTCGGTGCGTTGCTTCGCCACCGGACTGGAGTTTCTCGAGCGGAACCGGACTGCGGACAATTGGTTCCTGCAGATCGAGACGTTCGACCCGCATGAACCATTCACTGCGCCCGTGCGGTTTCGCGAAGCATTCACCACGGGCTGGAACGGTCCGGTTCGCGACTGGCCGCGTTATGGCCGCGTCGACGAGCTGCCGGAAGAATGCGAGGAACTGCGCGCCAATTACTACGCTGTCGTTGCGCTCTGCGATGTTCTCATCGGCCAGCTTCTCGATTATTTCGATCAGCACGACCTCTGGCGCGATACCGCGCTTGTCGTCACCACGGATCACGGATTTCTTCTTGGCGAGCATGATTTCTGGGCGAAGAACCGGATGAACATGTATGAGGAGATCGTACACATCCCGCTCTTCGTGTACGATCCGCGGCGGCCGGGGAGCGTCGGGGCCCGGCGAACGGGACTCACCCAGACCATCGATCTCGCGCCGACATTCCTCAATCTGTTCGGCGTGCCGACCCCGGCCGAGATGCAGGGACATTCCCTGCTGCCGCTGCTCGACGCCGATCGTTCGCTGCGGCACGGCGCCCTATTCGGCTATTTCGGCGGTGCGATCAACGTGACCGATGGGCGCTATACCTATCATAGGTTTCCGCCCGATCCTCGCTCGCAGGAGCTCTATCAATATACACTGATGCCGACGCACATCTGGGAGCCGTTCACGCCGGATGAACTGGCTGGAGCCTCGCTTGCACAGCCGATGCCCTTCACGAAGGGAGCGCCGGTTCTTAAGATACCGGTCATCAAGCGGTCGCCGATGTTCGACAACTACGGTCCCGGCGCGCTCCTTGAGAGTGAAACGCGGCTCTACGACCTTGCTGATGATCCTGGGCAGGATACGCCTGTCTCTTCCCAGGAGATCGAGGAGGCAATGATCCGTCTCATGCAAGATCTCATGCGCGCCAATGATGCCCCGCCCGAAGCTTACGATCGTATTGGGATCGATGCGAAGTAATACAAGTGCGCCTGGTCAGTTCAACTGCACCGCTGCGGTCAGGTGCGACGCCGGTGACTTGACCGCAGCAACTCCGGCAGCTCTACGCACGACAGCAGCAATCGGGCCTATGTTCCAGGCTGGCGCATGGCAAGCATCGCCGATGCGCTGCACCCATATTTCCTCGAAGATCTCGACGTCGCATTCGCCGCATACAAGCTGTCGCTTGCCAGCAAAACAGAGAATGCGGCTGTTTCAGCAAGGCTTGGCATGTGAAGAGGGTCTCCGTGGGGCGATGGTTATTCTCGCCCCCTCTCTGCCCTTCGGCAGGTTGCCGGCGATCTATACCGAGACTCTGACTCCTCCGGCCGCCAACCCGCCACGGAGCACAGCCCCTATCACCATAGACGACTAGGACTTCCATGCCTTAATGATGAGGGACGGCATGTCGAACTCGATCGTGCCGCCGTCGATCACAAATGGCCCGAGCGCGGTCTCCGACTCCATTAGAAGCCGCTCGAACTGCTGGTCGGTCAGCACGCCGCCGAGCGTCCACACGCAGGCGCGTTCCGTCGACACCAGCGCATCTATCGATCTGAAGCGGACCTTTCCATTGCGTTGGACGATCTCCGCCTCCATAAGACCCGCTTCACTGCAGATTTCTTGCAACCGCCCAACGTTGCCGAGGCTGAAGGGTGCGCGGAAGGCGTCTCCCACCTCTTTCCCGAACAGCTGATCGAGCAACAGCGCGAAGGCGCCGTAACCCGGAGAGTTCTCAACTGCATCGCACACGGCGACCGCCAACCGCCCGCCCGGCCTCAGGACTCGCATCATCTCGGCGAGTGCCTTCGGCTTGTCCTCGAAGAACATGAAGCCGAACTGGCTTACGACGACGTCGAAGCCATTGTCCGGCAAGGGCAGCGCCTCGGCTTTTCCTTCCAGCCATTCGATCTGCCCGGGCTTGCCACGCGCAACCGCCAGCATGTCCGGATTGGCATCGAGCCCAACCACGGAGCCCGAAGGGCCGGTGATCTTCGCTGCGGCGAGCGTCAGAGCGCCGGTGCCGCAGGCCACGTCGAGCACGCGGTCGCCCTTCCGCACCCCGGCCTCGGCAGCGACAACCGGTCCCCATTGGGCAAACAGAGCCGGCACGAAATGGGTGTCGTAGATCTCCGCCGGACCGCGCACTTCCGTAGTCATTGTCCTTCTCCGCCCTGGTCTTCCATCTCCGGCACATTCGGTGGATATGCCAGCGGACACAGGGTATGCTTCGGCATGGTGCAGGCCCATGACCATACGTCTTTGTCGCTTGCCGCATCGTCCATGGTGCTGGATGCGGAGCGGTCGGCAGACGCTTCGGCAACGATGCAGCCGCCCACCGCATGCGCGACGCATGGCACGGATCCGCTTTCCGATGTCCTGCGCGCCGTCAAGCTGACGGGGGCGCTCTTTTTCCTGGTGGATGCGTCTTTCCCCTGGGGCGTGGAGGTGCCGCGTGCGGAAGCGTTCTCCTCCATCATCCTACCGCGCGCGCAGCACATCGTCTCGTACCACATTATCCTGAAGGGTGCGGGCTGGGCGAGCATTCCCGGCGTCGCCTCTACCTGGTTCGAGGCGGGCGATGTGCTGGTGCTTCCGCATGGCGACCCCTATTCGATGCTCAGCGAACCCGGCCAGCCGCCGGAATTCGACATCGAAGCAACGATGAACTTTTTCCGAGACATGGCGGAGGGCAGGCTGCCCTTCGTGACCAAGGAAGGCGGCGGCGGCGAGCCGCGCAGTGAATTTGTCTGCGGCTTCCTGGGGTGCGACATGCAGCCGTTCAATCCTGTGCTCTCCACTCTGCCGCCCCTCTTGC
This sequence comes from Sinorhizobium sojae CCBAU 05684, assembly GCF_002288525.1. Taxonomy (NCBI): domain Bacteria; kingdom Pseudomonadati; phylum Pseudomonadota; class Alphaproteobacteria; order Hyphomicrobiales; family Rhizobiaceae; genus Sinorhizobium; species Sinorhizobium sojae. The sequence continues at coordinate 1,589,175 of NZ_CP023068.1, forward strand.
GGATCAAGCGGCCTCGCAACGGACGCGAAGATCTCTTGAGCCGCCTCATCGATCTCACGCTTGCCGAGGCACGGCGGCCGCGTCTCGGTGGCGAGTCCATCCGGCTGAGACTGAGCGAACTGGTTTTCGTCGAGGTGATGCGCCGGTATCTGGAGACGCTGCCGGCCCGCGAGACCGGCTGGCTTTCAGGTTTGCGCGACCCTTCGATCGGCAAGGTTCTGGTGATGCTCCACGAGCAACCCGCATATTCGTGGACCCTCAACGAGCTGGCGAGCCGTGCCTGCATGTCGCGTGCGGCGTTGGCGGCACGCTTCACTCAGCTCGTCGGCCACGCGCCGATGCAGTATCTGACGCTCTGGCGTATGCAGATCGCCGCGCGTCTTCTTGCCGACAGTTCCATGAAGGTGGCAGCGGTGGGCCGTGAAATCGGCTACGAATCCGAAGCGGCCTTCAGCCGGGCGTTCAAAAGGACCGTGGGCGTCTCACCCGCCGTATCGCGGGGCCGTGCCGCTGAATCCAGCCGCTTTTGAGAAATCCGATCGGCCGATTGCGCCAAGCTAACCAGAGGCACGCCTATAGACCGGTCTGTCAACATCCGGAGACCACGCGCTTCATTGCCGTTCAGATCGAACGCGGCAACGCGAACTTCACATCCAGCTGAGCCGGTCGGGAGGCTGCGAGCGCCCGTCCGTGGTGTCGGCTGTTTATCCCTCGCGAGCATCTTGGACTCCGCGACGGCCCTGTAGACTGGACGACCAGGCCACTGGTCTCGCGGCGGAAAAAGGTACATGTTGTACCGAAATTCAGCCGCTCGAATGGCATGGGCATCGGCACGAGCGGCGTCGGGTGGGGGGAGCGCCATGACAGTGTCCACGCGCAACACGCCTGCACAAGCGAAAGGCAGTCGCAAGTTTTTGGTGCTCGCACTTGGATCCGTCGGGGTCGTCTATGGCGACATCGGAACCAGTCCCTTGTACGCCTTCCGGGAGGCGCTTCGTCCCCTTGCCGCAGAAGGGGTCCAGCGCGGTCAGGTCATTGGTCTCGTGTCGCTGATGCTCTGGACGTTGACCATCATCGTCACCTCAAAATATGTGCTGTTTCTGCTTCGCGCCGATAACGATGGCGAGGGTGGCACGCTGTCGCTTCTCGCGTTGCTCATGAAACGAGCACCACGGAATACGACGGTGATGTTCGTGACCGGCATTTTAGGCGCCGCACTCTTTCTGGGCGACGCGATGATCACACCGGCCCTTTCCGTCCTGTCGGCTGTCGAAGGATTGAAGCTCGTGGCGCCAGCATTCCACGATTACGTCCTGCCGATCTCGGTCGCGATCATGGTGCTGTTGTTTGCAATCCAGTCCAAAGGCACGGGAGCGGTATCGCGCTTCTTCGGACCGATAACCCTCGTCTGGTTTCTGGTGCTCGGCGGAGCCGGTATCGCGCATGTCGGTGACGATCTCGCAATTCTGTCGGCCTTCAATCCCGCCCATGCCGTCATCTTTTTGTGGAATGCCGGTCTTGTGGGCTTTATCGTGCTTGGAGCCGTTTTCCTCACGGTCACTGGTGCGGAGGCGCTTTACGCCGATCTCGGCCATTTCGGCAGGCGCCCGATCGAGGCGGCCTGGTTCATAGTTGTTTTTCCGGCTCTCGCCTTGAACTACCTCGGCCAGGGCGCACTGGTTCTTGCCCATCCGGATGCAATCTCGGATCCGTTTTTCCTGCTGTTCCCGAACTGGGCGATCTTGCCAGTGGTCTTCCTTGCCACCGCTGCGACCATCATTGCCAGCCAGTCCGTAATCACCGGAGCCTTCTCGCTGGTGCGGCAAGCGATCCATCTGGGCTTCCTGCCTCGCTTGGAGATTCGCTACACCTCCGAAACCGAGACCGGACAGATCTACCTGCCATTCGTCAATACCGCACTGCTGTTAGGTGTACTTGTTCTCATGTTCGTGTTCGGAAGCTCCGAAGCTCTTGCCCCGGCCTACGGCGTATCGATCTCCGGTGCCATGATAGTCGACACGGTTCTCGCCTTCGCCTTTGTCCGGCACTTGTGGAACTGGTCAGCCTTGACCGCGACTGCGTTTCTGTTTCCGCTGCTCCTGATCGAACCGATTTTTCTCGGCGCCAACCTCTTCAAGATTCACCATGGAGGCTTCGTGCCCATACTGTTCGCAGGCGCCATGATGACGATGATGTGGACGTGGCGAAAAGGTGTGAAACTTCTGCGCGAGAAGACTACGCGTCAGGAGATTCCGCTGAGCCAGTTTATAGCCGCAGTCGAACGAACGTCCGAGCATGCGCCCGTCATCGTCCCGGGAACGGCGATCTTTCTGACGGCGACGCCGGATACCACCCCCGCGGTTCTGTTGCACAACATCAAGCACAATCACGTGCTTCATCAGCGCAACGTCATCCTGACGATCAGGACCGCCAGAGTCCCCTATGTGCGGGAGAAGGACCGCTTCACGATCACGAAGCTCTCAGACCGCTTCAGCAAACTGGAGCTGCGGTTTGGCTTCATGGACGAACAGAATGTCTCGCAGGCGCTCGCGCACTGCCGGAAGGCGGGATTCAAATTCGAGATCATGACGACGTCGTTCTACCTGGGCCGGCGCAAGCTGATCGCAGACCCCAACTCAGGCATGCCGCTCTGGCAGGACAAGCTATTCATCGCGCTTGCGGACTCGGCGATCGATCCAACCGACTATTTCCATCTGCCGGCAAATCGAGTGGTCGAGTTGGGCGAGCAGGTCATCATTTAGCGGAGCCGCGCGCTGTAGCCCGTAGGCCGCGGTTCACGGGAGGGGGAAGCATGAAGCACGAAGAGCATCCACCGATCGTCGGGATCGAGGCCTCGGCAGGGAGCGTCCAGGCGCTTCAGACCTTCTTCGATCGGATGCCGGACGATACGGGCGCCGCTTTCGTCGTGATCGTCCACCTCAGTCCTGGCAATACGAGCGACCTTGGCAACATCCTGGCAAGGTGCACGCGGATGCCGGTGAAGCAGGTTGCAGGTCAGGCACGTCTTGAAAGCAACCATGTCTACGTCATCGCCCCCAATCGGCGGGTGAAGATCGCCGACGGCATGATAGGAACGCTTGAGTTCGATGAGCCGCAAGCGCATCGGACGCCGGTCGATTTCTTCTTGCGATCGCTTGCGGAGCAGGATGGCAGCGCATTCGCCGTCATTCTCACCGCCGCCGGCTCCGACGCCGCCATCGGTGTCAGGGCGATCAAGGAGGCCGGCGGCATCGTGCTCGTTCAGGATCCGGACGAGGCGGAATATGCCTCCATGCCCTACAACGCCATCGCCGCCGAGGCCGCCGACTTCGTGCTGCCGATCCGCGAGATACCCGATCGCCTGAGCGCACTGATCGCAAGCCGAGCCGCGGCCGCATCCGCGCCCGGTCGCTCCGGCGACGAAGGGTATCGTTCTACGGGGGAAGAACCCGAGACCAGCGAGGAAGAGCTTCCGAACAACGAGCTCAAGCTGAAGCTCGAAAGCCCCTCACGCGCCCATAGCGATCTTCAGAACCTGATGGCGGCGACAGACGTCGCGATGCTCTTCCTCAATCAATCCCTACAGATCAAGCGATTCACGCCGCGCTTGATGGAGATATTCAACGTCACTCCGAATGACGAAGGGCGGCCGATCACCGACTTCACCCATCAGCTCGACTGTCCCAATTTTGTCGACGACGCGCGCACGGTGCTAAAGGGTCTCGCGCCCGTCGAGCACGAGATCGAGAGCCGCAACGGCCGCTGGTATCTCGTGCGAATGCGGCCCTATCGCACGATCGACCACAAGATCGACGGCGTCGTGGCGACCTTCGTCGACGTCACCGACCGCCGTCGCGCCGAGGAGATTGCACGCGAGAGCAAGCAGCGCCTCGATCAGGAAATGCGGCTGGTCGAGCTTTCCCGTTCGCCGATCTTCGTGTGGGATTTCGACGACGGCATCCAGCAGTGGAACCGCGGCAGCGAGGAGCTTTACGGCTATTCGCGCGATGAGGCTCTCGGGAAGCAGAAGGAAAAATTGCTCAAGACCGTCGTGCCGGGCTCTTCCTTCGAGGCTCTACGGCAGACGCTTCTAGAAAAGGGCTATTGGAGCGGCGAATTGCGTCACACCACCAAGGATGGCCAGGTGCTGACAGTTGAGAGCCATATCGAGCTTCAGCCGCTCGGTGACCGGCGGTTGGTTCTCGAGGGCACACGGGACGTCACGGAGCTCAAGCGCTGGGAGCACCGGCGGCAACTGCTACTGAGCGAGTTGAGCCACCGGGTGAAGAATACGTTGGCCGTGGTCCAGTCGCTCGCGCGGCAGACGCTGAGAACCGCCCATTCGAGTGAAGACTTCGTCGAACTTCTCAACGGGCGACTCACAGCCTTGGCCAATGCTCATAAGCTGCTCGTCGAATCCGAATGGCGCGGCGCCGAACTTGGCATGCTGGCGTTCAGCCAGCTCGAGGCCTACATCGGAGGCGATCGCCAAAGGCTGCGGATCGAGGGCGAGAGCGTCATGCTGCCACCCGACATTGCGACGCCCTTTGGCCTTGTGCTTCACGAGCTCGCGACCAATGCCGCCAAGTATGGTGCACTCGCGGTCGCAAACGGACAGGTGGCGCTCAGTTGGAAACTTGGGAGCGAGGGCCGGCGGTTGTCCGTCACTTGGAGGGAGATCGGCGGACCACCGGTGAAGCCTCCGGAGGAACAAGGTTTCGGCGGGGTTTTGATCGAGAAGAGTTTGCCGGGAGCGACCGTCCGCCGCGATTTCCGGTTGGACGGGATTGTCTGCACGATCGACATTGAGCTACCGGATGCCGCATAGCAGCGGGAGGTATCAGCGCGCCGGTCTCGGCGTGCGGCCCCGGACTTTACCGGGGGAACTTGTGTGTCAGCAGCTTTGCCAGCAGGCAGCGGTTTCGCTGGCGACGAGCGACACTACTTGGACCTGAGCTTCTCGTTCGACAGGCATACCTGCATCCTCAATCGAGGCGGATCGGTCAGAGGAGATTTTGCCGCGGCCTCGCGTTGGCGCCCCAGCGATCCGTCTCCTATCTATCCGATCCGAACAGTTGTGTCGGAGACGAACTCGTATGGTGGAACAGCCAAGTTCGACGGCGCTGGACCTCTTCGAACTCGGCCGGCGGTGTCGTAGTGAGACCCGTGACAAGGGCAGAACCAGCCGCCGAATTCGCCAGCCTCCCCCAGCGGCACGCAACCAAGGTGGGTACACACGCCGACCATGATGATCAAGTTCTCCCGCCCTTCTGGCGACCGGGCATCATTCGTTGCCAGCGCATCGCCGGCAATATTCGCGTTGCGGGCCAGCGGGTCCTTCAGCGCCGAAATGTCCACACGTCGCGCTGCCACGACCTCTTCTTCGGTGCGATTGCGGATGAACACTGGAACGCCTCGCCATTTTACGGTCAACGACATCCCGGGCTCGATTGCAGAAATGTCGACTTCCACGATCGAAAGAGCCAGCGTCCCCGCGTCGGGACGCATTTGGTCGATGAAGGGCCATGCGGCGCCGACCAAACCGACTGCGGTCCACATGCCGGTCGTCACATAAAGGAAATCACGCCGTGTCGGCTCGCGTTCACTCATGTGTCATCATCAGTTAGATGGAGGCCGGTTCGATACACCCTGATAACAAGGAGTCTTCGAGCTTGTTCCAACATGGGGAAGCGCAGCCAGTTCGAGAACCGCTCGTCAAAGCTACACGTTACCACTGAGTGAGCGCCTTGACCGGTACTCGTCAGCGTTACAATGCTCCAAAACCGGCATTCATCGGACCAAACCCAACGGCTCTGTAACCATGGCACCCAGAGCTTGCCAGGATTGGGGACTCCGGAACGGGAAACTGAACATCGCCCATCACCCTGCCCCGTCCTCCAAATCACATCGATTTGCCGCTGGCACGCGAAAACGGCGTCGAGTGCACTCGCGCCACCGGCACGGCGTCAGTGGCGGGTGCGAGGACATTGGCCTGTTGCACGAAGGCGACAAATGCCCCGCGAGCGGTCTCGACGTCCATCTCGCCCGCAAGGGCTGCTCTGCAAGCATTCAGCGCGATGGCGTGCGTTTGGTTTCGCTTCGACGGCTGCCGCTCGTTCAGCAACGCATAGGCCTCTCTCACGCTGCTGATGTCGACCGGAAATCCGAGACCCACAAGGATTGTGACAGGGTGCCGAAATTGATCCCATTCCATCGCTCTCCTCCGTTCACTGCAATGTCGACGACCGCCGGCATGACATTCTCCAATCTGCAATTCCTCCTTCGCCTCGGGCTGCGGCCCTCGGGTCCAGCTTACCGTTAGGGCATCCGTTCAGGTGCAAAGCATCTTTGGTCCAAGAATCTGCCGACGTCCGCGCCCGGTCAGGGGCGCGGACTGATCATTTCAGTCAGAAGTCCATGCCACCTGTCGGCATCGGCGGGACCGGCACCTCCTTCTTCGGCTTCTGGGCGACCATCGCCTCCGTGGTAATCAGCAGGCCGGCGACCGAGGCAGCGTCCTGCAGCGCGATGCGAACAACCTTGACCGGATCGATCACGCCCTGGTCGTAAAGATCACCGAACTCATTGGTTTGGGCGTTCCAGCCATAGCCGAAGTCGGTAACCTCGCGCAGCTTACCGACGATGATCGAGCCTTCGGCACCGGCATTCTCAGCGATCTGCCGGACCGGCGCCTCGAGTGCTCTGCGGACGATCTCGATACCGTGTTTCTGGTCTGTATTTTCGGTCTGCAGGCTCTCCAGTGCCTTGACGGCTCGCAGCAGAGCGACCCCGCCGCCGGGCAGCACGCCCTCCTCAACGGCCGCCCTCGTGGCATGCATGGCATCATCGACGCGGTCCTTGCGTTCCTTCACCTCGACCTCGGTCGAGCCGCCGACGCGGATGACGGCAACCCCGCCCGCAAGCTTTGCCAGCCGCTCTTGCAGTTTTTCGCGATCGTAGTCCGACGTGGTTTCCTCAATTTGCGCCTTGATCTGGGCGACACGGCCCTGAATCTCCGTCTTCGACCCCGAGCCATCGACGATCGTGGTGTTTTCCTTCTCGACGACGACCTTCTTGGCGCGACCAAGCATATTGAGCGTCACGTTCTCGAGCTTGATGCCGAGATCTTCGGAGATCACGGACCCGCCGGTCAGGATGGCGATATCTTCCAGCATCGCCTTGCGACGGTCGCCGAAACCTGGCGCCTTGACAGCAGCGACCTTCAGGCCGCCGCGCAGCCTGTTGACGACGAGCGTCGCCAGTGCTTCGCCTTCAACATCCTCGGCAATGATAAGGAGTGGCTTTCCCGACTGAACAACCGCTTCGAGAACCGGAAGCAGCGCCTGCAGGTTCGAGAGCTTCTTTTCGTGGATGAGGATATAGGGTTCCTCGAGCTCTACGCGCATCTTGTCCTGGTTGGTGATGAAGTACGGCGACAGATAGCCGCGGTCGAACTGCATGCCCTCGACGACTTCCAACTCAGTCACAGCGGTCTTGGCTTCCTCGACTGTAATGACGCCTTCATTGCCGACCTTCTCAACCGCCTCAGCGAGGAAGCGACCAATCTCGGTGTCGCCGTTGGCCGATATCGTGCCTACCTGGGCAATTTCGTCGTTTTTTGTAACTCTCCGCGCATTTATCTTCAGCTCCTGAACGATCGCGTCGACGGCCTTGTCGATGCCGCGCTTCAGGTCCATCGGGTTCATGCCCGACGCCACCGCCTTCGCACCTTCTTTGACGATCGCTTGGGCGAGAACTGTCGCGGTGGTGGTGCCGTCACCAGCAATGTCGCTGGTTTTCGAGGCAACCTCTCGCACCATCTGTGCGCCCATGTTCTCGAACTTGTCCTCCAACTCGACTTCCTTGGCGACCGTTACGCCGTCCTTGGTGATCCGGGGCGCCCCGTACGACTTGTCGATAACGACGTTCCGACCTTTCGGGCCGAGCGTAACCTTCACGGCATTGGCAAGGATGTCGACACCGCGCAGCATCTTCTCACGGGCTTCGGAATGGAATTTCACTTCCTTGGCGGCCATTTTTCTACTCCTTCCTGGGGCAGCATTCCTTTGTCGGGCCTAGATCCTAGGCTGCGCTTCGCGCTTGAGCGTCGACCTCGATCACGCCCATCACGTCGGATTCCTTCATGATCAGGAGATCCTCGCCATTGAGCTTGATCTCGGTGCCCGACCATTTGCCGAAGAGAATGCGGTCGCCCACTTCTACATCAAGCGGTCGCAACTGCCCGCTGTCGTCACGCGCACCAGGGCCGGCAGCAACAATCTCGCCTTCCTGTGGTTTTTCCTTCGCCGTGTCGGGGATGATGATGCCGCCGGCCGTCTTTTCCTCGGCCTCGATACGGCGAACTAGAATACGGTCGTGCAAGGGACGGAACGTCATGTCGCTCTCCTATGGACAAACAGCTTTCACAAGAGGTCCTCCGCGCCGCATTCGAAGCGAAACCGACGCGGAGCGCCGATCCTTTCGGCATCGCGCGCAATCGATCTGGTTTCTGATTTTTCGAGTTTCAAGAGGACGGCACAGATTTTTTGGCACTCGACATTTGAGAGTGCTACCTACGTGGATTCATGGAGCTATTTGCGTTTCTGCCGTCCTAGTGCGCAGAGTTGCCGCCCCGTGATGGAGGCGCCAGGGGATGGCCGCATTCCCTCTTGACGGCGCCCGATTTAATTCCCACCTCATCGTTGCCGACCGCCGATATGGGGTCGGAGTCAGGGAGCGCCGAGCTTCTTGGCACTCCCTCGTACCTATGTTGCTCTACGGAGGATGTAGCTATGAGAACGAGCTTCGACTTTTCCCCCTTCTACAGGTCGAGCATCGGATTCGACCGCATCTTCGACCTGCTCGAGAACGCAAGCCTCGACGCTGAAAACTGGCCGCCCTACAACATCGTCAAAATTGGCGAAGATGCTTACCGCATCACCATCGCGGTGGCGGGTTTTGCAGAGGACGAACTGACGATCACCCACGAGGCGAACATGCTCGTGGTTAACGGCGCGAAATCCGAGGACGAAGAGGAACGGTATCTCCATCAGGGCCTGGCCGTAAGGCCGTTTGTGCGGCGATTTGAACTCGCTGACCATGTGATCGTCGAGGGCGCAAAGCTCGAAAACGGACTGCTCGTCATCAACCTCAGGAAGGAAGTACCTGAGGAGATGAAGCCGCGTAGGATCGCGATCGAAACCGAGATGACGAAACCGGCTTCGAAGCAGATCGAAGGAGAGAAGGCGGCCTGATCAGCGCGCACGGCTCCTTTCCCACCTGTTCACGAGCAGGCGAAGGAGGGCAGCCGTGCCAGAAAAGGAGGAAAGAACCCGAAGAAAGGATGACAGCTATGAGTGTACGTGACCTGATCCCGTGGAGCCGCGGCACAAGCCAGGTTCCGACCATGTATCGCAGCGATGATATGGATCCGTTCCTGTCTCTGCACCGCAATGTCAACCGTCTGTTCGATGAAGTTTTTCGCGGTTTCGGGCCGCCGTCGTTGCTCAGTGGAGCATCGCCCTTCAATGGCTCGTGGCCGCACGTGGAAGTCGACGAGAATGACGACGAGATCCGCGTGCTAGCGGAAGTACCGGGCATCGAGCCAGATGATGTCGAAGTGCTGCTGGAGGACGGTGTGCTTACGCTCCGCGGCGAGAGCAAAGCAGAAACCGAGGACAAGGAACGCCGGTTCAGCGAGCGCTATTACGGCCGCTTCGAACGGCGGCTGGTTCTTGGCCGCGATGTCGATGAGGATAACGTCGCCGCGACGTTCAAAAACGGCCTTCTCGCAGTGACGCTGCCGAAGACAGCAAAGGCGGGTGCCAACGTCAAGCGGATCTCGATAGACAGGGCCAAATAGCGCCGACGCCGCAAAATCAGCCGGGTGCGGACGTGCCCGGCTGGTTGTTCGCGAACAGGCAGAGGACGGTATCGATGACCGAGCCCGTGAAGCGAGACGCACAGACAATCCGTACTACCCGGAAGTTTGAAGCGCACCTCGGCACGTGCCCGATCGACGTGATCGAGTCGCGAACGAGGACCGGTTGCTTCGCACGTATTTTTCGCCCGTCACGCTCGGTGATGACCTCGGCGCGCGTGTCGAAGCGACCTTGGCTTCTGGTTTTCGAACGACAAGTCCCGCCCGTTATCGATTATCTGATGGGCTACACAGGTGGCAGTGACACGCTTAACCAGGTCGAATTGCGCTTCCCGTCCCGCGATGCCGCCGTTGCCTACGCGGAACGGGAGAAATTGAATTACAGTGTCATGGACGACAAGAGCCGCTCCCGGAGTTTCCAGCACATCCCTTCGAATCCGACGTCTGACGACACGCGTTCCACCGCTCTCGCTTCGCGACCGACATATCGGCGGCGTCGCCAATCCCGAAAGGCCCGCCGCTGAGGCGACGCGACGGGCCATACTAATCCCTGTCTCCAGTCATACATGGGCATGCAGCGCTTCAGCTCGTCTTCGACGAGGAACGGCACGACGTCGGTTCGTTGCACCCGCCTCCTCTTCGGAATTGGTGAAGCCGGTGACGCACTTTCCGTAGGTGACCCTCAGGACAGCCGGGCCGTGGCAGACGGCCGCAACCGGTTTGCCCGCGTTGTAGAAATCCTCGATGAGCGCGATCGAGTTCCTATCGTACTGAACCCGCGGCTTTGCAGCTGGGATTTCTAAAAATCAAGGCTTGGGTTGAAATCAGATAATCAGCTGTACGATGTGGGTGAACGGCGTCATTGCCCATTTACCGCTAGCATCTTTCGCCGTTCGATAGATGATGAAATCACTCCCCACCGTAAACGTTCCGTGCATCGTAATCTCGTTCCCGGTTGAGAGTACGGCTCGGAGCTCATTTGCATGGCGTAGGTCGATCTCGTTACTGATCAACTCTGCAAGTGTTAGGTCAAGCCTCTCAGGCATCTGGCAATTCATTGCTCTGTGCGCCCACGATGGTCTCGGCGCGCGTCGTTATTGACGGAGCATTCCACAGAACACCAGCAAAGGGAACCCCATCAGGTCGCAAGTCACACTGCATCTCGTATACTGCCCGTTTGGCATGGCTCGCCGTGCGTTGAGGCCAAAGTGCCAGTAAGGTTGCGGGCGGCAGAGAGCCTCTGCCGCCTCGCCCCCGGGCGGTTGCCTTCGTTCTCGGCATCGTGCTTTCCAAAAATCGGTCCGATCTTCGGGCCGATGCGGCGGGCGCCGTAGCGCGGCGCTTAAGGGCGCGCTAAAATGTCGACATGACCCAGCGATACGAATTGCATGATGATAGCAACGGCTTGTGGAGTGTGATTGATCGCTTCACGGGCTGGCCTGCTCGATGGCAAGGCATACCCCAGACCGGCCTGGACTATTTCGATGCGGACGATCTAACGGACTTGCTCAATCTGCTAGACGAACGCAGACGAGCGAAAGGCAAGCCGGAGAGCGACGGGCTAAAGTGAGCGAACCGGTTGCGTTACACCATCCAACAGAACCGAAAAGCAGCTAGCTCAACATCGTAACGGGCCGGACCGTCGGCTGCCCCGCCCCACCGAGCTGCGTGAATTCCAGTTCCGCCGCAAAAGCCGGTTATGCGTGAACGGCAGCGGCCTCACGAAAAGAAACAAGCTTCTGGCGCCGTTCGTCCCAAAGGACAAGCCTGATGCACTGAAAGCTTTCCGAAAGGGTGATGCGGCCGATGCTCGCGAGTTGTGGGTGGTCGCGCAGAACTTCGGACAACCTGTAGTAAGGGATCCTGCTCGCCAGGTGATGCACATGATGAATGCCGATGTTGCCGGTCAGCCATCTCAGCACCAACGGCAAATCGTAGTGGGAGGCGCCATGTAGGGCTGCCTGGGGAAAGTGCCAATCCTCCCCGGCCGACCAGTGCGTCTCTTCAAACTGGTGCTGCACGTAGAAGAGCCAGATGCCGGCCGCACCCGACAGAAGCACAACCGGTAGGTGGATCAAGAGGAAGGGCAGCAGTCCAACCGCCCAAGCCATCAATGCGGCGCACACCACGATCGCAAGGTTGGTCGCCATCGTCGATATCCAGGGCAGCGCTCCCCCGTTCATCAACCCGATCGGCAGGCGCTGCTTGAGGAGAAAGAGCCAGGCGGGGCCTAGGCCGAACATTACCAGTGGGTGCCGGTACAGGCGATAGCCGAGGCGCTTCATGGGAGAAAGTGCGCGGTATTCTGAGACCGTGAGCGTGGTGATGTCGCCGATACCCCGTTCCTCCAGATTACCGGCCGAGGCATGGTGAGCGGCGTGCGCCCGGCGCCAGCAATCGTAAGGAGTTAGGGTAAGCACGCCGATCGCACGTCCTGTCCAATCGTCGAGGCGGCGACGAGCGAAGAACGAACCGTGGCCGCAATCGTGCTGGATCATGAAAAGCCGCAGGAGGAAGGCCGCCGCCGGAATGATTGCGATCAGCCCGTACCAGAAGCCATGAGCGAGGGAAAAATAGGCGACAGCCCAGAAGCCGGCGAGCGGAAATACGGTGACAAGAAGCTCCAAGACGCTGCGCCCGAAGCGGGGCTGACGGTATTTCGCAAGGATCTTCAACCATGCTCCGGCGTCATCCTTAGCAAGCGCGGCGGGTGGATGGACATGTGCGTTCATCAAAACTGATCCGTATTTTTCTTGCCCCGCCAACCATCTGACACGCCTGCGGCTTGCGCCTGAGTTGCGGGCGGACTGGTGGAAAGTGTCAGGCCTGACGAGCCTTGCGTGCGGCATAGCGGCGATCGCGCTCGGCTTTGCGTGCAGCCTCGTCGGCGAGGACGCGTGAAGCGCGATCAGCAATTTCAGCCTCGCGGTCTTCGGCTTCTTTCCGCTCCTTGGCTTCGGCTGCCGCCACCGCCATTGCGGCTTCCGCCAGTTTCAGCGCCTTGCGTTCGGCCCGACGGGACTCGCGTGCAACCGCCACCGCTTGGCGGGCGGCAAGCCGCTCCTGTGTCTCCGGGTCGGTTGCCTTCGGGGCGGAGGCGAATTTTGCCAGAAGCTGACGCTTGGCTTCGGCCGCAGCCAAGCGGCGCTCGGCAAAGCCATTGTCGTTCGGGTGTCTCAATAGAACTCCTTAATTCTCGTCGGGGCGGGACGAGCAGGTGACGCATTTGGAAAGGAAGGCGATAGTGCCGGCGAACGGAGCCTCAATATAGAGAAAGGCCAGACATCCGCCTGGCCTTTCGAACTTCTTACCGCCATGCCAGTACATCCGTGGTCATCGGCGGCCAAAGCTTTAGGCAGCGCGGAGCTGGCCTGCGGACATCTTGCCCGACTTGTTGTCGCGCTCCAGCTCGAAGCCGAGCTTCTGACCTTCGACAATCGAGTTCATGCCTGCGCGCTCGACAGCTGAGATATGAACGAACACGTCGGCGCTGCCGTCGTCAGGCTGGATAAAGCCGAAGCCTTTGGTGGAATTGAACCATTTAACTGTGCCAGTGGTCATAACGAACCCTTTCTTAGCAACATTGATCACCGCCGGGCGACGCACGGCGGGGCATTTTTTCGACTTTTGAAAGGAGAACTTCGTCAAGGCGCACGAGGCGCAGCAACAACAGATATCGGCAAACAAAGTATCGATGGTCTTCAGTACCGGTCTTTAAGCCGCGCGTCAACTTGTTGTTTGAGTTTCACCCATTTACTATCATAGATTGCAATCGGCAGCCGAGATCGCCTTGCCGCCTCGCTCATCACAGCAAAGGACGACGCCGGGGCACCGCGCTAACGCTGCCACGTCACGTGGCCCGCCGCGGCAGAGGGTATGCCTCGGCTTCGTAGAGCCGTCGCATCTGTTGACCATCGTAGCGCTCTTCGTCCACCTCCAGAACGGAGCCGCGGAGCATCGAGACCGGCATTTCCTCGATCGCAAAGCGAAGTGCCTCGGCAGCCGATTCAAATCTCTTGTACCGGAGCCGGCTCGTCCTTCTCACGGTTTTACAGGGATAAAGCCCTGCGCCGGCAGTGTAATCAAACGTTTGCATGAGCCCGCTCCTGGGCAAGCAAAGCGTCGGCGCCCCTCCTACGCTTTTCGAGACGCCTCTGCCTTTCGACTGGCCTGACCTCACGCAGCCTGCGAATTTGTCTAGCGCGTATCTCCTGGAGTTTGGCAGCATTTGAGCCTTCGGGCGCTGCGCACGAGAATAGGCTTTCCGCTACGTGGCGGTTCGTGTGTTTCATAAGGTTATCCTAAAACGGCTTACTCGGAAGATAAGGTTCAGCCTGCTTCTGACCGGGACTGAAACCCCGTTCACGAACTTGGCTGTCGTGCCCTGCGCCATCGCCGTACTCTTAGGCCCAGCGCGCACGAATTACACGAAGGCAGGAAAGGCTGCCGGCTCGCGCTGCCAAAGTGAACCGCTTGATGCGCGGTGCCCCCACTGGCTCGCTTCTGCTTTTCTGCTGAAGCCGCACGTTTTCGCCGTATCCAAATTCGCTGACGCTAACGAGATTACGGGCTAGGATGTGAAGGTGAAGGTCGGAAGACATGCTGTCCTCCTTTCGTTGGGGCCAGGACACAAAGGCCCCGAAGCAGCAGCGCCCTGACAATGGCTACTGAAGTCCGGAGCATGCGCTCTTTAACTCTCATCCGCAAGGGCGCTGGCCGCATGGGAATTGTCGAACGATGTTCTCGTTATGCGCAAAGCCCCGTGCTCCGGCCGCAGCCTCCTCGATACGGGCATGGATATCCTGAAATCCGATTGGATCGCGAGCGTGAGGCGCACCTGACTCTCCGCAATCGTCCCTTGCCGATTCGCCAGAGACAAATCCCGGCGCTACGACAGCCAACCGCGCCACGAGTGGGCCCCGATCGGCAGTGAAGATTCATCACCGCCTGCCACGCGGACTCTCGAAACGGGCGATTTCCGCGCCGGCCTGCAGATAGGCGCCGGCCTGGACACTGATCCGAATCTTGCCTGCCCGCGCTGCCGTGACCTGGGTTTCCATCTTCATCGCTTCCATGACGGCAATGAGATCGCCAGCAGCGACCTCTGCCCCGTCCTCGACTTTGAAGGCCTGCACGGTGCCGGAGATCGGCGCGGCTATGCTCAATGGATCTTCTGCCTCGGCTGCCAGCGCCGAACTCGCCCCCTTGCCCGCAAGTCCTCCGAGACACCCCAGTAGTGCCGCCGGAATGCCGAGCTCATGGCGCTTTCCGTCGATCTCGACATGGGTGCGGACCAGATGGGCATCGGCGACCGGCTCGGGCCGGGCCTCCGCCTCCATACGGGCGGCGAAATCGGTCTCGATCCAGCGCGTATGGACCTTGAAGCCGTTCTCGCCGATAAAATCCTCGCTCTCGATCACGGCGCGATGGAATGGGAGTACCGTGGCAACACCGTCGACGGTGAATTCTTTCAGAGCGCGGCGGGCACGTCTCAACGCCTCCTCGCGTGTTCCGCCGGTGACGATCAGCTTCGCCAACAGCGAATCGAAGCTGCCGGGCACGGTCGAACCCGAAACCACGCCGCTGTCGAGACGGATGCCGGGACCGGAAGGGGCGTCGAAATTCGTGATCGCACCCGGTGTCGGCAAGAAGCCGCGGCCAGGATCCTCGGCATTGATGCGGAACTCGATCGAATGGCCGCGCGGGACAGGCGTTTCGGTCACGCGCAGAGGCAGCCCGTCGGCGATGCGCAACTGCTCGATGACGAGGTCGACGCCGGTGGTCTCCTCGGTTACCGGATGCTCGACCTGAAGGCGAGCATTCACTTCAAGGAAAGAGATTGTGCCGTCGACGCCGAGCAGGAACTCGACCGTGCCCGCGCCCGAATAGCCGGACGCTTCGCAGATCTTCTTCGCGGCATCATGGATCGATCGGCGCTGAACGTCGGTGAGGAATGGGGCGGGCGCCTCCTCGACGAGCTTCTGATTGCGCCGCTGCAGCGAGCAGTCACGGGTGCCGAGCACCAGGACATTACCGTGCTTGTCAGCCAGAACCTGCGCCTCGATATGGCGCGGACGATCGAGGAAGCGTTCGAGAAAACATTCGCCGCGGCCGAAGGCAGCCTTGGCTTCACGCACGGCGGATTCGTAAAGTTCCGCCACTTCCTCCATCTTCCAGGCGACCTTCAAGCCACGTCCGCCGCCGCCATGGGCCGCCTTGATGGCCACGGGCAATCCGTGCTTTTCGGCAAAGGCGACGACTTCGGCCGCTGTTGCGACCGGGCCATCGCTGCCGGCCACCAACGGTGCACCGACGCTCAGAGCAATGCGTCGGGCCTCGACCTTATCGCCGAGCGCTTCGATGACGTGCGGGTCCGGGCCGATCCACATGAGGCCGGCATCGATTACCGCCCGGGCGAATTCGGCTCGCTCGGAGAGGAAACCGTAGCCGGGATGCACGGCATCGGCCCCGGAGCGCACGGCGATGTCGATCAGCTTGTCTATGTCGAGATAGGTTTCGACGGGACGGCTGCCGGAGAGTCCATAGGCCTCGTCGGCAAGCTTGACGAAGAGCGCGTCGATGTCCGGATCGGCATAGACGGCGACCGATTGCAGGCCGTGGTCGCGACAGGCACGGATGATGCGCACTGCGATCTCGCCGCGATTGGCGATCAGGACTCTCTTCATGGATGGCTCCTCCTGGATTTTTTTAACGGCCCGGCCCGCGGTCTTACGCCCGTGCGGGCCGAATATCCGCGAAAGTCGTCACGGGCCGGAAGCGGATCTGGGCATTGACCGGAATCTGGCCGGCGAGATCGAGATGGTATTCGGCGACCGTGCCGATGACCGGGTAGCCGCCGGTGAGCGGATGGTCGGCGAGAAAAAGGACCGGTTGACCGCTATGCGGCACCTGGATGGCGCCGGTCGCCGTTGCCTCGCTCGGCAATTCCTCCTTGCCTTTGCGCTCGAGGGCGATCTCCCCGGAGAGACGGATGCCGACGCGGTTCGACTGCGGCGTCACCTGCCAGAGCTGGTCGGAGAGGCTGTCAACGCCCGCCTGGGTGAACCAGTCGCTGCGCGGACCCATGATCACGTCAAGCGTCACGACCTCGCCGGGAGCGGGAAGCTCGTAAGCCGGCGTTTCGGTGAGAGACACGCTGGTCAGGGCCGAGGTTTCTCGTTCCACGGTTAGAATCGTGTCTGCCGTGACTGGATCCGGGCCGACGACGGCGAGCGTATCGGTCGAGGCGCTGCCGAGCACCGGCTTTACATGGAAGCCGCCGCGGATGGCCAGATAGCTGCGCATTCCTCTCTGCGCATGGCCAAGTGTCACGACATCGCCGGACTCAAGTGAGATCGGTTGATAGGGTTCTGCCGTGATGG
The DNA here is from genome assembly GCF_002288525.1 of Sinorhizobium sojae CCBAU 05684. Taxonomy (NCBI): domain Bacteria; kingdom Pseudomonadati; phylum Pseudomonadota; class Alphaproteobacteria; order Hyphomicrobiales; family Rhizobiaceae; genus Sinorhizobium; species Sinorhizobium sojae. The sequence goes on from NZ_CP023068.1 coordinate 1,606,437, forward strand.
TGCGCCCGGCGGCGTCACTGATCGAAATTGGGCAGGGGGCGCCGGTGAGCGCCACCACCGTACGGCCCGATGATTCGAACGAGAAGCCACCGGGGATGATTTCAAGGCAAGGCGTGCCAATGGCATTGCCGACGACTCGGTTGGCGGCTTTGAGCGCGCCCCGATCGAGCGCGCCGGAGGAGGATACACCCTGACCGGTCTGGCCGAAGCGACCAAGATCCTGGAACAGCGCCGCCATTGGAGCGGTCAGAACCTTCAGCGTCAGCGCCTCGGCGGTGCACTCGGTCGAGCCGGCGTCAGGAGTTTTGATCGCCGCGGCGGAAACCGGGACCGAGCTCTTTTCCAGATCAAAGAATCGCACGCGATAGCCCGGCTGGAACAGCGCCGGCGGATCACGCGACAGGTCCCACATCTTTTCCGGCGTCGTGCCGATGATCTGCCAGCCACCGGGACTTGCCTGCGGATAGACGCCGCTGAAGGCACCCGCCAAGGCAACCGAGCCGGCTGGGATCTTTGTGCGCGGGCTCTGGCGGCGCGGCACGTGCAGCGCTGGATCGCCGCCGACGAGATAACCGAAGCCGGGCGCGAAGCCACAGAAGGCGACGGTGAATGTGCTCCCGGTGTGGCGGCGGATGACGTCTTCGACGGAAAGGCCGGTCAACTGCGCCACGTCTCCCAGGTCTTCGCCGTCGTAGCGGACGGGGATCTCGACGAGCTCGTCGGAGGGCGGGATACGGGCGGACAGATCGCGGGTGGCGATCTCGCCAGCCAGCCTCTCCGCCGTCAGCAGTTCCGGGCGGAAGCGGATCATCAGCGTACGGGCGGCCGGCACCATGTCCTCGATGCCCTCCACCGGATCGGCGTCTAGCGAAGCAAACAGCGCCAGCGTCTCGTCGAGATCTGCAAGTTCGACAAGCAGGGCTGTCAGGCTCACGGGCAAGAAACGCATCAGGACCTCAGGCGTGATAGGCGAAATCGGGAATGTCGGTGATGAACATATGTCCCGGCGCATGGGTGATGGCAAAGGGCACACTAGATGCCATCACGGCCGCCTGCGGGGTAACGCCGCAGGCCCAGAAGACGGGAACCTCGCCGGGCTCGATGCGCACCGGATCGCCGAATTCCGGCTTCGACAGGTCCTTGATGCCGATCTCTTCCGGCGTCCCGACATGCACGGGTGCGCCATGTACGGCCGGAAAGCGGCCCGAAATCGTCGCGGCATCTGCCACCCGGGACGCCAGAATGGGGCGCATGGATACCACCATGTTGCCATGAAGGCGGCCAGCCGGACGGCAGGCTTTGTTGGTCAGGTACATCGGTACGTTGGATTTATCGGTCATGTGGCGGATCTCGATGCCGGCTTCGATCATCGGCGTTTCGAAGGTGAAGCTACAGCCGATCAGGAAGCTGACAAGATCGGGATACTCGGCCCAGGCGGCAGTCGCATCCGCGGTCTCTTCAGCAAGCTTTCCGTTACGCCAGATGCGATAGAGCGGCAGGTCGGTCCGGAGATCCGCGCCGGGCGCAAGCAGTGTCGAATGCGAGCCAGGGTCGGACACATCGAGCACCGGACAGGCCTTTGGATTGCGCTGTGCATAGAGAAGAAAATCGAAAGCCCAGTCGCGCGGCAGCACGATCATGTTGGCCTGGGTAAAACCCGACGCAATGCCCGAGGTGGGCTCGACGCTACCTGCGCGATAGCGTTCCCGGGCGTTTCGGGGTGGCTCGGCATTGACGTGGCGAATATGTTCCAAGGCGATCACTGGGTATCTCCCTCGCAGTTCATGCGGACAGGAAAGAGCGGACGGTAATCCCGTCGGCTTCGAAGGCTTGGCGTATCGCCTTGGCGATGGCTACAGCGCCGGGGCTGTCGCCATGCACGCAGATCGACTGAGCGTCGATCTTGATGGTCGAGCCGTCGATCGCCTCGAGCGTTCCCTCACGAGCAAGCTGCAGCATGCGGTGGGCGATCAGTCGAGTGTCGTGCAACACGGCACCGGGCTCTCGGCGCGAAACGAGCTGGCCATCCGGCGCATAGGCTCGATCGGCAAAGGCTTCCGCAACGGTCCTGAGGCCGGAGTCTCGCGCCAGCTTAAGGATCGGCGCATTGGCAAGACCCATCAGCACCAGCGAGGAATCGATCGCCTTGATGCCGTCGATCACCGCCTGGCCCTGTTTCGGATCATGGGCAATGCGGTTGTAGAGTGCGCCATGTGGCTTGACGTAGCCGACGGTGACGCCGGCCGCCGCTGCAATGCCCTTCAGTGCGCCGATCTGGTAGATCACGTCGGCGGTCAGATCGTTGCTGGCGACGTCCATGTCACGCCGGCCGAAGCCGACGCGATCTGGATACGAGACATGAGCCCCGATCGAAACACCTTTTTCTGCGGCGGCCCTGACGGTGTTCAGGATCCCGAGCGGATCGCCGGCATGGAAGCCGCAGGCGACATTGGCGCTGGACACGATGGCAAGCATAGCCGCGTCATCGCCCATGCTCCAAGCGCCATAGCTTTCACCGAGATCGCTGTTCAGATCGATGGCAATCATGTCAGATCTCCTTAGGCAGCGAGAAGCGCGAAGATTGGGCCGATCGACTTGTAGCCCATGTACCAAGTGAGGGCGCAGACCAGTACGCCGAGAGCCAACAGCCAGCGCGGATAACGATAGCTGCCCATCAGGTCGGAGCGGGCCCAGGCCGCATAGATGAAGATCGACAGACCGATCGGCAGGATGAGGCCGTTCAGGCCGCCGACAAAGACCAGCATCTGGGCCGGGGGCGTGGCGATGACCACGTAGAAGAACAGGGAGATGGCAATGAAGATCACGGTTGCGATGTTGCGGGCGCGCTCGGTAATGTCCGCCTTGAAAATGGTGACAAAGGAAACCGAAGTGTAGGCGGCGCCGATGACTGAAGTGATGGCGGCGGCCCAGAGGATGACGCCGAAGATGCGCAGGCCGACGTCGCCGGCGGCCGCCTGGAAGGCCTGGGCGGCTGGATTCGCACCCTTACCCGAGACGTCGATGACAACGCCGCTCGCAACAACGCCGAGAACCGCGAGGAAGAGCACGTAGCGCATCACGCCGGTCACGGCGATGCCGGTGAGGGCTGCGCGATTGACCGCACCGAGGTTGTCGATGCCGACCGTGCCCTTGTCGAGCAGGCGATGGGCGCCGGAATAAGTGATGTACCCGCCGACGGTACCGCCGACGATGGTGGTGATGGTGGCGAAATCGATGGTAGACGGCAGGAAGGTCTGGAACAGCGCCTCGCCGACGGGCGGACCGGATACGAAGGCAACGTAAACGGTCAATGCGATCATCAGGATGCCGGCAAGGATGATGAAGCGGTCGACCGCCATTCCGGCGCGCTTCGACAGGAAGATGCCGATCGACAGGATGGCGCTGATCGCACCGCCGACCTTGGGATCGAGGCCGATCATCGCATTGAGGCCTAGGCCGGTGCCGCCGATGTTGCCGATATTGAAGAACAGTCCGCCGACGATGACGAGAATGGCAAGGAGATAACCGGATCCCGGGATAGCCGCATTGGCGAGGTCGGATGCACGCATCTTCGTCAGCGTCACGATCCGCCAGATATTCAGCTGGACGACGAAGTCGATCAGTATCGACGCAAGGATGGCGAAGGCGAAGGCAGCGCCGAGCTTAGTGGTGAATGTCGCCGTCTGGGTGATGAATCCCGGACCGATGGCCGAGGTGGCCATCAGAAAGATCGCAGCTGTGAGCGCTGCCCGACGCGACTTGCTCGACATGCCGGACGACGTGCCCGACCGGACTTCGACGGACGAAATCACGGACTGTTCCATGAACCCTCTCCCTATGTTCAGGCACCCCCTCCTCGGGGTGACCAAGAATTACTGACAGACACTAGCGTGGCCTTGTTTCACAATTCTGTCAAGATTGTTCAACGATCTTTATTAAATCATCTCGTCATGCCGTTATGGTGGTTGAGCGAATGAATTTTCATGTCCCCCTTGAGCGAGTTAGGCTTTGGTCATATCTGGGGCACTTGTCTCCTTTCGAGGGGAACCGCTTCGGGGGCGCACGTTTATGTCTGCCTGCTGCGGGCGCAGAAGTCTCACCCGTGCCCGTGGATAAAGGGGTTTCGATGATCGAGCAGGTTACCACATCGACGCTTGCACCGCGGCTGGCGGAGCAAATTCGCGACAAGCTAATTGCGGGCGAATTGAAGCCGGGCCAGCGTCTGTCGGAGGCGGCGCTCAGCGCCGACCTGGATGTGTCGCGAAACTCCCTGCGCGAGGCCTTCCGGCTGTTGACCAAGGAAGGCCTGCTTCGGCACGAACCCAATCGTGGTGTTTTTGTCGCAACGCCTAGCATGGCGTCGATCATCGACATTTACCGAGTGCGCCGCATGGTCGAATGCCAAGCCCTCGCCAAAGCCTATCCGAACCACCCTGCTGTGGCGCGCATGCGCGACGCGGTTGAACGTGCCCGGATCGCACGCGATGGAAGACGATGGAGCGAGGTCGGCAGCGAGAATATGGTCTTTCACGCGGCGATCGTAGAACTGGCGGACAGTCAGAGGCTGAATGCCTTCTATGCCCAGATCGCCGCAGAGCTGCGCCTCAGCTTCGGCCTGCTCGCCGATCCCGAGCTGTTGCACGCGCCCTATGTCGACTTGAATGCGGCGATTCTCGAAAAACTGGAAGCGGGGATGACGGCCGAGGCGTCCGCAGCACTCGAGGCCTATTTACTGCAGTCTGAGCGCACTGTTCTCGCCGCATTCTCGCGAATCGACGCGGGTGACGCGTCCGGGAAGTGAACAGCAGGACCTAGGCCTGCGCGCGCTGCGCGCTACCAACCGCCTCGGCGGCGCATGTGCTGGCCTCAGTTTACGGCGCAGACCGCGAAAGGGTGGCCACGCTCATCGCGCAATCGACCCTGCTCGGTTGCGTCACGCTGCCGCTCTAGCTCATGGCGCTTCTGTAGCGCAGCCGACATTTCACTGACGGAATCGCGGCCTATTGCCATTTGGCTGCTTCGCCGGCAGGACCGACCGCCGGTCGATTGGCCGAATACGGGCTCGATCGGCCTTTCGGCACACTCGGCTCATTCGCGACTACGGCGGGCAAGTCACCGCATTTCCCTCCGGTGAAGGCCATTGAGGAAATCCGGAGAAAAGCCCTGTCCGTTCCCTGCTTGCGCAACTTGGACGTTGCCTTGCAGATGCCGCCGCTGTCCGGGGATCGGACGCGGCGGCGATGGTGGGTTATGCCGCGCGTCTCAGCCCATCCGTTCCGACGCATAGCTTCCCGGGCTCGGCGGGAAGACGACGACGCGGTTGCCGTTGATGAAGGTGCGGTGATGGATATGGGCGTGGATCGCACGCGCCAGCACCTGGCTCTCCACGTCGCGGCCGATCGAGACATAGTCCTCGGCCGACTGCGCATGGGTGATGCGGGCGATGTCCTGCTCGATGATCGGGCCCTCGTCGAGGTCGGCGGTGACGTAGTGCGCCGTCGCGCCGATCAGCTTCACGCCGCGCTCATAGGCCTGCTTGTAGGGGTTGGCGCCCTTGAACGACGGCAGGAAGGAGTGGTGGATGTTGATGATCTTGCCCGACATCTTCTTGCAGAGCTGGTCGGAGAGCACCTGCATGTAGCGGGCGAGCACGACGAGTTCGGCGCCGGTCTGCTCGACAATCTCCATCAACTGCGCTTCGGCCTTCGGCTTGTTCTCCTTCGTCACCTTGATGCAGTAGAAGGGGATATCGTGGTTGACGATTACCTTCTGGTAATCGAAGTGGTTGGAGACGACGCCGACGATGTCGATCGGCAGCGCGCCGATCTTCCAGCGATAGAGCAGGTCGTTCAGGCAATGGCCGAAGCGCGAGACCATCAGGAGCACCTTCATCCGCTCCTCCTGGTCATGGAGCGCCGTCTCCATGCCGAACTTGTCAGCGACCGGCTTCAGCCCTTCCTCGAGTGCCGCGCGGTTAATCCCCTCCTCCGAAATGAAGGAGACGCGCATGAAGAAAAGTCCGGTTTCGAGATCGTCGAACTGGGAGCTGTCAATGATGTTGCAGCCCTGCTCGGCCAGATAGCCGGAAATGGCGGCGACGATGCCGCGTGTCGATTTGCAGGTTACCGTCAGTACATAAGCGTTCATGGCTGTCCTTACTCGTCTCTTCTTTCCGACCCGCGGGCCTGCTGCATGTCTTACTAGCTCGACGCCGATTCAAGGACTAAGACATACAGCGATTCAAAGTGCTGCAGCGACCTTTGTGCGCCTTGCCAGACTCACGGGCTCAGGCTTTATCACCTTCCGCAGGAAGCTGTCCGCTCCCAAAGCGCCGTGCATCTCACCAGATGCGCCAAATGCGACATGTTCAAGCGATCACTCGATCTTCGCAAGGAAGACCTCCAGTTCCTCGGGCGCGATGCCGACCATATGCGCCTTTTCCGGATAGGCGCCGGAGCGCACGTCCTCGGCATACTCGCGAAAGGCGGCGATCCGCTCCTGCTGCAGCCGGTCGAACTCGGCGGCAAAGTTGCGGTAGACCTTGGCATGGCGCGGATAGTGGCCGCGATTCTGCCCGAGCACGTCGTCGGCGAAAAGATATTGCGCGTCGCAGCCGGTGCCCGCGCCCATCGAGAGCATCAGCAGCGACGTGCGCTTGGAAATCGCCGCCGCCACCTCTCCGGGCACGACCTCGATCTCGGCCGCAAAGGCGCCGGCGTCTTCCAGCGCCCTCACCTGCCGCCAGATCCCGAGCGCGCTTGTAGCCGTCTTGCCGACGGCGCGGAAGCCGCCGGTCCAGGTCGCTTTCGAGGGGATCAGCCCGACATGGCCGCAGACAGGAATGCCCTCCTCGCGAAGCCGCCGCACGGTCGAAAGGCCGGCCGCGCAATAGACGGCATCGCCGCCGGCGCGCATCGCCTTGAAGGCGGCGCGCAGATACTCCTCCGCGGTGACGTAGTCGCCATATTCGAGCCCGGGAAAGGCGAATACGGAAGGGGCAACCTCGCGGAACTCCGGTCCGAGCAGCGCCGGCGGGACTGAGACGAGGTCGATCCCCGCCTTCTCGGCCGCCTCCGCCTCCTCAAGCGTCACGACGCGCAGCATGGTGAGCTGCCGCTCACCCTTCATCGATAGCAGGTCGGCTACGGTCGGGCGGCTGTGTTTCATCGGTGTCTCCTGGAAATCTGAAATGAGAGCGGGAATGGGGAGAATTACAGCGCCGCGGGTCTTTTCAGACGTTTAAAGGTCGCTGCAACTCCCCTCCCCTTGTGAGGAGAGGTCTTGTCCGTCAATCCAAAACGCTCGGACAGAGAGGGGTACCAGACTCAAGCCGCCAAAAGCTTCTTGAGCTTGGTCTCGGGCGAGGCGAGCGCTGCCGGATCCGGCTTTGCACCGGCGGCAATCAGCATTTCCGCAAGGCGTATGTCGCGGGCGACTGCATTGCCGGGACCGATGCCGCTCGCGGCGATCAGCCGGCCGTCGCGGTCGAGATGGAAGAGGATGAGGGCGCTCTCGCCGAGCTCGCGCCGTACGGTCGTCCCCGCTCCGTCGCCGAGCCCGGCGATCTGCAGCGTCAACTCATACTGGTCCGACCAGAACCACGGCACCGCCGCAATCGGCTCGGCGGCTCCGAGCAGATTGGCGGCGGCGAGCGTTCCCTGGTCCTGCGCGTTACGCCAGGCCTCGAGCCGCACCCGTCGTCCACCGTAATGGGAGAGCGGGAACGAGCAGCAATCACCGGCGGCAAAAATGTCGGGATCGGAGGTGCGCAAGGTCTCGTCGACGGCGATGCCGTTGTCGAGCGTAAGGCCCGCGGCAGCCGCGAGCTCGGTATTCGGAACCGCGCCGATGCCGACGACGACGAGATCGGCCGCGATGCGGCCGCCCTCGGCGAGCAGCACGGCGGCGCCGCCATCATTTTCCTCTATTGCCGAGATCCGCACGCCGCAGAGGATTTCCACGCCTTCGCGCCCGTGACGGTCGGCGACGATTTCGGCAATCTCCCCCGGCACGCCGCGGGAGAGCAACCGCGGCAGCCCCTCGAGGAGCACGACTTCGGCGCCGAGCTTGCGCGCGGTCGCCGCCAGCTCGAGACCGATGAAGCCGCCGCCGATGATGACGAGCTTGCGCCCGGGGAGAAGTGCTGAGCGGATTGCCGTGGCATCCGCGTGGGTCCTCAGCATCCTGATGCACCGGGCGTTGTCCGGCACGCCGGGAAATGCCCGCGGCCGCGCACCTGTTGCAAGCAGCAGCCGGTCGTAGTGGATCGCCCCGCCGGCTGCGAGGACAACCACCTTGCGCTCCCGGTCGATGCTTGCGACCGGGGCGTTGGTCAGCACGGATATGCCCGCCTCCGCGTAGCGCTCGACCCCGGCCACGTATTTCGGCGGCTCGGCACCGGCAAGCCCATCCTTGGACAGCGGCGGCCGCTCATAGGGAGCATGCGGCTCGGCGCCGACCAGCGTGACCTGGCCTTCGAAGCCCTTTTCCCTCAGGGCAAAGGCCGCCCTCGCGCCGCATTCGCCGGCGCCGACGATCACGATATGCATGCTGCTCTCCTCCCCTCGCCTCCGGTGGAAGCGGCTTCCTCAGGAAATCGAAATGAAGACGGACCCGTCCTCGACCTTCACCGGATAGGTCTTGAGATTGACGCAGACGGGAGCGCCCTTGGCCTGGCCGGTCTTGTAGTTGAAGCGGCCGTTGTGCTTGGGACATTCGATGATGTCGTCCATCACCAACCCGTCGGCGAGGTGGATCTGCTCATGCGTGCAGAGCCCGTCCGTCGCGAAATACTCGTCCTCCGGGCTGCGGTAGACGGCGAAGGTGCGACCCTCGTGGTCGAAACGGATGACATCTTCCTCATCGATATCGTCGGTCGCGCAGACCTCGACCCAGTTAGAGCTCATGGCTTCCTCCATTCCAATGTAGTGGTTCTGATTGCCGGCTCACCTCACTCGGCGGCCCGTACGGCCCGGTCGCTGTGGAACTCTTCGCGATAGGGCTTCGCCGTCGGCGGCAGCTCTCGCTTCAGGAAATAGTCCTCGTTGCGCAATTGCCGGAGGAAGGCCGGGATCATCTCCCGGTAACCGTGAAGGATCGACGGGTTCGGCGCGGGCAGGTCATGCTTTATCATCGCGTGCAGCTTCGGCAGCGCATGATAGGGCACCATCGGGAACATGTGGTGTTCGACATGGTAGTTCATGTTCCAGTAGATGAAGCGGCTCACCGGATTCATGTAGACGGTGCGGCTGTTCAGCCGGTGGTCGATGACGTTGTCGGCAAGGCCGCCATGCTGCAGCAGCCCGGTCAACACGTGGTGCCAGGCGCCGTAGAGGCGCGGCAGGCCGATCAGCATCAAGGGCATGATCGAGCCGAGATAGACCGCAAGCCCGATCGTCGCGAGATAGATCAAAAGCCAGATCCGTGCGACGCGGATCGCCTTCGGCTGCTCCATCTCCGGAATGAAGGTCTTTTCCTCGGCGCTGATCACTCCGAAGGCGTTGCGCACCATATCGACGAGCGCGTGCCAGACATCGAGAATGCCAAAGAAGTTGAGGATCAGGCGGACGAGATCCGGCGGCCGCATGACGGCGATTTCCGGGTCGCGGCCGACGATGACCGTATCCGTGTGGTGGCGGGTGTGGCTCCAGCGCCAGGTCACGGGATTGCGCATGATCATGAAACAGGCGATCTGGTAGACGGCGTTGTTCATCCACATCGTCTTGAAGGCGGTGCCGTGGCCGCATTCATGCCAGCGGCTGTCGGAAGCCGAGCCGTAGAGCACACCATAGGCCAGGAAGAACGGAACCGCCCACCAGCTGCCCCAGAAGGCGATGCCGAGGCCGCCTAGGACAACCATGCTGCCGAGCCAGATCATCGTGTCGTGGATGGCAGGGCCGTCCTCGCGCTTCATCAGCTCCTTCATCTGTTTACGGGGGATTTCAGTGTGGTACCACTCGGCCGCGGCAAGGCCGCTCTCGACCGCCGCCTGGGCATTGCGGCCAAGCAGGCTGTAATCTCGTTTCGTCGGAATCGTCATTCCCTGCCTCCCGAAGCGCTCTCGGCTGCGCCTCCTATTCGATGCATGAAGAATAGATTGACTTTCGACAGCCCTCAATGCAGTCATGATATATTCTCTCAAAATGCATCAGAATTCAGACATCATGCATGATGGAATAATGTCAGGGAGGAAGGCTATGGCCGGCAGACCGACAATTGCCGATCTCGCGCGCGCCGCGGGCGTGAGCGTTGCGACAGTGGACCGGGTGCTCAATGGTCGCCATCCGGTGCGGGAGGAAACGGCGCGCCGTGTCTATGATGCGGCAAAGGCGATCGGCTATCACGCCGTCGGCCTGCTTCGCCAACGCATCTTCGAGGATCTGCCGCAATATCGGCTGGGCTTTCTCCTGCAAAAGCCAAAACAAGCCTTCTATCAGGCGGTTGCGAAGGAAATCGAGAATGCGGCGCTGTCGCTCACCCATGTCCGCGTTGTTCCGCAGGTCGATTTTGCGGCCAGTTCCACGCCGGCGGCCATTACGGAAAAGCTCAAGTCCATGGCCGCGCGCAACCAGGCAATCGCTTTCGTCGCTCCGGATTATCCAGCCGTCACCGCCGCAGTCGAGGAACTGCGGGAACGCGGCATTCCCTGTTTCGCGCTTCTCTCCGATTTCGCCAGCGGCGTGCGCGAGGGCTATATCGGTCTCAACAATCACAAGGTCGGGCGGACGGCCGCCTGGATGATCGCCAAGGCGGCGAAGCGACCGGGCAAGGTCGCGGCCTTCATCGGCAGCCATCGCTATCATGGCCACGAGCTGCGCGAGATCGCCTTTCGCTCCTATTTCCGGGAGAAGGCGCCGGAATTCGAAGTCCTGGAGGCGATGGTCAATCTCGAAACCGCCGAGATCACCCACGAGGCGACGCTCGACCTCCTGCAGCGCCACCCGGACCTGCTCGGCTTCTATGTCTGCGGCGGTGGCATGGAGGGGGCGATCTCGGCAATCCGCGAGGAGAAGCTCGAAGGCAAGCTGCACGTCGTCGTCAACGAATTGACGCCGGAGTCGCGCGCAGCGCTTGCCGACGAGGTGGTGATCATGGCGATCGCGACGCCGGTTCAGGCGCTCGCGAGGGAGACGATCAACCTGATGATCGGCGCAATCGAGCGGGGTCACGCCGGCGTGCCGGGGCAAACGATCCTGCCGTTTGACATCCATATGCCCGAGAGCGTCTAACGCAACCGCGCGCCGCGCTGTTCACCGCTCGCCGCGTTCATATCGAACCGTGCTAACTTTCCTGTTTCACCTCTCGCATCGGTGCCCCCATGTTCGACCTCATCATCCGAAACGCGAATCTCCCCGATGGTCGCAGCCGCGTTGACATCGGGATCCTAGGCGACAAGATCGCCGAGGTCGCCGCTGCGATAGAAGCGACGGCGCCGGAGGAAATCGACGCGACCGGACGGCTCGTCTCGCCGCCCTTCGTCGACCCGCATTTTCACATGGACGCCACGCTGTCGCTGGGACTACCTCGGCTGAACCGCTCCGGCACGCTTCTCGAGGGCATCGCGCTTTGGGGGGAACTCAGGCCGACGCTCACGCGCGAGGCGCTCGTCGAACGGGCGCTCCGCTATTGCGATCTCGCGGTCACGCAGGGTCTTCTCCATATCCGCAGCCACGTCGACACGAGCGACCCGCGCCTGGTGACGGTCGAGGCGCTGCTCGAGGTCCGCGACAAGGTTGCCCCCTATATCGACCTGCAACTCGTCGCCTTTCCGCAGGATGGCTATTTCCGCTCGCCCGGCGCCGTCGATGCCCTGAACCGGGCGCTTGACATGGGCGTCGATGTGGTCGGTGGCATTCCGCATTTCGAGCGCACGATGAGCGACGGCGCCTCCTCGGTCGAAGCGCTCTGCCGCATTGCCGCCGAACGCGGGCTGCCGGTCGACATGCATTGCGACGAGACGGATGACCCCATGTCGCGCCACATCGAGACGCTGGCAAAAGAGACGATCCGCTTCGGCCTTCAAGGCCGCATTGCCGGGTCGCATCTGACTTCCATGCACTCGATGGACAATTACTATGTCTCCAAGCTTATTCCGCTGATGGCGGAGGCGGAAATCAACGTCATTCCCAATCCGCTGATCAACATCATGCTGCAGGGCCGTCACGACACCTATCCGAAGCGGCGCGGCTTGACGCGCGTGCGCGAATTGATGGAGGCGGGCCTCAACGTCTCCTTCGGCCATGATTGCGTGATGGACCCCTGGTACTCGATGGGCTCCGGCGACATGCTGGAGGTCGGCCATATGGCGATCCACTTGGCCCAGATGGCCGGCATCGAGGACCGGAAGAAGATCTTCGACGCACTGACCGTGAACTCTGCAAAGACGATGGAGATCGAGGGCTACGGCCTTGACAGGGGATGCAATGCCGACCTCATCATCTTGCAGGCGCGCGACCCATTGGAAGCACTGCGCCTGAAGCCCAACCGCCTCGCCGTGATCCGCCGCGGCAAAGTCATCGCCGGCACGCCGGCGCGCGTCACCGAGTTGAGGATCGACGGGCGGCCTCAGGTCGTGGATGGCTCCTACTATGCGCCGGTTTTACCGACGGATGGAGTATAGCAGGCATCGTGCCGCCGGCGAAAAAGATGGGTTGGACGGCGCTCGTCATGTTAGTATTCGCGCATGTATCCAAGAGATACCGCTGGCGGATTCGCCTGGGGTGAGCCGGGGGCCGTAGCGCCGCGCGCCCTGTCGGACGCGCAAAAATCGGTGTATCGCGCCAAGTTGCTCCCGAGTTCGCTCCGCAGGGAGAGGAGATCGGCCGTGTTCAACAGTTTTCGCGACTATCCCATCCACCCGGACGAACTGATCATCCTCGAGGAGGTGCTCGATAGGGCTTTGAGGGAGCGCAACCTGTCGATCGGCAGCGAGGAAGCCGACCAGCTCGCCAGAAAGATCATCGAACTATACCAGGCCGGCATCAGGGATCCCGAAAAGATCTGGGAGATGGTCCGGACCGTCTGACGGGCGGCGCGCGTGAAGTCGGGGATGAAAAAGCCCGGCTCCCCGAAGGGGCCGGGCAGTGGGCAGGGCTCTTTGGCGTGTCCCTGCGGGGAAGCGAGGAAAGTTGCGTGACCCACAAGGCGGCCGCCGGAGCGGCCGCCTTGAGCGTGTTCGGAACAGCCTATCGAGCGAAGGCACCGGCCGGCGTCGCCTCCGCGCGCCGCTTGAACTGCCGGATCGAAGAGTTCATCCAGAGAAGCGAGATTGCGACGATGGCGAAGAGCAGCATGAAGCAGCTCGACCAGAGGCCGGTGATGTCCTTGAGGAAGCCGAAGGCGATCGGAAGGACGAAGCCACCGAGGCCTCCCATCATGCCGACAACGCCGCCGACCGCGCCCACATGCTTGGGATAATAGGCCGGGATGTGCTTGTAGACGGCAGCCTTTCCGAGGCTCATGACGAAGCCGAGAACGAAAATGGTGACGACGAAGAGAGCCGGCGTGACGTCGATCGGGACGGCACCGCGGCTATAGCCTGCCGGGACGGAGAGGATGAGCGTCGCCACGGCGGATACGACAAACACCGCATACATGATCCTGCGCGCACCGATCTTGTCGGAAAGTGCGCCGCCATAGGCGCGGAAAATACTGCCTGGGATCGAATAGGCGGCCGCAATCATGCCTGCCGTCTCGATGCGAAAATCGTAAACGCCGACAAGATAACGCGGCAGCCACAGCGCAAGGGCGACGAAGCCGCCGAAGGCAAAGAAGTAGTAGAGCGCAAAGCGCCAGACCTGCATGTTCTTGAGCGGTTCGAATTCCGCCGCCAAACTCTTGCGCGGAGCGCGCTGAGTGCGGCGGGCGCGGAATTGCGGATCGTCCTGCGTCGTGAACCAGAAGACAATGGCAGTCAGCAGCAGCACGGCAGCCCAGACCCCGGCCACCACTTCCCAGCCAAAAGGGACGAGGAGGAGCGGCGCCAGGAACTTGGTTACTGCCGCGCCGACATTGCCGGCTCCGAAGATGCCGAGCGCCGTACCCTGCCTTTCTGGCGGAAAGAAGGGTGAAACATAGGCAACGCCGACCGCAAACGAACCGCCAGCCAGCCCGACGCCGAGGCCGGCAAGAAGCATCTGCGGATAGGTCGTGGCATGGGCGAGCAGAAAGGTGGCCAACGCCGCCGCAACCATTGTGACGGAATAGACCAGCCGGCCGCCGAAGCGACTGGTCCAGATGCCGAGGACGACCCGTACCAAGGAGCCGGTAAGGATCGGCATCCCGATCAACAGTCCGAACTGCGCCTCGCTGAGGCCAAGCTCGTCCTTGATGCGCACGCCGATAATTGAAAAGATCGTCCAGACGGCAAAACAGATGGTGAAAGCCACCGTGGATATCCACAGGGCACGGGCCTGCTCGTTCTGAGAGATCTTATGTGTCTGGTGCAGAGCGGACATAGCTTCTCCCGGCGCATGGCAATTGCGCCATTCACTCGTTGATGACTGGAAATGCATCGGACAGGGTCTGCGCTCATCGGCGCCTGACCTCCCCAGCAACTCTGCTTGCAGCGCCCCCCATTGGGCGCCACCGGCGGTTTCTGCCCGATCTCGCCAAGCTAGAAGCAAGGAGCATGCCAAAGGCACGAAGAGGGAAACGCAAGCGAATTCAACGTCGCCAGGAGACGGGACGGCCCAATCTGGTTAAAAATTAGCACCCATTGGCAGGACTGCTCATTAGGCAGGCACCTACGCCGCAGCCACTAAACCGACTTCTATCCAGAATGCGAACCCGCTATCCGCCCTCAGAGAAATAGGCGAATGCTGCAACAAAAAAGAGCAATTTAGTAACCATTGCATCCCAGATATACGTGCAGGTCAACGGCATGCGACCGCCGGTTGCAGCCCTTCGTCGGCGATGCTTCCATGGCGAACGCACACGACCTCCGTCGGGCGAATGACTTGATCGGCGGCTTCCCCGAAATTTCTCCAGACAGAAGCCATGACGACTTCCTGAACTCAACAGGAGTAACGGAATGAAACTTCCCTCCATCTCGCTCAAGGCAGCTTTGGTCGCTGCAATATCGTTTTTGATGTTACTTCTCGCCGGACAAGGTTTGTTCGCATTGTCGTCGATGAGCGGCGTCTTCAATGACGTGGAAAACCTTGCCACCAATTTCGTTCCCAGCGTCGACGCATCCAACAAGATCAACACCTCGATCGCGAATGTGCGAATTGGCGAGAACCGTCATGTGCTTGCTCAAACGGACGCCCAGATGAAGCGGGCTGAAGAGTTGCTCACCGAGGACCTGGCCAAGCTGCAAGAGCGCATGCAGCGCTACGAAACCTATCCGAATTCGCCGGAAGAAAAGCAGAGCTATGAGCGTTTCGAGCAGAAGCTCGACGAATATCTGAAGCTTCACGATACCCTGCTTTCCCTCTCCCGATCCGGCAAGAAGGCCGAAGCGACCGAATTGCTGAATGAAAAAATGCGCGAGGCATTCAATGCACTCGACAAACTCGCTGACGAGTTCCGAGGCATTACGCTTTCGCGCGCGAAGCAGAGCTACGAGAACAGTACGGCCGATTACAGCGCTGCCCGCTTCACGACCTTCGCGCTGCTCGGCCTTGCGGTCGTTGCCGGTCTTGGCTCCATGGCCTTTGCGATCGTCGGCATCTCGCGACCGATCAACCGCACCACCGACGTCATGCGCA
Organism: Sinorhizobium sojae CCBAU 05684; assembly: GCF_002288525.1. Classification (NCBI taxonomy): domain Bacteria; kingdom Pseudomonadati; phylum Pseudomonadota; class Alphaproteobacteria; order Hyphomicrobiales; family Rhizobiaceae; genus Sinorhizobium; species Sinorhizobium sojae. The sequence continues at coordinate 1,622,147 of NZ_CP023068.1, forward strand.
CGCTCGCCGATGGCGACCTCTCGGTCGCAATCCCGTTCACCGACCTCAAGAACGAGATCGGCGAGATGGCCCGCGCCGTCGAGGTGTTCAAGCAGAACGGCATCAGGGTGCGCGAACTCAACACCCAGGAAGCGGCTCTTCAGGCAAAGAGCGCCGACCTGCAGTCGAGCATCGGCCAGGTCGTCCAGGCCGCCGTCGCCGGCGACTTCACCCGGCGCATCACCAAGGATTACGATAATGCCGACCTCAACCGCTTCGCCGCCCAGGTGAACGAACTGGTGACCTCCGTCGACCGCGGCGTCGCGGAAACCCGGCGGGTGATCTCGGCGCTGGCGGAGGGCGACCTCACCGAAACCATGCGCGGCGAGTTCCAGGGCGCCTTCGGCGAACTTCAGTCGAACGTCAACCAGACGATGGCGAACCTGCGCAACGTGCTTGGCGAGGTGCGCGCGGCGATCGACACGATCAATGGCGGGGCCGGCGAGATGCGCGTGGCCTCCGGCGACCTCTCCAAGCGCACCGAGCAGCAGGCCGCCTCGCTGGAGGAGACCTCCTCGGCGCTCGAGGAGATCACCGCGGCGGTGAAGAGCTCGACCGAGCGGGCGACGGAAGCCAGCCACATGGTCGACGAGGCGCGCCGTTCGACCGAGCAGTCGAGCGCCGTCGTCAAGGATGCGGTCTCGGCCATGGGCCGCATCGAGCAGGCCTCCGGCGAGATCGGCCAGATCATCAACGTCATCGACGAGATCGCCTTCCAGACCAACCTCCTGGCGCTCAATGCCGGGGTCGAGGCGGCGCGCGCCGGGGACGCCGGCAAGGGCTTTGCCGTCGTCGCCCAGGAGGTGCGCGAACTGGCCCAGCGCTCGGCCAATGCCGCCAAGGACATCAAGGCGTTGATCTCGCGCTCGGGCGACGAGGTCCATTCCGGGGTGAAGCTGGTGACGGCGACCGGCGAGGCGCTCGCCCTGATCCAGGGCCATGTGGTCAAGATCAACGAGCATGTGCATTCGATCGCCACCGCCGCGAAGGAGCAGTCGACGGGGCTTTCGGAGGTCTCGACCGCGGTCAACCAGATGGACCAGACGACGCAGCAGAATGCGGCGATGGTGGAGGAATCGACGGCGGCGACCAATCGCCTCGCCGACGAGGCGGCCAACCTCGCCCGACTGATCGCCCGCTTCAGGATCGAAGCCGGCGCCGCGCCGCGGGCGGCCGCTCCGGACAGCCGTCCGGTCGCCTCGCCCGCCCGCGCACTTTCCCGCAAGCTCGCCGGCGCCTTCGGCGGCCGCGGCGCAGCCGCCGCAGCGGTCGCCTCGGAATGGGAGGAGTTCTGATAAGGACTGGTTCGCCTTTTGAAGCGAAGGCAGCGTGAAACACGACGATTGGCCCCGGACGGTTCCGGGGCCAATCTCTCGATTTCTGTCAAGTTGCTCAGAGCAGGAGGGACTGAGCATTGCCCGTCGAAAAGACGGCAATTTCTATCGCCCGCTTTTACAACAGATTTGACGCCTATCAGGCCGTGCGCGTGCGCCCGAAGGCGCGTAGCAGCAGGTTTACCGAGACTGCAACCTTGTCGATGTCGGGGATCTCCTGGGAATAGCGCCCCGTATAGAGCTTGACGATCATCTTGTCCCGTTCCGCGCCTTCAAGCTCGAAGTGGAGATGGAGGTAGTAGCGCCGCTTGTCGCCGGAGCGGCTTATATCGCCGCGCCGCTGCGTCACCTGCCTGAGTTCGGACGTGATCGGCGCAAAACCGTCGATCTCAAGCCGCACCTGCGTGGATTGGAAGCGCGTCTCGGCCGGAACTGCGACCACCGCTTTTTCGAGGGAAAGGCTGACGAGGCGCCCCCGCAAGCCATCGAGGCTGACGGGCTCGTCCAGCTTGAACGCCTGAAAGAGCCGCCGCGGTTTCTCGAAGCAGATCAGCGAAGCGATGACGAGCACGACGATGTTGATCCCGGCCCAGAGCGCCGCGACCACTGAAAAGGAGCCTTCGATGTGCGCCGTTTCCGGAACGATGTTGATCACGAGGCCGACCGCGGTGATGATGATGAAGCCGGCGATCCAGGTGAAGGTGTACGCGTCGAAGACGTTTTCGTCATTGCCGCTGCCCTTCGGCGTGACCTTGAAGGGCTTGCCGAATGGCCGGACCAGGCTCGAGATCACCGTCGGCAGCATGCGGAAGGCCGCGAACGTCCCGACGGCGCTGGAGACCACCGGCAGATAGCGGGTCGGCGTGATCCACAGCATCAGCAGGAAGTAGGCCGCGAGCAGCGGCACCTGGTGGGACACATAGTCTTCGACGCCAGTGAAATAGAGCGGCAGCGCACCGAACCAGAGATAGACGACAGGCACGAGGAGGACGACAAAGCGGACCAGATACTGCACCAGCCAGGAAAGCGGCAGGAACATGATCCTTTGAAAAAGGGAAAGTCCGGGTCCGCGCAAGGGCCCGTTATGCAGGTAGAGTGTCTGGATGCCCCCCTGGCACCAGCGTTCCCGCTGGACGAAATAGCCTGTCAGGTTCTCGGCGGCGAGGCCCATCGACAGGCGCTCGTTCAGGTAGCGGGTCTTGTAGCCCTTGTTCAGCATCGACAGCGTGGTGAGCAGGTCCTCTGTGATCGATTCGGTCGGAAAGCCGCCGATCGCGTCCACGGCCTCGCGTCGAGCGATAGAGCAGGAGCCGCAGCAGAAGCTCACGTCCCAGCCGTCGCGGCTCGGTGCGATCTCGTCGAAGAACAGCCGCTGCTCGTCCGGCCAGATGTTCTCAAGTCCGAGATTGGATTGCACGGGATCGACATTGAAGAAGTGCTGCGGCGTCTGCACGATGCCGATCGTCTCATCCGAAAAGAAAGGTAGGGTTCGCCTCAGGAAATTCCGGTAGGGAACGAAGTCCGCGTCGAAGATGGCGACGAAGTCGCCGGAACTCACCCTCAGGCCGTTGTTCATGTTGCCGGCCTTGGCATGTGCATTGTCGCCTCGCGTCACATGGATTGCGCCGCGGCGCTCGCAGAAGGCCCTGAGCCAGTCTCGACGCCCGTCGTCCAGCACATAGACCTTCAGCTTGTCTTTCGGATAGTCGAGCGCCAGCGCGCCGACGATCGTTCTTTCGAGAACGTCGAGCGGCTCGTTGTAGCTCGGGATGAAAACGTCGACCGCGGGCAGTTCGCTCTGTTGGCGCTGAAAGAACAACCGCCCAAGCCGGTCCGCCTCGGCGCTGCGGTCGACGTAGCGGCTCATCAGGATCAGGAAGAGCACGACCTCCGTGAAGGCGAGCGCTTCGATGATGAAGACGAACCAGACCCAATAGAAATTCGCACCGTCGTAGGGATAGGGAAGTACGGTCTCGGTGAGACGCCAGGCCATGTAGCGCAAGGCGACGAGGCCGACAAATGAGCAGGTGATCGTGCGCGCCCAGCTTCCGTGACGGGACCAGTTGGACGGGCCGATCAGGAAGAGGGCGACGACCGCGAGGGTCGGCACCAGCGCTAGAAGAGACTGAACCACAGGCTTTCAACCCATTGCGAGAACCGGACCGTGCGCTTCGAAACGCGCACCTGTGCCGTGCGTCCGACCTGGCAGAAATTGCCGAAGTCCACATTGAGAGCCGTTTGGGCGAGCAAAATCCGAATCCGGGCATTGCGCTCGTCGGTTTCCGGTATGTTGGCAGCAACCAGATCCATTTCGACGACGGCGGAACTGCCCTTGACTGATTGCACCTGCCCCTTGAATACTTCGCTTCGCCCGAAGAGGCGAACCTCCGCCTGCCGCCCCGGATAGATCTCGTCATAGTCGACTTCGGGCACGAGAATATCGACGAACAGGTCGCGGCAGTCGAGAATCCGCATCATCTCGTTGTTCAATACGACGTTCGAACCGCTGACGATGTTCCTGCTCCACACGACCCCATCGAAAGGCGAGGTCACCGTCGCCGCTTCCAGGCTTCGCACACGCCTGTCCTCCTCGCCGATCTGCACCTCGATCTGGCTCGCCCGCGTTCTGTTTTCCGCGATCCGCGTAGTGAGGTCGTTGATGCGAACGATCACCTCGTCCTGGCGTTGCCGGGAATAGGGCACGTCGTTCTGCCCGTCGCCGAGCACGAATATGCCCTGGCGCACGGCGTCAAGGCGCTGCTCGAGCAATTCCGCGGTGAGATTGTTGATCTCCACCTCACCGCCTGCGGCGGCACCGGCGGCTTGAGCCGCTTCCACCATCTTGCGTGTGAATATGCCTCTCGATTCCAGCTGTTGGCGCCGGTCCAGCTCGACCTGAGCGACCGTATCCTGTGCCTCAGCCACCTCGACCCGCTTGCGGAGGATCTCGAGTTCCCTCTCCAGACTGGCGATCGTCGCGCTCTTGAAGACTTCGAGCCGCTCTCCGAGCTGATTGCGCAGCCGTACCAGTGCGGCGCGCTCGCGCTCGAGCGCCGATATGCGCCTCAGCGCGGTCCCATGCTCTGCGCGCAAGGAGGCGAGAACCGATCGGCTGACGCGAGCATTGCGAATGGCTGCGATCGGTTCGCCCCCTTTCACCGGCGTCCCGATTCGGGCAGGCGGGCCGGCAATCTCGCCGTCGATCGGCGCATTGATGACTGCGAGGCGTGCATTGACGGTACCATCCAGGCTTGTAAAGCCGGTCAAGCCCGGCAGCAGCACGAGAGCCGCAAGCACAAGGAGCAGAATGCCGACCGTGATTCGCGCAATGCGATGGTTCAGGATCATCGAGCCTCTGTCCGCACTCCAAACTGTGGCAAGCTCAACGGCGAGGCCAGCCCTCTCGCTCCAGATAACGGTCCCGGCCGTCCTGCCCGCGGGAGCCGAATGAAACCTTGCGGACTTCCGCCTGCATCCAGCGACCCGACGGCTGCAAGATTCTTTGACCGGATGCAAGTTGCGGCAAATTCCCTCGGTACTTCAATAGTTTACTATAGGGCATCCGGTCTGCCGCGTACCACTGCAGCGAGCGATCACGATGATCCCGGGTCGCGTCACCCCGGATTCATCGTGATCAGTGCGCAGGCTCGCCTCCTCGACTTGCCCACGCCACTCCGTAACAGAATTCATCGGTATTCGGTGCCGGACAACCCTCAAAACTGCGGGCTTTCGAGCCACAGATATAAAATCACCCCCTGCCCCTCAAAGACACAGGTGTGGCCAAGTGTTTCGAAATTCGATACCTCTACTGCTCGAACGGCATTGACCGAGACACCTTACGCGATAATTTTTGAGGGGTAAGGCTACGCCGGAAAACAACATTGAGTTGGGTCAAGGTCGTGCGGTCGCACGCTGGCTAGCGCATCGGCCCGAAGATCGGAACCGATTTTCGGAAAGCTCGATGCGCAGATTTAAAGAGCTACAGCGACCTTTGCGCGTCTGAAGAGACGCGCGGCGCTGTAGAAGGGGCGATATCAAACGGCAGGCGAGGGAGATTGGAGAAAATAATGCCGGACGTTGATGCGAGCATGCCCGCTATCGACCGTCACTTCCTCGCCGACACCGACGAGGTCGTTTCTTTCTATGACGAGGGCTTTCACTTCATTGGTGCCTCCGCCAGGCATCTCGAGAGACATGCGGTGGAGGACTTGATCGAGGCTTCCCTGTGGCATGTCTATCCGGAACTGCTGGCTCCAGGCCCGAAAGCGGCCATCGACTTCGTTATCGCCAACGGCCTGCCCCGAAACATCGAGATAGCGGATACGACCCGGAACACACGCCTCACCCTCGTCGTCTTTCGCACAGGCAGCGGCCTCGGCGTCCTCGAAGCGCAAGGCAGCGCCGTCTGCCGCGATACGTCGACACAAGGAGAGAGCGATCGCGCGCTGCTCCTGCACCAGGCGACCCACGATGTCCTGACCGGCTTGCCCAATCGGCGGCAGTTCAGCGACCAATTGCGCAGTACCCTGCCCGTGCCGAGCGGCGGGGGCCTGGCGCTCATGCAGATCGACCTCGACGACTTCAAGCCGATCAACGACACGCTCGGCCACGGCGCCGGCGACGCCGTTCTCAAGATGGCCGCCGACCGTATCAGGAGCGCGCTAAAAGACCGCGAATTCGCCTACCGACTCGCCGGCGACGAGTTCGCCGTGATCCAATGGCGGGCGGATCAGCCCAGGGAGGCCGAGCAACTCGCAGAGGCGATCATCGAGGCCTTCCGACCGCCATTCACGGTGGACGGCATCAACGTCTTCGTCGGCGCAAGCATCGGAGTAGCGATAGCACCGGCAGACGGCAACGAGATCGAGCAACTGATGAAAGCGGCCGACATCGCGCTCTATGCGGCCAAGAAGGATGGCCGCAATCGTGCGAGGACGTTCACACGCTCCATGCTCATCGTGCTCGAGCAACGGGAAATGCTCCGCCGCAGTCTACGTACCGCCCTTAAGGAGGATCAGTTCTTCATCGAATACCAGCCGCTGGTCAGCCCGTCCCGCGCGGTCGTGGGCTTCGAGGCGTTGCTGCGTTGGCGGCACCCGTTGATCGGCATCATCCCGCCGAGCGTCTTCATCCCCATGGCGGAGGCCGACGGTCTCATGAGCGAGATCGGCCAGTGGCTCCTGGAGCAGGCCTGCCGAGCCGCGATGACATGGCCTTCCCACTTCACCATCGCGGTCAATCTGTCTCCGGCGGAGTTCCTGCATGCCGGCCTTACCGATCGCGTAGCCCGCGTCCTCGACCTGGTCGGAATCCGCGCCGAACGCCTGGAACTGGAAATCACCGAGTCCGTGCTCCTTGAGCGAACGACGAACAATCTCGATACGCTCAACACGCTGAATGTGCTCGGCGTCCAGATCTCGCTCGACGATTTCGGCACCTATTACTCCTCACTCAGTTATCTGAAGAATTTCCCCTTCGATACGATCAAGATCGACCAATATTTCATCAAGGATCTCGAGCACGACAGGAAGGGCCAGACGATCGTACGCTCGATCATCGCGCTGGCCCATGGGCTTGGCATGCATGTCACCGCCGAGGGCGTGGAGACGGAAGGACAGGTGAACTGGCTTTGCAAGGAAGGATGCGACCGGCTGCAGGGATATTTCCTTAGTTTTCCCCTGCCCGCGGAGGCGATCGGAGACTTCCTTCGCAACTCGTCGACACAGATTACTGATTTCCCGGGTCGTGACTCAGACCTGAACCAGGCCTTGCGGCCGGGGACGCAATGAAGGCGGAGGGAGCCGGAAAAGGGAGTGAGGGGTACGAAGGAGGAAGCGGAATGAATGCAGCCCAAACGAAAGCGAGTTTCGAACCTCTCATCGAGCTCGAAATGGAGATGGGAACCTTCCTCTCCGATTGGCATCATTGTGATCACCTGTCGTCTTTCATGGGACGGATGATCAGCCATAACCGAACGGACCCCGTTCGACACTCGAACTTCTTCTCCTCAGCCCTCAACGAGCTTCTGGAAGTCACGTTCCGCGGCGGCACGCCCGAGGGCCGGATCGGCTGCACGGTCTATCGCCGAGGTCCGAAGGAGCGGGTGAAGCTCACTTTTCCCTGTCCGCCCAGCCAGCGACAGTTCTATCGCGAAGCGGTGTCCAAGACTCGCAAGCAGGATGCCTACGACCGCTATCTCGACGCCATTTCAAACGATCTCGCACCGAGCCGCGAGGTCATTCTTCTCGATCTCGCCATTAACTTCGAGGCCGAGATCAACCTTGAGGAAAAGGCTTCCCCATCGATCACGCTTGTCGTCGACCTGCCACTTGAAGGAATAGTCAGTTGAGTACCGCAGCCCTTTCCACCCCCTATCAGGCGGAGTTCGACGCCAACAGCCAGGAGTTTTCCCTTGCCGGGGTGATCCGGCCGCGTACCGTCGATGAGATTGCGGCAACCATCACGGCACTCAGACACGCAGTCGATGGCGCGCGCGGCGTAGTTTACATCAACGTCAAGCGCCTCGCGCAGATGAACAACACCGCCTTCCACGCCTTTGCGCGCGTCGTGCTCGATGCGTGCCGAGAGCGGACGGACCTCCGCTTCGTCGTCGTTACGTCGAGCGTCGTCGGATGGACCGAGCGCATGTTCCGGCATCTTGGCAAGATTGAGCCGCAGATCAGCGTCGAGGTCTACGACTCGAAGTTCTATCCCGGCCAGGACTTCGTCGAGGATACGAGCTTCATTCCGATCTTGCGCACGCAGACGAAGATGACCTGGCGGCACGAGCGCACGATTCTTCCCCGCCATGGCATGCGCGCCGGCATTGCGATGGCTGACATCTGCTGCGGCATCGGCGACTTCGCCGCCCTCGTTCGCAAGGAATTCCGCCCGGCGCGGATCGTGGCGCTGGACCATTCGAGGGCGAGCCTCGCCTATGCACGCAATGTCGCGGGGCAGTTCGGCATTACGGATATCGAATACACCTATGGCGACGCGTCCGAAATGCTGCTGGAGTCCGACCAGTTCGATCTCGTGACCTGCCGCCATTCGCTGCAGATCTTCAACCAGCCGGACGTCCTGCTGAAGGAGCTTTACCGGATCTGCAAACCGGGCGGCCGCGTCTACATCACCAACGAGAAGAATTCGCACTGTCTCGGCGAGCCCCGATCGCAGAGCATCCAATGGACCTATGAAGAAGTCGCCAAGCTCTTCAGCCATTTCGAGATGGATGTGGAAATGGGGCCGAAGAGCCGCCGCTATCTCGCCGATGCCGGCTTTGAAGACATTCGCGTCGAATCCTTCATGGTCAGCAACCTCGATGGGGACCCGCAGGACTTCGCCGATATCATCACCGCCTGGGAGAACGTCTATGCCGGCGAGATGGCGGTCAAACGCGGCGATTCGCCTGAATTCATCCGGCGCTTCCGCCAGGGATTCCAGGATCACATCTTCGCCGCCCTGCACCCTAAAGGCTACGCCGGCTGGCCGATCTGGGCGGCATCCGGACGCAAACCGCTATGAAGGTGCACGAGCAAAAGACCTCGCGCATCGGCTTGCGTTCATTCCGCGCCAAATTTGTCCTGGTCGTCGGCGGGGCGGTGCTCTTCGACCTGCTCGTTACCGGCGGTCTTGCGCTCTGGAACGTGCAGAGGCTTTCGCGCGATGCGGCAACCGAGGTCGGCCAGGGCCTTGAGCAGGCGAACCAGGACTATATCCGCTCCTACGCCGAATCGACGGCGGCTCGCGTGAACCTGCTTCTAAGCAAGGTCCACTCCGATGTGGGTACGCTAGCGGGCGTTCTTCAGGCACAGATCGACCGTCCCGTACGGAAATCCCAGATCGGTGAGGCAATGGCCCGCGGTGTGCCCGGCACCGTGAATGTCTTCTATAACGAGAAGGGCGGATGGGCGCAGAACCTGCCGGGTCCGCTGTCGGTCGTCAGCGTCTGGGGCTATCTTCTCGACGCCAACCACAATCCGCTTCCGGAAGTCCAGGAGGAGATCGAAAACAGCGCGGTGCTCGACCTCGTAGCGCCGAGCCTTCTGGCGAACGGCCAGCCGAAGCTGCAGATGTACTATATCGGCCCCAAGGAGCGGCCGATCTTCAGGACGGCGCCCTATACGAACCAGGCGCAGACATTCGACGAGCTCTATCCGGGGCACAACAGCGAGAACTTCTGGACCTTTTTCTTTCCAGGGCTCTACGAGTCCTGGGAACGTTGGGCACAGGATCCGCAATCGCGTCCGGTAAAGGAAGACATCACCCAGACGGCACCCTACACGGACGCGATCACCGGCAGGCTCATCGTCAGCTTCTTCGAGCCGCTATGGTCGCGGGATCGCCAGCGGGTCGCGGGCGTCGCCGGCGCGGATATCACCCTCGACCAATTGGCCGAGATCGTCGAAAACGTTCGGGTCGCCGATAGCGGCTTCGGCTTCCTGGCCATGTCGGATGGCAACGTCGTCGCGATCAACCCGGCCGGGGAGAAGGTCATGGGCCTGCGGACGGCGAACGAGACGGGCAGCCAGGGCGTCACCGGTCTGGACCGGTCCTTGCGCAGGAGCACCCAGTCTGCCATTGCGAATCTGCCGCTCGATCGAGACGGCCTGCTGCAGCACGTCTATCTCAACGAGAACGGCGAGAAGGTGCCTTACCTGATCCTCCTGAAGCAGCTCCGGCCGACCAATCTCTGGGTCTCCGGCCCGGTTCGCCGCGAGACGATGCAACTCGGCATCGTCGTTCCGGAGCGAGAGATTTATGCTTCGCTCTTTGCCGCCCAGGCGGGCATTTCCCAAGCGACGAATCGCATCCTGATCTATCAGATCCTGGCGCTGCTCGTGTCGCTGCTGTTTGTCATCGGAGCCGTGTTCGCCATTTCCAAGCGCATCACGAGTGGCATCAGCGCGCTCGCCGAGGCTGCCAAACGCATTCAGGCCAAAGACTATTCCGTCCGGGTGGCAATACCGACACGCGACGAGGTCGGCGAAGCCGGCGCCGCCTTCAATCGCATGGCCGAACAGATCAGTTACCACACCGAGAATCTCGAACAGCTCGTCGAGGATCGCACGAGGGAGATCGAAGAAGCGAATCTGCAGATCTCCGCGCTCAACGAACAATTGCGTAGCGAGAACCTGCGCCTCGGCGCTGAACTGGCGGTTGCCCGCCGCATTCAGATGATGGTGCTGCCGAGAGCGGGCGAGCTTGAAGAGATCAAAGACCTGGAGATCGCAGCCTATATGCGACCGGCCGACGAGGTCGGCGGCGATTACTACGACGTCTTGAAAGACGGCTCGCGACTGAAGATCGGGATCGGAGACGTTACGGGGCACGGGCTGGAAAGCGGCGTGCTGATGCTGATGGTCCAGTCCGTTGCCCGGGCGCTTCAGGAAGCCGGTGAGATGGATCCTTCGCAGTTCCTCAATCGGGTGAACCGCGCCATTTACAAGAACATCACGAGGACCAGTACCAACAAGCATCTCTCCCTCGCATTCCTCGACTACGAACACGGGCGACTGACGCTGTCCGGTCAGCACGAGGAGTTGATCGTAATCCGCGATCTCGGGAAGGTCGAACGCATCGACACGATCGATCTCGGCCTGCCGATTGGCTTGGAGCCGGATATATCGCCTTTCGTGGCAACGCGGGAAATTCCCTTCGATTGCGGTGACATGATCATCCTCCACACGGACGGCGTGACCGAGGCGGAAGGCCGGAACGGCGAACTCTTCGGCATAGAGCGGCTCTGCGAAAGCGCCAGCCGCCGCTATGGCCGAAACGCCGAGGAGGTCAAAACCGGTATCATCGAGGATCTGATGGCCCACATAGGCGCGCAGAAGATCCATGACGACATAACATTGGTAGTGATGAGGCACAGGTGAGCGATGACGACCCTATACGGAGTGGCAGACCTGGCGATCGGCAATGGCGATGATGTGACCACGCTTCGCCTGTTCGAGGGACCGCTCGACTTGAGCTGGAAGCATTGCGCCATGACCTCGGATTTTGTCGCAGAGTTCGTGGCGCTGCGCTACAGCGCGTCGCGCAAGCTCTACAAGGACGTGCGGCACAATGTCGGCTACCTCACCAACGAACTGATCGAGAACGCCGTGAAGTTCCGCGCATCGGGCGAGATCATCGTGGAGGCATCCGTCACCGAAAGTGCCTTTCGCACGAAGGTCACCAATTTGGTCGACAAGGAGACTGCGGAGCGATTTCAGCATCTCCTGTCCGAAATCACGGCCGGTGATCCCGGCGACCTTCTGATCGAGAGGATCGAAACGAACGCTGCTACGGGTGCCGGCGGTTCGGGGCTTGGACTTTTGACGCTCATGAGTGATTATGGTGCTCACTTTGCTTGGGTTTTCGGATCCAGTGATGAGGACCGCAGAATCCCGCTGGAGACCTACGCGTCCATTGCAGTTCCGGACATTTCGAATTGATGGGCGGTGAAAACATGGAAATCAAAGAAGAAGAATATCGCGTTTGGTCGGAAGGCAAGGACGTCTACTTCGACGGGACAATGCGCCTGCCCAGCACAGAGGCCTATGCGCCGATCTTTTCCCTCGTGCTGGGCATCCTTGAAACCGAGCCGGATAGACTCACCGTCGATCTCACAGGATTGCAGTTCCTCAATTCCTCTGGCATCAATCTGCTCGCAAAGCTCACCATCGAGGCCCGCAAGCGACCGAACGTGCAATTTGCCGTTCGCGGGAGCTCGGAGTATCCTTGGCAGACGAAATCGCTGCCGAACCTGAAGAAGCTGCACCCCGGTGTCGATCTGAGGCTCAGTTGAGGGCATCGCCGCGCGGTCCTGGTGCCGGCGCCGGCGCTACAAAGGACAGGTTTCCGGCACGCAGCGGGCAAGAAGACAAGCCAGGCCGGTCGATAGAGGGAGGGGGCCGCGGTTCGGCTGAAGACGAACGCCTTCACCTCAGAACGAACGAAATCCCGTATATCGGTGCGAAACAGCTCCCGGTTTTTCATTTGCGCAGTGGCGGACCGGACGTCGGCGAGCGGCTGGTCGAGCCTGTGAAAATTGGCGTTCGAAATCCGGCACCGCGCTTCCTACTTGCCAGGCGGCTCGAGCCAGTCACCGATCGTCGCACCGTGAAGCCGCCGGGAAGGCGGGACGGCCACGACCGGTTGACTGGATCCGGCTGCCTTTCGGATTTCGCGCGGGCTCGCCCCGAATTCGTGACTGAAGGCACGCGTGAAGTTGGCGGCCACATCGAAGCCGGAGGCTTCCGCAATCTCAGCAATCGACCGGCTGTCCGTAGGGTCGCTGAGGGCCGCGTAGGCGTGCTGGAGCCGACGCTTGCGAATATAGTTCAGCACGCCGCCACTCTGCTCGAACAATTGGTAGAGCCGCGTCCGCGAAACGCCGATCGCCCGACAGATGGCGTCAGGTGTGAGTTCGGCTGAGTTGAGATGAAGATGAATGTATCGATGCGCGCGCTCCATCATTCCCTTGTTCGACTCGGCTCCGGCGGCGTTCGGCGTCACCGACGCGGCAACGCATGAGACCACCATGTCGCATATCGCCTGCACGATCCTCGGAAGTTCTTCGGCCCTTAAAACGCCGAGGCTCGCCACTGTGCCGTCGATGTAGTTCAGCAGCAGGTCGGCGAGGCTGCCCGAAAGCACCGAATTGTTGGCGGCTTCGAGAATGCCGGCATCATCGGCCAGCAACTCATAGGGTATGAAAAGAAACACGCCCGCGGCCTCTGTCGTTCGTCCACGATAGGGATAGCCGAGGGAGCGCAGAAAGAGATCGCCCGGACCGGTCTGGGTGACGCGTCGGTCGACCTCGGTCCAGGCCCGACCACTGCGCAAGATGCCCAGATTCCAGTGGTCGATCGGGCTCGAACGCAGCATGGCGCGGGAACGGGCATAGCTGTGCGCCGGGGTGCGTTGTTGTACGATCAGCAAATTGTCAAGGCGCCATCCAGTCTGTTCGGCATGAAAGCCTTGATCCGGGGATATGCCATCGGGCAAGCGAAGGTCAAGCAGCGGCGCCATGTGTGCACGCCATGCGGGGAACTGCGCCGCAGCCGGCAGCTCACCTGTTGAGAATCGCAAGGGTACAAGTGCTGGCGGACCGCTCGGGCGGCCTTCCGTCCCGGCCGCTGGCTCTCGGGGCCAGCGCCGCCTCTCCTCGGCCCCTGGCCAGGGCGGGGCATCTGTGGGGTCGTCTCCTGATCCGGACTCACTCGTCATCGAATGCCTCCAGTGCATGGATTTTTGGCGAGCCGACGGATCACAGAGGGGACCGCTTCCCGGCACCCCGCCGAGGGGGCTCCGCATTCATGGTCCACTGGCGAAGGCCGACCGATTCACACCACCTGCTTAGTTATACCTCTTTTTCGGTAGAAATGGACGGGGAGATAACTTTCTGGATGTAACGATAATGACATTTGCGACTTATGTTTGTATCTAAATAGACGTCGATGCCGCCAGATTTATTTCGGCGAAATGACCAAGAAACACCGACGATCCTGCCGCCACATTCGGCCGCCGTTAAGTGTCATCGATTTCAAACGACAATCGTGTATCTCGTACGATGGAGGTAGTCGTGAGCTATCTGCGGAAGTTTCATGCGCGTTATTTTAAACCGTCTTCCGGCCGCAAAAGATCTTCTTCGCGCGATAACAAAAGCATTATGGTCGCCGGTGGCGCCGGGTTTCTTGGCTCGCATCTTTGTGAGCGCCTCCTCAAGGCCGGCCATCAGGTTTATTGCGTCGACGATTTCTCGACGGGGCTGGAGCGCAATATTTCACCGCTCCTGGGCTTCGACGGTTTCGACGTCATAGCCCAGGACATCGCCGAACCGATCGACGTCGACGTCGACGTCGACGAAATCTATCATCTCGCTCGCCCGGCCTCGCCGCCACACTATCAGGCCGACCCGATCCGGGCGATGCAAACCTATGTGACAGGCTCTCTGAACCTGCTGGAACTGGCGGCTCGCCGGGGCGCGCGCATCCTCCAGGTTTCGGCCGCCGACACTCACGACGATTCGCAACTCCATGCTCGTACGGAAGGTGATTGGAGCGACGCCGCTTTCCTCGGGCGACACTCCTCATACGAAGAGGGTAAACGCTGCGCGGAAGCACTGTTCTCCGATTTTCACAGGCTCTACGAGGTAGACGTTCGCCTTGTCCGCATCTTCAACGCTTACGGGCCCCGGATGCGCGCGGACGAAAGCCGCATCGTGTCGAACTTCGTACTCAAGGCCCTGAGAGGGAAGGACATCACGATCTATGGGGACGCCTCCAAGACCCGCTCCTTCTCTTTCGCCGATGACCTGATCGATGGCTTCGCCCGCATCATGGCATCGCCGGCGTCGCTGCCGGTCCCGATCGATCTCTGCAATCCGATGGAGTTTTCGATCGGCGACGTGGCAGAGCAGGTGATCGAGCTCACCGGCGCACGATCGAACCTCATCCTGCGTCCGCAGGCGACCGACACGCCTCGCCAACAGCGCCCGGACATCTCGCTTGCCATGCAGGAGTTCGGCTGGCGGCCGAAAATGGACCTTTCGGGCGGACTGTTGCAGACGATCGGCTATTTCGATCGCCTTCTCGCCGGATCGAAGCGCGTGGTTCCTGAACCCGCCTGATCACGATCGCCTCGGTCCGCGCCCTTCGGCAGGACCCGAGGCAAAGTCCGGCGCGGTCGGAGTACCGCGTGACCGTCGCCGGAAGGAGTTGCGCATCTCGATGCTAGGAAAGGCTCCGCAGACGAGCCCGGCATCGGTGCGCAGCTCCACCTTTTGTTTGAAGCCAGGCGCGGTCAGCGCCGCCAGAACCACGGCTGAAGCACGACGAGGAACGTCACGAGTTCCAATCGACCGACGATCATCGAGATCGCGATCAGCCACTTGGCCGCGTCGGGTATGGCCGCGAAGTTGGTAGCGGGCCCGACAAGGGGACCGAGGCCGGGTCCGGTATTTCCCATGCCCTGCGCCACCGACGAAAGGGAAGAGAGAAAATCGAGGCCAGTCGCCATGACCAGGAGCGAGAGGATCAGCGTCGTTACGAGGTAGAGGAAAAAGAAGTTGCGGACGTTGCCGATCGCAACGTCATCGACGGATCTTCCCTGGAATCGCACGGGCACCAGTGAGTTTGGAAAGAGCATCTGCCTTAACACTCTTCCCGATCCGGCAAACAGGATCTGCCACCGGAAAATCTTGATGCCGCCTGCCGTCGAGCCTGCACAACCGCCGATGAAATAGAGCAGGAAGAATAGCCCCATCGCAAAACTTCCCCAGTTGGAAAAGTCGGCCGTGACGTAGCCTGTGCTCGTGATGACGGACGTAACGTTGAAGGCGGACAGCCGCAAGGCGGTCGGCGGCGACATACCCTGGGCAATGTTCCAGGCGGTGCAGGCAAGCGTCATCGCCGTAACGATGAGGAGAAACGCCTTGATCTGGCCCTCGATCGTACTGCGCTTGCCGCGGTTCACGAGGAACACTGCATAGAATGCAAGCGGCAGAGCCCCCATCATCATAAAGATGATCGCCACGAGTTCGATCGGCAGTGAGCCGTAATAGCCGATCGACGCGTCCTTGGTCGACATGCCGCCGGTCGCAATCGTCGTCAGCGCATGATTAACCGCGTCGAAGGTCGTCATGCCGGCGACGTCGAAAGCGATCGCACAGAGCAGGGTGAGCGACAGATAGACAATCAGGATATTGCGGGCGATCTGCCTCACCTTCGGAAAGGGTTTCTCTGAGACATCTGAGGATTCGGCCCGGAAGAGCTGCATACCGCCGACCCGGAGAGCCGGAAGCACGCTCAGCGCCATGACGATGATGCCGATGCCGCCGAGCCATTGCAGCAGCGAGCGCCACAGCAACAGGCCGGGCGGCATCTGATCGAGCCCGAAGAGAACAGTGGAGCCGGTCGTCGTAAGGGCGGATGCCGCTTCGAAGACCGCATCCGTCCAACTGATGCCGAGATGCGAGTTGTAGAGCGGAATAGCGCCGATCAGACACGCCGAGAGCCAGGCACTGACCGTGACCAGGAGCCCCGTGCGGCTGTCCTTCGGGTCGACGTCCCCCTGGTTGAAAGCCGCCACGAGCAGCAGACCGATACCCGCACTGACGACGGCGCCGCTCGCAAAGGTCATCCCGTCACGGCTGTTGCCGGCGCCGAAATCGACGATAGCCGGTACAAGCATCGCAAAGGCCATAGCGAGGATGAACACACCGTTGAGGAAGAGGACAAAGCGGAGGCGGTCGGCGGTCATTCTCGATTCCTGCCCGTTGGATTCGGCCAGAACGCGAGTACTACAGGCGCCGACGTTTCGCCAGCCCGACAACTTGGGGTAAACGGAAACTTATAGCTCCGGTGTGGCTGGGAAGCCGCGACTGACCACGTTTTGGGCAGCATCTTATCTCTTTTGCGCAGCCCTATCCGCCAACCGCAGCGAAGAGCCCCACCTTCGAAAAAGGCAATGCTTTGTTAATTCTCATTGCGGATTGCCTGGCGCAGGCGATCCGATGGGCACGTACATCAAATGGCTCGCCTCTGATTGACCGATATCGACATTGCGAGAGCCCAGTCGACATGGGGAAACCGGATATGAGAGTTCCATTGCGCTCCGTAAGATTGCTGCGCCACGACCGGCGCGGCGCTATCGGAATCATGGCGGCCATATGCCTCCCGATCGTGATCGGCTTCACCGCCCTTTCCGTCGAATACGGCTACGGGCTGCTCATACGGGACCGAAACCAGCGTACGGCCGATCTTGCATCTTACGCAGGCGCCCTTGCCCACAGCGAAACGAAGTCGGAAACGCGAGTGCGTAAAGCGGCCCTTCAGGTGTCTGCGCTCAACGGAGTCGATGCCGACGACGTTTCCGTCTCGATAACGACATCTCCAAAGGACGCGGGCGCTCAGGCCATACATGTCACGGTCACCACTACGAACACGCTTTTTTTGGCGCCGGTTCTCGGCGTCGACCCCAAGCTCGATATTGCAGCGCAAGCCTATGCTTCGATAGGTTCGACTGAAAACGGTTGCATCATTGCTTTGGACAAATCCGGATCGGGTGTGACCCTCTCGGGCGGCGTGCAGGTCGGTGCGAGCCAGTGCTATGTGGCATCGAACAGCGACCTTGTCGCGCCTTGCGGCACCAAGATCACCGCCAAGAGCGCGACCTATTATTCCGGTTCCTCAGAGTCCTGCCCGTGGTCAAGCAACATCGTCCAGGCCGACGGCAGCGACGCGCCGGTAACGCAAGCCTACACCAGCGATCCTCTCGACGGCCATTCCGGGGTGGCCGAACTTGTCGAACGCTTCGCGGTCATTCGCAAGGCCGCATGGCCGCACATGGTCTCGGTGAAAAAGGGGCACGATATAGAGTTTGGCGGCGATACATCCCCGAAAGCGACTGCTGCCGCAATCGAATCCGTGGGCTGCAGTTACGATCCGGCGAGCTTCAATGAGTATTGGACGGTTAAATGGGATATTATCTGCGCGGGCTCCGAGATCAGCATCGGCTCACTGCTGGTCCATGGCAACGTCCAGGTGAAGTTCAATACCGCCGGGAGCAAGAACACCGTCTATACCTTTTCGGGGAAGATCCAGAATGATTTCGGCACGAAGCTCGAGTTTGGAGACGGTGTCTTCAGCGTCGAGAAGGGAATCATCGGCACTGACCTGACATTCGGAGCCGGTACGTTCCACATCGGCATGGTCGGCGAAGACGATGCCAGCTCCTGCGGAGGTGCCCGCTACAGCCTGTGCAGCGGCGGAAAGCTTACCATCGGCGGACCCAGCACCTTCGTGCTGGATGCAGGTTTCTTTACGGGCGATGGCGCTACCCTGAAGCTCGGCGCCGGCAACTCCAACAGCTACATCATCGGGAGATCCAGCGGCGACAATGCGATCGGCGTCGGCGGCGGTTCGACGACCTACATGGCGGATGCGAACTCCGGCCCGGGAGTCTTCCGCGTAAATGGCGACTTGAACGGCGGCGGCGGCGGCAGCTGCCTCACCATCCCTGCAGCGGCACAGCACGACATCGCGGGAAACGTCAATCTCGCCGGCGGCGCGAGGCTGGGTGACGGCATCTACACCGTGGACGGATATTTCTCCGTCAATACCGGCGGGGCCAGTTGCAGCGATACCGTTGCCGTTTCCGGACAGAATGTCACGATCGTCATCTCGGGGGAGGAAACGCCATCGGACTGGGAATGCCGCGAAAAGGCGTTCTGCCTGACCGGCGGCAACGCGATCACCATCGCCGCGCCGCAGAGCGGATCCTATGCGAACCTGGCCGTCATCGGTCCGCAATCCTCCAAAAACACATCGGGGGCGGAAATCACCTCTGGCGGCCGCGGGAAGATTTCCGGGGCGTTTTACTTCCCGCACGGACTCATCGACTTCGGAGGCGGCGGCCGGATCGAGGATGCGGGAAATTGCCTGCAACTGATTGGCGCGAGCATTTCGCTCTCCGGCGGTTCGCAAGCCATGTCGGAATGCGCGCTGTCGACGGCCCAGGGCAAGGTGAAGTTGATACAATGAATTTTATCCGCTCCGGCAAAACAAGAATCCGCAGCACATTTGGCCGCCTGCGCACCCATCATTCGGGCCGAAGGGGCAACGCGGCGATCGAGTTCGCTCTGGTCACGCCGATTTTCGCCGTCATCCTGGCGGGCGGTCTCGATCTGGCCATGCTGGTCTTTTCCCGCTTTCGATTGGAGGCCGCGGTCTCGAACAGCGCGAGCTACGCCCTGGTCCAGGCTGACATGGTTGATGCCAAGAACAGCAGCGATCTCGCGGAAAAGCTGGCCGTGATGATTGCAAGCGAGGACGCGGGCGGCAACAAACACGCTTCCATTGTGGTCAACAACGGCGCCAGTGCAGATTACAACGGCACAAAGATCTCAATCCGTGGAATGCCTGGCCGCGGCGACGCCTGCTATTGCCCAAGCGGTTCGGCGGCATCGCTCGTATGGGGCTCGGCGCGGACATGCGCCTCCGCTTGCCCGAGTGGCGGAAAGGCCGGCAAGTTCGTCGTTGTTACGGTGAAGCAGGCTTACACACCGCTGTTCTCCAGCCTTGGCATCGTCAAGGGCGATTCCATCGACGCCAGCGCGGTCATACGGGCAAAATGACATATTTCCTACGAGAATTCCGGAAGCTATGGCGAGCGCGGTCCGGCGCCGGTGCGGTGGAATTTGCCCTGGTCTTGCCGGTGTTTCTGCTGATGCTGTTCGGAACGATAGAGTTCTGCCGATTGTTCTGGACCACGCACGCACTGCATGACGTGGCGATCGCAACGGCGCGCTGCATGGGCGTTCCACAATTGGAATGCGAAGCGGACGGCGTCTACAGCGCCCCAGAGGTGAAAGCCTTCGCCAAGGAGACCGCGGCGGGCTGGTTCGTGACGATCGATCCCGCGTCGCTCCAGCTCGACCATGACGCCGCTTGCCATGGGCTGGCCGCCGGCTTCTCCCGCGTCGAGATCACCCATCAATTCGCAACGGTACTGCCGGCTCTCCTGACGTCGTTGGCTGGCGGCACCGATCTGAAGGTCGAGGCCTGCTACACCAATCACTGAACTCTTTGCGCCATGGACATTCTGGTTTCTCGCCTGCGCGAGGACGCAGCCTATGGTCAAAGCCTTGCCTGTTTGCGCGTCGGCCTCACCAACAGAGCTGCCGTCGCCGCGGCGGCATCTCGGCCGCTACCGGGAAACACTGCTGTTCCTCGACAAACTGCGCGAGATCGCCTCCGAGCGGACCGACCTAATGGTTCTGCGCGGCTATGCCTATATGAAGCTCAAGCGCTTCGCCGCAGCGAAGCAAATTTTTGAAGCAGTCGCTGCGACCGGCAACCGTGACGCCCAGCGCGGCTTGGCCGAGGTCTACGCGGCGCAGGAAATCTGGCGGCGCAAGTTCTGAGCGCCAAGAGCCGGGGCAGCTTGCGAAGGCTCGCCAACACGTGTGTGTGTGCCCTAAGACCGCACGAGCCCGATCGTATAGCTCGCCTGCAGCACGCCTGGATCAAGCTTTTCGAAGTCGAATATGAACTGCGCCGCCTCGCCAGAGGAGAAGACGCTATCCCCCCCGTTCATTGTGCTGCGTTGCGGTCGGCCGGCATAATCCGGATGTCCCTCATAAACGAGATCGCTCAGCGCATCGTCGAAGAGAAGCTGGCTGACGAGCAGTTCCCGATCCTCCACCAGTATGCGCAGGTGAACGTGGACGGCGCGACCGGGATACCAGCCGGGATAGACTGTCAGGAAGCTGACGACGCCGTTCTCGTCGCTGATCTGGCGTCCCCTGAGGAAGCTCGCGCTTCTGGCGTCCGCATCCTCCCGATTGCATATCGACGCCGCCTCTCCGGAGTAGACGCCATCGGCACTCGTGTGCCAGATCTCGACGTCGGCGCCGTGGATGGGCTCGCAGCTTTCCGCCTCAACCAGGCGCAGACTGATGCGGGTCGGCAGCCCCGCGACGCCCTCGGTCACGTCCTTGCGGACCGGCACATCGCTTGTGCGGCAGGGGCCGAGCGTCTGAGCGGACGTCACGACGCATTGCGGTTTGGCCCGAAAGATCGGCTCCGGCAGATCGGCCGGCACCGCCGCCGAACCGCCTGCGCGAAAGTCGGACGCCTTCCAGTCGAAGCTTCGCCGCGATATCGGTTCGCCGCCGCGACCGCGGGCGACAAAGGCGGTCGCAGCCCCGGCAAGGAGTGCCCCGCCGCCAACGACGATGGTTCTACGTTTCATCTGCATCGGATCTCTCCGTTGTCGCCCGACTTTCGGCTATGCGAGGCCCGTATGGGCGAAATCGTTCCCAGTTGTAGAGCAAGGCTACGCCAAGCGCATTGGCACAAGCATAAGCGAAACAGTCGCAGAAATTGAGATGGCGTCGTGACCGCCGACCTTTTTTCAGGAGAAAGCGCTCGCATCGAGCAAGTGCTTCAACCGCGAAAATCGTGCGCATCAAGCTCGGCTTATCGGCAGGGACTCCCTACCGTTAAACAATCGAATTTTACAGCGCCGCGTGGCGCGCGAAGGTCGCTGTCACTCTTTGAATCTGCTCATTTCCGAAAGCCGGTTTCGTTGTTCGGGCCGATACGGTGGTTGGGGAACACTTCGACCTCCTTGCAAGCCGTACCTTCTCTCGCAATACCGCGCCCCCTGCTCGTCCGCTTTTGCGATCAGCAAACAGCTATCAAGCGCATCGACGGCGACACGATTGGCCGACGTGTTTCGACGGTCGCCAGGGAAGTTCCTCACCGGCAAATACCCACTTGCATCACTTGACAGGAAACCGCCGGACCACCGGCATGCAAATGTCAGCGGCGCCCGCCAATGGTGGCTGGCGCTTCGGTGTGAGCGAACGGCCGCACCTCCCCCTCGAAAAGCTCCGGCATCAGTTCGGGAAGCCGCACGAGCTTGCCGCTGCGGGCGCTCTCAAGCGCCGCGATGCCGCATAGAACGGAGAGCGCTCCGGCCCGCGCTCCCGCCCTCTGGCCGAGCGGGTCGGTCATGCCGGGCTTTAAGATCATGTTCCGCAACCGGTCGTCGCCGCCGTAATGGCCGCCGGGCGAGTGCGGCACCGTGATGCGCTCGAACGCCGGACCGCCCTTCGCGAAATTGCGTATCAGCAGGATGACGTCTTCGGGCGGCGTCTCCCAGGGCTGGTCTTCGTACTGGCGCAGTTCGATCCGGCCCTTGGTGCCGTTGAAGGCGATATGGTGTCCTTCGATCGGCTGGAAGGTGTTGAGCGAATAGGAGACGTGGACGTCGTTGCGATAGCGAAGATTGGCGACCATCGTGTCGGGGATGTCGATATTTTCGCGGAAGACGCAGCCGTCGCGGAAATAGCCGTCGATCGCGGAAGGCTGCTCGTAGAGCGCGTCGAGGAAGGGATCGGCGGCGAGGTCGAGGAAAAAATCACAGTCTTGCTTGTGCGGACAGAGCTTGCAGCGGGGGCCACGGAACGGCCCCTTGCGCCCGTACATCTGCAGGTCGGCGAAGGCGGAGACCGTGTCAGGCTCGCTGTCGAGATACCAGTTCAGGAGATCGAAATGGTGCGTTGCCTTGTGCACGAAGAGACTGCCGGAACGCTCTGCGTAGGCATGCCAACGGCGGAAATAATCGGCACCATGCTCCGTGTCGAGATACCAGTGAAAATCGACGGAGGTGACGCGGCCGATCTCGCCGGCGTCGAGCAGTTGCTTGATGCGCGCCGCGGTCGGCGCGAAGCGGTAGTTGAAGGAGACGTCGACGCGCCGGCCGGTGCGTTTCTCGGCGTCGAGAATGCGGCGGATCTTGTCCACCGTCGTGGCCATCGGTTTCTCGGTGATGACGTCGGCGCCGGATTCGAGCGCCTTGACGACGATCTCGTCATGGGTGTCATCCGGGGTGCAGACGATCACCAGGTCCGGCTGCGCCTCGGCAAGCATCGCGTCGACATCGCCATAGATCGGCGCGTTGCTCGCGATCATGGTGCGCGCGCGCTCAGCGCGCAGGGGATTGGTATCGGCTATGGCGACGAGGTCGACGAAACCGCGCCATCCGGCGAGAAGCTCCCTTCCCCACATCGTGGTGCCACGATTGCCGGTTCCGACCAGTGCAAAACGACGTTTGTTGTCCATCTTTCCTCACGCAATTCTGTCCGAAGTAGAGCCGCGACTGGGTGATGCAATGCGTAACCGACGCGGGCGCGCGAAATTTCAACAGCAGCTTCGATAGCGTTCGACGCATGTGGTGATCACCTCGTCGGCCGGACGCTTCCACCAGTTCTCGGCCGAGAAGATCTCCACCTCTTGCGCCCCATGGAAGCCTGCCGCCTCGATCCGGTGCCGGATGCCCTTGAGATCGATGACGCCGTCGCCCATCATGCCGCGATCCGTCAGCATGTCCCTCGTCGGCGCCAGCCAGTCGCAGATGTGGTGCGCGAAGATCGCCTTCATCGCGCCGGCCCGGGCGATCTGATTGGCGAGATCGGGATCCCACCAGACGTGATAGACATCGATCGCCACGCCGACACCGGGGCCGAGCGCCTCGCACATGTCGAGCGCCTGGCGAAGCGTGTTCACGCAGGCCCTGTCGGCGGCATACATCGGATGCAGCGGCTCGATCGCCAGGGGCACGCCCGCTGCGCGCGCATGTGGCAAGAGGGCGGCGATCCCCTCCTCGACCATCCGGCGGGCGCCATCAATGTCCTTCGATGCACCGGGCAAGCCGCCGACGACGAGCACGAGGCAATCCGCGCCGAGCGTCGCCGCCTCGTCGATGGCACGCCTGTTGTCGTCGAGCGCCTTTTCCCTGCCCGCCGCCTCGACTGCTGGGAAGAAGCCCCCGCGGCAGAGGCCCGTGAGCTTGAGGCCGTTGGCACTCACGATGCGCGCGGCTTCCTCGAGGCCGGTTGCGGCCACTTGGTCGCGCCAGGGCGCGATCGCCGTGATCCCATGCTTCAGGCATATTTCGACGGCTTCGGCGAAGCCGCATTGCGCGCGCACGGTCGCCAGATTGATGGAAAGGCCCTCGACGTGCATTTCCTCTCCTCCCCCTTCTCATGAGCTTCTAACCATTGCCGACCAGTCCGGCTCGACGAAGGAACCAAGGCCGATCGCGCCAAGGGCGCTGACGAAGCGGACCTCGCCCGCCCGGATCGCAAGCCGGGCGCGGCCGCGCGCGTTTTCGTAAAGATCGCCATGCGCAGCGAGATAGGCGGCCTGCTCATCCAAAGGCGCGCCCGCCATGCCATCCACATAATGATGGCCGTTGCGCTCGACATGGCCGGCGCCGACGAGGGCCGCGAGCACGAGGTCCTGCTGCAGGCCGGTCCCGGCTTGCGTCGTCAGGTCCTCGGCGGACATGAAGTAGCGGGCGGTGCCTTCCTCCGCATTCCACTTCTCGATGCGGGCACGATTGATCAGCGAACGGTAGAAACCTTTGCAGGATTTCGAAGAA
This sequence comes from Sinorhizobium sojae CCBAU 05684, assembly GCF_002288525.1. Lineage (NCBI taxonomy): Bacteria > Pseudomonadati > Pseudomonadota > Alphaproteobacteria > Hyphomicrobiales > Rhizobiaceae > Sinorhizobium > Sinorhizobium sojae. The sequence goes on from NZ_CP023068.1 coordinate 1,646,464, forward strand.
ATGCCGGCATAACCGAGCTCACGGGCGCGCGGAAATGCGCCCACGTCCCCGTCGGACTCGTCGATCTCGAGCGGGATGCGCTCGGCGAGCGCCGCAACCGAGGTTGAGAGCGCGGCATTGCGTGCGATCGGCTGTTCGAAGAACTGGATGGAACCACGCAGCCTCTTCAGGCGCGGATCCCTGTCGACCCGGTCGAGAAAATCCGCAACCGCGTCTGCACTCTCGAACTGCTCGTTTCCATCGAGCGTGGCCTGATAGGCGTCAAGCCGGGCGCCGAGCAGCCAGGCGATGGAAGCCAGCCGTTCCACATCCGCATCCGGACTGCCCGAAACTTTGATCTTGAAGTGGCGGTGTCCATAGGCGGCAATCACCTCGTCCAGCGCCTGCGGCAGGCCGTCATCGCGCCGCTGCTCTTGATCGAGCTCGGCCGCCCGCAGCACGTCGGCAAGGCCGATCGTATGGCGTACGGAAAGCGTCGGCACAGGCGCGAGCTGCGAGAGGAAGCGCACAAGATCGAAGCCCGCGAGGTCGGGCGCGGTGGCAGCGGTGATCCCAAGGAGGTTGGCAGCAACTGCTTTCGCCGCGCTCACCCCCTTCAGCCGGCAAAGCGCGTCAATGACGGCGCGATCGACGAGCGCCAGTCCATAGGAAGCGACAAGGGGGGGGAGGCCATGCCTTGCCGCCGCCCAATGGTGGTCCGCCTCGGCTGTCGCATGTAGGCCGAAAGCGGTGTTTGCCGGCAAGGATTTGAGCCCTTCGACCGCAAGCCGCAGCGAGGCGCGAAGCTGGTCGACATTGTCGTCCGGCGAAAGGGCCGGATTCTTGTCGAACCATTTCGGCATCATCATCTCGGCCGCCCAGCCTGCGGCGGAGCGGCCCTGCTCATCGGCGATCCGCACCCGCACGAAGGCCTGGGGCGCGCACTCGACACGCGCCGACCCGAAGCGGAACGGAAAACGGAAATCGACCGGGCGCTCGAAAAGCGCCGCCTCGATGAGGCTGATGCGAGGAGCGTCGCCCATGACCGCGCCTTACTCGACGCCATGGACGGCGAGCACGCGCCGCATGCGCGAAATCGCAAGCTCCGGATCCGCAAGCACGCCCGCCTTGTCCGCGAGCCGGAAGAGTTCGGAAAGATGCGCGAGCGAGCGGGCGCTCTGCTGGCCGCCGATCATCACGAAGTGGTCCTGCAGGCCGTTGAGATAGGCGAGGAAGACGACGCCCGTCTTGTAGAAGCGTGTCGGCGCCTTGAAGATATGTCGCGACAACGGCACCGTCGGCTCGAGCAGTTTGAAGAACGCGCCGTTCCGCCCTTCGCCGAGCGCCTGCAACGATGCGGAAGCGACCGGCGCGATCGCGTCGAAGATGCCGAGCAACGCGTCCGAATGCCCCTGCTCGTCGCCGGCGATAAGCTCCGCATAGTTGAAATCGTCGCCGGTATACATGCGCACGCCCTGCGGCAACTGCCGCCGCATGACGATTTCCTTCTCCTTCGAGAGAAGCGAGATCTTGATGCCGTCGACCTTCACGGCATGGGCCTCGATCACTTGAAGACAGGTTCTCATCGCCTCCATATGATCGGCGCCACCCCAATAGCCTTCGAGCGCCGGATCGAACATTTCGCCGAGCCAATGGATGATCACCGGCTCCTTCACCTGCGAGAGGATGCGGTCGTATACGCGGACATAGTCGTCCGGGCTCCTTGCCGCGGCAGTCAGCGCCCGGCTCGCCATCAGGATGATGCGGCCGCCCTCCGCCTCGATGGCCTCGATCTGGCTTTCATAGGCCTTGATGACGTCGTCGATGGTGACATCCGGGCCGGGTGCCAGATGGTCCGTGCCCGCACCGCAGGCAATCAGCGCGCCCGGCCGGCCGCGCGCTTCGGCAAGCGCCCGGCGGATGAGCTCGCGCGCCTCCGGCCAGCCAAGGCCCATGCCGCGCTGGGCCGTGTCCATGGCTTCTGCGACTCCGAGCCCGAGATCCCAGAGACGATGGCGAAAGGCGAGCGTGCGCTCCCAATCGATTGCCGGCATCAGCCAAGGGTCGTTGTCGGCCAGAGGATCGGCGACCACATGCGCCGCGGCGAAGGCAACCCGCGGGAAGGCCGCTGCGTCGCGCTTCTGGAACGGAACCGGCCGGCCGCTGAGTTCGTAGGAGACGAGCCTGTCTTCAAGTGGGAGATCGAGGCGCGCCATCGCTTCAGAACTCCAGTTCCGGAACGTCGAGCCAGCGGCGCTCGGACCAGGATTTCAGCCCCAGCTCGGCAAGCTGCACACCCTTGGCGCCCGCTTCCAGCCCATAGGGCCATGGGCCATCCTCGGCCACATGGCGCAGGAACATCTCCCATTGCGACTTGAAGCCGTTGTCGAAGTCTTGCGTGTCCGGCACTTCGTCCCAGGTCTTGTAGAAATCGATCGTCTGCGGCTGATCCGGGTTCCAGACCGGCTTCGGCGTATTGACGCGGTGCTGGGTCCAGCATTTGGTGAGGCCTGCGACCGCCGAACCGTGCGTGCCGTCGACCTGGAAGGTGACGAGATCGTCGCGACGCACGCGAACCGCCCAGGAGGAATTGATCTGGGCGATCACGCCGCCCTCGAGCTCGAACGTCGCATAGGCGGCGTCGTCGGTATCGCAATCATAGGCGCCGCCCTGCTCGTCGATTCGGGTCGGGATATGGGTCGCACCAAGGCAGGAGACGGACTTCACCTCGCCGAAGAGGTTGTCGAGCACGTAGCGCCAGTGGCAGAGCATGTCGAGGATGATGCCGCCGCCGTCCTTTTTGCGGTAGTTCCAGGAGGGGCGCTGTGCGGGCACGCCCCAATCGCCCTCGAACACCCAGTAGCCGAATTCGCCCCGCACCGAGAGGATCTTGCCGAAGAACCCCGAATCCCTGAGAAGGGCCAGCTTGCGCAGTCCGGGCAGGAACAGCTTGTCCTGCACCACCCCGTGCTTCAGACCCGAAGCGCGGGCCTTGCGCGCAAGCTTCACCGCCGTTTTGAGATCATCCGAGATCGGCTTCTCGCAATAGACATGCTTGCCGGCGTCTAGCGCCCGGCCGATCAGCTCGGCGCGCATCAGCGTCGTGCCGGCATCGAAGAATATCTGGTTCTCCGGATCGGCAAGCACCGCGTCGAGATCGCTCGACCACCGTTGAATGTTGTGCCGCTTCGCCAACTGTCCGATCTTGTCAGGGTTGCGGCCGACGATGATCGGATCGATCTCCAACCGTTCCCCGGAAGCAAGCGTGACGCCGCCCCGATCGCGGATCGCCAGAATGGAGCGCACCAGATGCTGGTTATAGCCCATGCGGCCAGTAACGCCGTGCAGAATAATCCCCAAACGCGGCATGCGATCTCCTCCCTGCCAGACCTTTTCGGAAGTGGACCAGCCCTCCCGAGCCAGTAACTAAACGGTTACTTTGTGGCAGAGGGACAGCGTACTTGTCAACATAAAAAACGACATGTCAGCAATTCAGCGGCGGATCGATGACAGCGTCACGTGCACGATATGCCGCTTCCAGGCCTCGAGACTGGCCCCGTCCGCGAGGTCTCGGCCGAAAATCGTAGCGAGCGTATACTGGTTCGAGAGGTAAAAATAGCCGAGCGCAGCAATCGTCAGATAGACATTCAGCGGGTCGATGTCCGTGCGGAAAAGCCCCTTCGCCTTGCCGCGGTCGAGCAACTCGGCGAGCTTGTCGATGAAATTCGAATGCAGCTCCTTGAGCCGCGTCGACTGCCGGAGCCAACGGGCGCGATGCAGGTTCTCCGTGCCGAGCAGGCTCAGGAATTCCGGATGGTCGAGGAAGTAGCGCCAGGTGAACATAGCGAGCTCCGCGACGCCCTGCTCTGGATCCACGTCGCTGAAATGCAATGATTTTTCTGCCGTGCGGATGCCGATATAGGCCTCCTCGAGCACGGCGAGATAGAGCTGCTCCTTGTCGCCGAAGTAATGATAGAGCATTCGCTTGTTCGTGCCCGCCCGCTCGGCGATGGCATCGACACGCGCGCCGCCGATGCCGTTTTCCGCAAACTCCTTGGTTGCCGCCGCAAGAATGGAGGCGCGCGTCCGCTCGGGATCGCGCTGCGCCGAGCGCTCCGCCGCTCCGCCGCTACTGCCTTTTTTGCCCCGGCCGCTCGACTGCACCTTGTCCATCACACGCCTCCCGCATCCCCACCCGGAGGCACCCGATGCGATGTTGTAATTTTTTCTTACAAGATAACGACACTTCGCCGCACAACTGCTTGACAGCGTCGCTGTCTGCTCATAATTTGTAACCAATTAGTTATTTAATGCAAGAGGACGATGTAACGAAACCACGAGCGGAACGTTGTGGAGGCGCTCCCGAGGGAGGAGGAACAATGACAATGCGCATGACGAGACGGAACTTGCTCGCGGGAGGGGCGGCACTTCTTTCCTATTCCATGCTCGCTTCGAGCGCGCTTTCGCAAGAAGGCCGCCTGCGGGTGCTCTGGTGGGGCTCGCAGGCCCGCGCCGACCGCACAAACAAGGTCAATCAGCTCTTTCAGTCCGAAAATCAGGGAGTCTCGATCAACGGAGAGTTCCTGGGCTGGAGTGACTACTGGCCGCGCCTTGCGACCCAGGTCGCCGGGCGCAACGCGCCGGACGTCATCCAGATGGACTATCGCTACATCGTCGAATATGCGCGGCGCGGTGCACTCGCTCCACTCGACGATTATCTCGGCTCGACGCTGAACGTCGAGGATTTCGACAAGGTGCAGATCGAGGGTGGAAGCGTAGACGGCAAACTCTACGGCATCAGCCTCGGCGCGAACTCGGCGGCGATGATGGTCAATGCCGTCGCCTTCGAGGAGGCCGGCGTCGATCTGCCGACGCCCAACACCACCTGGGACGACATGGCGCGCATCGGCGCCGAGATCACCAAAGCCGGCAAGCGCAAGGGCTTCTACGGCATCGCCGACGGCAGCGGTGTCGAGCCGCTCTTCGAGAACTGGCTGCGCCAGCGCGGCAAAGCGCTCTTCACCGCGGACGGCAAGATCGCCTATGACGCCAACGATGCCGCCGAGTGGTTCGCCATGTGGACTGCCATGCGCGAGGCTGAGGCCTGCGTGCCGCCCGACATTCAGGCCCTCGACCAGTACACCGTCGAGACGAGTCCGTTGTCGCTCGGCAAGGCGGCAGCCTCCTATGCCCATTCCAACCAGTTCGTCGCCTACCAGGGCGTCAACAAGGACAAGCTGGCGCTCAACAACTTTCCGCTGATCGGCAAGGATGCCAAGGGCGGACATTATCGCAAGCCGTCGATGTTCTTCTCGGTTTCGGCGCAGACCCAGGATCCGGAGCTCGGAGCGAAATACGTCAACTTCTTCGTCAAAGATCCCAAGGCCGCCGAGATCCTTGGCGTCGAGCGGGGCGTACCGGAGTCCGCAGCCGTGCGGGAGCAACTGGCGCCGACACTCGACGAACTCGGCCGCGCCATGCTCGACTATGTGTCCGGACTTGGCGCGCTTGCCGGCGCCCTGCCGCCGCCGCCGCCCTCCGGCGCCGGCGAAGCGGAATTCGCGCTGCGTACCGTTGCCGAGCAGGTGGGCTTCGGCCAGCTCGATGCGAAGCAGGGCGGCGAGACGCTGGTGAACGAGGTCTCTCAGATCCTGTCGCGAGGCTGAAGGACATGGCCGCCGTGCAGGATTCCACCGTAGCCGTCGGTGCGGGCGCCAATGCGCGCCCGACCGCTCAGGGCCGCTTGGCCAGCATCTGGACGAAACATGGCGCCGGCTACATGTTCCTGTTGCCATGGCTCGTCGGCTTCTTCGGGCTGACGCTTGGGCCTGCCGTCGCATCCTTCTATCTCTCCTTCACGAATTTCGACCTGATCCGCTCTTCGGAGTGGGTCGGGACGGCCAATTACGTCCGCATCGCCACGGCCGACCCGAAATTCGCCGCGGCAATCAAGGTCACCTTTCTCTATGTCGTCCTTTCGGTGCCCTTCAAACTCGCCTTCGCGCTCCTGGTGGCCATTCTTCTCAATCGCGGTATCAAGGGGCTTACGGTCTATCGCGCGATCTTCTATCTGCCGTCGCTGCTCGGCGGCAGCGTCGCCATCGCCGTCCTCTGGCGTCAACTCTTTGCCGGCGACGGGCTGATAAACAGCCTGCTCGCGCAATTCGGCATCGAGGGTCCAAGCTGGATATCCCATCCGGACTATTCGCTCTGGACGCTCGTGGTCTTGAGCGTCTGGCAGTTCGGCTCGCCGATGATCATCTTTCTTGCGGGCCTTCGCCAGATCCCGACGGATATGTACGAAGCCGCCAGCCTCGATGGGGCATCGAAGTTCCGGCAGTTCTACAAGATCACTCTGCCCCTGCTCACCCCCGTCATCTTCTTCAACGCGGTGGTGCAGACGATCGAGGCCTTCAAAGCCTTCACACCGGCGTTCATCATCTCCGGCGGCACCGGCGGCCCGATCAATTCGACGCTCTTCTACACGCTCTATCTCTACCAGGAAGCCTTCGGCAATTTCCGTATGGGTTACGCTTCGGCGCTCGCCTGGATCCTCGTGCTGATCATTGGCCTGTTCACGGCCTTCTCGTTCCTGACCTCACGTTACTGGGTGCACTACGATGACTGATGCGACCATGAGCACGGGAACGGCACCGCCTCCGGCAACGATCGGCCGCCGCGGACCTCTCGCTTCGCTGCTCGTCCATACGGCTCTCATCGCCGCGTCGATCGCCATGCTCTATCCGCTGCTGTGGATGGTCTCGGCTTCGGTCAGGCCGGAAGACGAGATCTTTTCATCCACTTCGCTCTGGCCGTCCGCGGTGGATATTTCCTCCTATATACGCGGCTGGTTCGGGCTCGACGTCAGTTTCGGGCGCTTCTTCTGGAATTCGCTCGTCATCGCCGTCCTAACGGTGATCGGCAACGTGATCGCCTGTTCGCTTGCGGCCTATGCGTTTGCCCGGCTGCGCTTTGCCGGACGCAATTTCTGGTTCGCGATCATGTTGGGGACGTTGATGATCCCCTATCACGTGACGCTCATCCCGCAATATGTGCTCTTCCTCGACCTCGGCTGGGTCAACACGATCCTGCCGCTGGTAGTACCGAAGTTTCTCGCAAGCGACGCCTTCTTCATCTTCCTGATGGTGCAGTTCTTCCGCGGCATTCCGCGCGAGCTCGACGAGGCAGCGATGATGGACGGCTGCGGCCCCTGGAGAATCTACTGGAAGATCATGCTGCCGCTGTCACTGCCGGTCCTGGCGACGGCCGCGATCTTCTCCTTCATCTGGACCTGGGACGATTTCTTCGGACCGCTGATCTACCTGAACGACATGAACACCTACACGATCCAACTCGGCCTCCGGACCTTCGTGGACTCGAGCAGCACCTCCGACTGGGGCGGCCTCTTCGCCATGTCGACGCTGTCGCTCGTGCCGGTGTTCTTCTTCTTCCTGTTCTTCCAGCGCCTTCTTATCGAAGGCATCGCCACCACCGGCATGAAGCGCTAGCGACGGAGAGGGACCCCCATGACCGAATTGCGCTTCGCCGCCGTCGGCCTCAACCATAACCATATCTACGGGCAGGTGAATTGCCTGCTTCGTGCCGGCGCCAAGCTCGTCGGCTTCCATGAGAGGGACGATGCACTGGCGGCGGAGTTCACTGCCGCCTATGGCGACGCGCCCCGCATCGCCACGCTCGAGCAGATCCTCGAGGATGAAAGCATCGGCCTCATCACGTCTGCCGCAGTTTCATCGCAGCGGGCGGAGCTCGCGATCAGCGCCATGCGTCACGGCAAGGACGTGCTCGTCGACAAGCCCGGAATGACGAGCATCGACCAGCTCGCCAAGGTTCGCCGGGCGCAGGCCGAGACGGGCCGGATCTTCTCGATCCTCTATTCCGAGCATTTCGAGAGCCCGGCAACGGTGAAAGCGGGAGAGCTCGTTGCCGCCGGCGCGATCGGGGAGGTCGTGCATCTCGTCGGCCTCGGGCCGCACCGGCTGCGCAAGGAGACCCGACCAGACTGGTTCTTCCGCCGGTCCGACTATGGCGGCATCCTCGCCGACATCGCCTCGCACCAGTGCGAGCAGTTCCTCTTCTTCACGCAGGCCAGTGACGCGACCATCCTGTCGGCAAGCGTCGGCAATCGCAGCGTTCCCGACGCGCCGGAGCTGCAGGACACGGGCAATGTCCACCTCTCGACGGGGCGCGCCACCGGCATGATCCATGTGAACTGGCTGACCCCTGACGGCATGCCGACCTGGGGCGACGGCCGGCTTTTCATCGTCGGCACCACCGGCACTATCGAGGTTCGCAAGACTGTCGATCTTGCCGGGCGTGCGGGCGGTAACCACCTGCTTCTCGCCAACCGAAAGGGCGTCGAGCATATCGACTGCGCCGACATCGAGCTGCCCTTCGGCCGGCAGCTCATTGCCGATATTCGAGACAGAACCGAAACCGCAATGCCGCAGGACCGCTGCTTCAAGGCCATGGAGCTGGCCCTTCAAGCGCAGGCGATCGCAGAGCGAACCGAGGAAAAGAGCTGACATGAGCGTGAAAACAGTCGCCGTCATAGGCTGCGGCATCGGACGATCGCATATCGTCGAGGGCTACGTACCCCACCCGGACAGATTCCGCGTCAAGGCCATATGCGACCTGAACGAGGAGCGGCTGCAGACCATTGGTGACGAGTTCGGCATCGAGCAGCGCACAACCTCGTTCAAGGAGCTGCTGGCCGACGAGAGCATCGACATCATCGATATCTGCACCCCGCCCGGCCTTCACCTGGAACAGGTCCTCGATGCGCTCGCCGCCGGCAAACATGTGGTCTGTGAGAAGCCGCTGACCGGATCGCTGAAAGGCGTCGACCGGATCATCGAGGCGGAAAAGCATGCGCGCGGCGCACTGATGCCGATCTTTCAGTATCGCTATGGCGACGGCATCGAGAAGGCGAAACGGATCGTCGAGGCCGGCATAGCGGGCAAGCCCTATGTCGGGTCGGTCGAGACCTTCTGGCTGCGCACCGGCGAATATTACTCGGTCCCCTGGCGCGGCAAATGGGAGACGGAGCTTGGCGGGGTGCTGGTGACGCATGCGCTGCACCTGCACGACATGATGCTGAACCTCATGGGCCCCGTCGCAAAGGTCTTTGGGCGGGTGGCGACGCGGGTCAACGACATCGAGGTCGAGGATTGCGCATCGGCGAGCCTTCTTATGCAGAACGGCGCCTTGGTGTCGCTTTCCTGCACGCTCGGTTCGCAGGAGCAGATCAGCCGGCTGCGACTGCACTTCGAGAACGTCACCTTCGAAAGCAGCCATGGCGCTTACACCCCTGGCAAGGACCCCTGGAAGATCATCGCCGCAAACGATGCCGTTCAGGCAAGGATCGACGAGGTGATCGGCGATTGGCAGCCGGTCGCCCCGCGGTTTACCACCCAGATGGCGCACTTCCATGATTTCCTGTGCGGCAAGGGGCCGCTCCCGGTCACGACCAAAGACGCAAGGCGGGCGATCGAGCTTGTCACCGCCATTTATCAGTCCTCTGACAGCGGAGAGGAGATAGCCCTGCCGGTCGGACCGGAGAGCCCCAAATATGCCACCTGGCGCGCGAGGACGAGATAGAGCGGGATAGAAGAGGCGGTTTCCGCCCCATCCCGCAATGATGTAGGCGGCGAAGCCGCAGGGAGGATTTGCAAATGGCAACCAGCGTCGTTCTTCAAAAGGTCGAAAAGCGCTACGGCGCCCTTGACGTGATCCACGGCATCGACCTGACGATCGACCCCGGCGAATTCGCCGTCTTCGTCGGACCGTCCGGCTGCGGCAAGTCGACCCTCTTGCGCATGATTGCCGGGCTTGAGGAGATTTCCGGCGGAACGCTGCTCCTCGACAACGACCGGATGAACGAGGTGGCGCCGGCCAAGCGCGGAATCGCCATGGTGTTCCAATCCTATGCGCTCTACCCGCATATGTCGGTCTACAAAAACCTCGCCTTCGGTCTCGAAACCGCCGGTTACAAGAGAGCGGAGATCGAACCGAAGGTGCGCCGCGCCGCCGAGATCCTGCAGATCGAGAAGCTACTCGAGCGCAAACCAAAGGCGCTTTCCGGCGGCCAGCGCCAGCGCGTTGCGATCGGCCGCGCGATCGTGCGCGAGCCGCGCATCTTCCTCTTCGACGAACCGCTGTCCAACCTCGACGCGGAACTGCGCGTTCAGATGCGGGTCGAGATCTCGCGCCTTCACCGTGATCTCGGCAACACCATGATCTACGTGACCCACGACCAGGTGGAAGCCATGACCATGGCAGACAAGATCGTGGTCCTGAATTCCGGCCGCATCGAACAGGTCGGCGCACCGCTCGACCTCTACAACAATCCTGTCAATCGCTTCGTCGCCGGGTTCATCGGCAGCCCGAAGATGAACTTCCTCAAGGCACGCATCGCCGCTGTTGCCGAAGCGGAAACGGCAATCGAGGTCTGCGGCGGCACCATCCGCCTGCCCCGCCGGTTGAATGCGATGCCCGGCGAAGAGGTCAGCTTCGGCATCCGGCCGGAGCATCTCTCCGCGCGCGACAGCGGCCTCGAGCTTGCCACGATCAACATCGAGCTCGTGGAAAATCTCGGCGGCGAGACGATGCTCTACGGCATCACACCGGACAACCAGCAGATCACGGTCGCACTCGACGGCCAACAGAAAGTGGAGCGCGGCACCAATCTCCCGGTCTATTTCGATCCTGGCCGCTGCCACGTGTTCGGCGGGGACGGCAAAGCGATGTAGAGGCAGCTGGGCTGCCTACAACGACGCTTTGCTATTCGCCGCGGAACCTTGGTTGGCGACGTTTCGCTTCCTCGATCAACTTCAACGGCGCGCTCCTGCCCATGGACAGGTCAGGTTTTCGTCAAAAAGTCGACGACCGCGCGGACTGCGGGCAATTGCCCGCGCCGGTGCGGCGTCAGGATCGTCGTGGTGATCGTTCCTTCCGTCCAGTCCGGTAGCAGATGGACCAGTTCGCCCCGGTCAAGATCTGGACTCGCGATCGTCTCCGGCAGACGGACTATTCCGAGGCCCGCTCTTGCGGCCCGCAGCAATACCCCCGCCTCATCGGCGCTGAGGCAGGCGCGCGGAGAAACCCGCGCCTCTTCTCCCGTCTCGCTGCGAAGGCGCCAAACGTTTGAGCTCGGCCCCGCATTGACGCCGGTGTGGTCCGCAAGCTCCAGCGGAGACTGTGGCGTGCCGTGCTCTGACACGTAGTCGCGCGATGCGACGAGAATGATCCGCTCGACCGACATGCGTCTTTGCATCAGCCCGGAGTCGGGCAGGGGCGCCATGTGGCTCCGGATCGCGATGTCGAAGCCTTCGTGGATGAGATCGACGAAACGATCGGTGACGTGAATGTCCAGATGTATCCTGGGATATTCCCTCGTCAGCGCCGCGAGCCGTTCGGCAAGCTGGAACTGCGCAACCGGCACCGAAGTCGTAATCCTGACCCTGCCGGCCGGCTCTGCCAACCGCCGCCGCACGACCTCTTCGGCTGCTTCAGCCTCGATGAGAGCGGCCCGCGCATGTTCATAGAACTCCCGCCCCACCTCCGTCAGGGTGAAGCTGCGGGATGTTCGGTGAATGAGCCGAGCGCCGAGCTCGACCTCCAGTTCGGCCACTCGCTTGCTGATGGTCGATTTTGGTGCGCCGATCATGCGGGCGGCCGCGGTAAAACCGCCGCTGTCCACCGCACGTACGAATAATTGAAGGTCATTGAGGTTCAACATAGCTCCAACGTCCATATTGGTAGACTTTAAGGTGCGATCTTACCCACTACAGCTGCAAAGTCTACATAAGCTATGGTTCGAGCCGTCAAGGGCCTAAGCGATGCCCGACCTAAAGCATGGAGACTAAAATGGAACCCACCCTCTTCTACGGTGTCCCCTCGGGCTGCTCGTTCGGCTCGATCGTGGCTCTGGAATGGCTCGGCGAACCGTACCGCCTGTCGCGCATCGACATGCCGGGCGATGTCACGAGCGAGGCTTATCGGCGCGTCAACCCGGTCGCGGAGACGCCGTCGCTGATGACCGACGATGGCACGGTCATCACCGAGAGCATGGCCATCCTCAATCATCTCGGGGCACGCGGCATCGGTAAGCGGCTGGGCTTCCCGCAAGGCACCGCCGAGTTCGATCGTCTCAATCAGATCCTGGCATACCTCAATACCAGCCTGTTCAGTGGCTTTGCGCCTTTGTGGTACGCGCTGGAACACGATATGCCGGGGGCCGCGAAGGATGCGCTGCGTGCTTACGGCGCCTCCAGCCTCGCCAAGGTCCACGCCCATCTCGAGAGAATGATTGAAGGAAAGGACTGGCTGCTGGGCGACCAGCGCAGCCTGGCCGATGCCTACTTCATTGGTATTGCACGATGGACGAACTATCACGACGTTCTCGACCGCAGAGACTATCCCTCGGTCCAGCGGCTCTACGAAAAGCTGGAGAACGATCCGGGGGTACGCTTCGCCCATGCCATCGAGCGCGGCGAAGCGGCTGAATCCAGCGGCGGCTTCATGGGCGAGGTCACGCTCGAGGAGGCTCTAAGCCTGCACAGGCAGGCCGCCTGATCCATCGGCCGGTGCCACCGCGCCACAAGCCCTTTAATGACTTGTGGCGTCCGCGCGTCCTTACGGACGTACAAGGACGCTGCAAGTCATCGAACCACGCCAGCTGTGCAGGCGCCGGGTTACCGGTGCCTCACAGCGTAGATTATCCCGAAAATAGCCTGCGCGAATTGGATCGAGCAGCGCAGATAGGATAAGCCCGGCCGCGATGACGGAAAAAATCCGTGCGGATGTCACAACGGCAGGTCCTGTCTCGTCATGATGGCGTAACCAACAAGAGGAAAGCAAATCATGACCGCCAAACTCGATCCATTTACCGCTGCACCTTCCCTCATGAAGAGCTGGGCCGGCACCTCGGTCGCCGTCGCTTCAAGCCTAGAACCGTCCCTCATCGAACTCGTCAAGATCCGCGCGTCGCAGATCAACGGCTGCGCCAATTGCATAAACATGCATACTGTCGAGGCGCGTGCTAAAGGTGAGACCGAACAGCGAATCTACCTGCTTTCGGCCTGGCGCGAGGCGCCCTGCTATACCGATCGCGAACGCGCCGCGCTCGCCTGGACGGAAGCGCTGACGCGCCTTTCGGAAGGACATGCGCATGAGAGTGCCTATCAGACCTTAAAGGATCAGTTCAGCGAAGAGGAGCAGGTGAAGCTCACGCTCATGATCAATGTCATCAATGGCTGGAACCGCATTGCGATCGGATTCGGTCTGTGGGTCGATTCGGCTCTGGCAGCAAAGACCGCCGCCAAGGCGGTCGCCTAATGGCAGGCGCGGCGAACAACGACGCAGCGGCGAGTTTCGACCCGCTGCGTCCAAAGCTGATCCGCGTTGCCTATCGCATGCTGGGTTCCGTGGCCGACGCCGAGGACATGGTGCAGGAGGCCTTCATCCGCTGGATGGGGGCCGACCGCACCGCCGTGCGCGAGCCCGAGGCCTTCCTGCGTCGCACTGTCACCCGGCTTTGCCTCGATCAGCTCAAATCAGCGCGCCGCCAGCGCGAGACCTATATCGGCCCCTGGCTTCCCGATCCGATCGTTGAGGAGCAGGAGGAGGACGACGTCACCTTGCCGCTGATGCTTGCGCTTGAACGCCTCTCGCCACTCGAACGTGCAGCCTTCCTGCTGCATGACGTATTCGGACTGGGCTTCGATGAGGTCGCCGCAACCATCCGGCGCGACCCAGCTGCCTGCCGCCAGTTGGCGACCCGCGCGCGCACCCACGTCCGCGAGGCGCGGCCGCGCTTCCGTGTCGAGAAGGAGCGCGGACTCGAGCTCGCCGCGGCCTTCTTCGCCGCCTCGCGCAGCGGCGACATGAAAGCCCTCGGCGCGATGCTGGCGGCCGACGTCAGTGTCCATGCCGACGGCGGCGGCAAGCGCTCAGCTGCATTGCGACCGCTGATCGGCTTCGATGAAGTGATGAAAGTGCAGACGCATCTCGCCACGCTGTTCAAGGTGCATGGCTCGAAACTCGTTCGGACCGGCTTCATCAACGGCCTGCCCGGCTTCATCACACTGGAAGCCGACGGTGAATTCCAGACGACCGCACTCGAAATCGAGGACGGCAAGGTCACCGCGGTCTATATCGTGCGAAATCCGGACAAGCTGCGGCACCTGCACTAGCTTACCTGCCGTCCGAGGGCAAAGTCATCCCATGGCAAGTAAATGCTTTGCCCGCTCCTTGGCAGCCAGAGTTATTGGCAGACGGCACTTACAGGACTAGCATACGCGCGAGCGCATGGAGGCTACGATGACCTCAAGTTTCAATGTCCACGACGCGGCCGGCTATGAGCAGCTCATGGGCCGATGGAGCAGCAGGCTCGCGCCGCTGTTCATCGATTTCGCAGGACTTGCCGACGGCGAAAAGGTCCTTGATGTGGGCTGCGGCACCGGCAGCCTGACCTTCGCGCTCGCCGAGACTGCGGACCTCGCCGAGATCGCCGCCGTCGATTATTCGCCCGTCTTCGTCGAGGCGGCAGCGCGGCGCAACAGCGACCGGCGCATAAAAATCCGGCAGGCGGATGCCTGTGCCTTGCCCTTCGATGATGGCACGTTCGACCGCGCCCTGGCGCTGCTTGTGCTCCATTTCGTGCCGGAGGCCGGCCGGGCTGTCGCCGAAATGTGCCGGGTCGCCCGGCCGGGCGGCGTGGTCGCGGCAGCCGTATGGGATCACTTCGGCGGCATGCCCGGCATGCGCATGATGGTCGATACAGTAGCGGCACTCAGCGAAGGCGGGCGCCAGCTGCGGGAGCGCTATTGTTGGCAGCCGATGATGCAGCCGGGCGAAATGAAGCGGACCTTCGTCGAGCAGGGCCTTTCGGGCGTTGAGGAAACTCAGCTGATGATCCGCATGGACTACCAAAGTTTCGACGACTACTGGGCGCCGGTTGCCGCGGGCGAAGGGCCGCTCGGCAAATATGTGATCAATCTTGACGCCTCGGAGCGGGCGCGCGTCGATGCCGCCGTACGCGACGCCTACCAAGCCGGCCGAGCCGACGGACCGAGGTCATTTGCGAATATCGCCTGGGCCTGCCGAGGTGCAGTTCCCTGATCGGCAGGCAGTTCGCTCTCGGTCCCTTCCGTGAGCCTACGCGCAGCCATCGACGCTCAGAGCCGGCGATCGTCGAAGCGCCGGATGGGGACGCCGGCGACAGGACTGCGCGCGGCGAAAATGCCGCCGGCCCGGCTCTCTTCTCGGATGCCGGCCGGACGTAGCGATGTGACGAAGAGAATCTTGAGCTCCGGCCCTGCAAAGCAGGGCATTGTTGGCGCCGATACCGGAACCGGCTGCGCCTTCACCAATCGGCCTTCGGCGGTGAAGCAGTTGAGCACACCCGCAGAAACCCCGGCGCTCCAGTAGTTGCCCTCGACATCGATCGCCGCCCCGTCCGGCCGTCCGGTTGTCTCGTCAGGAACGGCGATCCGCCGGCGGCCCGACATCGCGCCCGTCTCGGGTTCGAACCGCCAGCGGTCGATCCAAGGGGCGCGGGAATCGGAATGGAACAGGACGGAGCCGTCAGCGCTCCAGGCAAGGCCGTTGGAACAGATGATCTCCTGTACCTTTCGCTCGACTGCGCCGCTCGGCAAAACACGATAGAGCGATGCGACCGGCCGCCGTTCAGCGGTGACGTCATGCATGGTCCCGACCCAGAAGGCGCCATCCGGCCCGACCTTGCCGTCATTCAGCCGAGTGTCCGGCCTTTCCGGTTCGATCGCGGCGATCTGGCGGACGATAGCGCCGCTGTCCGGATCGAACAAAACGACGCGATCGCGTCCGGCGACAATGAGACAGCCGGATTGCGCCAGTCCAAGGCTGCAGGCGCCGTTCTCGCAGGTCCATGCAACGTGATTGCCGCCGGAAAGATCCGCACGGTGGACCGCGCTTCGGCCGATATCGACGAAGAAGAGGCAGTTGCGGCGATCGTCGTAGACCGGACTTTCGGCCACCGCACAGCGCAGGTCCAGAACGCATTCAAATGTTAGATCATTAGACATGTTCTCTCCGGATATGAGGGGATTCTCTGCAGCAAAGCCGATGAGATTAAGCGATTGTCGGTCGATTTCGGCCCACTTTCTCTCCTAACATCGCACTTGCTCTAGCTCAACTTGTAAACTAACAATACAAGAAACTTGCAAAGGAGATTTCCATGAAGACGAGCCCGGTAGATGTCTCCGACCTCAGCGCTTCCGTCCTCTCCGTGCCGCCGCTGGCGCGGAACCAGCACGGCGAGCCGAGCGAGGCGGAGAACCGAAGGCAAGTGGATTGGCTGCGCTCCGGAGGCGTCACCACCTATCTCTATGGCGGCAACGCCAATCTCTATAATTTCGGCGTCGCCGCCTTCGGTCACCTGCTGGACATGCTCGAGGCGATCGCACCGGTCGATGGCTGGATGGTTCCCTCGATCGGCGCCGATTTCGGCAAGGCGGCTGAACAGGCCGCGATGCTGCGCAATCGGGCCTTCCCCACCGCAATGCTGCTGCCGCTCGCTTTTCCGGCTACTCCCGCGGGGCTTGCCTCGGGCATCGCGCGACTTGCCGATATCAGCGCGCGGCCGCTGATCGCCTATGTCAAGAATGACGGCTTTCTCGACGCCGCCGATATTGCGCGCCTCTTCCGCGACGGTGCGATCGCCGCCGTGAAATACGCCGTCGTACGTCGGGATCCGAAGAACGATCCCTACCTTGCGGCCATCCTCGATGCCGTCGGCTCCGGCGAGCACATCGTCAGCGGCATCGGCGAACGCCCGGCAATCGACCATCTGGAGTTGGGTCTTGCAGGCTTCACATCCGGTTCGGTCTGCATCGCTCCGCACCTTTCGACGGCGATCCTTGCGGCCTGCCGCGAAAACCGATTTGCCGATGCGAGGGGCATTCGCGAGCTTTTCCTGCCGCTCGAAGACCTGCGCGACAAGCATTCGCCGATCCGCGTTCTGCATGAAGCGGTCCGGCTTGCCGGAATCTGCGAAACGGGACCGATCGGCGAATTCCTTTCCAACCTTGACGGCCCCGAACGGCTCGACGCCATCGCCAAAGCAGCGCGGGCCCTGAAGGCGAGGAGCGAAGCGGCGACCGGCACAGCCGGAGCGCTCGCGGTGAATGGCTGAAATGACCCTAGGCTCACCCCCCGCGACCAAGACGTGGCCATACGACCTAGAGATCGCCGTGGGTTCCCGTGATCCGGGCGCGCGACTCTGTCAAATGATGGCGCATGTAGAGCCGCGCGAGATCGGCGTTCTGGCTCGAGATTGCCGCGAAGATCTTGCGGTGTTCCTCAAGCACACGGCGGCGCCGTTCATCCGAGCCCTGTTGCGTAAGGCTCAGCGCCATGCGCATCGAACCGGCGAGGATGTCCTGCAATTCCTCAAGCAGGCGCGGAAAGAGCTCGTTTCCCGCGGCTTCGGCCACGGCGAGATGGAAGGCGAAATCCTCCTCCCAGCCCGTCTCGCCGCGGGAAAAGGCGCTTTCAAGCGCCGACAGCGCATGGCCGATCTGATTGAGTTGGGCCCTGGTGCGCCGCATTGCGGCAAGCCCGGCGCTTTCGGTCTCGAGCGCGAGCCGTGGCTCGAAGGCTCTGAGGTAGCTTGCGATCTCCGCCGAAACGGCAAAATCGGTGAGCCTTGTGGAGGGGCGCGACTTCACGAAAGTGCCTACCCCCTGGCGCGACACGACCAGACCATCCGCCTGGAGCCGCATCAGGGCTTCGCGCACGACCGGCCGGGAAACCTGGAAGTCGCGGCAGATCCGGGCTTCGGACGGCAGCTTCGCACCCTCGACAAGTTCACCGCTGGTGATCTGCTCGAGGATCTGACCATAAAGAACATCGGCAAGACGTTCGCGCCGCGCCGGCTTCAGCTTCAACATTACATCATTCAATCGCTTGGTCTCGCCTGTCACTTTTCTGAACAGGCCCAATTTAGCCGAGCCGATCGGGAATGCAAAGGAGGCGCCGATGGCCAAACGCAAGTCCCCAGAAGACTTTAGAAGCTTTCGCTGGTTCGGCGCGGAGGACCTGCGTTCCTTCGGCCACCGCTCCCGCCTCTACCAGATGGGCTATGAACGACAGGAGATTGCCGGCAAACCTGTCATTGCGGTTATCAATAGCTGGAGCGACATCAATCCATGCCACGCGCATTTGCGTGCCCGGGCCGAGGAGGTCAAGCGCGGCGTCTGGCAAGCGGGCGGCTTCCCGGTTGAGTTGCCGGTGATGTCGCTTGCCGAAACCTATGTGAAGCCGACGACGATGCTCTATCGCAATTTCCTTGCCATGGAGGTGGAGGAGATCATCCGCTCGCATCCGGTCGACGGCGTGGTTCTGCTCGCCGGTTGCGACAAGACCACGCCTGCAACCATCATGGGCGCCATACAGGTCGATCTGCCGACGATCTTCGTTCCGGCCGGGCCGATGCTGCGCGGCAACTATCGCGGACAGGCGCTCGGTTCCGGCTCGGACGTCTGGAAGTATTGGGCGGAAAAGGAGGCCGGCCTCATCAGCGAACTCGAGTGGAACGAAATGGAGCGTGGCATCGCCCGCTCCTTCGGTACCTGCATGACCATGGGCACCGCTTCGACGATGACGGCGCTTGCCGATACGCTGGGGCTCTGCCTGCCCGGCGCTTCCGCCATCCCGGCTGCGGATGCCGGCCATTCACGAATGGCCGCGCTTTCCGGCGTACGCATCGTCGAGATGGTGTTCGACGACCTCAAGCCGTCGGACATCCTGACAGCCAGGGCCTTCGAGAATGCGCTGGTCGTGCATATGGCGATGGCGGGCTCGACGAATGCCATGATCCACCTGATTGCAATGGCGCGACGTTGCGGCATCCGCCTGACGCTCGAAGACTTCGACCGCATATCCGAAAAGGTGCCGGTGCTCTGCAATGTCCGGCCGACGGGCAGCTTTCTGATGGAGGACTTCTATTACGCCGGCGGATTGCTCGCACTCTGGAAGCGTCTGGAGCCGCTGCTTCATCGGCAGGAGCGCAACGTCATCGGCACGATCGGCGAGGCTCTGGATCAGGCACAAGTTCATCTGCCGGACGTGATCCGGCCGCTCGAAGAACCGGTCGCGGCGCGCGGCGGGACGGCGATCCTCAGGGGCAACCTGGCGCCGGACGGCTGTGTGATGAAGCCAGCCGCCGCAGACCCGTCGCTCCTCGATCACCGAGGGCCGGCGCTCGTCTTCGACGATTACGATTCCATGATGCGGGCGGTGAATGACGAGGATCTCGACGTCACCGCCGAAACCGTTATGATCCTGCGCAATGCTGGCCCGGTCGGTGGGCCGGGCATGCCCGAATGGGGCATGCTGCCGATCCCGAAAAAGCTCCTGAAGCAGGGCGTGCGCGACATGGTGCGTATCTCCGACGCCCGCATGAGCGGCACCAGCTATGGCGCCTGCATCCTGCATGTGGCGCCGGAAGCTTATGTCGGCGGACCGCTCGCCGCGGTGCGCAACGGCGACATCATCGCTCTCGACGTCGCGAGGCGCTCGCTCACGCTCGAGGTCGATCCGGCGGAGATCGAGCGCCGCCTTGCATCGTGGACACCACCTGAGCGCGATTATTCGCGCGGCTATTTGAAGATGCATGCGGAACACATACAGCAGGCCCCGGACGGCTGCGACTTCACCTTCCTCCAATCGCCGCATAAGCTGCCGGAACCCGAGATTCATTGAGAGGCGACAGTGTGGGTCGCGCCCCTGTGAGCAGAGCCCCCCAGGTGTCCGGTTCAACGCTCCGCCGGCGGCTGAAACCGGCCGCCGTTAATATCGGATTCAATCTTTCTTGGTAAGTTCCCGTTAGGATTTGCCTTTCGTGGGGTGCGACGGCGTCGCACTCCACCGTCGACAATCGTTTTGCGTACGGGTTCCCAATGCGTTTTCCAACCGCGCCAGCACTCTTCGTCGCCTGCCTGACGCTCGCGGGCTGCGCATCGAGTTCCAGCCCGGAGAGCGTGCTTGCGCCACGGCCTTCCGGTGAAACCACCAGTTCCGTCATCCGACCGGCTGCACCCGTTCCCGCCACCGCGGTCGGACCTGCAGCCACGCCTCCCGAATCGCAGGAAGCACTCGCCTGGGCCGGGCCGGTTTCGGAGCCGCAGGCCTTCGCGCCCATGGAACGGGAAGCCGGCATGCCCGTCCCGATTGAACGGCCGATCGCATTTGTCGCGCCGGAAAATCCCGCAAGCGGCGCGGCTCCGCGTACGCACGTGTACGGCCACCGTTTCCGGGATGCCAAGCCGATCAACTTCGGCAGGAGATCGCCGCACAAGCTCGCCGTCCACGGCGTCGACGTGTCGCGTTGGCAGGGCGATATCGACTGGGCGAAACTGCGGACGCAGGGCGCGAACTTCGCTTACATCAAGGCGACCGATGGTGGCGACCATCTCGACCCGATGTTCAAGAAGAACTGGCGCCGCGCCCAGGCGGCCGGTCTGAAGCGCGGTGCCTATCACTTCTTTTACTGGTGCCGGACTGCCGGGGAGCAGGCCGACTGGTTCATCCGCAATGTACCGCGCGCGCCCGATGCCCTGCCGCCGGTGATCGATGTCGAGTGGAACGGCGAATCGAGCTGTAAGCGGCGTCCGTCACCCGCGCGCGTGCGGGAGAAGATGCAGGTCTTCATGGACAAGCTGGAGCGGCACTACGGTCAACGGCCGATCATCTACACCGCGCCGGACTTCTATCGCGACAATCTCGAGGGCGCCTTTCCAAACTATCCCTTCTGGCTGCGTTCGGTCGCCGCGCACCCCTCCAAGGTCTATCCCGGCCGCAAGTGGCTCTTCTGGCAATATTCGGGATCCGGCCTTTCACGCGGCGTCGACGGCAGGATCGACCTCAACGTCTTCCATGGAAGCGAGGGGGAATGGCACGATTTTATTGCGGCACGGTCCATTTAGGCCGACGAACACATAAGCTGGCATTCTGGGACGGCACGGATGTAAATTGCCGCACTGCACAATAGACCGTTGCTTCCGGCCGGCCTGTTTCCTATATGGCGGCATGCACCCCGGCCCCGGTGAAACTCCGGGTGGCTCTTCTGGCCGCCGATCCGCCAGACGACGCAACAGCATCAAACCAAGACATGCCGGACCACCCCGCCGGCCTGGGTGTGCTACTTTTGCGAAGAATACCATGAAATTGACAATTGCCAGCTACAAACGCGAATGGTTCTCCAGCATCCGCGCCGGCGCGCCTGCGGGGCGCGCCTCTGCGAACGCCCGCATTCGCAAAACGGGACGCCCGGCATGCCATATACGACCTTCCTCGTGAAAAACTGCCGATGGCTGGCGGGCGGGTTCCTGCTCTGCTTTTTCTCCTCGTTCGGGCAGACGTTCTTCATATCGCTGTCCGCAGGCGATATCCGCCGGGAATACGACCTCAGTCACGGCGCTTTTGGCAGCCTCTATATGGGCGCGACCCTCCTCAGCGCTTTGACCCTCCCTCAGCTCGGGCGGATCGTGGATCATGTGCGGTCCCGCGACGTCCTTCTGCTGACGCTGCCACTTCTGGCGATCGCAACGATCTCGATGGGATATGCTTACGATGGGTATTGGCTGTTTGCCACCATCTACCTCCTGCGGCTGTTCGGCCAGGGCATGATGACCCACAATGCCATGACGGCGATGGCGCGGTGGTTTTCCGCGCAGCGCGGCCGTGCGATCTCTCTCGCAAGCCTCGGGAACCAGGCGGGCGAGGCCCTGTTCCCGCTA
The DNA here is from genome assembly GCF_002288525.1 of Sinorhizobium sojae CCBAU 05684. NCBI lineage: Bacteria > Pseudomonadati > Pseudomonadota > Alphaproteobacteria > Hyphomicrobiales > Rhizobiaceae > Sinorhizobium > Sinorhizobium sojae. Next base: position 1,668,243 of record NZ_CP023068.1, read on the forward strand.
GCCTTCGTCGCGCTCGCACCCCTTGTCGGCTGGCGAAACACCTGGCTTTTCTCGTCCCTTGCCATTCTCTTCGTCGGCCTTCCGGCCATCTATTTGCTTCTGCGGGTCGAACGGACGCCCAGCGCCGATGATGGGCCAGAACGCCGGTTCGCGGTCCGGGACTGGTCGCGGTCGGAGGTCTTGCGCGATACGACCTTCTGGCTGGCGCTTTCCGGCGTGCTTGCGCCGGGCTTCATCGCGACCACCATCTTCTTCCACCAGGTCTATCTCGTGGAACTGCGCCAATGGTCGATCGAGATATTCGCGAGCGCCTTTATCGTTTCATCGTCGATGACTGTCGTCTCATCGCTCGCGACCGGCTACCTGGTGGACCGTTACTCAGCGGTCGCCATTCTGCCCTTCTACCTCCTGCCGCTCGCGGCCGCCTGCTTCGTCCTTGCTTTTGTCGACGCGCAATGGAGCGCCTTCGTCTTCATGGCACTGCTCGGGGCATCCCTTGGTTCTTCGACGACCCTATTCGGCGCGCTGTGGCCGGAGATTTACGGCGTCAAGTATCTGGGCAGCATTCGCGCAATTATTGTCGCGCTGATGGTGTTCGGCACGGCAATGGGACCCGGGATCACGGGCTTTCTCATCGATGCGGGCGTGCCCTATTCCTGGCAGATTGCGGCCATGGGCGCCTATTGCCTGCTCGGCGTCATGCTCATGACTACCGTAAGGACAGAGGTTCGCGCCCGGAACGCCTTGACGTGGCCGGAGACGGCATAGCCCTACCTCGCTCCTGGGCCGTAGAAATTGCCGGCCAGAGTGCGGTAGGATGGCCATCATGTCGCGGCTTTTGATCATCGTCGGTCTCGTCATCCTCGCTGTCGGTCTTCTCTGGCCGTGGCTTTCGCGCATCGGTCTTGGTCGGCTGCCTGGCGACATCATGATCGAACGCGGCAATTTCACGTTTTACGTCCCGATCACCACAGGGCTGCTCCTCAGCGTCCTTCTTTCGGTGATCCTCTGGCTGGTAAATCGATGAGGGACTGCGAATAGGCGGAAGGAGCCAGCGGGGACCGCGCTCGCCTTCGGTCCAGTCGATTGTAATGGAGAGCAGGTTCGTGCCAGCGTTGGGAGGTGACGCCGTTCAGTGACGTTGGACGGGAACCGCCACCATCCCGCCGCGTTTCGGGATGGGACGGCGATGCCGCTTTCCCGGCCGATCCGATGCGCCACCAGCCAGGAGCCAGCGAAATGGACAAGCAGATGAAGTTCAATATCTGGTACTGGGTCGCGGCCATCTTTGCCCTGATGCTGTTTCAATACATTTTCACTACCGCCACGCAGGTGGCGCAGATTCCTTACAGTGAGTTTCAAACCTATCTCGAAGAGGGCAAGATCTCCGAGGTCGCCGTCTCCGACCAATATATCCAGGGCACGTTCAAGACCCCGCAGGACGGCAAGCCGATGTTCATCACCACCCGCGTCGAGCCTGACATTGCCCAGCAGTTGCAGGAACGCGGAGTCGTCGTCACCGGCAAAGTCGAGAGCACTTTCCTGCGCGACCTCTTGTCCTGGATTCTTCCGGTTGTCCTCTTCATCGGCATCTGGATGTTCATGCTGCGCCGCATGGCCGGGGGCATGGGCGGCGGCCTCATGCAGATCGGCAAGTCGAAGGCAAAGGTCTATGTGCAGACGAACACGGGCGTGACCTTCAAGGACGTCGCCGGTGTCGACGAGGCCAAGGACGAGTTGAAGGAGATCATCGACTTCTTGAAAGATCCAAGCGGCTATGGCCGCCTCGGAGGCCGGATGCCAAAGGGCATCCTTCTCGTCGGCCCGCCCGGCACCGGCAAGACGCTGTTGGCAAGAGCCGTCGCCGGTGAAGCCGGGGTGCCATTCTTCTCCATTTCCGGTTCGGAATTCGTCGAGATGTTTGTCGGCGTCGGGGCTGCCCGAGTGCGCGACCTCTTCGAGCAAGCCCGATCGAAAGCGCCGGCCATCATCTTCATCGACGAGCTCGATGCGCTCGGCCGCGCGCGCGGCATCGGCCCGATGGCCGGCGGCCACGACGAGAAGGAACAGACGCTCAATCAGTTGCTGGTCGAACTCGACGGCTTCGATCCGTCGACCGGACTTGTGCTGCTCGCCGCGACCAACCGGCCGGAGATCCTTGATCCGGCGCTCCTGCGCGCCGGGCGCTTCGACCGCCAGGTTCTCGTCGACCGCCCCGACAAGCAGGGTCGCGTGCAGATCCTCAACGTGCATCTGAGGAAGGCGAAGCTCGCTACCGACGTCGAGCCGGAGAAAATCGCGGCACTGACGCCTGGCTTCACTGGCGCCGATCTCGCCAACCTGGTCAACGAGGCAGCCCTGCTTGCCACCCGGCGCAATGCCGACGCCGTCACCATGGACGATTTCAACAATGCCATCGAGCGCATCATCGCCGGACTCGAGAAGCGCAACCGGCTGCTCAATCCGCGAGAACGCGAGGTGGTCGCCTATCACGAAATGGGCCACGCTCTCGTCGCAATGGCACTGCCGGGCGTCGATCCCGTGCACAAGGTCTCGATCATTCCGCGCGGCATCGGCTCGCTCGGCTACACGATCCAGAGGCCGACGGAAGACCGGTTCCTGATGACCAAGGAGGAACTGGAGAACAAGATGGCGGTGCTGCTCGGCGGGCGCGCCGCCGAGTGGATCGTCTTCGGCCATCTTTCAACGGGCGCTTCCGACGATCTGGTCAAGGTGACCGACATCGCACGCGCCATCGTCGCGCGCTACGGCATGACGGAACGGCTCGGTCACGTCGCCCTGGAGCGAGATCGCCGTTCGCTGCTGACGCCCGACCCCATCTATCAGGGCGCCAGCGAGCGCGACTATTCGGAAAAGACCGCCGCCATCCTTGACGAGGAGGTCCGCCGGATCGTCGACGGTGCCTTCGAGCGGACGGAGGCGCTGTTGAAAGAGCGGCGTCCGCTGCTGGAGCGGTCGGCGAAGCTGCTTCTGGAACGGGAGACTATTAGCGAGGACGAATTGCATTCTCTCATCGATCAGCCACCGGCAAGCACGGGTGTCGCCCGCCAAGCTTGAATTTCGATCGCGCAGGAATCGCTGATCGGTGTGAAGAGATTTCCACTGCCCTCGGTCCGCCACGCGGGGAACGAATTCGCCCGCGCAAGGTTGTGGCACCACGCGTGATCGTCGGAGCAATCGATGAACGAAACGGCTTACACGCCATCGCCGAGGACCGACACCGAGCCGTCGGTGCTCGTTGCGACCACCAGGATCTCCTGGGCCTCAGTCTTCGCCGGCGTGGCGCTGGCGCTGACGGTACAGCTCCTCCTGCATCTGCTTGGCGTCGGCATCGGCGCGGCCACTTTCTCTCCGAGTGGCGATGCTTATGCAGGGCCCGGTGCGATCGCGAGCGGGCTCTGGTTTGCGTTTTCAGGTGTGATCGCGGGCTTTACCGGCGGCTATGCGGCGAGCCGCCTGTCGGGCCGCACCGGCACGACGACAGGTGTTTATCATGGCCTGACGTCGTGGGCGGTCACGACGCTGGTCGTCGTCTACCTGTTGACCACCTCCGCCGGCGCGTTGATCGGCGGAGCACTGGGCGGCCTCTCGTCCGCGGCGAGCGGGCGCATCGCCGCCTCCGCTCCTGCGATAGCCGCCGACCCATTCGACGAAATCGAGTACCGGATCCGCGATGGAATCGGCGGCAATGATCCGGCGGCGATGAGGGACGCCACCGTGGCGGCGGTGCGCATGCTCGTCACCAGCGATGAGGCGGAGACCGACCACGCCCGTGCCCGAGCCGTCGATGCCCTCGCGCAGGCGCGTAGCATTCCCGTCACGGAGGCACGCGCGCGCGTCGAGGCGTATGAGCGCTCCTACCGAACGGCGGTCGCGGCAGCCCGTAAGCAGGCTCACGAGATGGCGGCGACGACTGCGGCTGTCGTCTCGACCGCCGCCTTCTTCGGCTTCTTTTCGCTGGTCCTCGGAGCCGTAGCGGCCTGGATCGGCGGCTGGTATGGAGTTCGCCGCGTTGAGGCTCTCTCGGAACTGTCGTGAGGTCCAGGTCCCCGCGGCCGGGTCCGCTTAGATGATGGCCCGATCCCACCCACCGTAATGCTCTTCGCTGCGCGTGCCGCGCGGCAGGCTCAGCGCAACAAGCGCCAGACCGATCACCAGATCCGCAATGGTGCCGATCGTCGTGCCACCCGAAAGCAGGAATGGCGATGCCGCGACCCAGGCACCAAAGACCGCATTGAGGAAGCGTAATGGCCGGACGACCTCCGCCATTGCGATGACGGCGATCATGATGACGAGGCAACCGACGATATGATCGCTGTGGTAGAGCGGCGGCTCGGTGCCGAAGGCGAGCGGCGTCGACATCAGTACGGCCCCAACCAGAACACTTGCCACCAGCGTCCAGGGGAAGTTGACCCCGCCTATGATGAACTCTCGCAGCACCTGGGAAGCCGGCCGGTCGAGGTCCGGCTCCGGCGTCTGATCCTCGGAGAGCGCCGGGCCACCCTTCCAGAAGGTCCGCCAGAACGGCTCGCCTGCCAACTTGGCCCGCCACAGATATTGCAGGGTCGCCAGGACCTCGTCGACTGAATAGGGGATCAACACGACCGTCACGGCGGCCTGGATGATGCAGAGCGTGCACAGCGCACCGATCAGCGGCGGCTGGATGATGATGAAGGAAACGCTGACTGCGCCAAGCGGAATGATCAGCAACCCGAAGAGAAATACCATCCAGGGCATGGTGCGCCAGCGGCGGCGGTCGCCGATCGCACCGGCGAGGATGTCGAGCCCATAGGCGAAGGCGCCCAGTCCGGCATCGGCGATCGGGAAGCCCTTCGACACCCAGGAGGTGACCACGGCCTCGCTGCCATTGTCGGTCGGAGCGCCGCCCGGTCCGAAGAACGGATCCCAGAGGCCGTCGACATGGCCCAGCTGGTAGGCCGCCAGATAGCGCGAGACGAACAGACCGACGAAGGCGAGCGCAACGATCGGCATGCGCTGGGTGAAGGACGACGGCGAATAGCTCCAGCCGAGCGGGCGATCGTCGTCGGCCGCAAGCGCCCGTCGGCTGATGCCAGGCGTTGGCGGGATCGTGACGGCGAAAACGGGGATCAGCATGCCGACGAGGGTGTCGATGGCATAGGCGGCTGGACTCGTCGTCCAGAAGACGAGCGGAGCAAACATCACCCAGACGCCGACGGCGGCGGTGATCCACTGTAGCCAAGACCAGCGGCGGTACATGCCGCCAAGGGCGAAAGCGATGACAAGCAGGCCAGAGGCGATTTCGCTCATGCCCAGGCGCGCATTGCGGATGGAAGCCTCGGCAATCTCGTGCCCAAGAGCTGGAGGCGCAGGAGCGGCGACGGGATCGAAAAGACCGAGCGTCATCGGGGAAGCGAGAAGCCACAGCCCGAGGGCGACATTCGCCAGCGGCGCCCAGAGCGTGAACAGGCGGTGGCGCTCGATGGCGGCATCGACTTGTGCCTCGCTGCGTTCGAGCGGACCACGAAGCCTTTCCCTGGCCTGATCGAGCTCCGGCTCGGTCGCCGCAACGGCCGAAGGCTCGAGCTTGTTCCTTTGGTACCAGTCGGTCGGATCCTCTTTCAGCCGCCGGATCATTTCCGGCAAGGTTGCGGCAAGGCTGTGCTGCGGCTCCCAGCCAAGCAGGCGTCGAGCTCGCGAAATGTCGATCTCGAAATGATCGTCCGCGGTCTCGACCATCCAGGGTTTGATATCGGTGTCCTGCTCGAGGACTTCGGTCTGCATCCATGCGCCAGTCTTGGCGAGCCCCTTTGGCAGGACGAAAGTTTGCCAATCCTCGCCATGGACGAGTTTGCCGATGCGTTTCTGCATTTCGCCATAGGAGAGCGTCACCGTCTCGCCGATCAGCATGACGGTTTCGTCCGGCAACTCGGCACGACGCTCGACGGCGCGCACGAAGGCGTCGACGAGATCGTCCTTGTGCAGGTATGGCTGCCCCGCCCCAAGATCGCCGCTGAACAGATAGGCCGTCGGCAGTCGCTCGAAGATGCGGGCGATCTGCTGCGCGACGAAGGCGGCGCGACAATCCTCGTCATAGACACCGGCGAGGCGCAGCACGACGGTCTTGATGCTGCCGCGCTCCTTCGCGATGACCGCTTCCGTCTCTGCTTTCGACTTCGGATAGGCCCAGGTCGGATCAAGCGGGTCGTCCTCGTCGATGGCGATACCCTTGCGCGGGCTTGGCGCATGCACGAGCAAGGTGCTGGAGAAGATGAACTGTTCCGTGTCGACGCTCCGCAAGGCGGAGAGCAGCCGGCGTGTTCCCTCGACGTTGACGGCATCATATTTGGGATCGCTCTTGCCGGTCGTGTCGTAATAGGCAGCGAGGTGAATGACCGAGGCGACGCGCCCGCCGCTGCGCTGGCGCACTTTTTCCAGTGCCGTTCTCACGCTTTCGTCCGACGTCAGATCGATCTCGATCGTCGCGATCGTTTCCGACTGTCCCTTGGGCACGGCGACGTCGAGCCCGATCACCTGGTATCGGTTTCGCAAACCACGGGCGATCGCCTGTCCAAGAAAGCCGCTCGAACCCGTGATGAGGACAGTCGGACGATTGGTCTCTTCGGGCATGTACAAACCTTCGCGGGAGTTTGTTTCGCAAACGTCGCATCAGACGGGAATGTTCCGTCTCATCCGCGGCGCACCCCGCTGATCGTGGGAACAAGAGGCAGTTTCGGCAATTGTTGCAGGTGAGCTCGCGCCGGCAATTCGAGCGAATGCATCCCGCCTTCGCCGCGGCCCGACAACAGGAGTACTGCAATGAAAATTGCGCAAATCGCCCCTCTTGCGGAAAGGGTTCCCCCGAAGCTTTACGGCGGGACTGAGCGGATCGTCGGCTGCCTTACAGAAGAGCTCGTTAGGCTCGGCCACGACGTCACGCTGTTCGCGAGCGGAGATTCGATCACCACGGCCGAACTGGTGCCCTGCAGCGCAGTCGCACTCAGGCTCAACGCGGAGGTCCGCGATTTTCTTCCCCATAATTTGGTCATGCTGGAAGAGGTACGCCGACGCGCGCATCATTTCGACGTCCTGCACTTCCATATCGATCTCTTGCACTTTCCGCTGATCCGCGATTTCGCCGACCGAACCGTGACGACCCTGCACACGCGCCTCGACGAGCCGGATCTGAAGCCGTTCTATCGCGCTTTCTCCGACATTCCCGTGGTATCCATCTCGAACGACCAGCGCCGACCTATTCCGCCGGTTAACTGGAGAGGCACCGTCTATCACGGGCTCGATCCCAAGCTGTTGCCATTCAAGGAAAAGCCCGGCGGCAACTATCTGGCGTTCCTGGGGCGCATTTCGCCGGAAAAAGGACCGGACCGGGCGATTGAAATCGCGACGAGGGTCGGAAGGCAACTGAAGATCGCGGCAAAGGTAGATGCCAAGGACCGCGCCTATTGGGAGGCGGTCGTCGAACCCCTCGTTGCGAGCCATCCGAACGTCGAATTCATCGGCGAGATCGACGAGAACCAGAAGGCGAAATTCCTTGGCGACGCAGCGGCGCTATTGTTTCCGATCGACTGGCCGGAACCATTCGGCCTCGTGATGATCGAAGCCATGGCCTGTGGCACGCCAGTGCTTGCCTTCCGGTACGGGTCGGCGCCGGAAGTGATCGAGAACGGAGTGTCGGGCGTGCTGGTCGACTCGGTCGCTGAGGCGGTTGCGAAGCTGGACCGCGTCCTCTCGCTCGACAGATGCAAGGTGCGGGCGGCCTTCGAGCGCCGCTTCACCGTGGAACGTATGACGCACGACTATCTGGATATCTACCATGCGCTTCCGGGCCTCCGCGGTCGCGACCGCGTGGAGGAAACACCCCGAAAAGCGGACCTGGCTGCGCGCTCGCGCGTCAACGCCAGCAAACCAGCCGGCAAACCACGGATCTGGGCAACCCAAGCGGGCGGAGGTATATGTCCGCCCGTCGAAGTACCCAACGGTGTCGGGCCGGGCCATTCCGGCCCGGCAAGCCGACGGTAGAGCTGAATTCGCACGCATGCGCTTGCGCCTTCGCGGATATGGGTCAAGCGATCACCTTGCATGGATCCGCTGAGCGGGACCGAGCCGGGCCAGTTCCGCTCAATTCTGTTGCAGGAGTTCGTGCAGGCGCCGCTGCGCCGTTTCGACGGACATGCTTTGGTCGTTGAAGAACTCCGCGAGCACGGCGATGAAGCCGTCCGACATCTGCGTCGGCATGGCCATGGATTGCGCGCTCACTCCGCTCTTCTCAGCAATCATCTCCAAGCCCAGCCGCCCGCAGCGATCAAGCCCGCTCGGATCGACGTCAGTGCGCACGGGAAGTGAGCCCTTGATGCGGCTGAAGGCGACCTGGTTGTCCCGGTCCAGCAGCATGCGTGCAAAAGCCTGCTGCGCCTCGGCAGCATCCGGACGATTGGTGATCGGGAAGGCGAAAGCGTCTATGACCATGAAATAGGCGATCTCGGTTCCGGGAACCAGACTGCAGCCGAAATCCCGGTCGACGGCGTAGCCTCGGGCGATCAGTTCACCTTTCGCCCAGTCCCCCATGAACTGCATGCCGGCCTCGCCCTTCCCGACCGCGGCCGTTGCATCCGCCCAGGTTTTGGGGGCGCGAACCGACGCAGGTTCGGCATAGCGGGAGAGCCGCCTCAGCATCCCGAGCGCCTCGGCCATGCGGGGATCCTGCACCGCCGCCGCATCTCCGCTGATGATGCGGACATATCCCTCCGAACCCAGCTTGTAATGCATGATATTGTTGAAGATCAATGAGATCTCCCACTTCCCGCCGCCAAGCGAAATGGGCAGGTGTCCTTCCTCCTTGATCCTTTCGGCCGCCGCGAAGATGTCATCCCAGCTCCGCGGCGCCCTCAGGCCAGCCTTCAGGAAAATGGCTTCACTTGTCCAGAGCCAGTTCTCCGCATGGATGTTGGTGGGCGCGAAATAGATCTTGCCTTTGTAGCTGATACGGTCGAGCACGGTTGCCGGCAACACATCGCGCCAGCGATCAGCCTCGGCCGCCTCTTCAATATCGAGCACGATCCCCATTTCCGGTAACTCGCGCGAACCTTCATTGGCATTCCATTGCATCACGGCAGGCGCGTAGCCGTTGGCGACACGGTCGCTGACGACCCTCTGCACGGCCGCCTTGTCCTCCGCCGGCAGGTCCGCCCATTGATTGCCGGCCCTCGTCCATGCATGCCGGAAGACGTCCAGGGCCTGCGCCTCGCTCTTCGACACCCAGAAATGCACGACATCGACCGCTCCCGACGAATCGGCGGCCGCAACATTCAACGGGTTCGCCAGCATCAGCGCCGCTGCAAATAGAGTCGTTTTTACTGTCATTTCACCACACTCCTCCATATTACAGCGCACCGTCCACGGCACGCCGCCCACTGCCCACGGCCGCCAGCCGCTTTACACCCCCGGATTGCCTCGGAAGCCGCTCGCCCGCCTGGTCGACCGGCTCCGGCTTGCCGAAAAGGTAGCCCTGGCCCACCTCGCAACCAACCTCCAGCAGGAAGCGGCGCTGCGCATCCGTCTCTATGCCTTCCGCCACGCAACGTTTGCCAAGATTGCGCGACAGATCGACCATGGCGCGGATGATCTGCTCCGAGCGGGCATCGCTACCGATGCCGGTAACGAAGCTGCGATCGATCTTCAACTCGTCGAATGGGAAGTCGCGCAGATGCACGAGCGAGGCAAAGCCGGTGCCGAAGTCGTCGAGCGAGACCGAGAGGCCGTGCTCGCGGAAGCGCGCCACCGTATCGAGGATTTGATCGGCGCTGCGATTGAGGAACACGTCCTCGGTGATCTCCACCGCGAAATCGTGCCATTCGAGACGGTTTGCCAGGATCGTCTCGACGAAGAGGTTGTAACCCTCTTCGTTGACGAGAAGCACTTCGGGCAAATTGATCGAGATGGTGCCGGGAACGAGCCCCGCCCGCTTCCAGGCGTCGAGGTCGCGGCCGACGGTCGCAATCACCGCACGCGTCATGCCGCGGATGAGCTGGGTTCCCTCCATAAGCGGCAGGAACCTTCCGGGCGGCAGCAGGCCAAGTTCGGGATGCTGCCAACGCACCAGTGCCTCGAACCCCAGATGCATCCCGGTCGCGAGATCGACCTTGGGCTGATAGTGCACCACGAATTCATCGCGATCGGCGGCAAGAACCAGAGCCAGTGACAGCTGGTTCTGCTCGAGCCTTCGCGCGAGCGCGGCTTCGTCGAAGATGACGGCGGTATTGCGGCCGCTCTTAGCCGTGTAGAGCGCAAGGTCGACGACGCGCATGAGGCTCGCTTCGTCATTCGCATGGCTTGGCACGACAGCGCCGCCGATGCTGGCCGTGGCCTGGAGAACGCGCCCCTCGAAGGGGATTTCGGCAGCGATAGCCTTGACGGCGCGATCGGCGATCGTGGCGAGCAGCGCGGAATCGGCCATTCCCGGCAGGAGCACGGCGAACTCGTCCCCGCCCAAGCGGGCAGCGATGTCCGTCGAGCGAAGCGTCCTCTGCAAAACGCGGGCGACATGGTCCAGAACCGCATCACCCGCCGGGTGGCCGAGGCTGTCATTGATGCTTTTGAAGCGGTCGAGGTCGACGAGCAGCATGGCAAAGCCGGTGCCGGTCCGCTCAAGGTCGGAGAAAAGATTCCCGAGAGCCTGGTTGAAGGAGGAACGGTTGGCGAGACCGGTGAGCGCGTCGGTATGCGCAAGCTGTGTCAGCCGTTCCTCGAAATCCATCGTCCGGCGATGTTCATTGCGCAGTTTCTTCAGAAGCGGGCTGAACAGGAAAATGCTAGCGAGTATGACGGTCGCCGCGATCAGCGCCAGAAGCGCGGTACCGATCAGTTTGGCGTTGTCGATGCTGATGCCGCTGCGCTCATGCGCACGGCGGATGAGATCGCCGAACTGGCGCATCAGAACACTGTCAGACGAGACGGCGAAGTCGATCGGCCCCCAGAAGGAATAGCGTTCGCGCCGCTCTTTCGCGCCGGCATTGGCGATCCGCTCTGCGCGCGCGAGGAAATCCTCAAGTCGAGCGTCGAGCTCGAGGCGCAACTGCTCGGAGATGTCGTCGCGCGGATTGAGCTTCTCGAGAAAATTTCGGCCAATCTCGTCATGTAGCTCGGCCAGTTGCCGGCTCATCGCGCGAACCTCACCGATCGCCCGGAGAATATCGTCCCGCATTGGGCGGATGATGTAGTCGGGCAGGTTGGGATCGGCCGAAGCGCGCATCAGCGCCCGCGTCTGATTGGCGAGCTGCTGAAAGCGAATGAACTGGTTGCTGGTCAGAAAACCGATATTCTGCTGCAATGAGTGGCGGTCGAGAGCCACCACCACTGTCAGATAGGTCGCGCCGATGAGCATGGTCATGACGATGACGGCATGGACGTAGTGTCGACCGATCGAGCGGATGTATCTCTCGACGGATTGCAGCGGCTTGGCCCGCGGCTCTGTTCGCCTAAGCATCGTAACGCTCCGTCTTCCGTCGGAACGGCGGCCTCTCCGCCGGGTGCCCAATCATCCTTGCCACATTCGCCCCCTCACCTTTCGGCTCTCTTGCTTACATCCCGGCTCTCTTGGCCTCTGCTTCCGACATCTCATCGCCCCTTTCGGCCAGGACCACGCGTATCTTGTCGAGTTCGGCTGTGATCAGCAGCATGCGATCTCGCGCAGTTTGCAGTTCGGCCGCGTATGCGCGGTCCTCAGGCGTTATGAGTGGAAAGACCATGACGTTAGACACGTGAGCTAGCTCCACGAAATCGGAGGGCGTTGAGGTGAGGCGGACAACTCGGACTGGTGCCGGCTGGTTGCCAAAGACCGGCGGGAAGGAATTCGAGCGCCACTGGGCACGCACATCGCCGGCCGCGCTGATACGCAGGACGTTTTGGTGAACGGCCTCACCCATCAGAATTCTTCCCAGTCGCTGTCGGCGACCGCCGCATTGCCATGGAAGGCTTTTGCGAGCCTGGCGGCCATCTGGCGGGCTGGCGATGCGCTCCGCGATGGTGCGGTGGGGGCCGATGAAGTCGCAGCACCGGCAGGGGCTTTGCGATCGGTGCCGCCGACCGCCGTATTGAATTCGCTGAGCATGCTGGCGATGCGATTGACTTCCTTCGCCAGCGCGTGGCTGGCGGCCGTGGACTCCTCCACCATGGCGGCATTCTGCTGAGTGCTCTGGTCCATGCCATTGACGGCTGTGTTGATCTCCTGGAGCGCCGTGGCCTGCTCGCGAGCGGCTTCGACGATGGCGCCGATGTGGCTATCGATCTCCTTCACCTCGTCGACGATGACTGTCAGCGCCTCACCGGTTTCGCCGACCAGCGAAACGCCGGATTTGACCTGCTCGCCGGAGTTGTTGATCAGTTCCTTGATCTCCTTCGCCGCCTTGGCGGAGCGCTGGGCGAGTTCGCGAACCTCCTGCGCCACCACGGCAAATCCCTTTCCGGCCTCGCCGGCGCGGGCGGCTTCGACGCCGGCGTTTAGTGCGAGGAGGTTGGTCTGGAAGGCAATTTCGTCGATCACGCCGATGATGTTCGAGATTTCGCGCGACGAGGTGTCGATCGCGCCCATCGCGGCGACGGCCTGCCGGACGATCTCGCCGGATTTCTCTGCCCCCGTCCTGGCTTTCCTCACCAATTGACCCGCTTCTTCCGCACGCCGGCTGGAGTCCTTGACGGTCGTTGTGATCTCCTCAAGGGCCGCGGCCGTCTCCTCGAGCGAGGCGGCCTGCTGCTCGGTGCGCTTGGCGAGTTCGTCCGCCGCGGAGCTGATCTCCCGAGAGCCGGCGTGAATTTGCGAAGCCGCGCCGCTGATCTGGTCGATGGTGCCGGACAATTGCTCCAGCGCGCTGTTGAAGTCGCTGCGCAACGCGTGATAGGCGACCGGCAGATCGTCGACGATGCGGTGGCTCACATCCTTGGCAGCGATCGCGGCCATGGCCTTGCCGAAACTGCCGCATACCAGTCGGCGCTCGGACTCGATCGCCTCCTCCTGAGCCTTTTTTTCGCGATTTCCGCCTCGTCGATATAGACGGAGATCGCAAGATCCATGTCCAGCATGACCGCCTTGACGAGGCTCGCCAGGGCCTTTGCGAAGTCGCCCGTCTTCATGGCCGGCTTCGAGAACATGCCGCCCTTGCCGTAATTCTGCTCGACGGCTGCGGTAATCAGATGGTCGAGAATGATCGCGTAGCCGCCGATATACCATTGCGGCTCAAGACCGATGCGCGCATGAACCGTGCCGATGGTGCGGATCTTCTGGACGTAATCGTCGCCGAAGTCGCCATTGGAAATGTTCGTCCAGTGCCCCATTTGCGCGCCCTTGGCACGGGCGATGTGCTCCTCTGAGGAGAAGAACCGCTTGACTTCGGGACTTTGGCGCAACTGCGCATAAAATTTGTCGAGGCCGACCGGGAGTTCGCGTTCCACCAGGCTCTTCAGCGTGCGGATGCTTGCGCAGCTATTCGCATCGAGCTGCATGAACTGGAGCCTGCCGCCAATATCCTGCTGCTTTCGTCCACCCCGGTCGCCGGGGGGATGGGACATTTCCGTGTGACGGCTCGAGGCGGTCATAAGATCTCCTTGCGGCCCAGGTGCCGCCGTATTTGGCAAGGGAACACTTTTCCGGTTTGCTAATATTCGACCAGTCTCATCCGGAGGCTTAATGGAGGTTTAACGCCCCCAGCCCCTATGTTTTCCTCTAAAATCTTCAGCGTTTTTTGTGCCCGTCCTGCGGGTTTTGGATAGACTCATAATTGTGCAAGTAAGCGGGGAATGCTCGCAGTGCGTTTGATCCTAGAGGTGAGATTCGATGCCGCCTCCACCCGCTCTCCGCAGAAGCCTCCGGTATGTCTCTTTTGGAAGCGCGCCGCGGTAGGGGCCGAGGAGTTGATCCTGGGCATTGGTTGCAGTCAGCTAGGGCATGCGAATAGCGGCATTATAAGTTCTAATCACAGGAGTGCGTTGACAGGGTCCGCGGCTACTTATAATTGGCACTTCGGCAATGGATTCTGCCAGGCATAATGCCGAACCGCTTCCCGCGAAGCTGATGACTCCTACTCGTGATCGCCTGAGCGAAAGAGTAGAGTCGTGCCCGAACCGAACCGCCTCCACCGTGTTTTGAAGCCTTCGTGTCTTGACGCTGTAAGGAACGCTACGCGACGTGGCTTGACGCGTGCACCGCCGGACTGGACGAACCGCGAGGGTCGTCAACGCAAAAGCACATGTTGAAAAGGTTTTTTGATGAGCTACCTGATCGTCTTCCTCGGCGCGGGACTGGGCGGTGCGATGCGCCACGGCGTCAACCGGCTCGCCGTCTACATCTTTGGCGTTGCCTTTCCCTTCGGCACGCTGACGGTGAACATCGTCGGTTCCTTCGCGATGGGTGTCCTCGCCGGATATTTCGCTTTTCGCGGCGAACTCTCGCAGGAGGTGCGCCTGTTCCTGACGACGGGCGTGCTAGGCGGCTTCACGACCTTCTCCACCTTCTCGCTCGACGCGATCAGCCTCTGGGAGCGCGGGCAGTGGATGGCTGCCGTCATCTATGTCGTGGCATCCGTGGTCCTGGCGCTTGTCGGTCTTTTCGCCGGCCTGATGCTCATTCGCCTCGTCGCCCATGGGCAGCCGGCATGAAGCGATATCCAGGAGGCATTTCACATCGCTGCCTCGTCCTCCGCTCACCTCGCTCGTAGTCCGAGGCGACTGATTTTTTCGTTCAGCGTGCGATGAGGAATCCCGAGCCTTGCCGCCGCCCTCGCCGTATTTCCCTCGCTCTGCTCGATGGCCCGGCGGATCACTTCGGCTTCGAAGACAGCCACTTGTTCAGGCAGGGTCGGGATATCACCGGATGCCGGGCCGCTATCCTCTGATCCGCCGGCATCGAAACCAAGCGCGAAGCGCTCGGCGCGCGCCTTGAGTTCCCGCACATTGCCGCGCCACTCTTCCTGCCCAAGTCTCGCCAGGAGGTCAGCAGAGACGATTCGCTCCGCGCGTCCATAGCGACGGGCGGCGAGCGAGGCGAAGTGGCCGAAGAGCAGACCGATATCTTGCCCGCGCTGCCGCAGCGGCGGAATGCGCACGTCCACGGTCGCCAGCCGGTAGAAGAGATCCTCTCGGAAGCGCCCGGCCGCGATTTCGCCGGAAAGGTCGCTCTTGGCGGCGGCGACGATGCGAACATCGATCGGCCGCAGGCGGTTTTCGCCAAGCCGTTCGACCATCCGCTCCTGCAGAACACGCAGGATTTTCGCCTGGAGGCCAAGCGGCATGGACTCGATCTCGTCGAGAAAAACGGTTCCGCCCGCCGCATGCTCGAACTTTCCCTGCCGGTCGTTGAGGGCGCCGGTAAAGGCGCCTTTCGCGTGGCCGAAGACCTCGCTCTCGAAGATGCTTTCGGGCAGAGCTGCGCAATTGATCGCCACGAAAGGACCGGCGGCACGACCGCTCTGCCGATGGAGCGCCTGCGCGACGAGTTCCTTGCCGGTTCCTGTCTCGCCGATGATGAGGACGTCGATATCGACCTCGGCCAGCATCTGGACCCGATGGCGCAGGTCACGGATTGCCGGACTGTCGCCGACGATCTCGACGCGGTCGCCCGCCTGCACCAGGCCTTGCAGCCGCGCAATTTCTTGCTTCATGCGCCGCTTCTCGACCGCCTTGTCAAGGATGGAAAGCAGGTGGTCGGCGTCATAGGGTTTCTCGATGAAATCCTCCGCGCCCTGCTTCATCGCCTTGACCGCCAGCGTCACGTCGCCATGGGCGGTCATCAGGATCACCGGCACGTCGCTGCGCTGCCTGACGATCGAAGTGAGCAGCGTCATGCCGTCGATTCCCGGCATGCGAATGTCGGTGACGACGACATCCGGCTCCTCCCGCATTACCTGCTGATATGCTTCCTCGGGCCGATGAAAGGCGCGGACAGAGAAGTCATTGATCTCCAGCCAATCGGCTGCAGCCTTCAGTAGGTCGTGATCATCGTCGACGAGAAGGATGCTTCCGCGGCTCATTGCGCTGCCTCGAGCGGAAATGTGGCTTGTTCACCCAACGGCATCGAGACGGTCGCCATCGTGCCGCCGCCCGGGGCCTCCGCAAAGGTGATCTCACCGCCGAACTCGCGGACGATGGCGGTCGCAATGGAAAGACCGAGGCCGAGCCCCTCGCCCGTCAGCTTGGTCGTGAAGAATGGCTCGGCGATGCGCTCGCGGTGTTCCGGCGCGATACCCGATCCGTTGTCGATGACGGTGACGGACACGCGCCCGGCCTCCACTGTCCGCCGGATGGTGATCGAAGGATCCTCCCTGCCCTCGACCGCATCGAGTGCGTTCAAGACCAGGTTCAGCATCACCTGTTCCAGTTTCACCGCGACGGCAATGACGACGGGTGAGGGATCGGTTGCCTCGAGCAGCGGAGCGACGCCGAGCACCTTTGCCCGTGGTGCGGCAAGATCGAGCGCGTTTCGGGTGACCGTGTCGATGTTGACCGCCTCCAGCTCGGACGCGCCTTTGCGGCCGAAGGTCTTCAGGTGCTTCACCGTTCGCTGCATCCGCTTCACCAAAGCGCGTGCGTCGAGCACCCGTTCGCCGACCCTTTCTGCGCCCTCCTTATCGGCCAGCACGCCAGCGGTCGCCAAGGTCGCCTCGAGCGCAGCGAGCGGTTGGCTGACCTCATGCACGATCGCGGTCGACATGCGACCGAGCGCGGCCATCTTCTCGGAATGGATGAGCCCCTCCTGCGCGCGGCGGAGCTCCTCCTCCGTGCGCTTGCGCATATCGACCTCGTGGGCGAGATCCCGCGTCCTCTCGGCAACCTTGCGCTCCAGGACTTCACTTTGGCGCAGGCGCATTCGGATCAGAAGCGCCCGCTGATGGAGAAAATAGAGTGTGCCGGTCGAAAGCAGCCCGGCAATTAGCGCGGCAAGCGCCCAGAAGCCGGCGAGCTTGCCGATATCCCCGGTACTCGTCGCCGCCAGCACCAGCCAGCCGTCCGGCTCGACGACGGAGAACTTCGCCAGAAGCTGCCGGCCACTCTCCTCGACATGAAGCGCCGGCGCTTCCGCCTCGCCGACCGGCGGCGCGATGCCTTCAGGCAGGATCGGCTTAGTCGCGGCGAGATTTGCGCCATGATAAGTCCGCTCCCTCGCGAGCTGCGCGACGGCTTCGGCCGAAAGCGCTGCAAGTGGCCGATACTTCCAGTCCGGGTTGCCGGACAGGAAGACGATGCCCCAACGGTCGGCAATAGCGGTCTGCACGCCCGCAGCCTTCCAGGTCGCCTCGAGCGGCAGCAGGTCGGCCTTGACGACGACGATGATCGGAGATTGACCCGGAACATCGATTCTCGACGTCAGGAAGTAGCCGGGCTTTCGCGTTGTGACGCCGATCGCATAATAGCGCCCTTCGCCTGTGTGGAGCGCGTCCTGGAAATAAGGGCGGAAGCTGTAATCGTGGCCGACGAAGCTCTCGGCCGTGTCGAAATTGCTCGATGCAAGGGCGATGCCGCGATCGTCGAGCACATAGAGTTCCGCCGCACCCGCCTGCCTGACCACGGTCTGCAGGTAGCGGTTGGCAGCTTCGAGCACGTCCCGCGTTCGCTCGCGCCCGGCAAGGGCGCGTATGCGGGCGTCCTCGCCGAGAACCAGCGGCAGGTAGCGGAACCGCTCGATCTCCGTGGCGATCGCCCGGTTCGTCAGCACCAGACTGCGCTGGAGCTGCTTTTCGAGCGCGCCGATCGCCGCACCGTTGGCCAGATGATAGGCGATAAAGGGTGCGATACAGGTCACGACCAGCATCAGGATCGTCATTCTGCCGATGTTGCGCATCATTTCCGGGCCGACCTGCCTGCCACATGTTTCGTTGAACCGGGACCGGTTCAGGTCCGATGCGTCGACTGTAGCGTCTCTTGGCCGCGGGGAGAACATGAGATCTCGACCGTTTAGCCGCGGCACGGCCTGAGGATGATCGGATCCTCACTCCGCCCGCCCAGTTCACGGCAGCCATCCCGGTCGCATAGCCTCCAGCCGGAAATCGTCGCCCCGGATGCCGCGAGCACCAGTTCGGGAAGCGGCGGCAGGTCCGGAGTCCAGACCCACCAGGCCCCTATGGGGCGGGCGCCTTCGCCCGGATCCATGCCCGCACCCGAGCCCTGCACCCGAGCCTCCTTGAGAACGAGACCCTCGGGCGTGACCGCCCAGCGCTCTTGCCATTCCGTCTTTTCGACCGAGTGGGTCCAGCCGAGGGTGAAGAGGCCAGCGGCCACGGCAACAGCCTTGCCGCTGACGATGCAGAGCAGCGCGCTCATGCGACCTTCGGCGCCGGCTTTTCCCCCGCCGTGCGCGCCCGCCGCCAGACCAGCAGTCCGAACACGACCGCAAGCGCAAAGCCGATCTCGTCGGTGAGCGGCAGGGCCGCCAGCAGCGTGAACGCGGCTGCGGCCGCGAGAAGCCGCTCGACGACGCCGAGGCGGACCACGACGAAGCCGATCACCGCCGCACCCCAAAGGCCAATCGCAAGTCCCGTCTTCAAGATGATGTAGGCGACGGCGGCCGGATAGCCGATGGCCGCTGCCGTGGCGCCGCCATCCTGCAGCATGAGCGCCGGCGAATAGACGGCCATGAAGGGAATGACGAAGCCTGCCGCGGCCACCTTGATGGCCTGGATAGCTATCTTCAGCCCGCTTTCGCGCGCGATCGGCGCCGCCGCGAAGCAGGCAAGCGCGACCGGCGGCGTCAGATCGGCCAGGATGCCGAAATAGAAGACGAACATGTGGCTGACGATGAGCGGTACCCCGAGTTCCAGGAGCGCCGGTCCGGCGATCGAGGAAGTGATGATGTAGTTCGGGATTGTCGGTATGCCCATGCCAAGTACGAGGCAGGTCACCATGGTGAGGAGCAACGACAGGAACAGGCTCTTGCCGCCGACGGAGACGATGAACTGCCCGAAGGTATTGGCTGCTCCTGTCAACGTCATCGTTCCGATGATGACGCCGACGAGCGCGCAGGCGACGGCTACCGGCAAGGCGGTCTTGGCGCCTTCGGCAAGGGCGTCGCGGCACATCGCCAGGGTCTCCCGGCCGCCTTTCGAGAGCGCATTGACCGCGATCAGGAGCGCCATCGCGCCGACGATCACGCCGATGCCGAACTGGAAGAAGGCCGCTGCCACCAGGCCGAGGCCGATCCAGAATATGATCCGAATGATGTTCGAGGGAAGGCCAAGGGCGATGGAGCTGCCGAGAATCAACAATGCCGTGAAGGCAAGGCCGACCGTTCCGGCGAAAAGTGGCGTGTAGCCCGAGAACAACAGCCAGACGAGTGCAGCCAAGGGTAGGATCAGATACCATTGTTCGGCGATCGCCGCTTTGGCGGATGGCAGATCGGCCTTGGGCAGGCCAAGCAGCCCATATTTGCCCGCTTCCAGATGCACCATCCAGAAGGCCGAGGCGAAATAGAGAACTGCCGGGATGATCGCCGCCTTGACGATCTCGTGATACTCGACCCCGAGCGTCTCGGCCATGATGAAGGCCACTGCGCCCATGACCGGCGGCATGAGCTGCCCGCCCATCGATGCCGTCGCCTCGACGCCGCCGGCGAAAGCTGGCCGGTAGCCGAAGCTCTTCATCAGCGGGATGGTGAACTGACCGGTGGTCACCACATTCGCGACGCCGGACCCGGAGATGGTGCCCATGAGGCCGGAGGAGACGATCGCCACCTTGGCCGCACCGCCGCGCCGGCTGCCGACGAAGCTCAGCGAGACATCGGTAAAGAGCCTGATCATGCCGGCCTTTTCGAGAAAGGCGCCGAAGAGGATGAAGAGGAAAATATAGGTGGACGAAACGAAGGTCGGGATGCCGTAGATGCCTTCCGTTCCATAGGCCATATGGTCGATCACCTGGGAGAAATCGTAACCGCGATGATCCAGCGGCGGCGGAAGATATTCGCCGAGCAGGCTATAGGCGAGGAACAGGCCGGAAATGATCGGCAGCGCTGGCCCCATCAGCGCCCAGGCGGCGGCGAAGACCACGCCGAGAGCGACGACGCCGAAGACGATGTCACGCGGGAGAGGATCGCCGGCGCGCACGAGCAGGTCGGCATATTCATACGTTTGGTAGAAGGCGACGGACGCGCCGAGGAGCGCCAGGCCCCAGGCAATGGCCTTCGCGAAGCCGCTGCTGCCAGCCATCGCTGCCAGCAGCGGAAAGACGAGAACGGTGACGAAGCCAACGTGAACGGCGCGCACGATCTGGCTCGGCATGTCGATGAGATGCGCAGCGGTCGCAATCTGGAAAATGGAGAAGGCAAGCGCGATCGCAAATAGAATCCGCCCGTCCCAGGTCTTCGGAAAAGCCTGCGTCAGAGCGTCATGCTTGCTGAGCTCCGCAGCCGTTGCCTGTTCGTGTGTCTTGATGTCGTCGTGCATGGATTCCTCCCGAAAATCCGACCATGCGCGGGCGGCGCCCATCCCTTGCCGCGGCTTTTCGACCGCCGGATGGCGCCGCCCTTTCTGCGGTTAGAGCAGGCCCTTCTCCTTGTAGTAACGCTCTGCTCCGGGGTGGAGCGGCACTGGCATGCCTTTGAGCGCGTCCTCGACGCGAATTTGCTCCGCCGCCTTGTGCGCCGCCACGAGCGCCGGCAGGTTCTCGAAGAGCTGCTTCGTCATCTGATAGGCGGTCTCGTCGGACACTTCCGAGTGGGTGACGAGGAAATTGACGACGGCGACAGTCGGCACGTCGCTATCCTGACCCTGATAGGTGCCGGCCGGAACGGTAGCGGCGATATAGGGCGCCCCGAGCTTGCCGGCGATCTCTTCAGGGACTGCAACCATCTGCACGTCGAGGGAGGTCGCGAGGTCCTTGAACGACGACACGCCGAGGCCGGCGGACTGCAGCGTCGCATCGAGCTGCCGGTTCTTCATCAGTTCGACGGACTCGGCGAAGGGCAGATATTCCGTCTTGCCGAGATCGTCATAGCTCATGCCGGCTGCCGAGAGGATCGCGCGCGCATTCAGTTCCGTCCCGGACTTCGGCGCACCGACCGAGAGGCTCTTGCCCTGGAGATCCGCAACAGTCGTGATGCCGGATTCCTTCGAGGCCATGATCTGGATGTAGTTCGGGTAGATGGCGGCGATGCCGCGAAGCTTGTCGAGCGGCGCCTTGAAGCCGGCTTCGGTGTCGCCCTCCCAGGCGAGTTTGACAGAATCGCCAAGTGCAAAGGCGATTTCTCCGCGACCCTGCTGCAGCAGGTTGAGGTTCTCGACCGATGCCTTCGTCGCCTGCACCTGCGTGCGGGCACCTTCGATCTTATCGCCGTAGATCTTGGAAAGCGCAACGCCGAGCGGGTAATAGACGCCCGAGGTGCCGCCCGTCAGGACGTTGATGAACTCGTCCGCCTTCGCTGAAGCGAAGGAAAGGGCGATAGACGTGCTTGCAATTGCCGCGATGGCGGCGCGTTTCAGAATCCGATTCACAGAGAATCCTCCCATTCATACATGACCGCGCGGTACACCGTTCTCCCGAAACCGAACCGCGCCCCTCTAGAGTAGCAAGAGGCGGGCCAAGTCTAAATGCTTGAATTTGCAAGGACGGAAAGAAAATGCGCGGGGGACTCTGGCGGATTCTTGCCACATCGCCGCGATCGCCGGCAAGAATCCGCCAGATCGTTTCAAGGATGGCCGACTGCTGCAGCCGCAAGACCCCGGCGGTATGCGCTGGGACTGATCCCCAACCTTTGACGAAAGGCCGTCGTCAGATGCGCATGCGAAGAAAAGCCCGTGGCAAGCGCGATTGCGCACAAGTCCTTGATACCTGAGGCTAGCAGAGCACGCGCCCGCGCCAGCCGGCGATCGAGGATATAAGCATGGGGCGAACGGCCGGCGGCGGCCTTGAACGCACGCGCGAAAAAGCCCGTGGAAAGACCGAGCTCGTCCGCCAATTCCTGCACCGTGAGGGCACCACCGAGCCTAGCTTCGATCATCTCCTCGATTCGTTTCAGGCGGGCGGCCGTCATCGAGTCCGCTGCACCGCGCCGATCCGGCTCCTGATCCATGTGCGACTGAAGCCTCTCCACGAGAGCGATGATCGGCGCTTCATAGCTGAGCGAGTCGCAGGGCGCGTGGCTCAGAACGAGACGCCGCAATGCATGCGCGGCCGCTGCGGCAGCGGAATCGCTCCGGTCGCTGAAGGGAACGCCGCTCGGTCCTTTGAGCTCGAAGCCTCTGAGAATGAGATATTCCCCGCCCGCCGACGACCGGGAGAAAACATCGCATCCTTTCGGCACATAGGCGAGGCCATTGGGCCTCGCTCGAAACGGCCGAATGCGGTCGCTTGCATAGGCATGCGCGCCCGCTTGGCTTTCGAAGGCGAAGCCGAGGATCGGGCGATCCGCCACATACTGGGCCTCGTAAGGTTGGCGCGGCAGCAGTTCGGCCGACCAGCGCCCGACCGTTACCCGCCGTATCGGCTCCCGCACCATCGTTGCCGCTCCCTTCATGCTTCGAAAACTCCTGGCATTCCACGCCTTTTACGTCAGGATTGTGAAAGCGCCACAGACCGCGCCATGAGAGAGTAGGCACCGAAGAAACATGGAAGCAAGGCATGCACCTGTTCAAACGCAAGGACCTCGAAAGGGCGGCCGGACTCGTCTATCGGCATATGTCACCCACCCCGCAATATGCATGGCCGCAGATTTCGGAAAAGGCAGGGGCCGCGGTCTGGATCAAGCACGAGAACCATACGCCGGCCGGCGCGTTCAAGGTCCGCGGCGGAATCACCTTCATGGATTGGCTCCACCGCAGCAGGCCTCGGACCAGCGGAATCGTCACGGCAACCCGCGGCAATCATGGCCAGAGCCAGGCTCGTGCCGCGCGGGCAGCCGGTTTTGCCGCCAAAATCGTTGTCCCGCACGGCAATTCCGTCGAGAAGAACGCAGCCATGCGCGCCTTCGGAGGCGAGGTCATCGAGTACGGCCGCGACTTCGACGAGGCCCGTACTGAAGCCCGGCGCATTGCCGCCGAAACCGGCCTTCTCCTTGTGCCGCCCTTCCACGAGGAGATCGTCCGGGGTGTCGCGACCTACGGCCTGGAACTCTTTATCGCGGTGCCCGATCTCGATGCCGTCTATGTGCCTGTCGGCTGCGGCTCCGGGATTTGCGGCGTCGTCGCCGCGCGCGACGCATTGGGCCTGAATACGGAAGTGATCGGCGTCGTCTCGACGCACGCGCCGGCCGCGAAGCTCTCCTTCGAGGCCGGACGGCTGATCGAAACCGAAACGGCGCTGACCTTCGCCGACGGCATGGCCGTGCGAATTCCCGTCGAAGAAGCCTTCGCAATCTACTCGAAAGGCGCCTCCCGCATCATCGCCGTCAGCGACGAGGAGGTCGCCGAAGCGATGCGCGTCATCTACCGCACGACCCACAATGTCGCCGAGGGCGCCGGCGCCGCGCCACTTGCGGCGCTCCTCAAGGAAGCCGCTGCCATGCGCGGCAAAAAGGTTGGCCTTATCCTAAGCGGTGCAAATGTGGACGCCGATATTTTCCAAAAGGTTCTTGCCGGGGAGACGCCGCGGGTGGAATAGAACGAAGCGAGCGCCTTCAGCGGTACGCCAGGGGCTCCGATCGCACCGGCGACGCAAATGCTTTCGGGCAGAATTGCCCCTCAGCGCATCAGCCCGAAAATCGTACCCGATTTTCGGAAAGCTCGACGCGCAAATTCAAAGAATTGCCGACCTTTGCGCGTCTGAAAGGACGCGCGAAGCATAATGCCCCACCAGAGGGCCCGCCCCAAAGGAGCGGGCCTCGCCTTGGCAGACGCATCCCGATCAGTCATCGATCACGCGATGATCAACACGATCTCGAGCGTCGACGGATGGACGATGACGATCCGACCGTCCGCCAGCACGAAGAACAGATAGCCCTCGTAGGCCGGCACGATCTGCACGATGCGCTGCGGCACCGGCTGCAGCTTGACCTTGACCGTCTCCGGGACGGCAGTGCCGATGGAGACCTCGAAATCGACATCGATCGGGTCGGCGTTCTGTTCCCGGATGACCTGAGTGATTTCGGTCTTCTGCTCCACGGTCACGTCGACATCGGTCGTCTGCTCTGTGGTTTGCTCCGTTGTCTGCTCTGTTGTCTGGCCTTCCTGGGTCTGTTGAGTTTCGGCCTCAGGCTGTTCGGCGCCCTCCTGCTGCTGTGCCTCGCCCTCGGGCTGCTGCGCTTCGCCGCCGGTCTGGCCTTCCTGCTGCTGCGCTTCGCCCTCTGGCTGCTGCTGCGTCTCGGCTCCAGCCTGTCCCTCTAACTGCGTTTCGGCGCCGGCCTGGCCCTGCTGCGCGGCATCGGTTTCGGGCTGCTGCGCCTGTTCGGTCGTCTGGCCGGCTGCGCCGCCTTGTGCATCGGGCTGCATGCCCTGCTCCGCACCGCCGCCCGGCTGCGGACATTCCGTCCCGGCCGGACACTCGGCCGATTGCGCGGGCTGCTCCGTCTGCGCAAGTGCCGGCCCAAAGGCTACCCCGAGGCTCAAGGCAATCGCACTCCTGATGAGGATATTTGTCATGGAAAGTCTCCAGTTCGAATGTCCCTTCCGCGATCCAACGAGGGGATATCGTGCTTTGTTCCCTCTGCGGCTGCAGGGCATACCGGCGGGATCGGCACGAAACTGGGGAACAATCTTGCCGCGCGGCGTGTTGAGCGCTCCAGCACAGGAGCGACCATGGAGAAGCAAATTGAGGCGATCGCAACCGCATTGAAACGCCGGCACGCGGTGCTTTTCGCCGGCGCGGGCATCTCGATGAGCGTCGGACTGCCCTCCTGGAAAACCTTGATCGACCACATGCTGAAGGACCTGCACATCGACGCATCGCTGATGCAGGACCCGAGCATCACCTATCAGGCGATTGCCGAGTGCTACCGTCTCGAACACGGCAGCATCGAAACCCTTTGCGAATGGATGCGCGAGACGTGGCGCGTGTCGCCGGAGCGCGTACGGGATTCCGAATTGCATCGGCTGATCGTCGAACTGAATTTTCCGGTGATCTATACCACCAACTACGACGCCAACCTCGAGACTGCCTACGAGGTCTACGGCAAGCCCTATGCGAAAATCAGCCACGCGCGAGATATTGCCTGTGCACCGGCGGGTGTGACTCAGCTTGTGAAATATCACGGCGATTTCGATGACGCCGACACGCTCGTGCTGACCGAAACCGATTATTTCAACAGGCTGTCATTCGACTCACCGCTCGATGTGCGCTTCCGAAGCGACGCTCTCGGCGCAACGGTACTCTTCGTTGGCTACAGCATGTCGGACATCAACATACGCCTGCTGCTTCACCGCATCTGGAGCACCTGGCAGCAGTCCGAATACGAAGGGGACCGACCGCAATCCTATGTCTTCATGTTCCGGCCCAATCCCGTGCAGGAGGCGGTCCTCAGCAATTGGGGCGTGAGCGTGATCAAGGGCGAAGGCCAGAATGCGCAGGATGCGCTCGTCGCCTTCATGCGCGATCTCGGCAAGCGGATCGGCTGCTGCGGAGACTGATCCCCCGCCGAGCCTCGTGCGTGTCGCCCAAATCGGCTCCGGAACGAGAACATGCAAAAAGAACTGGTGTCGCGACTGTCGCTGGTGCTGCCGTTCGTCGCTCGGTTGCTACTCCGACGTCGGTCCTTATCGGAATCCGTCTCCTTCCCGCGCTGCTCGGTCCATTTCAATTCGCGTTCAACGGTCTCGCGCGAGACTTCTGCCGGATCTTCGTTTCGCCTGTTTCTGTCAACCCTTTTTCTGCTCCAATCTTCGTCTGGTGAACACAGCCGCCCGCCAAACCGAGAAGGCTTGCAGACGTTCCCGGAAGAGTTAGCTGTTGCAGGTCACGCTTGAGATTCAACTACCATGCGGACGCTGCTGGCTGCGCCAGCCAGAAGCGGGCGCTGAACCCCTCGCCTCACAGCGCCGTCCGTCCTTCAGGACGCATAGGACGCCGCAAGCTAGTAACAGAAAGAGCGCTATCGGTTCGGATCAGACGGAACGCATCAGCCCGCCATCGACGCGAATGTTCTGGCCGGTGATGTAGCCCGCCCCTTCGGAGGCGAGGAAGGCCACCGTCGCGGCGATTTCCTCGCTCGTCCCGTATCGCTGCATTGGAACGCTCTCGCGGCGGGCTTCGGTCGCCGGCAGGCTGTCGATCCAGCCCGGAAGGATGTTGTTGATGCGAATATTGTCCTTCGCATAGGTATCCGCATAAATCTTGGTGTAGGCAGCGAGACCGGCGCGGAAGACGGCGGAGGTCGGGAACATCTCCGAGGGCTCGAAAGCCCAGGCGGTCGAGATGTTGACGATCGAGCCCGACTGCTGAGCCTGCATGATCGGAGTGACCAGCCGCACCGAACGGACAACGTTCATCAGATATGTGTCCAGTCCCCTGTGCCAGTCTTCGTCACTGATCTCGACGATCGGCGCGCGTGGTCCATGGCCGGCGCTGTTGACGAGCACATCGATCCGCCCCCAGGTTGAATGGGCGAGATCGACGAGCCTCTTCAGGTCTTCGTTCGACTGATTTGAGCCGGTGACGCCGACACCGGCGACTTCGCTGGCCAGCGCTTCGCCCTTGCCTGAGGACGACAGAATCGCCACCCGGTAGCCTTCAGCGGCGAGCCTGCGTGCCGCCGCGGCACCCATGCCGCTGCCGCCCGCCGTTACGATCGCGACTTTGTCCTTTACCATCTCATCTCCTTTCTCGGATTCGTATTCTGGGGCCGAGTTTGGCACGGCGCTCCGACCGGGTGTAGGCGAAAAGCGAACGCGCAGCGCGTCCCACAATCGGGCGAGTTGGTCGTTGCACGCTTGCTGCGCAATCCGGATAGCACGGCGCAATCCGGCTATTCGGATCTGCAGATCATTTACCCGCTACTAATGTTTTTTTGTGCAGGATCGCCTTCAGTTTCCGCCAATGGCCCGTAGCCGAAGGGTGCACTGCGCAGCCTGCAGCGGCCACGGCGGCTATGCGGGAACCGGTCCGCGGTGCGGCGGGAGTCCAGGGCGAATTGATGAACACGCATTCGGTAGAGAGCCGCTTCATATTGATCGTCGCCGGCGTCCTGCTGCTGCTGATCGCGCCTCTCTTCGTGCTGTTCTTCCATCTCTCCAATGAGCGTGCCTATCGCGATGTCGTGGACCACGGACAGGTACTGCTCAAGGCCAACTCGCTCGCGCTTGGAAAGCCGCTCTGGGATTTCGATGAAGAAAGCGTCCGCCAAATCGCCAGAACAATTCTTGCGGACGGATCGGTCGCCGCAGTGCGCGTGCACGAGATTTCCGGCGGGCTCGACATCAGACTTCCGGACGGTGCAGACGAGAAAGACGCGTCGGGACTGCTTCTCTCCACGCCGGTCCTTTACCACTCGGTCGATGGCATCAAGACGGTCGGCAGCCTCGAAGTTACCATCAGGCGCCGCGAGTTGCTCGCGTACTTCCAGATCGATGATGCCGTCTATATCGGCATCTTCCTCTTTTCGATCGTGATCATCACGGCCGCAGCCATCGTCGGCAATCGCATGATGGTGACACGGCCGCTGCTCAGGCTCACCCATGCGATCGAGGCGACCCGGCGGCTCGGCTCGCGCCATCTGGTCGACTGGGTGTCCGCCGACGAAATGGGCACGCTCGCCGCCAATTTCAACGAGATGCAGGCGCGGCTCGCCCAGGAGGAAAACGACCTCAAGCGCGCCCATGCGAGGACAACGCGGATCTACAATCTCACGCCTGCGAAACTCTATTCCGTCGACGACGACGATCGGCTGACGGCAGTCAGCGACTATTGGCTGCTTGCAACCGGATACGATCGCGCAAGCGTTATCGGCCGACCCTTCGCCGATTTTCTCGACGAGGCGACGCGAGGCATCTACGAAGGCCGCAGGCGGCACGCGATGGAGGACGTGGAGTCAGACAATGTCACGGTCAAGTTCCGCTGTGCCGATGGCCGCGTGATCGACATCTTGATCAAGGAGGTGCAGGCGGTGGAAGCGGGCGAAACGCTCTCGCTGGCCGTTATGACGGACGTCACGGAGCTGAAGACAGCGGAAGAGCGCAACCATGTTCAGGCGATCACCGATCATCTGACCGGGCTCCTCAACCGCCCGGGCTTTGAGGCGGCGCTCGACCGTGCCCTCCGTCAAACCGCCGAGGACGGCGGGGAACTCGCCTGCCTCCTCATCGATCTCGACCGTTTCAAGCCGATCAACGATAATCTCGGCCATGCGGTCGGCGACGAAGTCCTGCGGCAGATCACCGGCCGGATTCGGGCGCAGGTGCGTTCGGAGGACAAGGTGGGACGACTCGGCGGCGACGAATTCGTCGTGCTCATTCCCGCCGCAAAGGCAAAGAAAGCTGCGCTTCAAATCTCCAAACGCATCGCCTCGGCCTGTACGAAACCCATTTTCGTCGACGGCAACCGCCTCTCGCTAAGCGCCAGCATCGGCATTTCACTTTACCCGTCGCAGGCGAAAACCGCCGCGGAACTACTGCAGAAATCCGACCTGGCGATGTATGCCCGCAAGCACAACGGCAAGAACGGGACGAAATTGTTCGATCCGGTCATGGCGAGCCTCGCGCAGGAGCGGCTCAAGATTGAGAGATATATCGAAACAGGGCTCAGCGAAGGCTGGTTCGAGGCCCATCTCCAGCCGATCGTCGATCTCGAATCCGGGCAGGTGGCGGGTTTCGAAGCGCTAATGCGCCTCAATCATCCAGATCACGGTCTTTTGCCCCCGGGAGACATCATACGCGTTGCCGAGGAGACCGGCACGATCAAGCAGATCGGCGAGCGCGTATTCGAAAAGGCGGTGGCCCACCTCGCGCGCCTTTCCGCACTGCCCGGTTTGGAAGACGCCTATCTGGCCGTCAATGTGTCGCCCCTGCAGTTTTCCGCGGAACTACCGGCGAGCACCTTTGCCGTGTTGATGAAATGGGGCATCACCCCCTCGCGCATCGTGATTGAAATCACGGAAGCCGTGCTGATGCACGACAGTCCGGACGTGCGGGAGGTTCTGGAGGCATTGAGCACCTCGGGCATCAAAATCGCCCTCGACGATTTCGGCACGGGCTACTCCTC
The DNA here is from genome assembly GCF_002288525.1 of Sinorhizobium sojae CCBAU 05684. NCBI lineage: Bacteria > Pseudomonadati > Pseudomonadota > Alphaproteobacteria > Hyphomicrobiales > Rhizobiaceae > Sinorhizobium > Sinorhizobium sojae. The sequence goes on from NZ_CP023068.1 coordinate 1,697,355, forward strand.
GCTCAGCTATCTGCTTCATTTCCCCGTCAACACGATCAAGATCGACCAGTCCTTCACCCGCTCGTTGACCGACGAGGACCAAGCCGTTCGCAAAAAGGTACGCATGCTGGTGACGGGCATCAACACCGTAGCGCACGAACTGCACTGCCGGATCATCGCCGAGGGAATCGAGACGGAAGGCCAGTTGAAGGAACTCCGTGCGATGGGCGTGAGCTACGGACAGGGCTTTCATCTCGGACGGCCTCAGCCCGTCGAGACCATCGAAGCCGAACTGAAACGCGCTTTGCCAAGGACCATAGGATGAAACGGTTTCTCTCCCTGCTTGCGGCTCTCCTCCCGCTCGCGGCGCAAGCTGCCGAGCTGAAAATGGTGACGGAATCCTATCCGCCCTTCAACTATCGAGAAGGTGACACTTATAAGGGCGCCTCCGTCGACCAGGTGAGACTGTTGATGTCGGACGCGGGCATCGATCACACGATGGAGATGATGCCGTGGGCGCGGGCGCTTTTTCTCGCCGAAAACCACCAGATGCATTGCGTCTTCACGACCGTTCATAATCAGGAGCGCGATCGGCGCTTCAAATGGGTCGAGCCCCTTCTGACAAGCCGCACCGTCCTGATCCGCAAGGCCGGCTCGCAGGCCAATCCGAAAAGTCTGGAAGAGGCGAAGGCTTTCCGGGTTGGAACGCAGCGTGACGACTTCACCCAGACCATCCTCGAGCAGAACGGGTTTCCGCGCATCGATCTCGCCACGGATCTGCAACTGACGCTCAAGAAGCTGATGACGGGCCGGATCGACCTGATGCCGATCTCGGAGAAATATTACGACAGGCTCACGCGCGAGGGTCAGCCGATCGAATCCGCCTTGGTCCTCGCCGAAGATGTCTATTCGATCGCATGCAATCCCTCCGTCCCCGACGCGTTGATCGGCCGAATGCAAAAGAGCCTCGACAAGATCATCGCCGACGGCACGCAGCAACGTCTCTTTGAAAGATACGGCCTGGCGGGCGATCAGCACGAATAAGCCGGGTCCATTGGCGCAAAGCCGGCGGCGTGCTTGAACGCGCGGCATCATGAAATTGCGTCCGAAAGCGCGATGCGTAGATCGAAAGACTATAGCCTCGTTTGGGCGTCCAATGACGCACGGCGCTTGGGAGCGGGCAAGTCCGCTCGCGTCAGACCGTCAGGCCAGTGTCGCCAACACGCCGCGGCAGTCTCATGATCTCGCTCTTCGGCAGAGGTCTGCTATAGAGGAAACCTTGGGCGGCCTCGCATCCGTTCGCCGCCAAAAACGCCGCCTGCCCGACGGTCTCGACGCCTTCCGCAACCACATTCTGACCGAGGCATCGGGCAATCGACAGGATGGCCTTCACCAGCTCGGCACTGCTTTTGTTGGTGCTGTTGATGAACGACCGGTCGATCTTGAGCGTGTCGATCGGATAACGCGAGAGATAATTCAGCGCCGAATAGCCGGTACCGAAGTCGTCAATGGCGATGGAAATCCCCATGGACCGCAGCCTCGAAAGGGTCTCCAGCGTCCCGTCCTTCTCGTTGAGAAGCAGGCTCTCGGTTATTTCGATTTCGATCCATTCCGCACGGCAGCCGGTCATTTCCAGGCAGTCGGCGACCGTCTTTGACAGGTCCTGGCACTGGAACTCCCTGGCGGAGAGGTTGATCGCCACCTTGTGCAGCGGCAGACCGTCGGCGTTCAGCTCGGTGGCGGTCTCGCAGGCCTCGCGCAGCACCCAATGCCCCAGTTCGGTGATCAACCCCGTCTCTTCGGCTATTCGGATGAACTGATCCGGGGGGATCATCCCCCTCTTCGGGTGGCGCCATCTAAGCAGGGCTTCCGAGCCGAAGATGGTGCCGTTCTGCAGATGCACCTTCGGCTGGTAGTGCAACTCCAGTTCGCCGCGCTCGATAGCGCGCCGCAGTTCCGATTCGAGCGTGAGCCGCTCTTCGGCGCTGGCCGTCAGGTCCTTGGAATAAAAGCGGAAGTCGTTACGGCCGGAGCGCTTCGCCAAGTACATGGCGGAATCGGCATATTTCACCAGATCATCGGCATCTGTGCTGTCGTCGGGATAGAACGCGATGCCGATGCTGCAGGAGACGAAGACCTCCTTGCCGTCGAGCAGGAAGCGCTCGTTGAACTTTTCCAGCATCCTGCCGGCGATACGGCTGATATCCTCTTCCTGCCGGATTTCCGGCAGCAGGATCGCGAACTCGTCCCCGCCGAGCCGCGCAACGGTGTCGCGATCGCGCACGCTCGCCTTGAGCCGCTCGGCGGCCTGGCAGAGCAACTCGTCCCCCACGGGATGCCCCATTGTGTCGTTGACCGCCTTGAAATGATCGATATCGATGAGCATCACGCCCGACCGCCGGTCGTTCGAGGAGGCATCGGCGATCATCTGCCGGAGGCGGTCGTTGAAAAGCGCTCGGTTCGGCAAGGCGGTGAGCGGATCGTAGAAGGCCATCTGGTGGATCTTCTGGCGCGACGCATTCAACTCCGTAATGTCGCGCGCAACGCCAAGGATCGCCGTTGCCTGGCCGTCGGGACCGAGTACCGGCACCTTTCGCGTTTCGAGGCGGATGCGCTCGCCGGTATCCCTGTGCGTGGCCCATTCCTCCTCGACGATGATGCGACCGGCATCGACAGTCGCTCTATCCGTTTCGCGGAAGAATTGCGCCCTTTCAGCGTCGAACAGATCGTAATCCGTCTTACCGACAATGTCCGCTTCCGCGTAGCCGAACAATCGTTCGAATGCGTGGTTGCACAGAAGATACGCGCCCTCGATGCTCTTCAACCACACGATGTCCGGAATAGTCTGGAGCACGCCGAGAAGCTGCGTGCGCACTTCGTTGACCGCCTCTTCCGCTCGCTTGCGCTCGGTGACGTCACGCGACAGCACGAGGAAGGTACTCGCGGATGGGTCGGTCGTGGGCCTCTTCGCCACGGAATGCTCGAACCAGCGCGTCTCTCCGCTCGGCAGCATGATGCGCAGACAGCTGCCATAGGAGGCACCGCCTTCATCCGCCTCGCGAATGGCCTCCATGGCAATGGCGGCCTGGTCCGGCGGCAGGACGTCTCCGATCGTCCTGCCGAGCAGCGTCTCCCTTTGCTGGGCCAGGTGTTCCGGGTTCTTCGTCCAGACCTGGAGGTAACGTCCTTCCAGGTCCACCTCGAACAGGATGTCGGGAATGGCTGCGACCACCCCTTCGGCAAATTCCAGCGCTTGCTTGAGCTTCTGTTCCGTCTGCTTGCGCTCGGTGATGTCCAGCATGGCGCCGATCAAACCGGCCGGCTCACCTTGTTCGTTGGTAAAGACGGCCTTGTTGAAGACGACGTCGCGCTGGTCACCGCCAGCGGTCGAGACCGTCGATTCGTATTGCTGGATGCCACCCTCTCTGAAGAGAGCCGCATCCTGTGCCGAATACGTCTCCGCGAGATCCTGAGGACTGATATCGAAGACGCTTTTCCCGATGATTTGATCCCTTGTACCGCCAAGGAAATTCTCGAAAGCCTGGTTGCAGCCCATATAGCGTCCTTGCCGGTTCTTGTAGAAGACAGGAACGGGAAGCGCCTCGAGCAGGGATTCGAAGGGATCGCCGCCCTGACTGCGCCCGGCTTGATCGTGGGTGACGCCGTTTCGAGCGAGGAGCGATGCACCTGCCTCGCCGGGCGCGGATCGCTTGAATTCCAACGCGATCTCCTTGCCTCCATCGGCAGCGAGACTGACAGTGACGCTTACATCGCCCCCTTCCCGCAAGGATCGTCGCAATCCGGCAAGTAGCGCGACGACATCATCGCGATCGCCGAGGCCCAGGAGCAAGGCAACGTCCTGCGCAATCGCGACGTATTCCGATCCTGGTGACGCCTCCGCGCAGGCGGAGACGCCGCTCCGGCCTTCCTCCCCGTTCCGCCGCAACAATCTCGCTCGCCCACGCGACAAGTCCTGGCCTCTCCTGAGTGACGCTTTTGGCGAGGGGGATCGCAACTTCACGCAGGTTCTCCTGACGGCAGCGGCGACGGGAGGTTTCATGCATCCGGTCGGCATTGGAATGGCCGCACAATTCATTCGGGCGGGTAGAAAGCCTGTGCATCACCGGCCCCGCATCTCCGATACTGGGGGCCGCAGCGCATTAGACATATGTGAGTGGAGATTAATAAAGCGCTGCATTCTCGAACACGCCGAGCCTTGGATGCGCAATATGGATGATTGTTCGCAATGTGGACTACAACCCGCATTGCGTGCATTCATCCAAGCGGCGAAGTCGGCGGCCCTTGACGTGCGTAGGTTGCTTCCGGCAACCAGCCAATTCTGGAGCCGTTCAAGGGCAATTTCCTTCAATACCGCGCCGGCCCTTCGTCCCTATTCCGGCAGTCCCGAGGACAATGCTTGAGGACCATCCGTGACCCGTTGCGCTTTCGTAATCGACCAAAACCTGCCGCGCGGGCTGATCGCCAATACCGCCGCCATATTGGCGATGACGCTCGGCCGCGATCGGCCTGATCTCGTGGGGCATGCGGTCCACGACGCCGACGGCATTCGCCATGAGGGGATCACGACAATCGTCATGCCGATCCTGATGTCGGATGCCAACGGCCTCGCGGCACTACGTGGCCGTGCCGCCTCGAACGAGCCCGCCGGTCTGTGTCTCGTCGATGTGACGGAGGCGGCACAGCGGGCGAAGGACTATCAGGCCTATGAAATCCGCATCGGTCGTATGCGGCGTGACGATCTGCGCTATCTCGGCCTCTGCCTTCACGGGCCGGCCGCGCTGGTGCGCTCGCTGACAGGCGACCTGCCGTTGTTGCGATAGGTATGCCGATGTCCCTTGCGCTCTATCTTTCCATGTCCTCCTTCGCCCTTGCCGCCTCGATTTCGCCCGGGCCGGTCAACATCGTTGCGCTCACGACCGGTCTGCATCACGGTTTCCGCGCAAGCCTGCGGCACGTCACCGGCGCGACGGTCGGCTTCACGGCGCTCCTGCTCCTCGGCGGTTTCGGCATTGCGGAAGTGCTGCTGCGATGGCCGGGTGCAACCCGTCTCATCGGCGGCGCCGGCGTGGCTTTCCTTCTCTATCTGGCATGGAACCTTTGGGTCTCCGACGGGCGGACATCGGCGGGCCTCGCGACGCAGCCGCCGTCGATCGCGGCCGGCTTCACCCAACAATGGCTCAACCCGAAAGCCTGGATCGCGGCGATTGCCGGCATGGGCGCCTTTGGAACGGGCGGCGGCACCTTGCGGATCTGCTTGTTCGCCGCACTTTACTTTGCGATCTGCTATGCCTCGATCGCCGCCTGGGCCTATGCCGGCGCCCGCCTGCGCCATTATCTCGACGACGCCCGGCGCGTGCGGGCCTTCAATCGGGCGATGGCGGCGCTGCTCGCGCTCAGCGCTGCCTACCTGGCCCTCGGAGGATGATTGGATGAGCGCCACGCCTGTGCATATCGGCGCGGCGTCGTCGCCACATGCTGTTTGAAGACCCGCTGGAAATGCGCCTGATCGGCAAAGCCCGCCGACAGGGCCACGTCGACGATTGGCCTGCCGCGGCGCAATTCGCTCTGGCCGAACCGGATGCGTCGGTTGACCTGATAGGCGTGCGGCGTCATCCCATAGCGGGCCCTGAAGGCGCGGACCAGATAGCTCGGAGAAAGCCCCGAGACGTCGGCGATGTCCTTCAGCCGCAGCCGGCTGGTGCAATTGTCGCTGATAAAGGCAGCGGCACGCGCCAGGTTCGGATGTGCCGGCAGCACGCGCGCGTCGATGCGCTCCAGGCAGCCATGCAGCTCGGCAAAGAAGGCGGCCGCCGCACATTCCTTGGCGAGCGTCTCCGCATCTATGTCGAAGAGCACGTCGAACAAGCCGTCGAGGCGGCGATAGACATCAGGGTCCGCGCTCGTCGCCGCAGCGTAGGGCCGAAACTCCGCAGCCTCGTTCTGGTCGGCCAGCCAGTGTGGATCCACGTAGAGCATGCGATAGGCCCAGGGCGATCCCTTGAGCGGATTGCAGGCATGCGCCTCCTCCGGATTCATGAGTACGACCGTGCCCGCCATGACTTCGTGCCGCAGGCATCCATTCCGGTAGCTGCTCCGTCCGGCCGTCACCACGCCGATTGAAAAGGTTGGATGGCTGTGCACGCCATAGCAGGCATTGCGCCCATCGGCGATCTGGCGCGCCTCCAGAAAGGGAAGCGCCCGATCGCGCCAGAAGTGATGGGGTTCGACGGGCCGGCGGCTCATATTAATCTCACGTATCGCTGACGTCATACAGATAACCCGCACCACGACCACATGCCAGCGGCATTGGCAAAGGATCTCCACGCGCTCAAATCCGGGAATTGCGCGGGCAGCCGCGACCGCGGGAGAAGCACGCAGGCGACCGCTTCGTGCAATGCTCCTGAAAAGTAGCCCCGCGAAGTCATAAAAACTTTCACTCGTATGTTGCAATGCGGTAGTATTTTGCTAAGGTGCATGCTTCACTTTACCACCTCTAGAGGTTGTGCCATGAAGGATTCTGTCTGGTCAGACAACCGCAATTTCCAACGCACCGCCGCAAGAAAAAAGCGCCCTGTCGACAGACTTGCGAAGCGTGGGTTCGACATCGGCGGCGCTTCCCTGGGACTTGTCTTCTTGGCCCCTTTGCTCGTTCTGCTTGCCTGCCTGGTCATGTTTTCCGACGGTGGGCCCGCGCTGCAAAGACATCTTCGGGTCGGGCGCGGCGGCTCAATCTTTACCTGCCTGACGTTCCGCACCACGACGGCCGAGGGGGAAGCCGGGCCGACGAGCCCACAGTCGCACCGCCCGGCCGAACACGCAGAACACGCTTTGCGCCTTACTCCGGTCGGTGCGGTGCTCACACGACTCGGGCTCGTCGACCTGCCGCAGTTCATCAATGTCCTTCGCGGAGACATGAGCTTCGTCGGGCCACGGCCGGTTGCACCGGGGGCATCTGAACTCATCGGAAGCGCCGGGGAGTTCTACCTGGAATCACGGCCGGGAATGACGGGGCCATGGCGGGCGGGCGCGAGCGAGGAGAACGCCCCCGCGCATCGGCCGACCCTCACCCGGCGTTACGTCGAGACCTGGTCGTTCTTCAACGATTTGCGTATCATTGCCAAATCGGTCACGGCGGCCTGCTTGACGCGGAGCAACTGAAATAGCCGGGGGACGTGAATCAGCTGGCGGCCCGCTCCCACGCTTGCCCGCACGGCTTAGCCTAGATGAGGTTGGCGGTGATCCAATAAAACCGAGTGCGCTCCGAGATTAAGAGAAGGCTAGTCAATGGTCCTGGAAATCCGCCCAGACAAAATCGCCGGAGAGCATTTCGACGTTATCGTGATCGGCTCCGGCTTTGGCTCGGCCTTTTTCCTGCACGGTTTTCTCCAACGACGCAGAGCGCGCATTCTCCTCCTCGAGTGGGGGCGCCACAATTCGCATGCGTGGCAGCTCGAACATGGGGCCAATACCGACCTCAAGGACGAGCAGACCTATAGCAGCAACGCGACAAAGCCGTGGAATTATACGATCGGACTTGGCGGCGGAACGAACTGTTGGTTCGCACAGACGCCCCGGCTGCATCCGAATGATTTTCGGCTGAAGAGCCTTTACGGAGTCGGCCAGGATTGGCCGATCGGTTATGAAGACCTCGAGCCGTTTTATTGCGAGGCGGAAACGGTCATGTCCATATCGGGCGATCCTGACATGGCCGCGATCATGCCGCGATCAAGGCCCTTCCCGCAGCCGCCGCATCGCATGTCGACGCCGGATCGCCTGATGAAGGCGGCCCAGCCGGATCGGCATTTTGTCATGCCGACGGCGCGTGCGCGTGTCGCGACGGAAACGCGATCGGCCTGCTGCGCCTCGCTTCGCTGTTGGCTCTGCCCGGCGGATGCAAAATTCACCGCGAACAACGGACTGATGCATGTGTTCGAGCACCCGGACATATCCGTTTGCCTCGGCTCGGAAGTGCGCCGGCTGGACCATTCCGCCGGTTCCGTCCGGGCGGTGACGTTCCGCCATGGCGGCACGGAGCATGTGGTCACCGGCGATCTCTTCGTGCTCGGCGCCAATGGAATCCAGAGCGCAGCGATCATGCTCAGGTCCGGCCTTGGCGGCGAATTCGTGGGGCGCGGCCTGCACGAATCCTATGGCCGCAACCTCGAGGCCTATCTCGATGGCGTCGATAATTTCGATGGCAGTACGATCACCACGGGCCTGAATTTCGGCCTCTATGACGGAGAACACCGGTCGAAACAAGGCGCCGCGCTCGTCTATTTCGAAAATCGCTGGCAGCATGGCTTGCGGGCCGAAAAGGGCCGGCTGCGCCAGACCCTACCGCTTGTGATCGTCACCGAAGACCTGTTGGAAGCGGAGAACTTCGTCAGTCTCGACGAGAGCGAAAACGCCTTCATCAACTACAAGGGAGCGGCTGATTATGCGGTCGCGGGCATGGCGCGGGCGCTGGAGAAGCTGCCCGAAGTTCTGGCGCCGCTGCCAGTGGAGAAGATCATGGATCGCGGCATCCGCGGCACGGAATCGCATGTCCAGGGGACGCTTCGCATGGGCCGGGATCGAAGCGACTCCGTCGTCGACCGGGGCCTGGTTCATCACGAATTCCGCAACCTTGTGATCGTCGGCACGAGCACCTTTCCCAGTTGCTCTTGCGCCAATCCGAGCCTGACCGCGGCGGCACTCTCTCTGAGAGCCGCCAGTCACATCGCGTGAAGGAGGGAAGAATGAGGGGAGTTTCGAGGCGCACCGTGCTCGCGCTTGCTGCTGGCGGGCTCGCATCGACCGGCCTTGCCTATGCCGCCATGCGATCCTTTTCGGATCTGGACACGGCTCGCGCTACGCTCGAGCGATACCTCGGCAAGCTCAATATCACGGACGACCACTTGCGCGCTTTTGTGTTAGAGTTCCAAAGACGCAACCCATGGGATTTCCCGACGGCGAAACTGGCAGACGCGACGACGCTGTTCGAAAGGCTACACATCGCAGACGTGGCGCGGCCTCTCCTGCCCGACGATCCCGCGCACCGTCTGGAGCGGTTCGAACGCCTGCTGCTCGCCGATTTTCATCTTTTGACCGACTATGCATGGCGGCGCGGGCCGGACGATCCCATCACCTATGCCGGGAGCCAGCACTGCGTAAACCCATTTGCAAATTTCGAATCGGCTTAGCGTGGCCGCAAATACCACTCAGAGGTGCAACGAGATGCAGTATCGATCGATCGCCGACATGAATGCCACGATTGCCAGAAACCTGCATCGCCTGCCCGGCGATATCGATCTGGTCGTCGGCATCCCGCGTAGCGGCATGTTGGCCGCCAACCTCCTCAGCCTGACGGCAAATATCCAGATGACGGATCTCGACAGCTTCGTCGCCGGCAAGATTTTCTCGAGCGGGATCACCAAGCGTTCCGCCGCGCTCGGACGCAGCATGGCCGAAATGCGAAGGATCCTCATCCTCGACGACAGCATCAATGGCGGCAGTGCCATGAGGGAGGCAAGGGTGAAGGCGGCAGCGGCGGGCATTCCGCGCGACCGGCTGATCTTCGCCGCCGTTTACGGCAGCTACGAGCGTTACGAGGAGACCGACTTCGTGTTCGAGCTCGTCCAGCAACCGCGATTGTTCCAATGGAACTTCATGCACCACAAGTTCCTTGGGCAGAGCTGCGTCGATATCGACGGCGTTCTGTGCCTCGACCCGACGAACGACGAAAACGATGACGGCCCCGCCTATCTTCGCTTTCTCGCGGAAGCACACCCTCTCTACGTACCGACGCGCAAGATCGCCTCTCTGGTGACCAGCCGGCTGGAGAAATATCGCTCCGAGACGGAGGCCTGGCTGGCGAAGCGGGGCATCGAGTACGACGAGCTCGTCATGCTCGACCTGCCGAGCAAGGAAGAGCGCCAGCGCCTCACCGCACACGGCCGCTTCAAGGCAGAGGTCTACCGGCGCTCGAATGCCGTCCTGTTCATCGAAAGCGAACACGGCCAGGCCGTCAACATCGCGAAGGTCTCAGGCAAGCCGGTCCTTTGCGTGGAGACGCACGAGATCATCACACCCGCATCGGCCCTGGTGCGCGAGCGGCTGAACCAGGCGAAGACGGCAGAGGGTAGGCACGCGCTGCTGAAGGCAGCGGCCCGCGCGATGCTCGGGGAAAGAGGCTACAATGCATTGAAGAGCAAGGTCAGGAAGCCGGCCTGAACGGCGAGTTCAGTTACGTGCAGAGACCTTCAAACTGCTGCATGTTCCGCCCAATCTCGCGCATCGGCCAAGTATTGTACCCGATTTTCGGAAAGCTCGATGCGCAGATTAACGAGTTGCAGCAACCTTTGCGCGTCTGAAAGCGTCTGAATAGACGCGCGGCGCTGTAAGGAGACATGCGATAGCTTCTCTCAGCTTTGGCCGCTTCTTCTCTTTGGCAGGAGATCGAGCGCCTCGCGCAGCGAACGGCGGCCGTAGGGGAAGAGAAGCGCCACGGCAACCGTCACCGCGTATGAAAGCATCGCCGCACCTGCGATGGCGACGATCGCCTGATCGGGCAGATGCGACCGCACCAGCCACAGGGCGGCAAGCGCGATATGCGCCCCAAGAAGGAAAGGGCCCGCGGCGCGGACCATGTCCCGGGCGCCCAAGGGACCCTTTCGGCCGATATAGAGCCAGAGGAAGGGCGTTCGCAAATATTCGCTCGCGGCATAAACGACCGCAACACCGAGCGCCCCATAAGGCAAGCCGATGATGAAGGCCAGGGCGGAGGTTGCGGCGGTGACAATTCCCCAACGCATGAAGTCGCCGGACCGGCCCTGGCTGATGAACAGCCAGCCCGCCGGATTGTTGAGAGGCTGCAGCAGGCCGGCAAAGCCGAGCGCCTGGAAGATGTGGGCACTTTCCCGCCATTGTTCGCCGAGCACGAAAGGAATGAGCCGATCGGCAGTCGCCACGGCGGTCGCCACCCCCGGCAGCGCGACGACCAGCATCAAGGGGATCACGCGGAGATAGGCGCTGCGGTAGCGGTCGGGCTCGCCCAATAGGCGTGAGAGCGCCGGCACCATCACTTTCGAGAGCGGGTTTGCGATCTGGCTCAGGGGGAACAGGAGAAGCTTGTAGGCCCGGTCGTAAAGGCCAAGCTCCGTATTGCCCCAGTAGCGACCGATGAGGATGTTGTCGAGATTGCGGGCAAAGAAATTGGCGAAATTGAATCCGGTAATGCCGGCGCCGAAATTGAGCAGCGCGCCGATTCCCTGGACCTTTCGCGGCACGCCCGGGCGCCAATGCGAATTCGCCCAGTAGCAAAGGCTCGGCAGCAGGGAGCTCGTGAGGGTGCCCGCGTAAAGCGCCCAATAGGACCGGTCGATCAGCGTCCAGGCGACCGCAGCAGAAAAGCCGGCGACGGCGCTTGCGACTTCAATCAATGCGAGACGACCGAAGGCCATGCGTCGGTTGAGGAGGGCGAGATGCTGGGCGCCCAGGCCGTAAGCGACGATCTGCACGGCCATGGCAGCAATCAGCGGGCCGACCCGCGGCTCGCCATAGAAGCGAGCGATCAGCGGCGCCGCACCGACCATCAGGCAGGCGAGCGCCGTGCTGACGGCAACATTGACCCAGAAGAGGTAGTTCACCTCATCATGCGTTATCGCGTGTTTCTGCACGGTGGCCTGCGTCAGGCCGAAATCCTGAAAGAGCGCGATGAAGGCGAGCACCGGCGCACACATGGCGACAATACCGAAATCCTCAGGCGACAGCAGACGGGAAAGAACGATGACAGACAGGATCTGGGTCGCGACTTTGAGGGCTTGTGCGATGCCGGTTGCGACGGCGCCGCGGCCGACGGACCTGCGAAGCGAACCCTCGGGCGGATCGAATGGGCTGGCGTCCAAGTCCCTACCCTCATTCCCGGTTTCCACGAGCACCTGCAATAACGAGATATTTTTTGCAGCGCAACAGAAATACACAACCTCTGATGCGCCGCACAATCCATGTTGCAACACAGCATCATGCGTAGTAGATTCGCCGCAACTGAACCATAGGTCGTACTGACCGTAGCATGTCCAGCGGCTAGGTAGCTCGTCGTCGACAGCCGGCGAGGGGCGCTCCCACGTAATTGACACACGAATTCAATGGTGGCAGATAGGCTGTTTACAATTTTTCGTTGCAGCATAGGCTAGACCCAAACCCAGCCGCGGACTGTCAAGGGCACACCTCTCCGGAAGGTTTTTCGCCGGTGGCGAGTCACGTCGAAGATGAAAAGCGGGAGACATAAGGACCGGGCAATTTTCCCAATACGCGGCAGCCGCGCCGGACGGCGACACTGTCGTGACGCACCGCATGGCTGCGCATGCACTTTGGACTGCCTGCGCCAAGCCTTGGCTGCGTTCCGCGTTCGGACAACCCACGGTCACTTGAAGTGGAACTCATGATGACGGCAGATGCGATACCTTTCTGGAATATAGGCCGCGGCAAGGCCACCAACATCAGAGAACTGGCCTACAGCTACGACGGTCTGACCGCATTCACGCCCTTCTGGGCCATGGCCGCAATCTTCAGCATCGCCGGCGACACCTACGGGCTGATCGGCTACAAGGGCCAGATCTATATGGCGCTCGCGTGGGCGATCGTCCTGTTCAGCCTCCTGCTTTTCCTGTACCCGCGTCGTACCTGGGTTCTCGTCGCTCTTGCCGGGGCAACGGTGGCACTATTCGCCCTTCGCCTGCCGGTTGCGTCCAACAACAAGACGATTACCGCCGTTATGGACGGCGCAATCCTGCTCAGCGCCGCCGTGCTGTACCTGAGGGCCGGTCGCGGTCCGATCGACCGCGTTGCCCTTTACGACCAGGTACGCATCGTTGCCCGCGCTCTGCTCGCGATCATGTATTTCTACGGCATCTTCCACAAGATTAACACGGACTTTCTCGATCCCACCGTCAGTTGCGCGGTGGGGCTTTACGTGCCGCTCGCCCGACCGTTCGGCCTAGAGGACAACTTGTTCGGCCGATATCTGGCGATTTACGCGACCTTCATCATCGAGGGGATCGCCATCATATCGCTTTACTGGAAGCGCTATTTCGCCGTGGGCTTCATCCTGGCGCTGGTCTTCCACTATATTATCCCGATTTCCGCCTATTCCTGGTATATGGACTTTTCCAGCCTGGTCTTCGCGCTCTACGTGCTGAGCATCCCAAAGCCCGCGAGCCATATGCTCTATGGCATTTCGCTGAAGGTGGCCAACAGGCTACGCGAGAACTACGGGCGGATCGGGACGATCTTCCCGGGTCTCGCTCTCATGCTCATTGCGGCGGCCATCGTCATGCTCCTGACTCTTGTCTTCCCGGAGCGCTCCTTCGAAATGGTCGTCCATTCCGTCTGGATCCTCGTGTGGGCGGTCGTGGGCGGAGCGGCCATGGTCGTGCTCACCTATGTGGCGCTCGAAAACCTGCCTTGCGAGAATGTTGCCGCGCCGCGCGCGCCCGCCTGGATCTATGTGGTGCCCGGCCTGTTCTTCCTCTCCTGCCTTTCGCCCTATGTCGGGCTGAAGACGGAAAGCTCGATCAACATGTTCAGCAACCTGCACACGGAGGCCGGCCGGACCAACCACCTGCTCTTCACCAAGCCGCCCTATCTCTTCGACTATCAGAACGAGGTCGTGAAGGTCGTCGATTCCTCGAAGGAATTCTGGGTGCGTCAGTCGCAGGCCGGCAACCATCACATCCTGCATGATCTGAAGCTGTGGCTCCGCTGGAAGCCGGAAGCATGGGTGACCTACGAGAAGGACGGCGCCATCGTCACACGGGCGACGGCGGCCAGCCTCGCCGACGAAATGCCGAACCTCCTCGAGCGCAAGCTGCTGATCTTCAAGCTGGTGGACTTCTCGCGGCCGAAGGTTTGCACGCATTGAGGCTCGTCGCCCGATGCAGGACACCGGCTTTGAGCCACACGTCTGCCTGGACCAAACCAGGTGCGGGCCGAGCCGACTGGAACCTGCACGACTTGCCCGCGCCGCAATTCACCGCACCGAAGCTGAAGCACCTGTGGACTGTGAGCATTGACACCACGTCACCAGCCGTGTTCTGAAGCCCCCAACCGCGCTAACAAACTGAGGCACCCTCTCCTCGTCCCGCTCGGGGACGTGCCGTTGCCTGACACCAAATCCTTGATTGCCCAGTGACAGCCTTGTTCAGAGTGTTTGTTTTCCTATTCCTTGCTGCCATCTCCGCCGTACCTGCGAGTGCCACTCCCATTACAGGCCGCGTAACGGGTCTGCCCCTACCTCGCTACGTCTCGCTCGGCGCCCAGCGTGCAAACATGCGCGTCGGGCCCGGAACGGACTACATGGTGAAATGGGTATACCTTTCGCCCGGTCTACCGCTGGAGATCTTTGCCGAATATGGCAATTGGCGAAAAGTGAGGGATCAGGACGGCACGGTCGGGTGGATGTATCACGGACTGCTGTCGGGTCGCCGGACCGGTGCGATCGCTCCTTGGAAAGAGGGCTACGTTCCCATGCGCGATCATGCTTCGTCGATTGCGCCCGTCGCCGCTCGATTGCAGACGGGACTTGTCGTTCGTCTGCGGTCCTGCAGTGGCACCTGGTGCCGTGTCTCAGGAAAGAACGGCGGGTGGAGCGGCTATGTCAGGCAGCAGGACATCTGGGGTGTTTATCCCGGCGAAGTGCTGCCATGACTCGACTGCACGTCGCCCGCAGTCCGTTTCGGGTCACCAGCCCCGTTCGGGCGAGCGATCGAGATCGGCGGGGATAAGCGGCCGACCGCGCAGACGAAGCGTGATGCGGCGCCCAAGCTTGAGCACGGGGTAGATCAGCCGCGCGGCCACCCGGCTTGAAAGGATCACGCGATTGAGTCGGCCGAACAGTGAAGACGGGGAACTGAGGATTGCCAGCAGATTGACGGCCTCGTCTCCGTGATGGACGCGATCGTCGAAGACGAAGAGCATGCCGTCGTTCAGATCATAGCCTTCACGTTGAAAAGCCGCGACGCGCGGATCGCCTGAGCGGGCATCGAGTAGTTCGACCGGACCCACGGTTTCGCGCAGCCGCAAGAAGCGCACGTAATTCTGACAGAACACGCACTCGCCGTCATACACGATGAGTGCCGCTTTTTCCGGGCTGCTCATTGCGCCACCGGATCGGTGCCGAGGTCCGTCGGCGGCGTCGAGGCGTCGCGCAAGGCGCATTTGCCGTAGAACGAACAGCCCGAGACGACGGGCAGGTTGGCGAGCGCATCGAGAACGCCGACGAAGGTGAGGAGGATCGCACCGAGGGCAATCAGTTTCTTGTAAACAGGCATCTCCCGAAACATCCGGTTCGTTCCCCTGCTGAGTCGAGGCATCTGGTGCCATCGGAGGCAAACGGCAGCCAAGCGCCCGCCGCTGACCTTGTGCGCTGCACAATCTTGCTCAAAGCGGTGCGAAGGTCAAGAGCAATCCACCCCAGGTTGCGATTGTTGCCCGCAATCGCGAACCTCGCCGCCGCCAATCTCATCTCGCGCGGCTGGCGAGTGTCCGCCGCATTCGGTCGATACTGAGCGACAGCGATCCCTGCCCGAGGAACCAGGGTGACAGAACCGCCGACGTCTTCAGCAGCCGATAGAGGAGATAGGGTAGTCCGACCGAAAGAACAATCAGCGGAATATCCGAGGTCAGTCCCGATTCGCGCAAAGTGAAATGCACGAATTGGTGAGCGAACATGATGACCAGTGAAGCCTTGCCGAGTTCAGCGACCGGCGCCATCGGCTCAGTAAGACCACGCGTGACCAGGCGTACGAGGCCGAGCAGGGTCGCGGAGATGGCAAGCGCGAGCAATAGGCCGAGGATCGGCGGTCCGAATTTGGTGTTCTTCATGCTGAAGGTAAAGTCGGAGCCTGCCAAGGCAGCGGCACTCGAGATGCCGAAAACGGCAAGAGCAGCCAGGACAATCGCAATGGCGCCCAGCCTCTCTTCACGCAGCAGGTGCCCGAACCAGAAGGCGCCGATGGCGAGAGGCACATTGCTGAGGGCAAGAGGCGAGCGGATATCCGGCCAGGAGGTTTGGATGACATAAGCAAGGGCGACAGCGCCTGCCACGAAGATCAGCATCACAGGATCGGTGGGCCTTTTGGTCAGCAGCGCAACCTCATTGTAGAGAAGCTGGGTCGCAAAGAGGCAGCTCACGAACCAGAAGACACCGAGTTCGCGGGTAAGGTTTCGTCCACCCCAAGCGGCGTTGGTCATCAGTTCCCTGACTTGCCAGGGAGCCGGTATCTCGCCGTGAAGGAGGTCGACGAGCAGCATGCCCGCGATGAGGAGGCCGAGAAAGGCGATATACGGGATCATGAGACCACGTACTCGCTTGGAGAGCAGGGTCTGTCGGTCGGACGCGGTGAAGAGATATCCCGAGATCACGAAAAAAAAAGGCATATAGAACAACGAGATCGCAAAAAAGACCTCGGGTGCCCATTGCCATTTGCTGTGGGTCAGGACGTGGGCCAGGACGACGAGAACGATGCCCACGCCCTTGGCCACGTCGAGCCAAGTCTGACGCATTGCTAGCCTCCAGTGCCCCGATCGAATAAGTCGTTCGATGGACGATTTTAAGGCCAGCAGGATTGTGGGTAGCCCAAAAGGATTAGCAACCCTCATTAATTTGGGGAATTCAGACGCGGCTATGCAAAGAAGAAATCACTGCTCGACAGGCTCGCCACAAGCGTGCCTTTCAACAGGAGCGTATCGCTGCCGGAGAGCACGACGAGCGTGTCGCCATCGATCTGGCGCAGCTCCTGATAGCCGACATAGCCGGATATCTCCATCAGATCGTCGCCTGAAAGGTCGAAGTCGCTAATCGTGTCGCGACCGTCGCCAGCGGCGAAGACGAAGACGTCATTACCCGTCCCGCCCGCCAGACTATCATCACCGGTTCCGCCGGTGAGCCTATCATGCCCGCCGCGCCCGTCCAGGATGTCGTCGCCGGCGAGCCCCTCGAGCGCGTTGGCGCCGCTGTTGCCGGTCATGGTATTTGCAAGCGCATTGCCCCGGCCATTCAGCCCGGCGGCCGAGCGCAGGTAGAGCGTTTCCATGTTGTCCGCCAGCGTCCAGTTGACGTAGGCATGGGTTGCATCGATCCCGCCGCCCGGCTCCTCAAGGGTCTCGTCGCCGATGTTCTCGACGTAGTAGACGTCGTTGCCGATCCCGCCGACGAGCCTATCGGCACCGGCCCTTCCATCGAGCACATCGTTTCCGCCCATGCCGTAGAGTTGGTCTGCGCCGCTGCCGCCCACAAGCGTATCGTTCCCCGCACCGCCGACGATCGCACCCGGCGGGGGCTGGTCGCCACCGGACCCATCCGCCCAGACGAAGTCCTGGGCGCTCAGTGAAGCGCTATTGGCCCCCTTGAGGAGTAGACTGTCGCTGGCAGAGAAGACGACAAGCGTGTCGGCCCCCATCTGGCGGAGCTCGCTGTAGCTCTGGTAACCGGAGATTTCCAGGACATCGTTTCCCGAAAGGTTGAAATCGGTGATGACGTCCTGGCCGTCGCCGATCGCGAAGACGAATGTGTCGTCGCCCGTGCCGCCCGTCAGGGTGTCGTTGCCGGTACCGCCGATGATACGGTCCGCGCCACCGCGTCCGTCGAGAGTGTCATCACCATCGCGTCCTTCGATCCTGTTCGCGCCGCTGTTGCCGATAATGGTATTGGCTCCGGCATTGCCGACGCCAGCCAGACCGGCCGCCGACCGCAAGAACAGGTTCTCAACGTGTTTGGGAAGCGTCCAGTCGACATAGGCGTGCACCTCGTCGATGCCCCCGCCGGCCTCCTCGATCGTGCTGTCGCCGGAACTGTCGACATAATAGACGTCGTTGCCCGCGCCGCCGATCATTACGTCAGCGCCGGTCCCGCCGATCAGCACGTCGGCGCCGCCGCGTCCCTCGAGCACATCGCTCCCGTCACCGCCTTCCAGTGTATTGGTCCCATCATTTCCGGCCAGCCGATCGTCAAAGGCTGAGCCGGTCAGGTTTTCGATACTGATGAAGGTGTCGCGGTCGCTGCCGATGCCCCCATCGTCCAGGCCGAAATGCTGCTCCAGCGCCTGCAGCCAGTAGGCGGCGATCTTCTCGTAACCTTCGGCCGTCGGATGTAAGCCGCTGTCGAGCGGAGGCGCCGTGATGTCGTCGGGCGTCAGGCCCCGCATGTCGACGAAGACCACATCGAGCCCCAGCGCAACCAGTTCTTCAATGAGCGCAGGCATTGCGTCATTGTAGGCGTCGACCGTGTCAGCCCGCGCCTGCGACTGCTGCCCGACCCGCACGGGTGGGATAGAACCAACGAAGACCGTCACGTCGGGATCCGCGGCTGTCATGCTGAGCAGAAGGTTGCGCAGGTCTTGAACCATCGCCTGCACACTGTCGCTCTTGCTGTCATTTGTACCCGCGATCAAAAGCACCGCGTCGGGCGCGGTCGAGGCCAGGGCGCTTTCATCGATGCCATTCAACTGATTGAGCGTCCAGCCGCGGTGCCCCTCGTGGTCACGGTCCTCCATATCGGCGGGACCGTTTGCGAGCGATCCGACGAAATCGACGTGGACATTGAGCGCGTGCAGGTGATCCAGCACGAATTTCCGGTATCCGCCACTCTCGGTATCGGTCGTACTGCCGATCACGCCGTAGGTGATGGAATCGCCAAAAGGCAATATCGAGAGCAATTTGTAAGCTTGACCGGATTGAAGGTCGGCCACGACCCCGCGCGACGAGCGAGCATAACTGACCGTATCCGCACCCCCGCCGCCATTGAACGAGTTCGGCGCATCATCGTCATAGAAAACGTCCCGGCCCGGACCGCCGAAGAACAGGCTTTCTGCCATGGGACTCTCTCCTCTAAAGCAGCACAACTCGAATTCGGGCGCGGCAAACTCTCCACGCCATGACGAATTCGACCGGAACCGCTTATAAGCGACGAGTGGTCAATTCCATGGCTTGGAACCAGCCTGCCGGCCTTCAACGGAGGCAATGGCCAGCCGTCGTCGGCATCGCGAAGCTCGACGTCGGTGCGCAGCGGGCAGACCCTGATACATCCAATAGGCGCATATCGACTCTAGCGCAGCTTATCAGAGAATTGCTGCACCGCAAGAAATTCCTGCACGCGTTAGGCGATCGGCGCGGTCGCTACACGCAAAAACCGACGCTGACGATCAGTTGCGGCGCATTGGTTTTGTCGCAGTTTCGATTGCAAAGCCGTGGGGCGCCTTTTGGAAACCTGCTTTCGGCGGCAGCACCCAAGGTTGACGCCTCGGCCTCATCTTGCGACAAAGGCGGCATGAGTTCGGCCATATCGATCGACCCCCACTACCTGGTTGCTCGCCTGAAAGCCCTGCTGGCGATCCCGAGTCCCACCGGGTTCACCGACGAGGCGGTTCGCCACACGGCCCGCGAACTCGAGCGGTTGGGATTGGAAGTGGTGCTGACACGGCGTGGCGCCATTCGCGCCCGCCGGCCCGGCGCGGCAAGGCGGCCGGCACGCGGCATCGTTTCGCATCTCGACACGCTCGGCGCGCAGATCAAGCTGCTCAAACCGAACGGGCGCCTCGAACTGGTGCCGATCGGCCACTGGTCGGCCCGCTTTGCCGAAGGCGCCCGGGCCTCCATTTTTTCCGTCAAAGGCACCTATCGGGGCTCGATCCTGCCGTTGAAGGCCTCCGGTCACACCTTCAACGAAGAGGTCGACACCCAGCCGAGCGGCTGGCGCCATGTGGAGCTGCGCGTCGACGCGCTGGCGCGCAATCAACACGACCTCACACAGCTTGGGATCGACGTCGGCGATATCGTGGCGATCGATCCGGCGCCGGAATTCCTGGAGAACGGCTTCATCGTCTCGCGGCACCTCGACGACAAGGCGGGGGTCGCGGTGATGCTGGCGGCGTTGGAAGCGATGAACCGTGAAAAGGTGGAGACGCCGGTCGACACCTATTGGCTCTTCACCATCGGCGAGGAGGTCGGCGTCGGCGCCTCGGCCGTGGTCACGCCCGACATCGCTTCGCTCGTTGCCGTCGACAACGGCACCACAGCGCCGGGCCAGAACTCCTCGGAATTCGGCGTCACGCTGGTCATGGCCGACCAAACCGGCCCGTTCGACTATCATTTGTGCAAGAAGCTGTTCGAACTTTGTGGCGCGAACGGCATTCGCGTCCAGAAGGACGTGTTCCGCTATTACCGCTCCGATGCCGCGTCCGCCGTCGAGGCCGGCCATGACGTGCGCACCGCCCTCCTCGCCTTCGGGGTGGACGCTTCGCACGGCTACGAGCGCATCCACCTGCACGCGCTGATTTCCGTCGCCAAGCTGGTGGTGCACTATCTCGCGAGCCAGATCGAGATTGAACGGGACGCCGAAGAAACGGCAGTCGGCCTGAAGGGCTTCACGCACCAGAAGGTCCCAGAAGCCGAACAGGCCCTGACGCCGGAGGATGGGCAGGAGAGTTAGCAAGGCCATCTCGATCATCGATGGCCGCGACCGGCGGGAGGGCAGCCCTCCTACGCAGGCTCCGGCGCCGGCTGTTGCCGTGCCTCCTGCCGCCGCGCCCAAATTAATAATGATAAATTCTTGCTTCTGTAACATTTGTCAGTATTAACTGCGCTCTCACGAATTCAGCCAAATCGAAAGGATCTTCCCCATGAAGAGGCTATTTCGGGGCGCCATAGCGGCGGCTGCCGTTCTTCTCGCCGCCGCGGCAACGCCGGTTAAGGCGCAGACTCCCCCCAATGTCCTGGTTGTCGGTCAGATCGCCGAGCCGCAATCGCTCGATCCGCATACGGTCACCGCCACCAATGATTTTCGCATTCTCGTCAACGTCTATGACGGGCTTGTCCGGTTCAAGGACGGGACATTGGAGGTCGAGCCGGCGCTTGCCGAGAGCTGGGAGATTTCCGAGGACGGCAGGACCTACACCTTCAAGCTGCGCGAGAACGTCAAATTCCATGACGGTTCGCCCTTCAATGCCGAGGCCGTCAAATTCAATTTCGACCGCATGCTGAAGGAGGATCATCCCTTCTACAACACCGGTCCATTCCCGCTCTCCTTCAACTTCTCCTCGATCGAAGCCGTGAACGTCATCGACGATCGCACAGTCGAGTTCAGGCTTGATGGAGCCTTTGCCCCCTTCCTTTCCAATCTCGCCTATCCGACCGGCCTGATCGTCTCGCCGGCAGCGGTCGAGCAGCATGGAAAGGACTATGGTCGCCATCCGTCGGGCACCGGTCCCTTCAAATTCGTCGAATGGGTCTCCAACCAGCGCGTCGTCGTCGAGCGTAATCCGGACTATTGGGGCGGCCCGGCGAGCCTTGAGGCGGTCGTCTTTAGGCCGATCACCGACGCCAACACGCGGGTCGCGGAGATGATGGCGGGCGGTATCGACGTCATGGTCGAGGTACCGCCGGACAATCTCGCCACCTTCAAGGAGGACGACAATTTCGCGGTGGTCGAACAAGCGGGGCCGCATGTCTGGTTTGCCATTTTGAACGCCAAGGCAGGCCCCTTCGCCGACAAGCGCGTGCGCCAGGCTGCCAATTACGCGGTCAATAAGGAGACGTTGGTCAACGACGTGCTGCAGGGCACGGCAACGGTTGCGGCCGGCCCGATCCCGCCGGCCTTCAACTGGGTCGAAAGCACTGTCGAGCCCTATCCCTACGATCCCGCCAAAGCGAAGTCACTGCTCAAGGAGGCCGGCGCCGAAAGTCCCGCTGTGACCTTCTACGTCACCGAAGGAGGGTCCGGCATGCTCGATCCGGTCACCATGGGTGCAGCCATCCAGGCAGACCTTGAAGCTGTCGGCTTCGACGTGAAGATCGAAACCTACGAATGGAACAGCTTTCTCGGCCGTGTGAACCCGGGGCTCGAAGAAAAGGCGGATATGGCCGAGATGGCCTGGATGACCAATGATCCGGACACGGTTCCCTATCTGACGCTCAGGAGCGACGCCATGCCCGACAAGGGCGGCTTCAATTCCGGCTATTACTCCAATCCGAAGGTCGACGAACTTCTGGAGAAGGCCCGCGCCTCCACGGACCAGGCGGAGCGCGGCAAGCTCTATGGCGAGGTGCAGGCGATCGTGCACGAGGACGCACCCTGGCTCTTCGTCGCCAACTGGAAGCAGAATGCCGTGACGACCGCGGCCGTCGAAGGCTTCAAGCTCCAGCCATCCTTTCTCCTGCATCTTCGTGGCGTGGCCAAGCAGTAGGATTCGAGGCAATCGGCTGCCGGCAGCGATGCCGGCGGCGGAGGAGCTCCATGCAGACCTACATTCTGAAGCGGCTGATCGCCGTCGTCCCCGTGCTCATCGGCCTCTCGGTCATCGTCTTCCTCGTCATGGCGATGATCCCGGGAGACACGGCGACGGCGATCCTCGGCCCCTATGCGACGCCGGAGAATGTCGAGCGCATCAACCGCGACCTCGGGCTCGACAAGCCGCTCTTGCAGCAATACCTGATCTGGATCGGCAATGTGCTGCAGGGCGATTTCGGCCGCTCCTACGCGCTCAACCGGCCCGTTCTCGATGAGGTGCTGGAGCGGTTTCAAGCGACGCTGATCCTGGCCGGCGTATCGCTCGTGCTTGCCTCCTTCGTCGGGCTTCTTGCCGGCATCGTTTCCGCCGTCCGGCAGTTCAGCTGGGCCGATCGCGTGGTCACCCTCGTCGTGCTCGCAGGCATCTCCACGCCGTCCTTCTGGCTCGGTCTGCTGCTCATCTATCTCTTCGCCGTCCACTGGCGCATCCTGCCGGCCTCCGGCATGTATGCGGTCTATGGCGGCGGCGATCTCAAGGACCTTCTTATCCATCTGATCCTGCCTGCAGCGACGCTCGCGGTGGTGGCTGCGGGCGTGATCGCACGGCTGACGCGTGGCGCCATGCTGGAGGTCCTGCGCCAGGATTTCGTGCGCACCGCGCGGGCCAAGGGGCTTCCGGAACGCCGTGTCATCTATAACCATGCCTTCCGTGCCGCCCTTGTCAGCGTCATCCCGGTGATCGGCATCCAGGCCGGTTTCGTGCTGGGCGGAGCGGTCTATATCGAGACCGTTTTTCAATGGCCCGGCATCGGCGCCATGCTGGTCAAAGCCATTTCGACCCGCGACATCCTGCTCGTGCAGGGCGGCGTGCTGATCGTTGCCGCCAGCTATGTCCTCTTCAACCTCATGGCGGACGTGGTCCAGTCTATGCTCGATCCGAGGATCCGCATGTGAGCGCGCTTGCCGAAATGACGACAAGGCCCGCGGCCGCGGAGCGGCTCACGTCCTGGCGGCTGCTCATGAAGAACCGACTCGCCGCCGCCGGCTTTTTCCTGCTGCTGGCGATCGCATTGCTCATCCTGCTCGTGCCGCTCCTGCCGCTGCCGGACCCGGATGCCACCGCGCCGGCCAAGCGGCTGCAGCCCGTGGTGACCGCCGGCCATCTTCTCGGGACCGACCAGCTCGGCCGCGACATCCTGAGCCGGCTGCTGTGGGGCACGCGCGTCTCGCTGGCGCTGGGCTTCACCGCAACGCTGATCGCCGCCGTGATCGGGTCCACGATCGGCATCGTCGCCGGCTATGCCGGCGGGCGGGCCGACAACCTGATGATGCGCGCGGTCGACATGCTGATGGCCTTTCCTTACCTGCTCCTGGCGCTTGCGATCGTAGCAGCACTCGGACCGGGGCTGATGAATGCCCTCTATGCGATCGCCGTCGTCAACATCCCCTTCTTCGCGCGCAATGTCCGTGGCGTCACGCTGGGGCTTGCCCATGCCGAGTTCATCGACGCGGCGCGGCTTTCCGGCAAGGGCCAGCTCTCGATCGTCTTGACCGAGGTGTTGCCGAACGTGCTGCCGGTCATCGTCATCACCATATCGACGACCGCCGGCTGGATGATCCTCGAGACGGCGGGCTTGAGCTTTCTGGGCCTCGGCGCGCAGCCGCCCCAGGCCGATCTCGGCTCGATGCTCGGCGAAGGACGCGCCCAGCTCTTCACTGCTCCGCATGTTTCGATCGTGCCGGGCGCGACGATCTTCCTTATCGTCATCAGCCTCAACCTGCTCGGCGACGGCATCCGCGACGTGCTCGACCCGCGCCTCAGATCCGGTACGCTCGCCCGTCCCGGGCCGATGACGGCGATCGCGAAGGATCGACAGGCGCCAGCCAATTCGGCGCCGGATGCTGCGCTCGCCATAAAAGGGCTGGAGACGGGTTTTACCGGTGGAGACTCCTTCGTTCCCGCCGTCAACGGCGTGTCGCTTCAATTGAGGCGCGGCGAGTGTCTCGGCCTCGTCGGCGAAAGCGGCTCCGGCAAGAGCGTCACCGCGCTTTCGATCATGGGCCTCGTCGCCTCGCCGCCGGGGCTTATCCGAAACGGCGCGATCTATCTCGATGGGGAGGACGTGCTCTCAATGCCCGAGGCAAAGCTCAGTTCCTGCCGCGGGGCCCGCGTCGCCTATGTGTTCCAGGACCCGCTAATGTCGCTCCACCCCCTCCTACCCGTTGGCCGGCAGGTCGAAGAGGCAGTTGCGGCGCATCAGCCGATCGGCGCCCCAGAACGGCGGAAAAGGGCGATAGCGCTTCTGGAGAAGGTCGGGATCCCCGATGCGCACACACGGGCGGCACATTACCCGCACCAGTTCTCCGGCGGGCAGCGCCAGCGTGTCGGCATTGCCATCGCGCTCGCCAATGATCCGGACATCATCATCGCCGACGAGCCAACCACGGCGCTCGACGTGACCGTTCAGGCACACATCCTTGACCTCCTGCGCGGGTTGCAGCGCGAGCGCGGCATGGCGCTGCTTTTCATCACCCACGACTTCGGTGTGGTTTCGGAACTCTGCGACCGGATCGCCGTGATGAAGGACGGCGAGATCGTCGAGACGGGAGAGACGCGGCGGGTGCTGTCCCATCCGCAGCACGCCTATACGAAGCGGCTCATTGCCTGCGTGCCGGAACTCGGCACCGGAGCGGACTTTCTCGACCGGGTGTCCGGCCTGTTTGCCGCGCGCCAGCGGGAGGGCTCGGCATGACCACAGCCGCAATCGAAGTGCACGACGTGACCAAGGTCTTCGGCGGCGGACATACGCTTTTCGGGCGGTCGCGTCACGCCGTGACCGCCGTCAACCAAGTCTCGCTTTCGGTCGGGCGCGGCGAAACGCTTGCCGTCGTCGGCGAGAGCGGGTCGGGCAAGAGCACGCTTGCACGCATGCTCGTCGGCCTGGAGCAACCGACCTCCGGTACATTGCGGATCGGTGGCCGCGATGCCGCCGAGCTTCGGCGTGCCGGCGCGCTCGCTTTCGGCAAGATGATCCAATATGTATTCCAGGACCCGATCGCTTCGCTCAATCCGCGCAAGACCATCGGGCAGATCCTCGAGACGCCGCTGAAATTGCTCTGCGGATATGACGCCGCGGAGCGACAAAGCCGCGTGGCGGAACTGCTGGACGCGGTACAGATGCCCGGCGACACGCTTCAGCGCTATCCTCATGAATTCTCCGGCGGCCAGGCGCAACGGATCGCGATCGCCCGTGCGCTCGCCGCGGAAGCGGAGGTCTTCGTACTCGACGAGCCGGTCAGCGCGCTCGACGTCTCCGTCCAGGCGCAGATCCTGTTGCTGTTGCGTGACCTCAAACGGCGCTTCGGCCTCTCCTATCTTTTCATCAGCCATGATCTGGCCGTCGTCGAGGCGATCGCCGACCGCATTGCCGTCATGCATCGCGGAGAGATCGTCGAGATCGGGCCGGCGGCCCGGCTTTTTGCCGATCCGCAACACGCCTATACCAAACGGCTCATCGCCAGTGCGCCCCGGATCAGGAAAGAATGACCGCATGCCCGCTACCATCGAAAAAACGAAACCCATGAGCGAGGAAGAAAAGCGCCTCTACGTTCCGGCAGGGCGGACCCGCCGCAGGCCGGAGGCGATCGCCGACCGGATCAAGGACTTCATACGCACGGAGAAGCTGATTCCCGGCGATCGGCTGCCGCAGGAGAAGATGCTGATCGACGAGTTCAAGGCCGCCAAGAGCACGGTGCGCGAGGCGATGAAGACGCTGGAAACGCAAGGCCTGATCTACACCCGCAGCGGGCCGGGCGGCGGGGCCTTCGTCGCCCAGCCTTCTGCCCAGCACGCCATGGAACTGCTCGGCGCCTATTTCTTTTTCGACCAGCCAAGCCTTTCCGACATCTACGCGATCCGCAAGGCGCTGGAGCCGGAAATCGCCGCGCATCTTGCGGGCCGCCTTCAGCCGGCGCAGCTTGCGGAACTCGAAAGGACGATCCGCATCTACGACCATGCGCCGGAAAATATCGACGAACAGTATCGCCAGCGCGTCGCCGAGCTAGACTTCCATTCGCAGCTCGCACAGCTGTGTCCGAACCGGCTCCTCGGCTTCCTGTGCGGCCTCATGCACAATCTCCTGCGCGACCTGCCGCTCGCCCGACGGATCTATGCGGATCCCATGCCGACCGCGCGCGAAGAGGGGCTCCTTTTTCAATACCGCCTGATGGCGGCGTTGAAAGACGGGAGAAGCGAGGAGGCCCGCGAGATCGCCCGCGAACACATGATCCTCGCGGAACGCTATATGCTCGCGCGCGCGGAAGCGCTTGCCGATGAGAAGGGGAAAGAATGACCTCCGATCGGGAACGATCGGCGGCCCCGCGCATTATCAAAGATGTGCGACATCAGGGCCGCGGAAACCACCGCGGCCCTGATCTTTTCACGAGTACCAACAAAGGAGGTTTCGACCCAATTCATGTGTGGAATTTGCGGTGAAGTCAGGTTCGGCGGCGGTTTGCCGTCGGTTTCGGCAATTTCGGTCATGGCCGACGTGCTCAGCCCAAGAGGACCGGACGCGGCCGGGCTGGTGGTGCACGCCAATGTCGGGTTGGGGCATCGACGATTGAGGATCCTCGATCTTTCCGACAAATCCCAGCAGCCGATGGTCGACGCCGCGCTCGGCCTCTCGATCGTCTTCAACGGCTGCATCTACAACTTCCGCGAACTGAAGGCCGAGCTCGTGGAGAAGGGCTACAGCTTCTTCTCCGACGGCGACACCGAAGTGATCCTGAAGGCATGGCATGCCTGGGGCGAGGATTGCGTAACACGCTTCCACGGCATGTTCGCCTTCGTCATCCACGAGCGCGACAGCGGCAGGATCGTTATGGCCCGCGACCGCTTCGGCATCAAGCCGCTCTATCTCGCCAATGTGGACGGCGCCTTGCGCTTCGCCTCGTCGCTGCCGGCGATCGTCCAGGCGGGTGGCGTCGACACCGCGATCGACCCCGACGCCCTCCACAATTACATGACCTTCCATGCCGTCGTGCCGCCGCCGCGCACCATTTTCCGGGGCGTGCGCAAGCTGGCGCCGGCCACAATCCGCGTCTATGAAAAGAACGGCAGCTTCAAGGAGCGCCGCTATTGGGATCCGCCCTACCGGCGCCAGGCCGGCGATGCGGCCGTCAGTCGGGAGGAGTGGCAGGAGCGGCTTCTCTCGGCGCTTCGGCTCGCGGTCAAACGGCGCATGATCGCCGACGTGCCGGTTGGCGTGCTGCTTTCGGGCGGCGTCGATTCAAGCCTGATCGTCGGGTTGCTCGCTGAAGCCGGGCAACGCGGCCTCATGAGCTTCTCCGTCGGCTTCGAGGAAGCGAATGGGGAGAAAGGCGATGAATTCGTCTATTCCGACCTGATCGCGGAGCATTTCGGGACCGATCATCACAAGATTTTCGTCCCATCCGCCGATCTGATGGAAGCCTTGCCGGGAACGATCGCGGCCATGTCGGAGCCGATGGTCTCCTACGACAATGTGGGCTTCTACCTGCTTTCCAAGAAGGTCTCGCAGCACGTCAAGGTGGTGCAGTCGGGCCAGGGCGCGGACGAGGTCTTCGGCGGCTATCACTGGTACCCGCCGCTCATGAATTCCAACAACGTCGTCGCCGACTATGCAAGGGCCTTCCGCGACCGGTCGCACGAGACCTTGGCGGCCCAACTTGCGTCCGAGTGGATGCCGGAACGCGATGTCAGCGGCGATCTCCTGAAGGAGCACCTCTTGCGTGACGGCGCCGATACCGCGGTCGACCAGGCGCTGAGGCTCGACAGCACCGTCATGCTGGTCGACGATCCGGTCAAGCGCGTCGATAATATGACGATGGCCTGGGGACTGGAGGCCCGCGTACCCTTCCTCGACCACGAACTGGTGGAACTGGCGGCGCGCATTCCTCCGGAGGAGAAGCTTCGCAACGAAGGCAAGGGAATCCTGAAGGACGTCGCGCGGAAGGTGATCCCGAGCGCGGTGATCGACCGCAAGAAGGGTTATTTCCCCGTGCCACAGCTCAAATATATCGCCGGGCCCTATCTCGACATGCTGCGCGACGCTCTGTCTTCGCAGGCGGCCCGCGAACGCGGGCTCTTCCAGCGCTCCTATCTCGAAAGGCTGCTGGACAGCCCGCTCGAACACATTACGCCGCTCAAGGGATCCGAACTCTGGCAGGTCGGGCTGCTGGAGATGTGGCTGCAGGCCCAGGAGGTGTAAGATGAAGAAACTCGCCACCATCCCTCGGCAAAAGCCGCGAGGAAACCGTGCCGTCTCCCACCGCCTGACGCGCCTGCGGGCGCCGGCCGGCCCAGAGGTCGGCGCACCGCGCGACCGCAAGGTGGAGCCGGAGACGGAAAACCGCAACGTGACGCTCGATTGCGGCTGGGGGCGGCTGCTCTTCGCGCAGACCTTCGACGATGATGAGGCGCTCGTCCGCGAATTGCGCGAGGAAGCGCCGCAGAGCCGCGACATCGCCTTTTACGTGCGCGATCCGCACGTGCTCCTGTCGCTGGCGCCGCAGGAGATATTCCTCGACCCCTCGCACACCTTTCGCCTCGATCTGTCCACCTATCGCGGCCGGGGCCGGCGCGTGCGCGGAATCACGGTCCGTCGCCTCGCCTCGGAAGCCGATGCCGAAGGCGTCAATGCCGTCTATGCTGCCTGCGGTATGGTGCAAGTACGATCCGACTTCTTTTCGAGCGAGCGCGACAATCGCTCGCTCACCTATTTCGTCGCGCAGGACGATGCGAGCGGCCAGATCGTCGGCGCGGTGACCGGCATCGACCACCGGCATCTCTTCAACGATCCGGAGCGGGGTGCGTCTCTCTGGTGTCTCGCGGTCCACCCCCAGGCGCGCCAGCCGGGCATCGGAGAACGGCTGGTGCACAAGCTTGCCGAATATTTCCAGGCGCGCGGGCTCGCCTATGTGGACCTCTCGGTGCTCTACGACAACGATAACGCGATCCGGCTCTACGAGAAGCTCGGCTTCCGTCGCGTGCCGCTCTTCGCCTTGAAGCGCAAGAACGCGATCAACGAGAGGTTCTTCGCCCAGCCGATCCCCTTCTACGACGCCCTCAACCCGTATGCGCGGCTGATCGTCGACGAAGCTTTGCGGCGTGGCATCCATGTCGAGGTGACGGACGCGGAGGACGGCTTCTTCAGGCTCTCGCATGGTGGCCGGTCGATCCACTGCCGCGAAAGCCTTTCGGAACTCACTTCAGCCGTCGCCATGTCGATCTGCGACGACAAGGCGGTGACCCGCCGCCTGGCGTCGGCTGCGGGACTTGACGTGCCGGCACAGATTTCGGCGGATGGCGGCGAGGACGAGAAGCGCGCTTTCCTGGAGATGCACGGCAAACTGGTGGTCAAGCCAGCCCGCGGCGAGCAGGGCCGCGGCATATCGGTCGGCATCGCGTCGATGAAGACGCTGGAGGCGGCGATCGAGCAGGCCAGGACCGTCTGCGACCGGGTGCTGCTGGAGGCCTATTTCGAGGGCGAAGACCTGCGGCTCGTGGTGATCGACTACAAGCTCGTTGCCGCTGCCGTACGCAGGCCGCCGCGCGTCATCGGTGATGGCGAGTCGACGATCCGCAAGCTCATCGATATCCAGTCGCGCCGGCGCGCCGCCGCCACCGGCGGCGAGAGCCGCATCCCCGTCGATGCCGAGACCGAACGCTGCCTTGGCGAGCAGGGCCTCGATCTCGACAGCATCCCGGCGGAGGGGCGGGAGATCACGGTGCGCAAGGCCGCCAACCTTCATACCGGTGGTACGATCCACGACGTGACGGCCAAGGTGCATCCGGACCTCGTTGCCGCCGCCTGCGACGCCGCGAAAGCGATCGGCATACCGGTCGTCGGCATCGATTTCATCGTGCGGGATCCGGAAAAGTCCGACTATGTCTTCATCGAAGCGAACGAACGGCCCGGCCTTGCCAACCACGAACCGCAGCCGACCGCCGAGCGCTTCGTGGATCTCCTGTTTCCGGGCAGCCGCGCCATGGCCTGACGGCCCGGCACGGCACTAAACGGAAAACGGCCGGGCGGAACGCCCGGCCGTCGGTAACTCTTGGCTCAGATTGCACTATTCCGCGGCCGCGAGTTTCATGGCGCGGCGCTTGGCACGGCGTGACAGATAGATGGGCAGGAGCGCGACCAGCACGGCCATGCACCACAAGACGATGCAGATCGTGCTGCTGAACAGGATCGAGATCTCGCCGCCGCTGATTGCGAGCGCATTTCGCAGGTTGACCTCCATGACCCGGCCGAGCACGAAACCGAGAATGATCGGTGCCATGTCGAAGCCTGCCTTTCGCAGGAGCCAGCCGGTCATGCCGATGCCCATCATCAGATAGATCGAGAAGACCGAGGAGTGGGCGGAGTAGACGCCAACGATCGACAGCACCAGGATGCCCGGCACCAGAAGCCAGTTCGGCACGGTCAGGACGCGGGCAAAAATCTGCACGAGCGGCAGGTTGAGCGCCAGCAGGATCAGGTTGCCGACGAAGAGCGAGGCAACGAGGCCGCCGACTATCTCCGGGCGCTCGACGAGCAGCATCGGGCCGGGCTGGATGTTGTAGAGCATCAGCGCGCCGAGCATGACCGCGGTCGTGCCGGAGCCCGGTACGCCGAGCGTGAGCATCGGCACGAAGGCGCCGCAGGCGGTCGCATTGTTCGCCGCTTCCGGTGCCGCAAGGCCGCGCACGTCACCCTTGCCGAAGGTGCCTTCGGTGTCGGAAATCCGCTTGGCGGTCGTATAGGACACGGCGCTCGAGACCGAAGCGCCCGTTCCCGGCAGCACGCCGACGACGAAGCCGATGATCGAACTGCGCACCGTAGTGCCGGCGCTCTTGACGACATCCGACATCCGCGCCGTCATGCGGCCAAGCTCGCGGATAACCGTCATGCCGCGTCCCTGGTGTTCGAGGATGATCAGCGCCTCGGAAATCGAGAACAGCCCGATGACGAGCACGACGAACTCGATGCCGTCGCCGAGTTCCGGCTCGTTGAAGGTGAAACGATACGCCCCCGAGGTGGCGTCGAGACCCACCGTTGCCAGCATCAGGCCGAGCACGCAGCCGATCAGCGTCTTGACCGGCTGGCTGCCGACCATCGAGCCGAGCGTGGCAAAGGCGAAGACCATCAGGACGAAATATTCAGCCGGGCCGAAACCGATCGCAAGCCCGGCAAGCAGCGGCGCGAAGAGAGCGAGACCGATCGAGCCGAACATGCCGCCGACGAAGGACGCGAGACCGGAAAGAGCGAGAGCCTCGCCAGCCCGGCCCTGCTTAGCCATCGGATAGCCGTCGAGAGCCGTCATCACGGCGCCGGCGTCGCCCGGCACGTTGAGCAGGATCGACGAAATGCGTCCGCCATATTCGGCGCCGCAATAAATGGCAGCCAGCAGGATCATCGTGCTCTCCGCCGGCAGCCCCATGGTGTAGGCGATGGGAAGCAGCAGCGCGATGCCGTTGATCGGGCCGATTGCCGGCAAGGCGCCGACCATGGTGCCTATGAAACAGCCGACGAGACCGATCAGAAGGTTTTGCCAGGTCAAGGCAACGGCAAAACCTTGCCAGAGATATTCGAGGTTCATGGGACGTGACCTTTCCGGTTTCAGTCTTGCGGTCAGCCGAACAATGCGCCGGCCGGCAGATAGACTTCCAGAAGATAGGAGAAGACAAACCACCACAGGGCGGCATGGCCGATGGAACCGGCAAGCGCCTTGGCCGGCGGGGCGCCGAACAGAATGGCGGTGCCGAGGGTGAGGACGAAGATCGAGGCAGCAAAGCCCGCGGGCTCAAAGAGCATGACGGCGATCAGCATCAGGACCGGCACGGCAAGAACGCGCAAAAGCAGCGGCCCGGTTGGAAACCCTTCGGCAAATCCCGGCGAGAACCAGTACCAGACGCTCAGCAGGCCGAGAGCAACCGCCAGGGCGACCGGGAAGACCCTCGGCCCGAGCGGGTCCGAGGCAAAGGCGTATTCAATGACGCTACCGCCAATGCCGTAGGCGATGGCGAAGACGAAGAGGCAGATGGCCGAGACGCGCCCGATCAGTTGGACGGTCCTGGAAGAAGGCTGATGGACTTCGGACATGGGTGTCTCTCCCCTGGTATTCCATGGTTGAAAGCCGTCGCGCGGCGTGACCGCGGATAGTCCCCTCGCTTCCTTCCGCCACCGGCCGTGACCGGTGACGGAAGGGGGCCACCTCATTGTCTTGGGAGGAACCGCGAGGGGAACGGGGTTACATGCCGGCTTCCTTGGCGAGAACCTTGAAGCGCTCGACGTCGGCCTTCACGCGATCTTCGAAGTCCTTGCCGAGCAGGGTGAATTCAAAGAGCCCCCGGGCTTCGCGCTCCTTGGCGAATTCCGGCGTCTGCGATGC
Source organism: Sinorhizobium sojae CCBAU 05684 (assembly GCF_002288525.1). Lineage (NCBI taxonomy): Bacteria > Pseudomonadati > Pseudomonadota > Alphaproteobacteria > Hyphomicrobiales > Rhizobiaceae > Sinorhizobium > Sinorhizobium sojae. The sequence continues at coordinate 1,730,035 of NZ_CP023068.1, forward strand.
TGACTCGAAAGCCTTGACCCACCATTCGTATTCGGCGTCGGAAACGTCCTTGCCGACATAGTAGCCGCGCCAGACCGGCCAATCGATGTCGAAGCCCTGCTCCTTGGCAGTCGGCACGTCGGCGAGCTCGCCGGGCAGGCGCTCCGGGGACATGACGGCGAGGATGCGCACTTTGCCGGCGACGTGGTGCTTGCCCATCTCCGCCGCATCACCGGAGCCGACCTTCACATGGCCGCCTTCGAGTGCCGTCAGCACCGCGCCACCACCCTCGAGCGCGACATAGCGCATGCTCTTGGGATCCTGTCCTGCAGCCTTGGCGAGGAGGGAGCCTTTCATCCAATCCTGCGACCCGACGGCGCCGCCACCGGCGATCGCGAAGTCGCCGGGCGCAGCCTTGTAGGCTTCGACCAGTTCGCCGAGCGTCTTGTAGGGAGAATCGGCTGAAACCACGAGAACGCCGTAGTCGGCGCCGAGCGCCCCGAGCCAGCGCACGGCCGACTCGTCATACTGGCCGAACTTGCCCTGTGCGAGCAGCAACGCCGAGCCGGATGAGGCGGCGGTGATGACATTAGCGTCGGAACCGCGCTTGCCTATGACGTGGTTGTAGGCAACGGCGCCGACCCCGCCTTCCATGTAGGTAACGGCCATCGGCTTGGAAATCTGCTTGGTCTCGAGCAGGGCATTGGCGGCCAGCCGGCAGGTCAGGTCGAAGCCGCCGCCCGGCTTGGCGCCGGCGAGGCACTCGGGCTTCGTGGGTCCGGCATGCGCGGATGCCGTCATCGCAAAGGCCGCAAGAGCGGCACCGCACAGAGTCTTGGTGAAAGCTGAAGTCATGGATGTCTCCCGTTCGTGCTGAGGCTGCCGGTCGGAAGATGCGGCAACGACCGCCGGCCGGCGCCGTTTGGGGCACCAGTCATAGCGCTGTCGCTGCGGGCTTCCTCCCGGGCCGGTCCGCTGCTCTCTCCCTGGAACCGGTCGTGGCAACCTAAGCGCCGTTCCTGTCACCATCCTGTCATCTTGCCGCCACATACTGCGCCGCGCGTCTTATCAGACGCGCAAATGTCGCTGTAACACTTTGAATTGCTGCATGTCTTTGCCCTTTAATCGAGCTCGATTGAAGGAGACGTGCAGTAGATGAACGGCTGGAAGGACGCCGGGCCGCTTGATCGGCCCGTAGGCGCATGCAATCATTAAAACGTGCGTATTCTCTTGGTCGAAGACACCATCGATGTGGGCGAGGCGATCTGTCGCCGGTTCCAGCAGACGGGTCATACCGTCGACTGGGAGACTGACGGATCGGCGGCGTCGGAAATCCTGAGCTTCACCGAATACGACCTCGTCATTCTCGACGTCATGCTTCCGGGCCTCGACGGCTTCTCCATCCTGCGCGGGCTGCGCCAGTCGAAAAGCAATGTGCCCGTTCTTGTGCTGACGGCGCGCTCGGAAATCGACGACCGCGTCGGCGCACTCGATCTCGGCGCCGACGATTACCTGGTCAAGCCCTTCGATTTCCGCGAGCTCGAAGCGAGAGCCCGCGTGCTCTTGCGCCGCAGGACCGGCGGCGATGCGACGAACATCATCGTCTGCGGCGACGTCAGCCTCGACCGCGCCAATCGCAGCGTCAAGATCGGCAAGCGCGAGATCCAGCTCAAGCGCCGCGAGATGACGCTGCTCGAAATTCTCGCCTCCCGCCCCGGCAGAGTGTTCAGCAAGGAGGAGCTTCTCGACCAGCTCTTCGGCTTCGAAGAGGCCGCCGGCCCGAATGCGATCGAGCTCTATATCGGCCGTCTACGCAAGAAGCTCGAGCGTGCCAAGGCCCGCATCGTGACGCTGAGGGGCGTCGGCTATCAGCTGGTGGCCGATGACAACGCCTAGAAGTTCGCTTTTCGCCCGCCTTGTGCGCCGGGTGGCGATCGTGCTCATGCTCGGCGCCGCATCGCTGATCACTGCGGCCTGGTTCTACGCCCGCACGGCGGCGGACGAGGCCTATGACAGGCTGCTTCTCGGCGCTGCCTTCCAGATGTCGGAAAGCCTGACCGTGGCCGACGGGGCACTTCGCTTCGTCCTGCCTCCCTCCGCCTTCGAGCTCCTCGGCCTCGCCCACCGGGACCGGATATTCTACCGGGTGATCGATCCGACCGGCTCGACGCTTACGGGTTATGCGGATCTCGAGCCGAAAGCGCCACTCTCGCAAAGCCGCGATGGTCCCGCCTTCGGAAATGCCGAATATCGCGGCGCGGCCGTCCGCACCGTCACCCTTTCCCGGGCGATGACGCTCAACGACGGCACCGGCTGGGCCTATGTCGTCGTCGCGCAAACCATCGAAGCCCGCCAGTCGCTTGCCTCCGAGCTGACGACGCGCGCCACCCTTCTCGTCGCGATCATGAGTCTGCTCGCCCTTGGCGGTACGGCGCTTGCCGTCCGCTATTCTCTGCGACCGGTCGACGTCCTCGGCGACGCCCTGCGTCAGCGCGATCCGCAGGATCTGACGCCAATGACCGTCGATGTGCCTCGCGAGCTCTTCCCCTTCATGACCTCGATAAACCACTTCATCAACCGCCTCGACGAACGGGTGAAGCTGCTTCAGCGCTATGTGGCCGACAGTGCGCACCAGATCCGCACGCCGCTTACCGCGCTCACCGCCCAGGTGAGCCTGATCAACGAGGACAATCTCACGCCGGACGATCGCCGCCATCTCGAACGGGTGCGCAACCGGACGGCAGAACTTGCGCGTTTCACCAATCAGCTGCTGAACCACGCAATGGTCATCCATCGCTTCGACTCAACCCAGCTTGCGCCCGTTTCCTTGAACGACGTCGCGCGCAAGGCGTTCCGCACGACGGTTCCTATCACCATCGACGACGACATGATCGTGTCCTTCGAGGCGGCGGAGGACGATCCGATCATCATGGGAGACGTGCTCAGCCTGCGCGAGGCGATCGCCAATGTCATCGACAATGCGCTGCGCCACGGCGCCTCTTCACGGCTGGAGGTGCGCGTCACGCGCGATGGCGGATGGGGACGCGTCGAGGTCTCGGACGACGGCCCGGGAATCCCCGCGGAGGAATGGGGAAACGTGACCAAGCGCTTCTATTCGACCCGTTCCGACAAGGGCGCCTCAGGCCTCGGCTTTGCCATAGCCTCCGAAGTCGCGTCCGTCTTGGGCGGCCGGGTCGGTTTCCGCGAAAAGGCCGAGGGGCGGGATTTCTGCGTCTTCCTCGAGCTGCCGCTCGCGACGGAGGAACGGGTATGAGGCCGCTTCTTCGATCGCTCGCCATCCTCTTCTGGCTGCTGCCGTCGGCTGCCGCCGCGCTCGAGGGCCAGAGGGCGTTCTTTCCGTCAAGCGGCAAAGAGGCGGAACGGCTGACCATCCACGCGGCCACCGATCTCGAAGCCATGCGTCCGCTGATCCGGGATTTCCAGGAACTGAGGCCCGGCATCGCGGTGGATTTCATCGACTCCGTCACGAACGATCTCTTCCGGCAAGCCGTCGTGGCCTGCGCCGGCAAGGGCCGCAGCGCCGACATATTGCTCTCCTCCTCCGTCGATCAACTGGTACGGCTTGCCAATGACGGCTGCGCGGAGGCCCACACTTCGCATGAGACATCGGCAGTACCCGCCTGGGCCAACTGGCGCGACGAGATCTTCGGTTTCACCTTCGAGCCCGTGGTCTTCGTCTACGACCGCCGCGCTCTTCCTGCTACGGACGTACCGCGCAGCCACGAGGAACTCGCCGACCTGCTGAGGCGCGAGCCCGAGGAATATCGCAACCGCATCGGCACCTACGATATCGCGGCCTCCGGCATCGGCTACCTGCTCGCCTTCAACGATTCCCGCCAGGCGCCAACCACCTATGGCCGGTTGATCGAAGGCCTGAGCCGTACGAAAACGGTCATCCGCTGCTGCAACAACGAGATGCTGGGGGAAATCGCCGCCGGCAATGTGCGCCTCGCCTATAACGTGCTCGGCTCCTATGCCTACGCCGCGGCGAAGGCAAATCCGGACCTCGGCATCGTCGTCCCCGACGACTACACGCTCGTTCTCGCGCGCGGCGCGATGGTCCCCTCAACGGCGCGTAAACCAGCGCTCGGCAAGCAGTTCCTCGATTATCTCCTGTCGCCGCGCGGCCGAGCCGTCGCCCGCGAAAAATCCTTCTTCTTCTCCGAAAACGGCCCCCTGCCCGCCGGCGTCGACGGCCCCGCATCGCTGATGGAATCCGGCATCGCCCGCCCGATCCGCATCGGCCCCGCCTTACTCGCGGCCCAGGACGAGATCCAGCGGCGGAGCTTTATTGAGGACTGGAAGAGGTTGATCGAGGGGCGGTGAAGGGGAACCGTGAGGGCAGCGATTTTTGAAAAAGATCGCCCTCAGTTGTCGCTACTTGATGAGGCCATCGTCTCAGCATCGCATCCGGCCTCTGTATGGGCGCTAGCGCGCGCCCGGGTACATTACCCAAATGTAATCCACGGCACCCCTAAGCGCCGCGCCCATTCGTTGATGTGGTTGCGGTCGGACGAGCCCTGCGCCAGCCGCACCCGACCCTCGCCTTGCGCCGAAGCGGAGCCAGGAAACAGCGCTGTCGGCGACGTGGGGGCTGGTCCACAACGGAGGTCCCGAGTTATTGCAGTCGGGTGCGCGCTTCTAAATCCCGAAGAGTACCATCTTTTCTTTGTCGTAGCCATGTCTGCCGAGGATCGTCCGGCCGCGTTCTTGCGGTGGGGGTCTGCGCCTTTTCTTATAAGCAACTCAATCAGTGGCAGGCATGGACGTGGGTTGAGTACCGCCGTCCATAGCGCGTCATTTCCATATTTATCGAGACGATGTAGATCCGCTCCCTTGTTGACGATGGCCTCCGCGAGATCGTTCATGCCTCGCGAGATCGCATATTGTAGCGCCGTCTGGCCGTTATCCTCCTGATGATCCAGGGGGACCCCTGCCTGCAGGATCGATGCCGCGTGTTCGGGTCGGTAAGCAATCGCTTCTTGAAGGTAGCTACGGTTATCCTCACTTATCTCGGTAAAGTCCTCGATCACACTAGCATTAAAATTCGGATCTGTACGTAGTTCAGCGAAGAGACCCACCACCTAAACCGCACCATTCCCGGATTGATAATCTTGTATTGTTTGGGATGTCACCTCCTCAAGAAACGCTTCAAAGGAAGCGTAGACCGGAAGTTCTTCGTCAACTTCACCACTATAGTTCCAACCGACGACCTCTCCCGTTTCGCAATTCAACAGAAAAACGGGGCCGTATCCAGTTGATGCGATCACAATATGCCGATTGGGTATCGAGCTGTCGTCCAAATCGGATTTGGTCATAAAATAGGCGTTGGGCGGCCCTTCCCCAAAGACGTTTCCTTTGATGAGGCCGTAAATCTCAAGCCCGTAAAAGCCGAAGGTGCCATATTTGGATAAAAAATATTTATAGGTTAATGGAACATCTCCTACAAGGAGTTCCAGCTCGTGAATCTCTTCAGGAGCTGCACCGCCGGTTATACGCACTCTTGGAAAAGAATTCTGTGCGTCCGCAACAACTCCATCGATATCTTCAATGCTCATTCGAAATCACCCGCTCGCGTTCGCCAGTATTGCCTTGACCAAGTCCTGAAAGCGGCCCGGTCCACGGGAGGAGGGGCACTGCCGTAACCGATCTTCGCTTGGCCGTTGGGGTAAATGTGCAAGATTCTGTGGTTGTCTTTATGGAAGGTTTGTTCGACCTCTGCAATAGGACCGGGCTCATCCTGCGTCATATGGTGCAGATTGATTGGCTTATTGTCAGGACCGATCGGAGGGTCCCCATCCTGCATCCTCTCGAGATTCGTTCTTCCATCCGGACCTTTCTTGTCCGGATCGATGAGGTCGTCCCGCTGATAAACCTTGCGACCGTTAACCTCTTTTCTGGTCCACAAATTGGTGCGCGTGCTTCTCGCACCTTTCGCCCCGTCTTCACTCTTAGATTCGATCTTTCGCGCATCGTTGATGGTTTCCGCGACCTCTTCCGCACGATGCGCTTTCGCCGCTACGCCTGCACCGATCGACGCCGTCTTGCCTGCCGCCGTCGCCGCGCCCTTTGTGGCCACGGCTTCGAGCGCAAGCTTCGCGACATCGAAGGTGCCGTGCCCGACTGCCTGCGCCAGCCCACCTTTCTCATAGGCTTCGCTGTAAGGATCTGCGACAGCATGCCAGATCGAACTCGCCGTGTTTGTCGCATTGTCCCAACCGCGACCCCAGGTCGCGCCGGGATTGTCATAGAGATTTCGGCCAACTTCGGCGGTCCAATTTGCAGCGCCCACTGCCGCGTCCTTGACGCTCTCGGCGCCTGCCGCAATCGTTCCCGTCGGATCATTCCAGAGATCGGACGCGAGATCCTTCGTTCCGCCCCACAGATCCGAACCTACCTTCTTGACGCCTTCCCATGTTTCGCTGGCATTCTCCGTGAAACCATCGGCGAATTTTTCGCCGGTGCTGCGGTATCCTGCGCTGATGCGGAGGCTTGGTCCTCGTTGTCCGTGCCGTCAGGCGCCGGATGGACGGCCGTCGACTCAACATGGACGTATTCGCCGACGGTGTTGCCGTTGTTCAACGTGCAGCGGTCGCCGTGACGCTGAACCCAGATACCATTCGCCCGCACGATGCCTGATGAGGTGACTGGTTCGACGACGTCGCCGACGGTGTTGGATTTGCAGCCCAAGCCGACGCCCGGCTCGTCGCCATAGCAACAGGAAAACTTGGAATCCTGGCGTTTGATGACCTTGCCGTTCGACCGAACGTTCGGCGAATAGTTCTTGATCGTCCGAGGCTTTGCCCCAAGACATATAGGGAACCGGCTTTTCCGGCGACCTGCAGACGTCCGGCGACAGACATACGGCGATTGCCTTGCTATCGTCCGGGATCAGCTCCGGCGGTGCCGGGCTGGCACTAGTCGGAGATGGTATCCTCTTCTTTTTTGCCTCGTCTTCTTTCACCCGCTTCGAAAGCGCATCATCGGTGAATTCCTTGGGCGGCTTGAGGCCGGTGGGATCGTCAAACTGATAGAAGTAGTCGCCTTTTATGTTCCAACCGACAGGCAGAGAGGGATCGAGCCCATGTCGAGCGATTGCACCAGTCTCTGCCGCCGCCGCGCTGACATCGCGGAGATGGCTGGTGTCGAGCGCGGTCTCCGCTACCATCAACCGAGCTCCCTAGCCGACTGCGGAATGAAGGTGAGTCTTGGAACGCCGATCTTCTCAGGCCACGGAAAACCGCAACGCCAAGTGAGGAAGACGCGGCCGACGCCGGGTCGCATGTCGAAATGAACGCCGTCGAGCTTCATGTCTCCCCGCGCGGGACCAGTTCCGCGGTCGATCTCGACGCCCAACTTGATGCCAGGCAGAACTCCCCTCAGCCGTGGGTATCCCGGCAATAGATTCTCCAATGCGAATTCCTCGTCGCCTTGGAGCCAAGTCTCGCTGACGAGATCGGGATGAGCGGCCTGCCAAAAGCGGGAATCGAAGTCCCTCGGCAAAAGCGGATGTCGTTCGTCCAACCAAGCGTCATCATATGTTCCGGCCCGCGATACCCGGTCCTCCCAAAAGGGTGCTAGCGGACCGAAACCGGCCGGATCGGGTCTGTCCTTCACATTGCGGATAGGATGGGCGTCATTCTCGATCCGCGGCGCGGGCCATTCGGGTCTTTCGCGGAAAAGTGCTTCGTCAACTAGCCCGACGCCGATGGGATTCTTTTCGACGACTTCCTTGTGGCGGGGGCTCTCAAGTTTCCCTCCGAAGGCGAGCCTCCAGTCGATCGGCACATGTTTCACGGGTTCGGGTTCCGTAAGGTCCCATCCGTCCAGCGCATCCTCCTGGGAGCGGTCGATAAGCCCTCTCCAGGTCTTTCTGGTCCGCGCGCGCCAATACCGAGGGCCGTAAACGCGAAGCCGCTTGCCTACGGGCCCCACCTGAATGCCGCATGTCCACGACGGCGACGGCTGCCGATCTGGTTGGAAGGCAGCCCCCATGAAAGTCACGTCGGTGCCTGGCTTGAAGGGAGCCAAATCGGTGCAGGCTGTCTGCGGTGTCTGATGCGGGTCGCCGTCATAGGTGTCGGACATGACGAGCGGATATTGCTCTTCGGCGATCTGAAGCGGACCGCCATTGCTGAGCCGAAACGTGCCGCGCGCCACGACGACGCCCAGAAGATCGCCCGCCAAGTTGTACTGACGGAAAGCAAGCGAGGGAAATGGCGTGTGGTTTTCGACGGACATCCGGCCATTCAGCCTTTCGCCGTTGTGTCCGAAGATGTTGGTGATGCTTCGGAGAAACCTCCGCCTGGCTTGTTCAGATCAACAACGACACCATTAATCTGTGTAGGACCCGAAGCTGTGAAGTTGAATTGGGTGCCAAGGATGATGACGGTGCCATCCTTGCGCATGATGAACTTCGAAGCGCCGCACTCGATGACGAACTCCTCGCCGACGATCACCTTCTTGAACTTGCCAACCTTCTCCAGAGACGTCTGCCCGACATTCGTCACCTTGCTGACGCCGATCTGCTCGGCGCGCGCCACGCCGATCGTGTCCGATTTGAACGACCCCACGATCGTGTTCATGATTCCCGGCAGCGGAAACAGCCCGGAGGCCGCGTCGCCGACGCCGGTGCCGGAGCCGGCGAGCGCCGTGCCTGCATCGGCGCGCGGGCTCGCGCCGGCGACCACGCCCTCGCGGCTGCCGAGGCCGCCGGCGTCGAGGAAACCGAGGGCGGAGGAGGCAAGCGTGCCGGCGAAGGCGGCAAGCGCCGGGCCGCCGCCGCCGGCGATCTGGCCGGCCTGGGAGAGCAGTCCGGCGGTGTGGCCGGAGAGCCTCTGCACGGCGCCCATCAGCGCCATCGCCATCGGGCCCGTGCCGCCGACCACCGTGTTCATCGAGCCGCCGATCTCGTGCTTCTGGTTGCCGCCGACTTCGACGGCGCGGTTGGCGCCGATCGAGGCGATCTCGTGACGGTCGATGCGCTTGGTGCGGTCGTTTAAGACCCGCGTCGTCTGGTCCTTCTGGGCGTGGAAGAACTGGTTCTCGCGGCCCGCCTCGTCCTCGAAGGTGATTTCGTTGAAACCCTGGCCCTTGTGCGTGTTCGAGCGCAGCACCATGCGCGTCTTGTTGGCCGGCAGGTCGTAGGGCACCGGATTGGCCGGGTTCGGCACCACGCCCGTCACCAGCGGCCGGTCCGGGTCGCCGTCGACAAAGGCGACCATCACCTCCATGCCGATGCGGGGGATGATCTGCGCGCCCCAGGTGCCGCCGCCCCAGCTTTGGGCCACCCGCACCCAGCAGGTGTCCGACCCGTCCTTCTTCGCCTTGCGGTCCCAGGGGAACCACAGCTTGATGCGCCCGTACTTGTCCGGGTGGATCTCCTCGCCCGGCGGGCCGGCGACGATCGCCACCTGGGTGCCTTCGATGCGCGGTCGCTTCGTCTGCCGGTGCGGCGTCAGCGGCACGCGCGCGGGCACCGCCTCGAAGCTGTTTGAATATTCCGGGTCGTTGGCGTTGGTCTCATAGGAGCGGTCGATGACCGTCTGGCGCATCGAGACGACAACGTGCTCCTCGTAGTCGTGTTCTGGATGGGCGACCTCGTAAGGGGTGAAGCGGCGGCCGACCTCGATGACGCGCGAGGTGGAGTTGCCGAAGACGCGGTCGTGGTCGGCCTCGACGGCTTGCATCCTGAGCTTCTGCGCCCGTTCGGCTTCGGCGACGGTCGAGATGCGCGAGGGGTATTCGTAGAGCTCGCGCTTCATCGCCTCCGGCATCTGCACCAGCGACGGCGTCGCGTTGCCCGGCACCATGCGCGGCGTCTCGAAGTTCCAGTCGGCGCCGGCGCGCTGGGCACTTACTCGAATGTTATCCACGGCACGCCTTGAACTAGGCGCCCGCCATGCGAACAGGAATCTCCGGTGCGTGCAACCTTCTTGCCGTTGATCTCAGCGATTGAGGAGCCGCTCGCAATGCTATCCGATGTTGTCGGCACGCCGGAACACAGGCATGTGTCGCTCACCGTCGCGATGGGAACGCCCTCGACACAGACGAAATTCTGGCCGGTCGAGATCACTGGTCCGCCGATATGCGGCTTTGGCCCCGGGTCAACCATGGGGCACATATGCATGTGGCCTTTGAGGGTAACTGGTTGTCCGCCCATGGATCTTTGTCTCTTCTTCTCAATGCGGTGTTTCAGGATGCACGCGCAAAGGGCAATGGTGCCATTGACAGCACGCGCCCGTCGCGACGGCGAAAGCGCAAGCCGCGATCGAAGTCGCCGTCGTTCGTCCAGCGGAAGAGGCACGAATCCGAGCGCCAAATCAGGGGATTGATGTCGAGGAGAACCGCCCGCCATGCGCCACCTTCTTCTTCCACGAAAACGTCCACGATTGCGTCGTCCAGATGGGAGACCGCTAGAAATTCGTCGGCAAAGTCGAGTAGGGCGCCGGCAATCGGCTTCGCATTGGCTTCAATCTCGGGAAACGCGGCTGTGTGGAAATACTGCGATGCTCCGGTGAAGGCGCGCGCCTTCATGAACAGCCTGTATTCTGCCCATTTCGGAATTTTACGCCATGGTCGAATGAATAGCGCGACCTCGAAATCATTCTGGAGCGAGCTCGCTAACAGGCCGGCCACCCTTGGATTATCCTGGAGCGCATGAGTCGCGACTTGTCGGCTATTGAAAATGGGGGCGGTCTGGTACCGGCCTGGCTTTTTGAAGCTGCATCCTCCGAGACGGATATGTACTCCCGTGGGGAAAAATGCGATCTTTCTGTCCAGCTCGACTCCGAAATCTTCCGTGAGGTCCGGCATTTCATCGATTTCGAATATCTCGCGGAATCCCGCCGTCCGGCTGCCGATGGCGAGACGATCGTGCTCCGAGAGAGGAACATGTTCCGAAGGCAAGCCCAGTTCCAAAACCTCATCGGGCCATGCTTCCATGAAAGTTAAGCGCCATTTTTCATGTAAGCCGAGCATGTCAGATCTCTTCTGCCCGCTTTAGATTGTAGAAGAACTCGAACAAGGATGGGGCGACGAGGCCTAGCCCCCTTGCATTGTTTCCCGTTCCGAAAGGATCGGAAGCCTGTTCCCAGAGAAAGACCTGATTGTTCCCACGATCGCGACCGTCCACAAGCAAATGCGAGTGACCGCCATCCGCAGTACCAAAAAATATCATCGGCAACGTGAATTGATCCGGCCAGCTCGGTTTAACAATGAACATATCATGACTTTGGCGAATATCTTCTTGGGGCGAAACCAAAATTTGGACCTCGTGGACCGAACGCGTCCCGTCCTCAAATACGGCGAGGAATTTGGCGTATTTATCCGGTCTGCCGAAGCCATTCCATCCATAGCGCTTTAGAACCTCGGCTAGTTGACTAGGTATCACCAGGCCGGTCTCCGCCTCGAAAGCGGAAATGTCCTGATCGGACCAGAGCGAGTCCTCTTCAAACGACCAATCGCCAGTCGATTGCATCTTCGCAACCGCTTCATCCAAAGTGACTCTCATTCAGCTCTCCTTAGTAAGCAGGATCGTTCACGGCCGAGGCGCCACCCGAATGGGCGCCACCGCCATATCGAGTGCCGTGAATACGCCTATCCACGAGCTGCATGGTGGATGTATCCTCATTGTGATGCCAAGTGTAACCTCTTTCCATCTTCGTGGCATTCCAGCTGCCGTATTTCTCCGCCATGGCATCCCTCGCCTGTCCGAAATCGCCAGTGCCACCTGCGTGGTTGCCCTGCATATCCGGGATCCGGGTCTGGACAGGCTGGCCGTCCGGACCATTTTTCAAGAAAGGTGAGAAATCTGGCTTGCCATTTCGGTACTGGACGCCATCCTGTCCATAATCCTTTAAGGCCCTCTCGGCTTCTGAACCTGGTTCAGGCGTCCATTTGCTGTTACCCGGTTCACCCGACCACTTCCCCTCGCGAGGAATATTCTTGTACTTGCCACCGTTCTTGTATTCCTCGATCTTCTTCTGACGGCATGCTTTTGAGTTGCATTTCTTCAGGTCTTCCTGAAGCTTCCTATAGGCCTCGCCCCGTTTCGATGCCCAATATTTTGAAGCGGCCGCGGTCTTGCGCACGTGATCTTCGAGCGCCTGGACCTTACGTTGCGCAGCGGCGACCTGGCTCACCAGCTTTTCGGCGTAGCGAGCAAGTTTCGTGCCTTTGACGGCGGCTTTCGCGCCGTCGCCCCACCCCGGTATCAACCCGAAGAGGTCGAGACCGGCATCGGCCCAGTTTCCGCTCCATGCATTACCGATAGCACTCGCCACGTCCACGACGCCGCCCACGGTACGGACGACGCTGCCAGCCAGCCTGCTTCTTTCGCAATGGCAGTGTAGCGTTGGTTGAGCATGTCCACATCACGGCGGGCAAGCTCCAACTCCCGCGAATCGGGAACATTAACCAGATCGTCGAGGTGCTGCGTCATTGAGCATCGCCCTTCTTCCCTTCGATCTCCGCCAAATACTGCTCCTCGATATCGTCATAGGGAACGCCGAGCATGTTGTTCCTCATATATTGCGGGAACCAATAGTCGTTCTTGCTCCGCGCGATCGCCTGCCCCTCCTGAGCCATGGTCGGCTCGAGGTTGCAGCGCTCCATCCGCTGCTTCTCCGACTGATCGCGGTCTTCGAGTATGGTTCGATAGGGCTCGAACAAAAAGAAATCTGGCCCGATCCGCCACATCAGGACGACGAAGTGGATCTGGTAGACCGGGTCAGAAAAGCCGAAATGCTCGGCATAGCGCCGCCCCCAGCGCGTCATCTCGGCCGCCTGAGGGGATGCCGCCATATTCGCAAAGCTCGGCAGATGCCTAGGCATGATCTCCTTCGTAAAATAGTCCACGAAGTCATCATCCTCGCGCAGCATCGCATTCATCTGATGCGGGTCGAATTTGATGATCATCATCTTGTCCTTTCGAACCTGTACGCTGTGTCTGCCACATCATCTTCAGGCAATAGCAAAATGACCTCACGATGCAGCTTGCTGCCATCGGTGGTGAACTTCAAGAATTCGCCGGGCCTGACATCGTTCTCGCAGTAGAATGCATCCACGCCCTTGAAGAAAGCCGCACTCTGCTCGGGCGTGAAAACCGGAAGATACTGCCGCAGCGTCCTCGGATCGTAGAAACGGAAAAAGTGCACGGTACCTTCCTGGTCTTCGATCGTCGTGAACTTGCGCAGATGCCGGACGACGTCCGCCAGCCGATGCGCCGACCGCAGGAAGATCGACCAGCGCTTGCCGAAGCCATTGTCGATCAGCCAGTCCAGGACGCTTTCATCCCACGCGATCTCGACAACCCAGGCCGTGTCGTCGCCGAATTCCTCCAGCGCCTGGCCGCGATATAGGCAGGCCACATTGTCCGTCATCGCCTGAAGCGTGGGTGGGATGGTCATCGGACCACGCGATGCATCTACAATCGCGTAAAGACGCCCCCCCGACCGGATGACTGATGTCCCGCGGAGTTCCTCGATTACTCTCTGCTTTCCGTCACTCGTCAGCGCCAAAGTACCCCCTATTTCTTCGAGCAATCTTCCGCAAAAGGTTTGGTCGTGTTTTTGCCGCCGCTGCCGCGTTTGAAGTTCACGGAATTCGCCTTCACCTCGAACTTCTTGGCTTTGATGAACACGCCTTGCTTGTTGATTTCGATGATGCCGCCGGGGGCCGCGAGCACGATCTTGTCGCTTGCGATCATCGTGTGGTTTTCCGTCTGGCTCAGGATCGCTTTGCCAACAGTGATCTCGTAACGTTCACCCACTGTGGTTTTCTTAGTCTTTCCTGCCTTCTCCAGCGACGTCTGCCCGACATTCGTCACCTTGCTGACGCCGATCTGCTCGGCGCGTGCCACGCCGATCGTGTCCGATTTGAACGACCCCACGATCGTGTTCATGATTCCCGGCAGCGGAAACAGCCCGGAGGCCGCGTCGCCGACGCCGGTGCCGGAGCCGGCGAGCGCCGTGCCTGCATCGGCGCGCGGGCTCGCGTCGGCGACCACGCCCTCGCGGCTGCCGAGGCCGCCGGCGTCGAGGAAACCGAGGGCGGAGGAGGCGAGCGTGCCGGCGAAGGCGGCGAGCGCCGGGCCGCCGCCGCCGGCGATCTGGCCGGCTTGGGAGAGCAGTCCGGCGGTGTGGCCGGAGAGCCCCTGCACCGCGCCCATCAGCGCCATCGCCATCGGGCCCGTGCCGCCGACCACCGTGTTCATCGAGCCGCCGATCTCGTGCTTCTGGTTGCCGCCGACCTCGACGGCGCGGTTGGCGCCGATCGAGGCGATCTCGTGGCGGTCGATGCGCTTGGTGCGGTCGTTCAAGACCCGCGTCGTCTGGTCCTTCTGGGCGTGGAAGAACTGGTTCTCGCGGCCCGCCTCGTCCTCGAAGGTGATTTCGTTGAAACCCTGGCCCTTGTGCGTGTTCGAGCGCAGCACCATGCGCGTCTTGTTGGCCGGCAGGTCGTAGGGCACCGGATTGGCCGGGTTCGGCACCACGCCCGTCACCAGCGGCCGGTCCGGGTCGCCGTCGACAAAGGCGACCATCACCTCCATGCCGATGCGGGGGATGATCTGCGCGCCCCAGGTGCCGCCGCCCCAGCTTTGGGCGACCCGCACCCAGCAGGTGTCGGAGCCGTCCTTCTTCGCCTTACGGTCCCAGGGGAACCACAGCTTGATGCGGCCGTACTTGTCCGGGTGGATCTCCTCGCCCGGCGGGCCGGCGACGATCGCCACCTGGGTGCCTTCGATGCGCGGTCGCTTCGTCTGCCGGTGCGGCGTCAGCGGCACGCGCGCGGCCACCGCCTCGAAGCTGTTTGAATATTCCGGGTCGTTGGCGTTGGTCTCATAGGAGCGGTCGATGACCGTCTGGCGCATCGAGACGACAACGTGCTCCTCGTAGTCGTGTTCTGGATGGGCGACCTCGTAAGGGTGAAGCGGCGGCCGACCTCGATGACGCGCGAGGTGGAGTTGCCGAAGACGCGGTCGTGGTCGGCCTCGACGGCTTGCATCCTGAGCTTCTGCGCCCGCTCGGCCTCGGCGACGGTGGAGATGCGCGAAGGGTATTCGTAGAGCTCGCGCTTCATCGCCTCCGGCATCTGCACCAGCGCCGGCGCGTTGACCGGGCACATAGGAGAAGCGCCGCCCATTCGTTGATGTGGTTGCGGTCGGAGGATCTCCTATTCGAAGGTCAGCCAGGGGACTCCCTGGACAAGTCTCCCGCCATGTTCACAGGGATCACCGACTCTCGCGACCTTCTTGCCGTTAACTTTCGCAATGGACGAGCCGCCACAAATTGCAGCCGTCGTCGGGACGCCCGTGCACAGGCAGCGGTCGCCCACTGTCGCGAACGGTACGCCATTCACTCTGACGAAGCTCTGACCTGTCGATTGCACCGGACCGCCGATGTGCGGTTTCGGCCCAGTATCGCACATAGGACAAACATGCATGTGGCCTTTGAGCGATACTGGCGACGCCATATTAACCTCCATGGTCAACTTTGGGTAAGCCACGAGAAGGCGCGAAATCGATCCTCATCCAAGATAACTCTCGCAAACATGCCGATTGAACGGCCGGTAAATCGCTCGTCACTCGAATCGAGCAATTGTGGAACAGGCCGACGACCGGTTAGGCTAAATCCTTCGAATATGAGGCTGAGATTGAGAAATGCCGCCGTTGTGCCATGATAAAGACCAGGAGCCTTGTTAAGCTTTTCGGCTATTGCAAGCACGTCCTGCGCCGGAAGCAGGAACACCTCCTTTCCGTCCAGGTTGGCCGAGCTATGAGCAGTTGACAAAGTGATTTCCACCAGTCGATCTGCTCATAGCGCAGCACAAGACCGTGATCACCGCGGACTTCCGTTATGCTGGAGGCATCGGGACCGCTTTCCGCATAGAGTGCAAGGAGTGCTTGTTTTTCTTCATCGCTCAGATCGCTTCCGAACTGCGCCAACGTATCCTGTAGGGTCGAATCGGGAATCCGGTCAGACGCCTGCCGAGTGACCGCGCCATAGATGTCTTCAAGAGCATCGACCGCCGCCTTGGGATCACCAAATTTGAGTTGCCCCAACCCTGCTTGCGGCAGAATTTCCCAATATTCCTTTTCGCTCGCCATTTGGACTTTTCTCCCGTCAGTTTATGATTCCATGCTTCTTTAGGCGTGAGGCATATGCGGTGGCCTGAATGATTGCGCCATCATATTTCGAGGGATCCCCACTTGCCGAAGCTATGCGGCGTGCATCGGCCACATCGAGCAGAAATGTGGCTGCCCTTCTCGTGGCTGAACCAGAAGAACACCGTCCTCCTCGAAGCGGCGCGTGAGATAGTCGAGATCGGTCTCGTTCCATTGCACCGAATAATGCGGCGGCGGCGGGCGCGAGACGATACCGGAGACGTCCGAGGCGGGGATGCCGTGCTCGGAAAACAGCGTCTCGACGATGTCGACCGCCGTCTTGTCCATCCAGATGCGGCAGTCGGAGCGCCGCGACAGGAGCCACATCTGCGGCCGCAGCACCAGCGCCTACAGTTCGAATCGAGACCTTAAGGTCTCTCGCGCAGTGCCAGTCTATGGTCTCGCCGGCAGCCCTCCAAAGTTCCGTTCCAATAGTTCTGGTGGAATTTCGAACCATTGCCAGGTCTCGCCATCCCACCGACACACCCCGTGCTTTGCATCGAAATACATAAGGGTATCGTCAAACACTTGAATCTTGAGCGGTACAGGCACGTTTCGGTTTGTAAGAGGCGAGTTTAGTGTGGGCTTCACAACAGTAAGTTTATGTCCGTCGAAACGCCTAAGGCCGTCATCCGTTGCCAAGATTAGTGCATCATCAAACCACGCCGCAGAAAACAACGTCTCCACATCGCCGTGGAAACCCAATCTTTCGAAGCCCGTGTCGGGATGACCTCGCAAGATCAGCCCGGAAACGCCCGTAAGCCAGACCCGTTTTAAAGGATCGAGATAAAGACCACGGATGTCGGAATCGTCGGGAATCGAAACCTGAGACAGATCGCCACTCGAATACATGTAGAGGCGCTGTATTCGCTTGCGAGTCGTTCTTTGTGCGCGCTGTTGCTGCATCATACGCAGAAACTGCTCAGGGCTGACACTTTTCCACGCCGTGGGATCGAGTTGAGCCGCTGTTGGCGGAGAGTATGGACGCTGCACGCCTTCAATTAGAAGCCGTCCATCGCCGGTCGAAATCGCCTTTCCGAAATGCTCCGCCTCATAGCCGTCCGCCCTCGAGGAATCGGCCGACAGCCGTTCCCAAGCTGCTCCATTGTTCCTCCGGTAGATTTGGCGGCTGTTACCGATCACAAATTGAGTTGACCCTTCAAGAACAAGTGTATGAACGGCGCCAAGCCCTTCAGCGTCACTGCTGAGCACACCGGCCCCTGGTATCTTGGATCGTTCGGTTCGGCCTTCTAAGAGCGTGTAAACATCGCCTTCGTTACTGAGGGCAAGCGCAATCGGTTCTGCAGAATCTGTGACGGTCGCATAGCAGACGTCGACGATCTCACGTTTCACATCTACCCGACTCCATGGCTGTGGAAAGCGCCCATCATAGGAAATAATCGCCGTCATCGGATCGTCATATTCAAGTTCACCACAACATACCGTAAACCGGTCGGAGTCGAAGGCGACAGCAGCCTGGATGGTCGGCTTCCAACCACTCGCAGTCATCAATAGTGTCCTCGTCTTAGAACCGTCTCTGCTTCGCCGCTCGGCAACGGTCGTTCTCTGGTTCGGCCGGGCGCGGCGAACCCGGTCTTGGACGCAACTTGCTCTGTTGCTCGAAGCGATGCAAGCGCTTTACATTCTTCCGGCAAATCGGGAATATCCTCAATGACTTTGATGCTTTCAGCCAGGATGGCGCCCATAGGAGCCGTACCCGATACTGGGCTCGCAACCTCAGCGAACCTTTGACGCAGGATGCCGTGCAAGCCTTCGCTGTCGCTTCCATGCTGCCGCGTCAATAGGCATATCGCCATGCCCTGGTTGAAGGTTGGAGCATTGGGGATGCGATCCACGGTCGAATTGAAGTCAGCAGCCCTCGTCGGGCGGCGACCCAGACGGTAGCTCATGTCCGGAACTATGTGGTGAGCCTGGCCACGGCAGATTGGCTCGATATCCTCATATGGCCCGACAATGCATCGCCTTTGCGATCCTTCTTCATCGCTAACCCTGACAGTATCGGGCTGCGGGAAGGCCTCGGATCTGCCTTGTTCCTCCTGCTCGCGCTTGTGGCGCCTATAGGCCTCGATCTGCTCGTAATACCAACGTTGAACATCACGATTGTAAGCATGCTCGAACGGATGGAGAAGTGAACGGGCATGCTCGTTAAGCTCCCTTTCTACAGGATCAGCATCCCGAGGAAGATGAGGAATGAGAGGCGTATCCCCGGACAACATCAAAGGGAGCAGAAGGACCCCGTATTTGCCATATCTGAGTAGGTTGGGAAAAAAGCCGGACTCAGTCTGGAGCGTTGGTGCCGGGCGGGGTTTCCATGGCCCTTGAATGACGTTGTTGGGACCACCTACGCCAGTGCGGGGAGGTGGAGTTCTGGGCAAAGGATTGGCTACTATGCTCTGTGACGGAGCAGTACCTAGCGAGGGACTTCGTTGGGCAACCCCACCCACGTCCGCATATTGCTCACCCATAAGGAGAGGCTCCGGAGACGCATCGCTCATCACCTGGCTCTCTCCATGCCCGGACATCCACCGTAAAGAGCCCGGAACCGGATCGTCGTCCTTCGGCAGCTCGTAGGTCTTGGTGGTTCGGACAAATTGCGCCTCGCCCTGGGTATTGCGGCGATTCATCCAGAATCGATCGAGGTGGCGAATGACATGAGAGCCTTCCGCCCGCACTTGAGAGGCATGACTGATAGGCTCACAGATGTCCTCAACCGCACCCGACTTGATGCCCTTTTTCGTTCCCGGCGCGTCGCCATGGGCGTGCGTCGTGTTGGAGCGCAACACCATCGCCTTTTGGCCAGTAAAGCGAACCGAAGGGGTATAGTTTTCGTCGTGGCCGCAATAGTCGACGATTTGATAGGGGATCGGGACTACATCCTTGCCAACCGGGGTCAGGCAAACATCAGGTGCAAGGCAGATGGTTTTCGCAGCGTCGGTGTCCCGAAGTCCTTCAAGCGGCCGCTTCGTCGTCCAAGGGTTCGGGTATTGTGGCTCGCCAACATAGTTGTCGGCGGGAGGCGGAAAGCTCATTCGGCGGCCTCCCGCGCAACACTATCGTTGGCAAGCCGGATGCGTTTCAATGTGAGAACTGCTCGCTCGGCCTTGTTGAGTTGAAACCTCGTGCGCCAGGTGAGCATCACCGAATCCCGACCATCGCGAAAATCGAAGTGCACGCCATCGAGTACCAGCATGTGCCAGCCGGCGCTCTCTTCCTCGCCGCCTTCACACTGAGCGCCCAACCTGATGCCCGGCAGCCTGCCGCGCGCCGCATTGTGGTCCCGATGCAGGTTGACTAGCTCGTACTCCTCATCGCCCTGCAAATGCGGTATGGCGATCAGATCAGGATGGGCGCATTGCCAAAAACGCGGATTGAAATCCTCTGGCAGCAGCGGGTGGCGCTCTTGCAGCCATGTGTCATCATAGGTGCCGGCAAACTTCTGACGCTGGCGCCACCAGGGCGAGATGAGGCCAAACCCTTGTGGTGAAGAGTCGTGCTGTTCCCAGTCACGCACGGGACTGTCGGGGTCGTCAATCTGATGAGCGGCAAGCGCCGCTTCCGGGTCCCCGTGAGCGACGTCGAGCAGCCCCGGGCCGAGCGGATTTTCCCGATGCAGATCCGCCGGCGAGCCTTCCGCCTCCGTGCCCATGACTGGCCCGCCGAAAGCCTTCGCCCATGTCAGCTCCACTTGGTCCACGGGTTCCGGTTTGCTAAGTGCCCAGCCCGTCAGCAGCGGCTTCGGATCGCGCGAGAACAGGCCCGACCAAGTCAGTTTCGTTTGCGGGAGCCATTGTCGTGGGCCGGTCACTAGGACGCGCTTACGCAGCCGATCGCCGACACGGATTTCCGCTGGCCATTGCCGCGCCGCCTCACCGTTTGGAGCAAAGCTCGAGCCGAGGAACGTCACATCCGTGCCCGGCTTCTCCGGTACGAGGTCGCTTTGCCGCAAGAGCGCCGTCGAATGCGGATCGCCTTCGTAGACGTCCTCGTACTGGAACGGATCGGGTTCAGATGCCGGCACGAGCACGCCATGCTGCCTGTGCTCGAAGGTCGCTCTAACGGCAACGACACAATCCAGGCTGCCGTCCCGCGCAAACTGACGAAAGGCCAAGGCTTCCGCCGGCGTATGATTATCAAGCCGCAAGAGTCCCCCCGACTAGTTCATATCGATCGGCTTGCCGCGCATCTGGAAATGATCGGTGGCGACGAAGTTGAAGGTCTTGCCAAGGATGATCACCTCGCCATTCGCCTTCATGATGAACTTCGAGTCACCGCACTCGATGACAAACTCCTCGCCGACGGCGATCTTCTTGAACTTGCCGACGCTTTCCAGCGAGGTCTGCCCGACATTCGTCACCTTGCTGACGCCGATCTGCTCGGCGCGCGCCACGCCGATCGTGTCCGATTTGAACGACCCGACGATCGTGTTCATGATGCCCGGCAGCGGAAACAGCCCGGAGGCAGCATCGCCGACGCCGGTGCCGGAGCCGGCGAGCGCCGTGCCTGCATCGGCGCGCGGGCTCGCGTCGGCGACCACGCCCTCGCGGCTGCCGAGGCCGCCGGCGTCGAGGAAACCGAGGGCGGAGGAGGCGAGCGTGCCGGCGAAGGCGGCGAGCGCCGGGCCGCCGCCGCCGGCGATCTGGCCGGCTTGGGAGAGCAGTCCGGCGGTGTGGCCGGAGAGCCCCTGCACCGCGCCCATCAGCGCCATCGCCATCGGGCCCGTGCCGCCGACCACCGTGTTCATCGAGCCGCCGATCTCGTGCTTCTGGTTGCCGCCGACCTCGACGGCGCGGTTGGCGCCGATCGAGGCGATCTCGTGGCGGTCGATGCGCTTGGTGCGGTCGTTCAAGACCCGCGTCGTCTGGTCCTTCTGGGCGTGGAAGAACTGGTTCTCGCGGCCCGCCTCGTCCTCGAAGGTGATTTCGTTGAAACCCTGGCCCTTGTGCGTGTTCGAGCGCAGCACCATGCGCGTCTTGTTGGCCGGCAGGTCATAGGGCACCGGGTTGGCCGGGTTCGGCACGACGCCGACCACCAGCGGCCGGTCCGGATCGCCGTCGATGAAAGCGACCATCACCTCCATGCCGATGCGGGGGATCACCTGCGCGCCCCAGCTGCCGCCGCCCCAGCTCTGTGCGACCCGCACCCAGCAGGTATCCGACCCGTCCTTCTTCGCCTTGCGGTCCCAGGGGAACCACAGCTTGATGCGCCCGTATTTGTCCGGGTGGATCTCCTCGCCCGGCGGGCCGGCGACGATGGCGACCTGGGTGCCCTCGATGCGCGGCCGCTTCGTTTGCCGGTGCGGCGTCATCGGCACGCGTGACGGCACCGCCTCGAAACTGTTGACATATTCCGGGTCGTTGGAATTGGTCTCGTAGGAGCGATCGACGACCGTCTGGCGCATCGCAACGATCACATGCTCCTCGTAGGCGTGTTCGGGATGGGCGACCTCGTAAGGGGTGAAACGGCGGCCGACCTCGATGACGCGGGAGGTGGAGTTGCCGAAGACGCGGTCGTGGTCGGCCTCGACGGCCTGCATTCTGAGCTTCTGCGCCCGCTCGGCCTCGGCGACGGTGGCGATGCGCGAGGAGTATTCGTAGAGCTTGCGCTTCATCGCTTCCGGCATCTGCACCAGCGACGGTGTCGCGTTGCCCGGCACCATGCGCGGCGTCTCGAAATTCCAGTCGGCGCCGGCGCGCTGGCCGGGCACATAGGAGAAGCGCCGCGCCCATTCGTTGATGTGGTTGCGGTCGGACGATCCCTGCGCCAGCCGCACGCAACTTCGCCTTGCGCTCGAGGGCTATTTCCCCAGACCATCGAATTTCTTCTGAAGAAGCTCTGGCGGAATTGCTATTTCCTCCCAGTTTTCTCCATCAAAACGATGTACGCCATGCTTGTAATCAAAGTAAAACATTACATCGCCGAGAGATTGTACTTTCTTCGGATTAGGGACATTGCGATTTGTAAATGGATCCAGCTTTGGTTTCAGTGGCGAGAGTGAGTGTCCATCAAAGGAATGGAGGCCATAGTCAGAAGCGACAATCATCCTATTCCCCAGCTTGGTGATGGAAATTAGGTTGAGGTTGCGGTCCCCATGGAAGGAAATGTCTTTAAAACCGTCCTTCGCGTTTCCCAGTAGAATTGAACCGCCGGTCCCAACAGCCCAAACGCGTTCAGGCGTTTCTATAAATAGATCGTTCAAAGGAGGCGCGTCACCCCGATCCACGCGTACCCACAAATCTCCATCTTTATACAGCAGCATGCCAGCTGGCATGCTGGTGAAACCCTGTTGCTCTGCTAGCCGCTCTGCTTCTTTGCTTAGTTCCTCAAAGCGTTGGAAATCACCTGCTGCTGCAGCTTGTAGCTGTGCCTTTTCAATATCTTCCGACACAGCCGACGTCTGGGGGGCAATGGCTCCGGCAGCATAAACTTCCGTTTCACCTTTTACTGACGCTATCGATCCATGCCGCTCAGCCGATTGGTCGCTGATTGGCAGGC
This sequence comes from Sinorhizobium sojae CCBAU 05684, assembly GCF_002288525.1. Classification (NCBI taxonomy): domain Bacteria; kingdom Pseudomonadati; phylum Pseudomonadota; class Alphaproteobacteria; order Hyphomicrobiales; family Rhizobiaceae; genus Sinorhizobium; species Sinorhizobium sojae. Next base: position 1,752,713 of record NZ_CP023068.1, read on the forward strand.
GCTGCCACCCGAGGTCTGGATTCCGCCGGTAAATCTGACCTCCGAGGCCGAAGGCGTACAAGTATCCGTCTGCGATTGTAATTCCACGGATCGCGCCTGAGCCATCAGCATCAGCGCTGTACACGCCGGCGCCGGAGATCTTCTCGGTTAATATGCCTTCGTCTCGGATAAAGAATACGTCCCCTTCGTCGCTGATCGCGATGTAGGGCCGGTCATTTGGTGAGCCATCCGGCTCCGCAGTCAAATCGGCGATGTTGCGTCGCACTTCGACTCGGCTCCACGGTTGCGGAAAGCTCCCGTCATATTCCAGAATGATCGAGAATTGATTGTCCACATCTAATTCGTGAATAGCAATGCAGAAGCGGTCACGAGAGACAACATGGGCAGCACGGAGGAGTTGGAATTCACCGAAACGTGTGGACATCAATAACGACCTCGTCTGAGAACCTCGGTTGCAGCCGGATTTGGCAGCGACACCGTGGTGCGGCCTGGTTGCGCTGCCAAAGGCATCATCTGTAGGCGGGCGGCAGCTTTAGCTCGCTCCTTGCACTCTTTTGACAGCCCAATGACGGAGTCAATAGATGCGGTGGAAGCGTTCAAGATTCTGATCATTGGCGCCGTACCCGCTGGGGTTTGCATGGCTCCCAATGCGGCAAGCGTTGAATTGAGCGAGCTATGCAGACCGCTATGCATGCTCTGCGACAAGCAAACTGTCATACCCCGGCCCAACGAGGGAGCATTCGGGATACGCTTCTGACCTGCCGCACCTTCTTCACGGGTCCCGTACCGGAGCGCCATGTCCGGCACGATGTGATGAGCCTGCCCCGGGCAAATTGGAGCTATCTCACTGTAGGGCCCGACGAGGCAGGGGAACTCGTTCTCGCGATCGATCCGCACCGTATCCGGCTGTGGAACCGCTTCCGGTCTTGGTCGTTCGTGTTGGGGGCGCGAACGGTGCTCATTGATTTGCTCCATCGCCCAGTCGCGCATCGCCCAACTGTCGGCGCCGTGCTTCAAGCCCTCATGAAAAGTTCGCACCACTTCTTCTTCGAAGCCGTCCTGTGGCACGACGTCGCTGAGATTAGCCCCGTTACTTGGAACAAAGATGCCTTCGATTAGGATACCGATCGCGGTAAACCGTCGTGCCCAAACTCCATAACGAGCCCATTGACCCGCGTTCGGGCGAGAATCAAGATGCGGCGGCGTTCTGTTGTTGTACCATTGTGGCGCTCGCTCGAGACTTGGCCGAATAACTGTGCCCGGTCCTTTAGGTTGGGGTACCGGCACCGCCGATCCACCTCCCGGGGTAGGTAGCTGATGAGCTGGCAATGCCTGTGCGTATTGCGCTCCCATGATCAATTCCTCGGGAGAGGCATCGCTCATCACCCTACCAAACTCGCTGGAGCGCAGTGAGCCCGGGACCGGATCGTCGTCCTTCGGCGGCCCGTAGGTCTTGGTGGCTCGGACAAATTGTGCCTCCCCCTGGGTATTGCGGCGGTTCATCCAGAATCGATCGAGGTGGCGGATGACGTGGGAACCTTCCGCCCGCACTTGAGAGGCATGACTGATAGGCTCACAGATGTCCTCAACCGCACCCGACTTGATGCCCTTTTTCGTTCCCGGCGCGTCGCCATGGGCGTGCGTCGTGTTGGAGCGCAACACCATCGCCTTTTGGCCAGTAAAGCGAACCGAAGGGGTATAGTTTTCGTCGTGGCCGCAATAGTCGACGATTTGATAGGGGATCGGGACTACATCCTTGCCAACCGGGGTCAGGCAAACATCAGGTGCAAGGCAGATGATTTTCGCAGCGTCGGTGTCCCGAAGTCCTTCAAGCGGCCGCTTCGTCGTCCAAGGGTTCGGGTATTGTGGCTCGCCAACATAGTTGTCGGCGGGAGGCGGAAAGCTCATTCGGCGGCCTCCCGCGCAACACTATCGTTGGCAAGCCGGATGCGTTTCAATGTGAGAACTGCTCGCTCGGCCTTGTTGAGTTGAAACCTCGTGCGCCAGGTGAGCATCACCGAATCCCGACCATCGCGAAAATCGAAGTGCACGCCATCGAGTACCAGCATGTGCCAGCCGGCGCTCTCTTCCTCGCCGCCTTCACACTGAGCGCCCAACCTGATGCCCGGCAGCCTGCCGCGCGCCGCATTGTGGTCCCGATGCAGGTTGACTAGCTCGTACTCCTCATCGCCCTGCAAATGCGGTATGGCGATCAGATCAGGATGGGCGCATTGCCAAAAACGCGGATTGAAATCCTCTGGCAGCAGCGGGTGGCGCTCTTGCAGCCATGTGTCATCATAGGTGCCGGCAAACTTCTGACGCTGGCGCCACCAGGGCGAGATGAGGCCAAACCCTTGTGGTGAAGAGTCGTGCTGTTCCCAGTCACGCACGGGACTGTCGGGGTCGTCAATCTGATGAGCGGCAAGCGCCGCTTCCGGGTCCCCGTGAGCGACGTCGAGCAGCCCCGGGCCGAGCGGATTTTCCCGATGCAGATCCGCCGGCGAGCCTTCCGCCTCCGTGCCCATGACTGGCCCGCCGAAAGCCTTCGCCCATGTCAGCTCCACTTGGTCCACGGGTTCCGGTTTGCTAAGTGCCCAGCCCGTCAGCAGCGGCTTCGGATCGCGCGAGAACAGGCCCGACCAAGTCAGTTTCGTTTGCGGGAGCCATTGTCGTGGGCCGGTCACTAGGACGCGCTTACGCAGCCGATCGCCGACACGGATTTCCGCTGGCCATTGCCGCGCCGCCTCACCGTTTGGAGCAAAGCTCGAGCCGAGGAACGTCACATCCGTGCCCGGCTTCTCCGGTACGAGGTCGCTTTGCCGCAAGAGCGCCGTCGAATGCGGATCGCCTTCGTAGACGTCCTCGTACTGGAACGGATCGGGTTCAGATGCCGGCACGAGCACGCCATGCTGCCTGTGCTCGAAGGTCGCTCTAACGGCAACGACACAATCCAGGCTGCCGTCCCGCGCAAACTGACGAAAGGCCAAGGCTTCCGCCGGCGTATGATTATCAAGCCGCAAGAGTCCCCCGACTAGTTCATATCGATCGGCTTGCCGCGCATCTGGAAATGATCGGTGGCGACGAAGTTGAAGGTCTTGCCAAGGATGATCACCTCGCCATTCGCCTTCATGATGAACTTCGAGTCACCGCACTCGATGACAAACTCCTCGCCGACGGCGATCTTCTTGAACTTGCCGACGCTTTCCAGCGAGGTCTGCCCGACATTCGTCACCTTGCTGACGCCGATCTGCTCGGCGCGCGCCACGCCGATCGTGTCCGATTTGAACGACCCGACGATCGTGTTCATGATGCCCGGCAGCGGAAACAGCCCGGAGGCAGCATCGCCGACGCCGGTGCCGGAGCCGGCGAGCGCCGTGCCTGCATCGGCGCGCGGGCTCGCGTCGGCGACCACGCCCTCGCGGCTGCCGAGGCCGCCGGCGTCGAGGAAACCGAGGGCGGAGGAGGCGAGCGTGCCGGCGAAGGCGGCGAGCGCCGGGCCGCCGCCGCCGGCGATCTGGCCGGCTTGGGAGAGCAGTCCGGCGGTGTGGCCGGAGAGCCCCTGCACCGCGCCCATCAGCGCCATCGCCATCGGGCCCGTGCCGCCGACCACCGTGTTCATCGAGCCGCCGATCTCGTGCTTCTGGTTGCCGCCGACTTCGACGGCGCGGTTGGCGCCGATCGAGGCGATCTCGTGGCGGTCGATGCGCTTGGTGCGGTCGTTCAAGACCCGCGTCGTCTGGTCCTTCTGGGCGTGGAAGAACTGGTTCTCGCGGCCCGCCTCGTCCTCGAAGGTGATTTCGTTGAAACCCTGGCCCTTGTGCGTGTTCGAGCGCAGCACCATGCGCGTCTTGTTGGCCGGCAGGTCGTAGGGCACCGGATTGGCCGGGTTCGGCACCACGCCCGTCACCAGCGGCCGGTCCGGGTCGCCGTCGACAAAGGCGACCATCACCTCCATGCCGATGCGGGGGATGATCTGCGCGCCCCAGGTGCCGCCGCCCCAGCTTTGGGCGACCCGCACCCAGCAGGTGTCGGAGCCGTCCTTCTTCGCCTTACGGTCCCAGGGGAACCACAGCTTGATGCGGCCGTATTTGTCCGGGTGGATCTCCTCGCCCGGCGGGCCGGCGACGATCGCCACTTGCGTGCCTTCGATGCGCGGCCGCTTCGTCTGCCGGTGCGGCGTCAGCGGCACGCGCGCGGGTACCGCCTCGAAGCTGTTTGAATATTCCGGGTCGTTGGAATTGGTCTCGTAGGAGCGGTCAACCACCGTCTGGCGCATCGAGACGACAACGTGCTCCTCGTAGTCGTGTTCTGGATGGGCGACCTCGTAAGGGGTGAAGCGGCGGCCGACCTCGATGACGCGCGAGGTGGAGTTGCCGAAGACGCGGTCGTGGTCGGCCTCGACGGCTTGCATCCTGAGCTTCTGCGCCCGTTCGGCTTCGGCGACGGTCGAGATGCGCGAGGGGTATTCGTAGAGCTCGCGCTTCATCGCCTCCGGCATCTGCACCAGCGACGGCGTCGCGTTGCCCGGCACCATGCGCGGCGTCTCGAAGTTCCAGTCGGCGCCGGCGCGCTGGCCGGGCACATAGGAGAAGCGCCGCGCCCATTCGTTGATGTGGTTGCGGTCGGAGGATCCTTGCGCCAGCCGCACCCGCCCCTCGCCTTGCGCCGAAGCGGAGGGCCTTGCCCAGGAGATGGCGCTGTCGACGACATGGAGGCGATGGCTGCCCTTCTCGTGGCTGAACCAGAAGAACAGCCCGTCCTCCTCGAAGCGGCGCGTGAGATAGTCGAGGTCGGTCTCGTTCCATTGCACCGAATAATGCTGCGGCGGCGGGCGCGAGACGATGCCGGAGACGTCCGGGGCGGGGATGCCGTGCTCGGAAAACAGCGTCTCGACGATGTCGACCGCCGTCTTGTCCATCCAGATGCGGCAGTCGGAGCGCCGCGACAGGAGCCACATCTGCGGCCGCAGCACCAGCGAATAGGAGCGCAGGCCGCGGCTGACCGGCGGGCCCTCGTTGAGCTCGGTGACGAGACCGTTGAACGGACGGCGCACGCCGCCGTCGCCTTCCTCCCCCTGCTGTACCTCGATCGAGACGTCGACGAGCCGGCCGATCAACTCCTCGGGCTTCACCGCCTCGCGCTTGGCGCGCACCGCGAGGCGGATCTCGAAGAGCTTCGACACCGCCTCTTCGATCTCGACCCGCTCGGGAAGCAGCTGGTCCTCACCGAGCGGCGACGAGACCTTCAGGATGCGGCTCGCCTGAATGAAATCGGATGCAAAGGATTGAAGATCGTCCATAGCTCAAGTGCTCTCGTGGAAGTGGTCAGTCACTGCTGGGCCGCGGATGAGTTTTCAGATAATTCGCCAGGGCTGAGAAATACGCCTGCAGCATCATTGCATTCGCCTGATTCATTTCCCGTGCATAACTGTCGACAAGCGCCCGGCGTTTGGCTTTTCCGCCGGCACTGCGATAGAACTTCAGCAGAACTGACAGATCTTCCGTGGACAATGTCGCCAGGACAAAACTAAGCCGCGCCGTTTCGTCCAGGCGCGCCGCGTCCTTGGGCATGGGCTTTTGGTTTTCATTTCTGGCACGCAGCGCAGAAATTACTGTTGGCGCTTCCGCGCTCAGCCTGTCTTTGGAAGCGGAAACAAGGTCCGCCGTGCCGGAATCGGAAAACGCCCCCATGGCGACATACATCAGTTGCGAGGTGATGGCGGTTTCGACGGCGAGATCCGGCGCCGCCATCAGTTGCGTGAGCTCCTGGATAGACGCGCCGCTCTTAGCGTCGGAAAGGCGGGCTTCGATGTCTTTTGCAGCCATCTGGTCCTGCGCCTGATAAATCTGAGCGACCTTCGTGCGGCCCTCTTCAATTGCAGCAGCTGCATGGGCGAGAGCCTCCCCGTCGACAGTCTGGCCATCGATCTCTTCGACGGCCTTTGCTACCTCGGCCGCCATCGCGTCTGCATCGAAGGAAGCGTCGACGCTAAGCCTAAGTATCGCTGCGGCCTCGGAGACGCCGGAGATCCCCGCTGCGGTGGCGGCGTCCTCGACAGTCGCTACGGCGGAAGGCACGCTGGAAAGGCGCGACGCCACCTGCTCGATCCGAAGAAGGGAACCGTCGATCGAATTGGAGGCATCCGCCACCACGGGTGCGCAGCCGACCAACACGCACACCAGCGCGGTCAGGGCAGCGGGCCAGCCTTTGCTTCGCTCCGGTCGATGTGACTTCGAGAGATAATCCATCAACACCATCAGAACCGCCCTAGATCATCCGCACGTCGGTGAGTTGCTTGGGGCGGGCATCGGCAGCAAGACGGTTGATGATCTGCTCGGCTTTCACCAATTGCGCACCACCCGTCGGGTCGACCAAGAGCCTCTCGGCAAAGTTCTGCTCGGGATAGAACGTAGTCCCGGTCAAAGTACGGCTCAGCGTATCGATGCGATCTCTTACGGCAGATCCGATATTGGCATATTCGACACGCTGGCCGGTTTCAAAGGGCTGGAACATCTTGCCCGTATACCGGGGCGTGACTTCTTTCGGATAATCCGACGCTGAGGGCATTTGCGGAATGGGCTTCCTGCTATATTCAACGTCTCTGCCGCCGCCCTCCATGCTCCCGCGGCTGGAAGGGGCGTAGGTCACAAGCCGATCGGAATCCAGCACCGCGCTCATATAGAAGAGCAGAGACGCTCAGCCCCCGGTCATTCGGTAGATAGGACAAGGGTGCCGAAGAGGCGACGCCCGCCGGCGCCTTGGCGAGATCCACGACCTGGATCCGCTCGTTCGTGCCGGCAATCTTCGCGTTGTAGATGTCGCTTGCGCTCGGCCCGTCGGCAGGGCGCGCACAGGCGCTCAACACCAGGCAAAGGGCAACCGGCAGCAACTCCCGCATAGCATATCCTCTTGATCGATTCGCGCTTTGCGAGAGATACCAGCCATGCGGCCCATGGCAATACGCCCGGTTGCAAAATCTTGAAATGTGACAACTTTACGGCACAGACATGTGGCACACCCGCAACCGAAATCCGAGTCGGGCTGAGGGCCTGCGTCGAATCACGTACAACCGGCAGTTTCCACCGAATTGATCTATGCCAAATGCCGGCATCCGAATCAGATCCGGGCGTGCGGTGCAAGAGGAGCGCGCTCCTGGGGGCGCGCTCCTTGCGTTCAACCGGCGCGAACAGTCGCCTTTCCTTCGTTGACCAGACGCTCCGCCGCCTCCCCGACGGAGATCCGCTCGAAGGCAAGTTCGTCCGCGATCGGACGCAGCACGCGCTGGTCGAACTCGGTCGCGCCGAGCGGCGCAGGCGCGGGATAGCTGCCCACCTGGTCCTTGAGCAGGTTGACGTATTTCACCGTTTCGGCTTCGGTCGGGTTCAGCGATGGGAGGATGGCCTCACGCACTTTCGGAGACAGCGGCACGCCGCGCTCGACCCCGAGGATCTTGCCTGCCTCGACGTCGTTGACGAAGAAGTTGATGAATTTCGCGGCCTCTTCTCCATGCTTGGTCGTCGCGCCGACACTCCAGATCAGCGCCGGGCGATAATAGTGACCGGACGGCCCGCCCTTTTCGGCGCGCGGCAGCATCGCGATGCCGATCTTGTTCTTCATGATCTGCTGATAACCGATCATCTGGTTCGAGTAGGCCATGCCGATCGCCGAATAGCCGAGCGCCAGGCAATTGGTGTCGATCGTATTCTGGTCGAGGGTCTGGATATCGGGTCCGACCGTACCGCCGCGCTTGCGCAGATCCTCCCAATAGGCAAACCACTCCTTCGCCTCCTCGACGCCGAAGCCAAGACCGCTTTCGGTATAGAGGCTGCTGCCGCGCTGGCGAAGCCAGGCATCAAAAACGTAATTGTAACGGGCGCCGTAGGGGCCGCCCCAGAAATTCCTCTTGCCGCCGGCCTTGGTCATCTCGACCGCGATATCCGCATAGTCCGCCCAGGTGGTATCGACGCCCGGAGGGGTAATCCCTGCTTTCGCGAAGGCGTCGGCGTCGTAGAAAAGAGCGAAGGAGTTCAGGCCAAGGCCGACCCCCCAGAGCTTGCCGTCCACCGTCGTCAGCTTCAGCACATCCTCGCCGAAGGCGTCGACCTCGAGCCCCGACGAAACGAACGGATCGAGAGGGAGGCAGGCGCCGCGCTTGGAATAGTCCGAGATCGTGCTGGGCTCGAGCTGGAAGACATCCGCGATCGAGCGCCCGGCCATCTGCGTCGCGAGTTTCGTCCAATAGCCGTCGCCGCTGATGCTTTCGCCGACGATCGAAACGTTCGGATTCTTTTCCTGGAAGAGCTTGGCGACGTTCAAGGTGCGCTTGGCGCGGTCGTTCGATCCCCACCACATCGCGCGCAATTGCACCTCTTCTGCCGCATGGGCAATCCGGGAACCGGAGATGCCGAGCGCTGCGCCGCCCGCTGCTGCGGCCGAGCCAAGCATGAATGTGCGTCGATTGATGCGCATGCCTTTGTTCTCCTCTTCATTGACTGCCGCGCGCGCTCCTCCCGCGGGCAGATACAAACTGCGCAAAGAGAATATGCAAAAATTCTGTTTGTGCAAGTTTTTGCTTTTTTCTTGCAAATTTGCATGATTTGCATAAAACTTGCGAGCATGAACGATACGCCGAGTTCGAAACGATTCCGCCAAGCCGACATCGCCGCCCGCGCCGGTGTCTCGGTTTCCACGGTTTCCCGCGTCCTCGCCAACGAACCGGGGATCAGCGATGACGTCCGGCGCCAGATCCTCAAGGTTGCCAACGAACTCGGCTATCCGGTGAAGGCCGGGTCGAAGGCGGCACCCGGATCACTGGCGCTGATCGCCAGCCATGGCGTAACCGGAGGTCTGAGCGTCTTTTATGAAGGGATCGTCGAGGGGCTGCGCTCCGAGGCGGCCGGCGAGGGCATGCCGTTCGATATCCGCCTCGTTCGCGAGGCGAAGGCAACGCCGGATGCGGTCCGCGAGCACGTGGGATCCGTCGGGGCCCGAGGGCTCTTCCTGGTCGGCATCGACCCCGGCGAGGCACTCGGCAACTGGCTTCAGGAAAGCCGTACCCCCGTCGTCCTCGTCAACGGCACCGATCCCCTGATGCGCTTCGACGGCGTTTCTCCCTCGAACTTCTTCGGCGCCTATGCGGCGACACGCCGGCTCATCGATGCCGGCCATCGCCGCATCCTGCATCTTACCGGATCGCATCGTCAGACGATCCGCGAGCGTATACGCGGTTTCGAGGCTGCCGTCGCGTCGGTTGGCGGCGAAGCCCGCGTCATCCATCTGCCCTTCGAGACCAATGCAAGCATCGAAGCGCATCAGGCAACGCTCGCCGCTCTTACCGAGGACGCAGGCTTCACGGCAGCCTTCTGCATGAACGATTTCGTTGCCGTCGGCGTGCTTGAGGCGGTCGCGGAGGCCGGCCGACGCGTGCCGGACGATTTCGCGATCGTCGGCTTCGACGACCTGCCCTGCGCCGAGATGGCCAATCCGCGCATTGCGACGATGTTGGTCGACCGCGTGGCGCTCGGCCGCGAGGCGGTCGCCATGATGCAGCACCGCTTCCGCAATCCCGACGCCCCGGCCCGACATGTCTCGCACGGCGTCGTGCCGATCGCTGGCGGCACGCTCAAGGAAGGGCCGAGATGACCTTTGACCCTGGCAGCGCCAATCCGCTATCCGGCAATCCGCTCATAACGCGCGGCGACATGCAGCGCGCGCTGCTCGATCTCTTTGATCCGCTCTTGCCATATTTTTCTGCTGGCAATGCCCGGGTCCGGCTCGATGCGGCCGCCGCGCATTTCGACCGGGCCGCGGCCGATCTCGAAGGTTTCGCACGGCCGCTCTGGGGCCTTGCGCCCTTTGCCGCCGGCGGTGGCGATTTTGCCCACTGGGATCGCTACGCCGAGGGCGTTGCCAACGGCACCGATCCCGGCCACCCGGAATATTGGGGCACCGTCAACGGGCGCGACCAGCGCATGGTCGAGCTTGCGGCACTGGGTTTTGCGCTTGCCCTGCTTCCGGAAAAGCTGTGGGAGCCGTTGGGGCCGCGCGAGCGCGACAATCTCGTCGACTATCTCCTGAATGTTCGGCAGTTCGACTATGCCGAAAACAACTGGAAATTCTTTCGCATCCTCGTCGATATCGCCCTCGACCGCCTCGGGGTCCCTTATGATCGCACGCTGACGCGGCAATACCTCGAAGAACTCGATGGCTTCTACATTGCCGATGGCTGGTACCGCGACGGCAATTTCCGGCGCATCGACCACTACGTCCCCTTCGCCATGCATTTCTATGGGCTGATCTATTCACGCCTGGTCGAGGACGACCATGCAAGGCGCTATCGGGAGCGTGCGCTCGCCTTTGCGGGGGATTTTCGCCACTGGTTCGCCGAGGACGGCGCGACCGTTCCGTTCGGCCGCAGCCTCACCTATCGCTTCGCCTGCGCCGGTTTCTGGTCGGCGCTAGCCTTTGCCGACCTCGAGCCCTTGCCCTGGGGCGAGATCAAGGGCCTTTGCCTCCGCCACCTTCGCTGGTGGGCAGACAAGCCGATGACACATCGCGACGGCATTCTGTCGATCGGCTTCGGCTATCCCAACCTCATGATGTCGGAAAACTACAATTCGGCCGGTTCGCCATACTGGGCGTTCAAGGCCTTCCTGCCGCTCGCCCTTGGCGAGGACCATCCCTTCTGGACGAGCCGGGAAGTACCGCCCGCGGCCTTTGAGGAGTCCGTCGCGCAGCGCCATCCGGGGATGGTCATGATGCCCTGCAAGGGCGATGTGGTCGCGCTCGTGTCCGGCCAGGAGAACCGGCAGATGCGTTTCGGCCCGGAGAAATACGCGAAATTCGCCTATTCGACCCGCTACGGCTTCAGCGTCGAAAGCGATGAGCGAGCCTTTGCCGGCGGCGCCTTCGATTCGATGCTGGCCTTCAGCGACGATGGCATTCATTACCGGGTGCGCGAGACGAATGAGGAGGCCCGGCTCGCCGGTGACGTGCTTTATTCCAAATGGTCGCCCTGGCCCGATGTTGTCGTCGAAACCTGGCTCAAACCCTCTCCTCCCTGGCATGTCCGGGTGCACCGGATTACGACGCCGCGGCCGCTTCTCACGGCCGAGGGCGGCTTCGCCATCGCCCGGCGTGACTTCGAGGACGACAGGCTTGTGGCTGCTCCGGGCTCGGCCCACGCCATCGGATCGGAGGATTTCAGCGGCATCCGCGATCTCGGCTCGACGGTCACGCGCGAAGGCCTCGTCCAGAAGGCGCCGCCCAATACCAACCTGATCGTCGCCAAGACGCTGGTGCCGCAACTGCGTGCGACCATCCCAGCCGGAGAAACCGTCCTTCGGTGCGCCGTACTCGCAGTTCGCGACACGGCCGTCGCCGACAATCTCTGGCCATTAGCGCCGGTCGTGCCGGCCATAGCCGAACTCGATGCCCTTGCGGAACAAGGCGAGATGGTCAGCGCGATGGAAGCGCCGGGGCGATTGCCATGAACCGTCCCGCGATTGCCTTCGCGATGCGAGCCGAAAGGACGCAACACGTCTTCACTCCGGAGCTCCTGCTCCGCCTCGGCGGGATGGCACGAATCCTTGATGATGAACCGATGACCGGCTTCGACGGCCAGAGAGCCAGACGCCTTCTGGCGGAGGCGGAGGTTCTGGTAACCGGCTGGGGGGCGCCGCTCTTCGACGAGGTGGCCCTTTCCTCGGCACCGCGCCTGCGGTTCATCATGCACGCCGCCGGTACCGTTAAAGGCGTCGTCGACGATTGCGTCTTCGATGCCGGAGTGACCGTCAGCCATGCGGCTGCGGCCAATGCCATGCCCGTCGCCGAGTTCACGCTCGCGGCGATCATCTTCGCCGGCAAGCAGGTTTTCCAATTCCGCAATCTTTATGCTGCCGACAGGGGACGCGGGCGCAGCGAGCGCCTGCTCGGCCTGCCGATCGGCAATTACCGCCGCAGCATCGGCATTGTCGGCGCCTCGCGGATCGGCCGGCGAGTGATCGAGCTTCTGCGCCCATTCGATTGCCGGCTGCTGCTCTATGATCCGCTCGTCGGAGCGGATGCCGCCTCCGCCCTGGGGGTGGAGAAGGTAGACCTCGACGAGTTGATGGCGCAGGCGGACATCGTGTCATTGCATGCACCTTCGCTCCCCGACACCCGGCATATGATCGATGCGCGGCGTCTTTCCCTGATGAAGAAAGGCGCGACACTCATCAACACGGCGCGCGGCGCACTGGTCGACGAGGCGGCGCTCATCGAACGGCTGAAGACGGGCGTGCTCCATGCGATCATCGACGTCACCGATCCTGAAGTGCCGGAGACGAATTCCGAACTCTATGAATTGCCGAATGTGTTCCTGACGCCGCATATCGCCGGCGCCATCGGGCTTGAGCGGACCCGCCTCGGCGAGATGGCGGTCGACGAGATCGCCCGCTTCGTCGAAGGCCGGCCGCTGCTCTTCGAGGTCTGCAAGGGGGAACTGGAGCGAATGGCATGACCGGTTTTTTCGAACCGGGGCTCTGCACCGTCACCTTCCGGAAGCTGCCTGCGGAGAAGATCGTGGCGCTCGCCGCCAAGGCCGGGCTTGCTGCGCTCGAATGGGCGGGCGACATCCATGTCCCTCCCGGCGATGAGCCGGTCGCCAGAGAGATCGCGCGGCTATCCGGGAATGCTGGGTTGGCAACCTCCTACGGGTCCTATGTCGCCCCGCCGACAGACGGCATGCCGAACTTCTTGCGTGCCCTGAAGAGTGCTATTGGGCTTGGCGCCGCCAATATCCGCATCTGGCCTGGCACGCGCGGGCGCGATTCAGAAGACTACAGCGCCGCCGAACGGCGCGCCACGGCGGATGCGATCCGCGAGATGGGTACCGAGGCGGCGCGAAACGGGGTAAGCCTATCGCTCGAATGTCACCCGCAGTCCCTGACCGACACGACGCAATCGGCGCGCCGCCTGATCGAGGCGATCGCCCATGACAACGTCTATCTCTATTGGCAGCCACGGCCCGGACTTCCGCTTGAAGAAGCACTCGCCGAGATCGGCGAAATCGGGCCGCATGTTTCCCATGTCCATGTTTTCGCGTGGGACGCCGATCGCAACCGCTTCCCGCTGTCATCGGCGGCCGACTATTGGCGGACGGCTCTCGCCGCCATGCCCGCCTCACGCTGGAGCGACCGGCGCTTCGCGATGCTGGAATTCGTGGCAAATGACGACCCGGCAGCGTTTTTCGAGGATACCGCAACGCTGCAAGGAATCCTGAAGGGCTGAATGTCACGCCAGCGAAACCCTTGTTTTTGCGCGAGCGGTCATTATCTCGACTAAGATCTCGCGCGGCACTCGGTCCAACTTGCGGACTTCACGCCACACCAGGGCCACTGCGAGGCGCCTGACAAGATTTCATTGGTTCTCCCCCAAGGAAAGGCAGATGAACCTATCCCTGCGCCTCATTCTTCTCGGCCTCGGCTGGGCGATGGTCGGCCTCGGTGTTGCCGGTATCTTTCTTCCGCTCTTACCAACGACGCCCTTCCTGCTTCTGGCCGCATGGCTGTTCTCCCGCTCCTCGCCACGTCTCGAACAATGGCTGTTCGATCACCCGATGGTCGGGCGGCCGCTCAGGGACTGGCGCGAATCCGGTGCAATATCACGGCGCGCCAAGGTGCTGGCAATTGCGCTTATGGGCGCGGGCTTCCTGTTCTTCTGGCTCCGGGTGGAGCCGTCCATGCCGACCGCAGCCATTGTTGCGATGATCATGATCGCGGCCGGCCTGTTCATCGTCTCGCGGCCGGAACCATTCTGAAAGAGCAACGGATTACGCCAGCGCGGCCAAGATCAGTGCCGCATAGGTCAGCTGGTGCATTAATTGATCGGCGCCGTGCATGGCCCAATAGGCACGCGTCGTTGCATCGGCGCGGCAATGACGGGACAATAGCGCCTTTCCATGGTCAATGAGATAGTGAAGAACGAATTCAGCGAGCACGAGAATGGCGATGCGCGTCGAGCCGATGTTGGCGAGCATCAGTGCCGGCACGGTTCCGAGCGCATGCCCGCCCGCATGGATATAGCCGCCGATCATGCGGAAATCGCCCTTGCCGCGCAGGATCCAGGCCGGCTGCAGCACATAGTCAGCAAAGAAATGCTTGAGCTGCAGGCACGCGAGCATCGCCACCGTCGTGATTGCCATCTCCATTGGTTCCTCCCGTGGACCGAGCTTTTGGCTGGTCGATCGTATGCACGCAGACGGGCCTCGCCTTGCCGCGCACCGTCGCAAGCCCCAGCGGCCTCGTCATCGGCTCTGGACCGAGGTCCCGCATGGTCGCGTCGCTGAGCACGATCTCGACGCCACGCTCCTTCGCAACATTCACGAGCCGGCTTGCGAGATTGACCGTGTCGCCGATCGCGGTGTAGCTCAGCCGCTCCGCGGATCCGATATTGCCGATCAGCGCCGTGCCGCTATTGATGCCGATGCGCACGCGGATCGTGTTTTCGCCGGCGGCCGCTGGTGGCTCCTCGTGCATCGCATTCCGGATGGCGATAGCCGCGCGGCAGGCGCGGGCGGCATGATCCACCTGCCTTCCCGGCGCGTTCCAGATGGCCATGACGGCATCCCCTATGAACTTGTCGACGGTCCCGCCCTCGGTATGGATCGCGGCCACCGCAATCGTCAGGAAGCGCGTCAAATGCGGCTCGACATCCGGTCCGAGCCTCTCGGTCAGCTCGGTGAAACCGGGCAGGTCGGCGAACATCACCGTTACCTCACAGAGCTCACCGCCCGGCTTCGGCTCGATGCTGCCTTCTACCAACGGCCGCACGACGTCAAGCGGCATGTAGCGGGCAAAGGCGGAGAGCCCGACAGACATGCGCTTCAACGCCTGGGAGAAGTCGTTAAGCTCGGAGAGAAAGGTCGGATGATGGCACACGCTTCCCAACGCGAAGCGCTCGATCGCGCGCAGTTGCACTGCCAGCCGCGCGAGCGGCCGCGCGAAGAGGAAATTGGCAACCACCACGGCCGTCCCTGCCGCAAGCACCGCGATTGCGAGCACGACGATGGCGATGCGCCGGATATTCTTGTCGATGCCGCTGGCGAAGGTCGAGCGGGGCGTAGCGATGATCAGCCGCCAATTTTCAAATGGCAGCCTTGACGACGATACAAAAAGCGGCCCCAGAGCGGCGCTTGGCGCCACGACCCGAAATGCGTTACCGCCGTTCGCGGCCACTGCTTGCGCCGCGGCCCTGGCAACAGCATCGGATTCGGGGAAATCGGAAAAATGCGCCGCCATCACGCCGTCCGATGGCTGGGAGGTCGCAAGCACCCGTCCGCGCTCGTCAAGCACGAATGCTTTGCTCTCAGCGGGAATGTCGAGCGCCTGCAGCGCCTCGGACAGGCGCCGGAGGCTGACGGCCGCCATCACTACGCCGGTGAACGCCCCGAAGCTCTCGACGCGCTTCGACAACACGATGGCTGGCTCGAAGCCGTTCGGCAGAACATTGGTGACCGTCCAGACTGGCTCTGCGCTATCCTTGCCCAACCGAAACCATGGCGCGCCGAGCGCTACATAGGCGCTCTCCGTCTTGATGCGCTCCTCGAAGAAGATGTCGCCCGGAATCGGTCGGTAGAGGTCGCGCCGCAGCGGGCGGAGTTCACCGGGCTTCGCAGCGCCGATCTCCACCATTTCGATCCGGCCGTCGGCCGTCGCGTGCGACCCGAAGAAGCGCCCGTCGGGAAAACCGAAGCCGATCCAGGCGATCGCTGGCTGCTCGCGCAGCAGCGACAGGAAGAGGAACTCGCGCCTGACCTCATCCTCGGCGCTGATCGCTCCCTGGAAAAGAATGGAACGGACGATTTCCGCCGAGCTCGAAACAAGCGCCAGCGTCTGGGACAGGTCGCTCCTGACAGAACCCGCCGTCTGAGCATCGAGACTTGCGACGATCCCCTCGATATTCTCGCTGGCCGCACGCTGCCAGATGAGATGGATCAGCGCCGCGGTTGACAGCACCGCCAGCAACAGGAGAACGGCGACGACTTGGGCCAGCTTCGGGCGATACATCGCTAGGCCTCGTACTGCCCGGTGATCAGCCGCGCGGCGCGATCATTGCGGACATAGGCAACCGCCCAGTCGAGAAAGACAACCAGACGGTTGCGGAAGCCGACAAGGAACCAGAGATGGGCGAAATTCCAGACGAGCCACGCCGGATAGCCCGACAGCCGAGCCCTGCCGAAATCCGCGACCGCTGCCTTGCGGCCTATCGTCGCCAGATTGCCGTAGTCGCGATAACGGAAGGGCGCCGATCGCCGTCCTGCCATATCGTCGAGAATGGCGCGGGCCGCGTAACGGCCCATCTGCTTGGCCGCAGGCGCCACGCCCGGAACTGGCAGTCCGCCCCCATCGCCCACCGAAGCCGTGTCGCCGATCACGAAGATCTCGCCATGCCCCGGCGGGTTGAGGCGCGCGTCGACCATGACGCGTCCGGCGCGATCGGCCGGCGCGCCGATCCACTTGGCGGCGCGCGAAGCCATGACGCCTGCCGCCCAAAGGACGCAGGCAGAGTCGATCTCCGTTCCATTCGCGAGCCGCACGCCGCTGTCGTCACAGTCGGCGACGGCATTGCCGCATACGACCTCGACGCCAAGCTTTTCGAGTTGTCTCCCGGCCTTTTTCGAAAGGCATGGCGGCATCGTCGGGAGGATATGCGCCCCCGCCTCCACCAACATGACACGGGCGGTCGAGGAATCGATGCGCCGGAAATCGCGCACGACCGTATTGCGAGCTAGCTCGGCGATCGCTCCGGCGAGCTCGACGCCCGTCGGCCCGCCGCCGACGACGACGAAGGTCAGTAGCCGCTTACGCATAGCAGCATCGTCGGTCACCTCCGCCCTCTCGAATGCGGAGAGGATGCGCGCCCGGATCGCCGTCGCGTCGGCAATCGTCTTCAGGCCCGGCGCATACTCGGACCAGGCGTCGTTTCCGAAATAGGTGTGGCGCGCTCCCGTCGCGATCACCAGATAGTCATAGGTTATGCGCCGCGTGCCGGTCACGACGCATCTTGCCGCCGCATCGACCGACTCGACCTTGTCCATCAGCACCGTCGCGTTTGACTGCCGCGTCAATATGCGACGGATCGGCATGGCAATCTGCGCCGGAGAAAGCCCGGCGGTTGCAACCTGGTAGAGCAAGGGCTGGAAGAGATGATAGTTGCGCCGGTCGATGACTGTGATATCGACCGGCGCGCGGCGAAGCGACATCGCCGCGTTCAAACCGCCGAAGCCGGCGCCGAGAATGACCACATGCGGCCGACGCTCCGGCCCGCAACGCTGATCTCGCTTCGCGTCCATCGCCTCAGCCTCCGGCCCGTATACGGCGCGCGACGAGGTGGTCGACTGAAAGGAACCCGGCCCCACGCGACAAAATGAGCAGGAGAAGGCTCGCCCACATCAGATGCTCGGCCCAATGGCCGGGATAGACAAAGATCTGGATGGTGGCGACGACGCCGAGCAGCATCAGCGACGCCAGCCGCGAGAGCACGCCGAGCGCCAGCATTGCGGCTCCCGACAGTTCCGCCCCTGTCGCCAGGATCGCCGCAAGAGCGGGATCGATCAGCGGCACGCGGTATTCGAAGGTGAAGAGCTGAAGCGTCACGGGCCAGGAGGCGAGCTTCGTCTGGGCGGATTGCCAGAACACCTCGGCGACAGCGATGCGGGCGGCCAGCTGAACGACCGACAGCGGCAAGGCCGCCGCTTGCTCCGCAAACAGGTCGTAGAGCTTGACGATGGATCTGGAGCCGCCGGCCCCGGTGATGCGCATTGTAATCATGACACTCTTTCCTCCTCTTTGGAAAACGCCTTCAGATGATGGTTTACGGCGGTTACGAGCTCGCCGACGAAGAGGCCCGTCAGCGCGCGGGCGATATCGAACGACGGCGCATGGCGGCAGGCGCGGGCGGCCGCTGTCTCCAGTCCCAGCCCGCGCATGAGCGCCCGCCAAAAGGCGAAATTCGCGGCGTCGAGCCGCATGAACCGAATGGTTTCGCCGTGTCGCCATAGCGCGATCCGCTCCGCTTTGCGCTGGAGCCCACCGAGCCGGTCAACGTCCGCTCCCGGCTGGTGCGAAGCCCATATGCTCAAGGCCGGCCAACGGCACAGGAGAAGCCGCAGCGACGGCTGCAGGGTCAGGCCGATCGAGCTGTTCGAAAGCCCGTCATAGAGTTCGATCAGCCGGCATGGCCGCTGGAGCGGTGCGTCGAGCGCCTCGGCGATCAACCACTCCAGCCGCGCGGTTTCGGCGACAAAGGGCATATCGGCGGTTGCCTCGAAGCCAGAAAGAAAGGCCGGAAAATCTGCCCCATAACGCGACAGCCGCGGCTCCTTCGGCGGATTGTTTCGGATGAAGCAACCCGCGACGTAATTGAAGTAGCGTTCATCGATAAGCCGCGCCGTTACCGGAAACACGACCTTCAGAGTTCCGGTCAACGAGGCGCGCGTATTGTTCCGGTAGATGTTGAGCCGCCTTGCGGGATCGAAACGTCCCGGCGCAAGCAGCGGCAGCACATCAGCGGGCTCGGCCGCAAGCACAGCGCGCGCGACAATGCTCTGCATGGTCTCAATGGAGGACATGGCGAGCCCTCCCGCAATCTTCGGCGGCGCAGCCGCGGCATGCGGCCTTGACGGCTGCGATCGCGGCAAGAGCCGGGAAGCGGATCCCTGTCGCGTCGTCCCGGCGAGGCAGCGTCATCGCTGCGAAACGGCTGTCAGGTGCGGCTTTTCGCTCCTCCGGGCGGGCGTCGAAATCGATGCGGCGCGCAAGCATGTCCGCCCACATGGCTTCGCCGAGCAGCACGTCGAGCGGCGGCACATCCGTATCCCATTCGATCAGCGTCGGCCGGGGCCCGATGCTGCGGATGGCATGGGCATAAAGCGACCAGACGGCGGGCGGTACGCGCGAACCGTGATCGTCGATGAGAATGACGTCGCCATCCGCCTCGTTCACCGCATGGCCGGCGAGATGAATTTCGCCGACCGCATCGGCCGGCAAGGCATCGATGAAGGCCGCAGCATCGAAGTCGAGATTGTTCGCCGAGACATAGACATTGTTGACGTCGAGCAGCAATCCGCAGCCCGTGCGGCGGACGAGCTCAGCCAGAAACTGGGCCTCGCTCATGACCGAGCCCCTAAAGGACAGATAGGCGGACAGATTTTCGATGTAGACCCGCTGCTTCAGCGTTTCCTGCAGCCGGTCGATGTTACGGGAGACGGTGGAAAGGGCCTCCTCGTCATAGCGAAGCGGCAGAAGATCGTTGAGATAGGCGCCGTCGGCGATGCTCCAGGCGAGGTGCTCGGAGACGATCGCGGGCTGGAACCGCCTGCAGACAAGTCGCAGCCGCTCCAGATGATCCCGGTCGAGGCCGGAAGCACTGCCGAGCGACAGGCCGACGCCGTGCACCGAAAGCGGATAGATCTCCCGCAGCTTTTCGAGCGCATCGACGGCCGCCGACTGACCCATGTAGTTCTCGGCATGCACCTCGAGCCAACCCGCAGAGGGTCTGCGGGCAAGCATTTCGGCGATGTGAATGGAACGAAGGCCGATGCCCGCAGCGCACGGCACCGGGTGGGTTGGGAACGTCTTGGGCATCGGTCTACTCCCTTCTTGAGTATTGCTGAAGACGCCGGCCGTCAGGCCTTCGGCGCGTTGTTGCCGCCGGCGATCTTTGAGCAAGTGCCGGCCGGCAGGTAGATCCAGGCATCGGCCTGATCGTCCATCGTCGAGGTGCCCGCACAGGAGTGGGTCGCGGTCTGGCAGTCGTTCTGCCCAGCCTTGACGACGCCGTAACACTTTTCGAACGAGAACTCGGGCTGGGCCGCCGGCCCGGCGGCTACCGTGGAGGCCGATAGCGATGCGATGGCCGCAAGTGCGGAGCCGATGAGCGTGCGATTGTTGATCATGAAACATCTCCTGGATCTGACATTGTTCAGACCGGGTATCGGCCTGATGGAGACAAGCTTCGCAGACGGCTCCCGCTCTTTGAAATGCTGTTCGGGCATCGTTTCGATAGGTCCGGCCTATCCGCTGAATACAGGCGACCACAAGCAAGCAAGTCTGCTCGGCTTCCTCGTTTTGCCGCAGGTCCTGATCGCAAAAACCGTGGGACCCTTCTGCGGAACCTCCTTAAGAAAAAGCCCCCCGAATCGGGGGGCGAGGCTGCCGTGGGAGGGACATGGAAACGGCTAAAGATAGCGCGTGCTGATGTCGACGCTGGAGCGATTGCCGATCGCGTCGTAGTTCTCCTCGAGCCACGCCTCGGCGCATTCTCGGCCGCGGTCCCGCAGGTCGACGAGCGCACCCCACTCGGCATTGAGCTTGCTCGAGACGCTCAGGCTTCTCATCGTCTCGTCGTCGGAAATGCCGTGCACGAAGATGCGCTTCAGATCGAGGCTATTGCCCGCATTGGAATCGATCAGTTGCGTCACGAAGGCGATCGCCCGCATCTCGCGGAGCAGCGAGGAGTTGAAGCTGATTTCGTTGATCCTGTTGAGGATCTCCCCTGCCGTTCGCGGCAGTTCCGTTCGCTCCAGCGGATTGATGTGGACCACCAGCACATCCGGCGTGTCGCAGCTATAGATCAACGGAAAGATCGCGGGATTTCCCATATAGCCGCCGTCCCAATAGGCCTCGCCGTCGATCTCGACGGCCTGGAACAGGAAGGGCAGGCAGGCCGATGCCATGACGGCATCGATCGAAATCTCGTCATTCGAAAACACCTTGACCTTGCCGGTGCGCACATTGGTCGCGCAGATGTTCAGCTTGACCGGACAACGCGCCATGCGGATCGCATCGAGGTCTATCGACTGCTCCAGCACCTGACGCAGCGGATTGTAGTTCAACGGATTGAACTGATAGGGCGAGAGCAGCCGCGTCACCATGTCGAAGATGAGGAAGGCTGGCGAATGCTCCAGTGATTTCGATCCCGTCATGCGATCGAGCAGACTCGGCTGCAGCGGGCTGAAGGCGGCCGCATGGCTGATACGACGCCAGAAATTGGCAAGCGCCTTCTGCGCGCCGCTGCGCCCCCCCTCCGCCAGCCCGTAGGCAAGGACCGCAGCATTCATGGCGCCGGCGCTCGTCGCGACGATGCCTTCGAAGGACAGGCTCGGCTCGTCGAGCAATCGGTCGAGCACGCCCCAGGTGAAGGCGCCGTGCGCACCGCCTCCCTGTAGCGCCAGATTGAGGGTTCGCGGCGGGCGCGCCGCGACGATCGAGGATCTCTCCTCGTCCCCAGGAATGTCCATGGTGGCGTGCTTGTTCATCGCACTTTTCCTCGCGCTCACTGGGCCGTCCAGCCGCCGTCGACCGGGATGGCAGTCCCGGTAATCGATGCGGCCGCGCTGCTGCACAGGAAGACGCTGAGCGCACCCATCTCCTCGACGGTTGCGAAGCGCTTCGTCGGCTGATTCTTCAGGAACACGTCGCGGATGACCGCATCGCGGGCGATGCCATGCGACTTTGCCTGACCGTCGATCTGCTGCTCGACGAGCGGCGTCCAGACATAGCCCGGGCAGATCGCATTGGCCGTGATGCCGAATTCAGCGCCTTCGAGAGCGACCACCTTGGTGAGCCCGACGAGGCCATGCTTGGCGGCAACATAAGCCGATTTAAAGGGCGAGGCGACGAGGCCGTGGGCCGAGGCGACGTTGATGATGCGCCCGTAACCACGGGCGCGCATCTCGCTATAGGTCGCCTGAACGAGATGGAAGGCGGCGGACAGATTGATCGAGAGGATCGCGTCCCATTTGGCTGCTGGGAATTCGGCAATCGGTGCCACATGCTGGATACCGGCATTGTTGACGATGATGTCAACCTGTCCGAAGCGGGCGCTGGCGCGCTCGACCATCATCCGAATCGCCTCCGGTCTCGACATGTCGGCGCTGTCATAGGCGACGTCGACATCGTTTTCCTCCGCGATCTCGGCCCGCTGCCGTTCGATCTCGGCCGGATCGCCGAAGCCGTTGAGCATCACCGCCGCGCCCGCCTTGGCAAGCGCCTGAGCGATGCCGAGACCAATGCCGCTTGTGGAGCCGGTGACGATGGCGCTGCGGCCCTCGAGTGCCCGGCGCCCGAGCATCGCGTCGATTTCTGCGGTAATTTTCAGCATGTCCACGTCTCCTCACGTTTGGGCCGAAGGGCCCTTTTTCCGGGAAGAGAATGGCGCGCTATTCATTTCAACTGAAATGCCACTGTGCTATGAATTCGATAGGTGAATTGCATTGGCGAAGGCGGCGCGCACAGAGGAAATTCATCGCCTCGACTGCGGCGCTTCGCATCGATCGAGACTCAAGGGCGGATCGCCACAATATCTGAAATCATTCATTTTGGACCGGATCCGATCCGAAGAACATGCCATAGAGGCTTTTCGGGGGGCAGGTATGGACATTCACCACGTTCGCTATTTCCTGGCGGTCTGCGAAACGCGCAACTTCACGCGCGCGGCGGAGAAATGCAATGTCACCCAGCCGGCTTTGAGCCGCGCCATTCAGCAACTCGAGGACGAGGTCGGCGGCCTTCTGTTCCGACGCGAGCGCAACCTCACCCATCTGACCGATCTTGGAAATCTGCTGAGGCCGCGCTTCCAGTCGATCCTCGATGAATTGTCCGGCGTCCGGCAGGAGGCGTCGCGTTTTCTCTGTCTCGAAGACGCGCATGTGAAGGTCGGGATCATGTGCACAATCGGGCCGCGCCGCTTTACCGGCCTGCTCACCGATTTCAACGTGCGCCACCGCGGCATTCAGCTTCAGCTCGTGGAAGGCGTGCCCCAGAGGCTTTCGGAACTGCTCGAGACGGGGGAAATTGACGTCGCCATTATGGCGAGTAGTGACCGCTTCCCCGAACGTTTCGACATAACGCCGCTCTTCCGCGAGAGATTCATGCTGGCGTTTCCCGCCGGCCACCGCCTTTGTCAGTACGATGCCATACCGATCACGGCGATAGATGGCGAAATCTATCTCCGGCGTGTGAATTGCGAATACTGGGATTATCTCACCGACCTTTGCGCCTCTGTTGGCGTCAAGACCCAGGTTTCTTATTCGAGCGAGCGGGAGGACTGGATCCAGAACATGGTCGCCGGTGGCCTTGGCATCTGCTTCATCCCCGAATACAGCGCGGTCATTCCCGGTCTGCAGGTGCGACCGGTCGCCGAGCCCGAAGTGACGCGCGATGTGTGTCTCGTGACTGTTGCCGGTCGGCGGTTCTCGCCGGCCGTCGCAACCTTCGTCGGATCGGTGAAGTCCTACGGCTGGGCCGCGCCGCACTCCGGGATTGATATGCGGCGTATCGCCTGACCCTGCCAGAACACGATGAGTTACCCGGGCCGCAGAAGCGGCTGCGCCCTCTCTTCCGCGATAGCCCTGGGCTATGGAATTCAAAAACAGGCGGCATTTCTTTGTCGGCGCAATCTCCCGCACTCTCCTAGTGCCGCCGGAAATTCTCCGGCGATCCCGACAAAGGAGAACCCGACATGACCCTGAAGCTCACCGCAACCCGCCTGCCCCTCTTTGCCGCAACGCTCGGCCTTTTTGCCCCCACCTTCGCCACGATGCCCGCTTTCGCGGGCGAATGCCCGGCCGACCAGGTCGCGGCGGAAGCCATGGCTCCGGGCGCAACCGCACCGGAGGGCGTCACCGACGACGTCCTCGCCTCGATCGATCTCTCCCCGAAAGGCGGTGATTGGAAAGGAAGCGCCTTGCGTCTGCGCAAACTTGTCGTCCAGCCGGGCGGCGTGGTTCCGTGGCATTCGCATGAAGCACGGCCCGCCAACATCCTGGTCGTCGAGGGCTCGATCACCGAATATCGCAGCACCTGCAAGGTTCCGATCGAGCACAAGGCTGGCGAAGTGACCGCCGAGTTCGGCGATCTTGCCCATTGGTGGAAAAACAACGGCTCGAAGCCGGCCGTGCTCTACTCGGCCGATATCCTGCCGCCGATGCAGGATGACGATCACGTTATGTGAGCCGCGGCCAGGTAGGTCGGATCGGCCTAATGGCACAAACGTGGTCGATTCCAAGAAATTTGCGCAGGATGCGGGCGGAAACGCACAACACTTTTCCTCATCCCGCGCTGGGTCGTACCGCACCCACCCCGGACGTTTCCCGCCACTGGCGGGAAACGTCCCTTTGGAGGAGGAAAAGCGATGGAGAAGTTCGATCGCGCCTCACTGCCGGCGTCCATGTCCATCCTGGCCAGCCCGGCCGCTGATCGCTGGCATTTCGGCATCATTGCGGTCATCGCGTTCCTGACACTCGTCGACCTCTTCGCCGCCCAGGCCATCCTGCCGTCGCTGCAGCGAGAGTTCGGGGTCAGCCGGGCCACCATGGGCTTCGCAGTCAATGCGAGCACCTTCGGCATGGCGCTCGCCAGCCTCGTCATCGGCATTTTCGGGCGCAACCTGGACCGGCGAAACGGCATCTGGGTCAGTCTCGCACTGCTTGCCGTCCCGACCGCGCTGCTCTCGACGACCCGGGACATCGCGCTCTTTGCCGGTCTGCGGGTGGCGCAGGGGCTCTGCATGGCGACCGCCTTCACCCTGACCATGGCTTATCTTGCGGAGCATTTCCCGGCGGAGCGGATAACGGGGGCGCTCGCGGCCTATGTCACCGGCAATGTTGCCAGCAATCTCTTTGGCCGCATTCTCTCGGCTGCGGTTGCCGATTTCGGCGGATTGTCGATCAACTTCCAGACCTTCGCGCTTCTCAACCTCGCGGGCGCGGCCCTCGTCTGGACCACATTGAAGCGGACGGAGCGAATGATGACGGGCCGGCATGGGCCGGGCATGAGCGGGAGCTGGCGCTCGGTGCTCGGCAACCGACGCCTTCAGAGCGTGCTCGCCATCGGCTTCCTGATCCTCTTCGTGTTCATAGGGACATACACCTATGTCAACTTTCGTCTCGTCGAGCTCGGCCTTTCGCCGATGCAGCTCGGCCTCGTCTATTTCGTTTTCCTGCCGTCGCTCTTCACCACGCCGCTCGGCGGTCTGATCGCGCGTTGGCTCGGCCCCGGAGCCGGCATCATCTTCACCCTCTTCGTCGCCGTCCTCGGACTCTTCGCCCTCCTGAGCAGCAGCCTCGGCGTTGTGCTTGCAGGCCTTGCCATGATCGCCATCGGCACCTTTCTCGCCCAAGCGCTTGCAACCAGCCAGGTCGGCCGCGTCGCGGGCACGGAGAAGGCGGCAGCCAGCGGGGCCTATCTCGCCTCCTACTATACCGGCGGTCTCTTCGGCAGCCTGCTGGTGGGGCAGCTCTATGATCACCTTGGATGGAACGCCTGCGTGTTGGCGCTCGTCGCCACCCTGGCGCTCGCCATGCTGTTGGCCTTGGCTCTGCGCACCGAACCGGTCGCGATAAGGTCCGATTATCGAAACGGACAAGAGACGGCATTATCAAAATCAGCCGGTCAACCGCATGTTTGAGATGCACCACCACTGCATGGCTTCGGACAAAACATGCAGCACTTCAAATCGCTACAGCGACCCGGCACCGGAAGGACGCGCGGTCCCGTGGCAACAAAGAGGAGCTTCTCATGAAGAAGATCAGCAATGTAACCCGGTCGGCTGCCCTGATCGCCGCCGCGATCGTGACGTCGGCTCACATTTCGACGGTTGAAGCCGGAGACAGGGACGGAATCGTCACTGTCAAAAGTCGCTACACCGTCAGCGAGACGGTGAACCGCATCAAGCGCAGCGTCCAAGAAAAGGGCATCACCCTCTTCGGCATCATCGACCAGGCCCGGCTCGGCAACGACGCCGGCAACAAGGTCCGGCCGTCGCGGCTTATGCTGTTCGGCAATCCGGCGCTCGGCACGACCTTCATAACTGCCAATCCGCTTGCCGGCCTCGACTGGCCCGTGCGCGTTCTCGTCTACCAGGCTCAGGACGGCTCGGTCTATGCCGCCTATACGGACTTCGGCTGGATCGCAAAACGCCATCGCATCCAAAACAGGGGCCGTGAATTCGCCATGGCCACGCAGGTAATCGAAGCCGTCACCGATGGCGTGAGAAAGTAGCCAAGAACACGATCTGTCAGCGCTCGCCCGGTTCCTTACGGGTTTCGGCGAGCGCTACTCCGGCACAAGCTCGCCCGTGCCGCCGAACTCCAACGGGAAATCACGCTGCTTAGGCAGGCCGTCCTTCATCGGCAACACCGACCCCTGATAATTCACATGCAGCATGGGCCTGAAAGGCAGTGCCGGAATGACGGCTGCATAGACGTCGGTGAGCCCCCACCTTGGATGCTCGGTCATGACATGCCCACCACAGGCCCTGCACCATCTGCGGATGCTGTTGTCCGATTTCTGGTAGCTGGCGAGATCATCGCTGCCCTTCACGATCGTAACCGCATCCATCGGCCAAAGCGAGAACGCGTTGACCGGCGCGGCTGACCATTCCCGGCATGAGCTGCAATGGCAAAATCCCATAGCAGCTGGCACCCCTGTCGTCTCGAGCTCGACCGCACCGCAGAAACATTTTCCCTTGTAGCTGCCGCTCCCTGCCATGAAATCCTCCCATCCATACGGTCTCCCGACCATACGGCTGCATTATATAGCAATGGTCAGCGTAGTCCGTCGGCAACCGCGACCTTCCTCTTCCGGCAGTTTTTCCTGACGATCCCGGGCGAACTGGTGGAGGCCGCCCGCATCGACAATGCCGGACCCTTCCGCTTCATGCGCGATATACTGCTGCCGCTGTCCAAGACCAATATTGCCGCTCTGTTCGTGATCCTCTTCATCTATGGCTGGACCCAATATCTCTGGCCGCTCCTCGTCACCAACGACAGCCGGATGAACACGATCATCATCGGGCTCAGGAAGATGGTGGATTTCGCGGACGCATCCACCCCCTGGAACTACGTCATGGTGACCGCAATCCTTGCAATCATCCCCCCTGTGGTGGTGGTGGTCCTGATGCAGCAGTGGTTCGTCAAAGGCCTCGTTGAGACGGAGAAATAATGGCAACGATCACTCTCAAAGAGGTTCGAAAGACCTATCACGGCAATATCGATGCCATTCGCGGCGTTTCGCTCGACATCGCCGACGGCGAGTTCATCGTACTCGTGGGCCCTTCCGGCTGCGGAAAATCGACGTTGCTCAGGATGATCGCCGGTCTGGAGAGCATTACATCCGGCGAAATCGCGATCGGAAACCGCGTCGTCAACGCGCTTGAGCCTTCCGAGCGTGACATAGCCATGGTTTTCCAGAACTACGCCCTCTATCCGCACATGACCGTCCGGCAGAATCTTGCCTATGGGCTGAAGAACCGGAACACGCCGAAGGAGGAAATAGAGAACCGGATTGCCAAGGCGGCGCAATCGCTGGAGATCGAGGCCTTTCTGGATCGCAAGCCGCGGCAGCTTTCCGGCGGCCAACGCCAGCGGGTCGCCATGGGTCGGGCCATCGTTCGCGAACCGGCGGCTTTCCTGTTCGACGAGCCGCTCTCGAATCTCGACGCAAAACTGAGGGTCCAGATGCGCGTGGAAATCAAGCGCCTGCAGCGCACCCTCGGCACCACGAGTGTCTATGTCACCCACGACCAGCTGGAAGCCATGACGCTTGCCGACCGGCTCGTCGTTCTGAACGGCGGCAGGATCGAACAGGTAGGTACGCCGATCGAGCTTTACGAAAAGCCCGCGACCGCTTTCGTCGCGACCTTCATCGGCTCTCCCTCAATGAATTTGCTTGAGATGGGCGACAGCCATATGGTCTGGTCGGCTCCGGAGGCTGTCATCCGACGACCCGGTATTGCGACACTCGGCATCCGGCCGGAAGACATCACGCTCGCCGACGAGAAGGCGGGCGGCGATCACTTCCGGGGAAAAGTCCGCGTGGGGGCCGTCGAGCTTGTCGGCGCGGAGAGCTACGTTCACGGCACCCTGGCCAATGGCGAGCCACTTGTTTTCCGGGTGCCGGGCCGCTCGCGCATGGGCATAGATGACGAGGTCGAAGTCGTCGCAAGACCGGAAAGCCTGCATAGTTTCGACAAGCAAGGTCGGCGGCTGTAGCGTTATTTTCCAGTCGGGTGACATCGTCTGGCGTCAGCTCCGAAGTCCGCACGCTATGAGGGCATTTTTGGAGTGCATTACAGCCGTTTTCTCGACATGATGATGGTGCAGACAACCTCTGAAATCTCGCCGCCAATCTAGCGCTTGCATTAACGAGAGTCGATTAAAGTCGGGCCATGGAGAAGGACATCAGCCGACTGTACGAATTGTTCGAATCTTCCCCTGTGCTCGTCGCCGCCTATGACGAGTTCGACAGGCTGCATTACGCCAACCCGGCCTTTCGCTCGGCCTACTTCATCGAGCCGGACGAGACGCCGCTCTGGCCGGACCTGATGCGGCGGAATTTCCATGCTCGCCGCGGCACCGTGATCAGCGCAACGGACTTCGAAGAGTGGCTCCGGTCCACCCAATCACGCCGGGGCAAGATCGGCTTCAGGGCCTTTGAGACCGATCTTTGCGACGGGCGGTGGCTTTGGATGACGGAGACGATGCGGAAGGACGGCTGGATGCTGTGCGTCGCCACAGACGTGACCGGCCTTAAGGCCAAGACCAGGGCGGTCCGGCAGGACCGGGATTTGGCGATCAAGGCCTCCTATACCGACGAGCTCACCGGAGTTGCCAACCGCCGGTTCGTAACCGCCCGGATCGAGGACATGTTGCAGCCGCAAGGCAGCAAGGAGCCGTCTTTCGGCTGCCTCTGCGTTCTCGACATCGACCGCTTCAAGTCCATCAACGATCAGTTCGGCCATCAGATCGGCGACGTGGTCCTGCGGGACTTCGCGAAGAGGATCCACAGCCTGGTTCGGCGCACGGACTGCTTCGGTCGGGTCGGTGGCGAGGAATTCGTGCTCACCCTTCCCGCCACCTCGCTTGAGCAGGCGCAGTTGATCGTCGAAAGGATGCTCGCCTCGGTCCGCATGTCCAGGCCTTTGCAGGAGCACCCGGACTTCCGCTACACGTTTTCGGCCGGCATTGCCTTCGCGAAAGCCAGCGACACCGCCATCAGCCTCTACGCCCGCGCCGACGCCGCTCTCTACAGGGCAAAGCTTGCCGGCCGGGATCGAATACATACGGAGGAATCTCCGTCCGATCGATCGGCCCTCGCCGGCTGAGCCGCGGCAGAACGACGAGAAAAATGCCGGCTGGCGTGCCCTCAGACGAGGGGCGGACCGGAAAAGAGCTCCACGTCCCTTCCCAACCGATCGACGATCCATCGGTAGGTTTCCGCCGACCTGGGCAGAAGGAACGCGCCCGTTGCCTCACCCGTAACCGGATCGGTTCCGCGATAGGCCAAGACCGGCTGCAGCGGGATATAGCGATCGAAGCGGAGGGTCACATCCCGGCCGTAGACACGCCAGTGTCCATGCTTTTCCGGTTTGGGAAAGCCCCAATCCCGCGTCACCTCCTCGGCAAACGGATCCGGAATATTGAGATAAACGAAACCGCGCGGGGCGGTGATCCTCAACAGTTCGTTCAGGGCTGCCCGGTCGTCGCCGACATGCTCCAGGACATGCGAGCAGCCGACATAGTCGTAGGCGCAGTCGGAGCGGTCAATGATTTGAATGTCGATACCGCCCGGGGCGCTATAGACCGAGAGCTCGAAAGAGCCGAACCATGCTGGATCGACCGTTGGATCGGGGCTGAACTGGATTGCCGACCAGCCGGCGAAACGTTCGGGGCCGAGCCTGTCGAACATAACCCGCGCGACACGATGGCGTTCCAGCGATTTGCAGCCGGCGCAACGGGGCAGGACGCCGCTCAAGGCCATGCGGCCGCGCGGGCCCGGCTCGAAGGTCGTGCCTCCGCAGATCGGGCAGCGCGGTTGGCGGGCAGCTCCTGTCATTTCTTCTTGCATCAAGTCTTCACCATTCGACTCACAGCGGCCAGAAGATCGGGATCACGATCGTTGCGGTCACCCACATGACCAGGTTCAGCGGGACACCGATCCGAATGAAGTCAGTGAACCGGTAGCCTCCGGCATTGTAGACGAAGGTATTCGTCTGATAGCCGATCGGGGTGGCAAAGCTAGCGCTTGCCGCAAACATGACCGCAACAACGAAGGGTCTCGGATCGACGCCGAGTGTCTGGGCAAGCCCCACCGCAATCGGCGTCAACAGGATCGCGGCTGCGTTATTGCTCATCATCTCGGTCAAAAGCGAGGTTATCAGGTAGACGGCCGAAAGAACCGCCAGCGGGCCGAACGAGCTGATGAGACCGGCAAAAACGTCGACGACGAGGCGTGCGGCACCCGTTCGCTCCATGGCAATGCCCAGAGCCAGCATGCCGAAGATCAGGAACAGAATGTTCCAGCGTATCGAGGTGTAGGCGTCCTCGGCCTCGAGGCATCCGAAAGCCACGACGATAATCGCCGCCATCAGGGCGAGTGCGGCAATCGGAAGGACCTCGAAGGCCGCCAGCCCCATCACCAGAAGGATGGCGCCGATTGCGATGGGCGCCTTGTTGCGCCTGAGCGGCTTCTCGCTCGGCTGGACAAGGTTTACCAGTTCCCGATAGTCGAACATCCGGCGCATGCTCTCCGCCGGCCCTTCGAGCAGGATCGTGTCGCCCATCTGCAGCCGCACATCATTGAAGTTTCCCCTGATGTTTTCGCCCTGGCGATGAACCGCGAGCACGTAGGCGCCATAAAGGCGTCTCAGGTTGAGATCGGCCGCACGGCGGCCGATAAAGCGCGATTGCGGCCCCACCACGCCTTCCATGACGACGGTCTCCTGGGCGCCGATTGGTTCGAGGGCATGGATCGCTCCGCCGCCAAAGGCGACGTCGCTTGCCTCCCGCAGGGCCAGCATGTCGCCGATCTTGCTGCGCACCACGACCCGATCGCCCGCTTTCAGCTCCACATTCTCAAGGCTCCATCGATAGGAAATGTTGTTTCGCACCAGATCTACGACGCGAAAACCGCGCTCCGCCGTAAATCCGGCCTCTTTCAGCCTCTTGCCGGTGAGCGTCGACCCGACGGGCACGAGCACCTCGGCCAGGAACTTCCGGTCCTCCGATTTCGGAAGCAGCCCGGCGAGGCTGTCGCGGTCCGGCAGGAGCCAACGCCCGGCGACAGCCAGGTAGACAACACCGACAGCGGCCATGATGACGCCCGCAGCCGTTATTTCAAACATCCCGAAGGGGGCCAGCCCCTGCTTCTGGGCGACGCCATCGACGAGTATGTTCGTTGAAGTGCCGATGATCGTGGTCGTCCCGCCGAAGATGCTGGCGAAAGACAGCGGAATCAGGAATTTCGAGGGGGACAGCTTCACGGTGGTTGCCAGACCGATCACCACCGGCGTGAGGATGACGACCACGGGCGTGTTGTTGATGAAGGCGGACATGATCATCACGCTCACCATCATCGTCACGAGCGCCATCAGCGGCGACCACTTCGCCGCGCGGGTGACGACCCGGCCCAAACCGTCGATGACGCCGGTCCGCTCCAAGGCGGCGCTGAGCACGAACATCGCCCCCACCGTCACCGGGGCGCTATTGCCGAAAACGCCTAAAATATCGTCCGTATTGAGAATGCCGAGCGCGAGCAGGAGAGCCACTGCACTCATCGCAACGACGTCAGGCGGCACCAACTCCCGGATGAAGCCGAAGAACACCACGACGACGAGGACCAGGACAATGGCAATCTGTACCGAGTTCCAATCCATCTTTCCCAACATGAGTTGTCGAAGTTGCTGGACACGCACCCACCGTTTCATAACGTAGCGCATGTAATGGTCCCAGCATATGGGAGAGGGAGCAGGCTCGGGACGAAAATGAATTGGTCTTCCGACGTCAGGTCGTGTCGATAATCTCCCGTCAGCCGTCCGAAACCGGTTGGGACGGCTCTACGATGGGTGACAGCAATGTTCTCAGTGCCAACCGGTCGGAGAGGCCGAGCTTGAGGAAGATGTTGTGGAGGTGGACCTTGACCGTTCCTTCGGTGATGTCCAGGGCTTTCGCAATCTCCTTGTTGGACATGCGCTTCGCCGCCATCATCGCGATGTCCGTTTCCCGGGGACTCAAGCGCGGAAGCAACTGATCCATTCTCTCGCGCTGTTGCCGTTGCCGATCGACCGCAGCCGCTATGCTTGCATCGGGAAAACAGCGGCTCCCCACCGCCACCTTGTGAATGCAGTCGAGCAGGTTTTCGGGCGCCGACCGCTTGAACAGGATGCTGTCGACCCCGAGCGACACCGCGTCGCAAATCTCCTCATCATTCATTTCGGCCGTGAAAAGGATGACCCGGACCGGCAGTCTTCGGCTTCGGACTTCTTCGAGAAATTTCAGCCCGGAGAGACCGGGCATCCTCATATCGACCACGGCCACGTCCGGCGCATCCTTCTCGACGGCCGAGATTGCCGCCAGACCATCCCCGACGAAATGGATCGGCTGCAGCGTCTCGTCGCCGCCAACCAACCCCTTGAGCGCATTGAGGACGAGCGGATGGTCGTCCGCAAACAGGATCGTCGTCGGCCGGGTGTCCACCATTCTCCCCTTCTCCATCGCCGCCACGTTCATTCTAGAGCACCCCTGATCGTCACCGACAAGCCTTGAGGAGAATTGTCAAGCGAGAGCCGCCAGCCGAGTGCCTGCACTCGCCTGCGCAGCGAGATCGACCCGACCTCCTCGGCAAGCACGGTTTCGTATTCGAATGTGCCGGGAGGCTCCTGGAGACCCACCCCATCGTCCCCGATCGTCAACGTAAACAACGTGCGTGTGCTTTCGAGGTGCACTTCAAAACGACTCGCGCGACCGTGCCGAACCCCATTGGCGATCGCCTCGGAGATCAGCATGAAAAGACCTTTCACCGCCTTCTCCGACATGACGAGATCGAGAGGCGCAACCGAGAGAGCGATGCTGCAGGCCCATTGCGCCTGCAGTTCGACAAGCAATTTCCTGAGACGCCCGGCAACACGGCATGTCTTCTGCGCCGGCCGCTCGCCGGTAGCCTCTCTTACGAGTGTTCGCAGTTTGTCCTGCTGCTCGCCAATGATGGCGCGTATCTGGGCGAGCTGCCCCTCCGTTTCGCCCTCGCTCTTCTTCGGAAGCGTGGCCAATTGTATCGACACGGCCGCCATGCTTTGCAGCAGGTCGTCGTGGATGTCCCGTGCCAGCTTTTCGCGTTCCTCGGCTTTCGCAGCTTCAATCAGCCGCTGCCTCAAGTCCTGCTCGGCGATTTCATAGCCGATGCGCGCAGCCGCGACGCTTGCCAGCGGAAGCAGGTCCTCTCCCGTTTCCTCGCAGTCTATGAAGAGCACAAAGCCTTCCGCCGAGCCCCCCGGAAGAGGAGCCATGATCATGCTCTCCGCCTTGCCGCCAATGAGCCAGTCTGGCAGCCTCTGTGAGCCCCCGCGCCAGAATTCCGCCCCGCCCCGGCTGCCCATCACCTCGGGCAGACCGTTCGCGCTCTCCTCATATCTGGCGATACCGTGATCGAGAGCGACGACCCTCGCAAGCGACCCCGCCTCGTCCCGCCAGACTGCCAGTGCCCGCGTTGCCCTGGTGATCGCGGCCGCCCGGCGCAGGACCGACGCGATTGGCGTGTCGCCGCCGAGCCATGCCTGTGCCGACGATCCTGTCAGGCTGGCGACGCCGAGCCGCATCCGCTCGATGATGTGCCCGAAATAGGCGAACAGAACGCCGGCGACGATGAGATAGATGCCGCGCATCACAACGCGGTTAAGGTCATCCATAAGGTCGTCGGACAAGGCGCCCAACATTCCGTAAATGCTGACTGTCGCCAGCGTCGTGAAGGCGGCACCGCGCCAGCCCCAGCGAATGGTCGCAGCAAACAAGGCAAAGGTCAGCAGCACGAAGAAAGGACTCGTCGGGCCATCGGTCAGATGGAGGACCACGCCGAATGTGAGAATGTCGATGCCATGGACGAGATGTGCGGCTGGGCGACTGACCACAAACCGCTCCATCATTACCACCAGCGCACCGGAATAGATGACGTATGCCGCCAGGATGAAGTATGCAATCTCGCTGTTGCGGGCCGGTTGTGTCGGATCGATATAGATTGCCAGCAATGCAAATATCGCCAGGACCAGGCGCGAAACAGCAACCAATCGCCGGGCGCTGATGGCCTTTACGCCATGAGGCCAAACTGTGTGATCAAAATACTCATGCACCGCTTCCGCTTGGAACGCGCGATCTATACTTTGCATATAACTCACTGAATTCCCCCCAAACCTGAGCTTGAGTAGATGGAGAGTAATTTCTCTTATGAAGCTCACCAGGGCTGCCTCCCGGATAAATTGAGACGCATCCCCGCAATGTTCGCCATAGCGAACCATCTGCCATAACTATTCTATATTAAACCCTAATTACAAAGAATTATTGGTTACTTCAAAATTTACAACTCAGCTTATATCTTCACGGAATATAGAATCAACTCCTATTTTAGCGCATCCTTCCCTGCATCAGCAGAGAAATCCGACTGTGAACCACAGGCGGGGGAGCGAGACCACCTAATCACCACTTGTGGGCAAGAGCCGACGGACCACAGCAAACAGAGTGGTCGGCGGACGCGCGCGGACACGTCACCGGCCACGCACGGAACAACAAGGGGGCACCCATTACGACAGCAGCGGGGCCTACCGTCTGCGGACGTGGAGGGACAAACCGCGCCGCAGGCGCACAACAGAGAGAAAGGTA
This sequence comes from Sinorhizobium sojae CCBAU 05684, assembly GCF_002288525.1. Classification (NCBI taxonomy): domain Bacteria; kingdom Pseudomonadati; phylum Pseudomonadota; class Alphaproteobacteria; order Hyphomicrobiales; family Rhizobiaceae; genus Sinorhizobium; species Sinorhizobium sojae. Next base: position 1,787,400 of record NZ_CP023068.1, read on the forward strand.
ACACGAATGCGTCACGTCAACATGCTGCTGGCCGCGGCCGCGATGACTATGGTCTCCGGGATGGCGATGGCTGAATGTCCCTCTGGATCGGAAGGCCTGCCGAACTCTAAGTGGTCGTGGGCCGACGGCGGCAGTTCAACATCGTCCTCGACCAGCTTCGGCGACATCAGCTACGCCGGCGGGAGCGGCAATGGCTGGGCCGACGTAACGACGACCACAACCACAACCACAATCTGCCTCGCGATCAACCCCGGCGGTAACGTGGTCGACGATAAGAGCACCTCGGTCACTACAACCACAACTTCGGTCGAAGAAGGCGTCAAGGTCTGCGAGAACAGCCCAAACGGCACAGATCTCGCTGGCGACCTCTGCCGCTAACCGGCAAGCGGAGCCCCCGCGGACACGCGGGGCTCCCATGCAGCCCGAGCCAGGCGCAAGCCAACTGCGGCCATGTTCTCACTCACCACTGGCAAGTGCCGAGTCGCCACTATGGTTAACGATCGGTATATCCTGCGGATATATTGAATTTTACATTGCGCCGGCGCAGAGGTTTCAACCAGCACGGCAGCGGGTGGGGTGCTCCTGTTTGTTGATGCTGTGGAAAATACGCGGCAAGAGCGCAGTCGGCGCCCGGACGCACGCGTTACCAACATGGAGTTACTGAATGCGTAAGTTGATGACTTTTGCGGCGGCTGCAGCTGTTACTATGACGGTTGCAAACACGGCGTTCGCCGGCGCCTGTGACGGACTGACGAGCCCAAATAAAAACATTTCTTATGTCCCGGGCCCGAGCACCACGGTAACGGAAATCGGCGACATTTCCTATTCCGGCAAGAGCGGCAACGGGTTCGCTGATGTCACGACGTACACAGTTACGACGTGCATTGCGATCAACGTCAAGAGCGGCAATCCCGTAGAGGGTCAGAACCAGACCGTCGTTGGCGAGCCTACCGTGCTCGAGGATCAAAAAGTCTGCCAGAACGTAGGCGGGAAAGATGGCCAGTCCAGCGTGCCTGTCGACACATATCCCAGCGCGCAATGCGGAATCTGATTGCGATTTGCAACGGCTACCGAGCCGTCGCATGAGTGTTCAGCGCGCAAGGGTCCCTTTGGCCTTTGCGCGTGACATGCGGAGTAACGGAAGTGCGTAGAATTTCTCGTGGAGTTTTCTCCGTTACCATTCTGGCTGGGCTCGCATGGGCAGGGGCAGAGACTGGCTATCTCGCAGAGATCCCGGGGTGGGATAACGCCGCCAAAGGCAATCGGCTTGCTACAACAGGCTCTATACTTGCCGAGGCCAACAGCTCTCCATTCGTAGCGTCCCATTATCGCTCGGCCGAAATCGAAGTGCGCCGGATCGTCGACCGGATTGAGGTGACCGGCACCGTCCGGCCCGTGGCACTTGTCAATGTCAGTTCCGAACTCTCCGGCCAGATCAAGGAATTCCGGGCCGATTTCAACGACGAGGTCCGGCGTGACGACGTCCTTGCGTTGATCGATCCGCGCCTCTTCGAGATCGCGGTCGAGCAGGCGCAGGCGCAGGTCGGCGTTGCGGAATCCGATGTACTCAAGGCGGAGGTGTCGCTCCGCGATGCTGAAGAGGAGTTCGAGCGCAAGAAGTCGCTCGCAGCGCGCGGAACCGGTTCCCAGGTCGATCTCTCCAAGGCGGAGGCCGCGCGCGACCTTGCCGAAGCGCAACGGCAGGACGCGGGTTATGCGCTTGCCTCGGCGGAGGCGGGACTGAAGAAGGCGAAGAGCGACCTTGAGCGCACGGGGATCCGCTCGCCGGTGGATGGCACGGTCATCCATCGCAATATCGAAGTCGGCCAGACCGTCACGGTCGGGCTCGATGCGCCGGTGCTCTATACGATCGCGCAGGACCTCCGCGAAATGCAGGTCAATGTTTCGGTGCCGGAAGCTGAGATCGGCCGCATTCACCCGGGCCTGCGCATGGAGTTTACGGTCGATGCCTATCCGGGCCAGCTGTTTCAAGGCAAAGTACTGCAGATCCGCCTGCAGCCGCAAACAACCCAGAACGTGGTGACCTACACGGTGATCGCTGCCGCTCCCAATCCGGACCTCTCGCTCCTGCCCGGCATGACCGCGACCGCCCGGATCATCGTCGACGAAACGGGAACAACTCTGGCGGTGCCGACCGCAGCCCTTCGCTTCCGCCTGCCGAACGAACCTCGCGGCGGCGAGAACCGCGTCCTTGTAGCGCGGGGCGGACAGGTGACGGCCGTTCCGGTGAAGCTCGGCGCGTCCGATGGCGGCTTCACCGCGGTCACGGCGGAGGGGCTGAGCCCAGGAGATATTGTCATTACCGGTCTTGCCGCCGGCGCCAGCCAGGGCGGTGCGCAGGATGGGCGGCGCCTGATCGGGATATTCTGATGCCGCTCGTTCGCCTGGAGAGAATCAGCAAGCGCTTCGACCTCGGCGAGGTCCCGGTTCCCGCGCTCTCAGACGTCTCGTTCGAGCTCGACGCCGGCAGTTCCGTGGCGATCATCGGTCCGTCCGGTTCCGGCAAGTCGACGTTGCTCGGTATTCTCGGCTGCCTCGATACGCCGACCAGCGGCAGCTATCGCCTCGCCGGCGAGGAGGTCGGCGGCATTTCGCCGGCGGAGCTCGCGGATCTGCGCTGCCGCCGCTTCGGCTTCGTCTTCCAGAACTTCAACCTGTTGCCACGGCTGACGGCACTCGAAAACGTTGAACTGCCACTTGCCTACGCCCGGCAGGCGCCGACAATGCGCAGGGCGAAGGCGGCGGAAATGCTCGACCGCGTCGGCCTCTCGAACCGCATGTCGCATTATCCGAGCCAGCTCTCCGGAGGTCAGCAGCAGCGCGTCGCGATCGCCCGCGCGCTCGTCAACCAGCCGGAGTTGATCCTTGCCGACGAACCGACTGGCGCGCTCGACACGACCACTGGCCACGAGATCCTGTCGCTTCTGAACGGGGCGAATTCGGACGGTACGACCGTCATCGTCGTGACCCACGATCCGAAGGTGGCGGCCAACATGCGCCGGACGATTTCGCTATCGGATGGGCGGATCGCCGGGGATACGAACCGCGACCTCTCAGCCGGCCGCCTGCCCCTCCTGCCGGCGGCGGTCCTATGAGGGCGATCGACACAATGCGCACGGCCGCGCGGTCGCTGCGCGGCAACCGACTCCGCAGCGCGTTGACGACGCTTGGCATCATCATCGGCGTCGCCTCAGTCGTGGTGATGGTGGCGGTCGGTGCGGGAACGCAGGCGCGGATCAAGGAAGAGATAGCACGTCTGGGCACCAACGTTTTCATCGTGACGCCGGGCTATGCCACGTCCGGCGGCGTTCGGCTAGGCGCGAGCACGCGTCCATCACTGACGGAAGCGGATGCGGAGGCGATCCGCTCGGAGGGAGCAGGCATCATCGCGGCCGCGCCCACCGTGGCGGGCACCGCCCACCTCGCGACAGCGGTAGACAACTGGTCTTCGGGCGTCATCGGCATCACCGAAGATTATTTTGCCGCCCGCGACCGCCGCCTGGCAGAAGGCCGGTCGATCGATGAGCGCGACCTCAAATCGGAATCGAAAGTCGTCATGCTGGGGATGACCACGGCGGAGCGGATCTTCAAGGATGCGGACCCGATCGGGGCGACGATCCGGGTCAATCATCTTCCCATGGAGGTGATCGGGCTGCTGGAACGCAAGGGCGAGATGCTGGACGGTTCCGATCTCGACGACATCGTCCTCATTCCGCTCGGCACCACGCGTAACCAAGTCCTCGGCAGGAGCTTCGCCAAGGCAGGCTCGGTCTCGATGATCACCGTCAAGGTAGCCGATGACACGAAAATAAACGAGTCGATGGAGGAGGTTCGCGACATCCTCCGTTTCCAGCATCGTCTCTCAGCAAACCAGAGCGACGATTTCAGGATAAACAACATCACCGAAAGCCTGAAGCTCCAGGAGCAGTCTTCCGCCGCCCTGACCCAGCTTCTCGCCGCGATCGCCTCCATATCGCTCCTCGTCGGCGGCATCGGCATCATGAACATCATGCTCGTTTCGGTGACGGAGCGCACCCGGGAGATCGGTGTGCGGATGGCGATCGGCGCCAGGCCCGCGACGATCTTGGCGCAATTCCTCGCCGAGGCGACCATCCTTTCGCTCGCCGGCGGCATCGCCGGGGCTGCGGCAGGCTTCGCCGGCGCCGTCGTCGCCGAATCCTATTTCGACATGCGCGTCGAATTGACCGGCGAACCGGTTGTACTCGCCTTTCTCTTTTCAGCGCTCGTTGGGCTTGTCTTCGGCCTCTACCCGGCCATGCGCGCGGCGCGGAAGTCGCCCATGGAGGCCCTGCGCTATGAGTAGAGGGGACGAAATTTCCCGGCGCGGACTAAGGGCTCGGCGCCATCCGGGATCATGTCTTTGATCGTCTCGACATTGTGGCCCTTGTCGGTCGGAATGAAAGTCACCGTGTCGCAGGGATTGACCTTGACAAAGGCCGGCTCGAACACCATCGAGCCTTCCGCGCCCTTGTTCAGCATGTGAACCTCGAAATGGTCTGCCGGAGGGCTACGTGCAAAACGAAATCCCGCCGACCTCTACGCGCAGAAGATCGCCGGCAGGCAGTTGGCGACGAAGAGAGGCTACCGGTCGACCGAGGAAGATCGTCTGCGCGCGCAGATCATCGAGCGGCTGATGTGCGACTTTCACGAGGACGTCCCCGCCGTGGCCGCCGAGCACGGCCTCGATCCCGGAATACTCCTCGACGGCAATAGCCGGCTTGCAATGCTGGAACACGACGGAATCCTGGAAAACAACGGCGGCGTGGTCGGGCTTCGCGGGGACGATCGCTTTCTCATCCGCGCCGTTGCCGCCGCCTTCGACGCCTATCTCACGCAATCGTCGCGTGCGCACAGCAAGGCGGCCTGAAGGCCACGCTCACGATCCGGGCCTCGGGCGAGTAGCCATAAGGCGCCCCGGTAACGGATTTCTTGAATCTTCGGTGTATTTTGGATAAAATCACCAGCAATTCAAAGCGTTACAGCGTCCGCGCGATTTCAATCGACCGGAGCGGGTATTCCAGCGAGAGGTGACGCTTTGGCCAACTTCAGTGGAGGTTGTCATGCCCAGCACTCTCATGGCAGGAAAAAGAGCCCAGGACTGGGCGAATCTGGTCCTGGCGGTGTGCCTGTTCCTTTCACCCTGGGTCATTGGTTTTGCATCTGAAGCCGCTCCGACCTGGAACGCCTGGATAGCCGGCATCGTGCTCGGCGCCCTCGCGGTAGCAACCCTTTCGGCCTTCGCCGAATGGGAGGAATGGGCGAATATGGTGATCGGCCTGTGGTTGATCGTATCTCCCTGGCTCCTCGGCTTCATGGCAAACGTGAACGCCATGTGGACCCATGTCATTCTGGGTCTGCTCGTCGCCGCGATATCAGCCTGGGCGGTCTGGGACTATCGCCATCATTCACACGTTTAACACATCGGGGCTGTAGCGGGCCACTGCCGTGACGCTCTGACAGGTGGCCCACGTCAAAATGAACCAAGCAGACTTAGCAGGCGAAGCCAGGCAAGTCTGCTTGGATCACCTTCGTCCCCCACCGCGCAGCCTGGGAGCACTCAACGCAACGGATGGCGAACTCACACCGCCAGTTCGCATCGTTCGTTTTCGGTTTCCATTGCCATATCCAGAACCTTCTGCAGGTTTGCTGCATGGCGGAAGCCCGGCTCGACCGTCTCGCCCTTCTCGACCGCAGCCACGAAGCGCTCGTAATTGGTCGGCACGATTCCGGCATCGATATCACGCCACACGGCCGTTTCCACGTCCTCTCCGAGGCACGCCCGCAGGCTTGAGCCCTGCGGCGTATGGACCACCTCGAGAGCACCCCGATCACCGTGCAGCCTTAATCTCAGCTCGTTCAGATGGCCGGTCGCCCAGCGGCTGGCATGGATCACGCCCATCGCCCCATTTTCCAGTTCCACCGTCATGGCAAAGCTGTCATTGGCATCGAGGTCGTACTCGCCGATCCGGTTGTCCGGCGCCTTTTCGAAGGACTTGAGCCGTGCGAACACCCGCTCCACCGAACTGCCCGTGCCATAGCCGGCAAAGTCGAGAATATGGATGCCAACATCGCCGAGCACGCCATTCGACCCATGCTTGGTCGACAGCCGCCACAACCACGTGGACTCGCTCGCCCAATCACCCCAGGCCTTGGATACGAGCCAGCTCTGCAGATAGGAGGCTTCGAGGTGCCGAAGCCGGCCGATCTCACCGGCGAGCACCAGTTCCCGTGCCTTCTGCAGCGGCGCGACATTGCGGTAGGTGAGATTGACCATGGTGACGAGGCCGGAGCGCTCGGCGGCTTCGGCCATCTCCGCCGCCTTGTCGTAATTCTCCGCCAGCGGCTTTTCGCAGAGCACATGCTTGCCGGCGGCGATCAGCGCCAGCGTCGTCGGGTGGTGGGCCTTGTCCGGCGTGACGTTCGTCGCCGCGTCGAATTCGCCCCAGGCGATCGCTTCCTCGAGCGAGGTAAAGGCGTGATCGATGCCGTGCCGGGCGGCAAAGGCCCTGGCACGCGCCGGGTCGACGTCGACGGCGCCCACCATCTGGACGCCGTCTATCTTGGCAAAGGCATTGGCATGGCTGTTTCCCATGCCGCCGGTTCCGAGTACCAGGAGACGCATCGGGACCCCCTTTTAGCGATAGCCGGCTTCGCCGGCGCGGTGCAGCTTCGGCCCGCGTTCGACGATCGGCTCCAGCGCTTTTTCGACAGGGACGTTCGGTGCGTCGTGGATCGCATTATAGGTGCTTTGCGGGTTGTAGGCCCATTTCACCGCATTGCGCAGCACCTTGTGTACCGTGGCATCGTGGTAGGTCGGATAGGTCTCGTGCCCGGGGCGGAAATAAAAGATGTTGCCCGCGCCGCGCCGCCAGGTGAGCCCCGAGCGGAAGACCTCGCCGCCGGCGAACCAAGAGATGAACACGGTCTCGAGCGGTTCCGGCACCGAAAACGCTTCGCCATACATCTCCTCGTACTCGATCACGAAGTTTTCGCCGAGACCCTCGGCGATTGGATGGCGCGGATTGACCACCCAGACCCGCTCGCGCTCGCCCGCCTCGCGCCATTTCAGCGCGCAGGGCGTACCCATGAGACGCTTGAAGATCTTTGAAAAATGGCCGGAGTGGAGCACAATCAGCCCCATGCCTTCCCAGACCCTTCGGGCGACCCGCTCCACGATCTCGTCGTCGACGTCTCCGTGTGCGGCGTGGCCCCACCACAGGAGCACGTCGGCTGCGGCGAGCCGCTCCTCGCTCAGCCCGTGTTCCGGCTCCTGCAAAGTCGCCGTCGCTGCCTCGATGGCGGGATCGGCGTTCAGCGCTGCAGCGATCGTATTGTGCATCCCGTCCGGATAGATTTCCTGGACAGTGGCATTCTTCTGTTCGTGGACGTTCTCGCCCCACACGATGGCGTTGATGGACAAGGTCGTTCTCCTCGTGGCTCGGGCACCCGACGGGGTGCCCTGTTTGACTTTGTCGACGCGGAGTTGGGGCTGGCGTAGCACCCATTCCGGTCTAACGTTTGGCGGTTGGAAATGATCCGCAATTCACTGGCTCCACAGCGCCGCGCATACGCGCAAAGGTCGCTGTAGAAATTTGAATTGCTGCATGTCTTGTCCTTGAATCGAGGTCGATTTAAGGAGACATGCAGTAGGCCGTTGAGGATGCCGAACTGGTCGTTGAGCATCCAGGCCCACATCTTCGCCGAGACGATGGTGGGGATCGCCCAGAAAATGAGGATAGCCGCGCGTACCAGGCCGCGGCCCGGAAAATGCGCGTTCAGCACCAGAGCGACGACCAGCCCCAGAACCGTCTCCACGCTCACGGAAACAACACCAGGAGGGGTCGGCGAGCAGGCCCCAATAGATGGTTCGCCCGCTCTTCAGCGTGATCCAGGTGAGATAATTGTCGAAGCCGATGAACTCGGCGCCTGCGAGATTGGTCAACGACGCATTTGTCAGGCTGAAATAGACGGTCCGTATGAGCGGCCAGCTGGCGACAAGTGCCAGAACCAGGAGCGCCGGCGCCAGGAACACCCAGGCGGAGCGCACGCGCTGCGCGCGGAGGTCTGAATGATGTGCGTGCGGCTCGCGGATGCGGCCGGCGGATCCGGTCAGATCGGCCATGAAGAAGGCTCCCCTTTGCCATCCGGCTTTCGCGGTTCGACAGGAGGGAGGGCGGCCGCGGTGGACCGCCATCCCGGGCGACGGCTGCAGGGCGAGGGAAAGCATGAGCGTCTCCTCGCCCTACAGCGCGATGCGTCTTTCAGACGCACAAAAGGTCGCTGTAGCAGTTGAATTAGAGCTCGGCGGCAGCGGCGAGATCGGCAATGCCGAGCGCGGCGCAAATCGTCAGCGTCCTCAGAAGCAATGTCATGTTCGATGGCTCCTCCAAATCGCAGACCGCTCGGCAGCTCCTCGACAATTCGAAAACGGTTTGGCTAAAAAAGCTCTCAGAAGCCAAGCCGAATGTCAATACACTCGGAGCTGCGAGCGCCAAAATTGTCATGGATCCTGTTTTTACTCTTCACTTACAATGGTTTAACACCTTAGTTACCAAGTTTTTTGCTTATTCGAGTGCACAACGGCATTCGTGTTGTCTTGCGATAATTTAAATCGCTTTGGCTTGGTCAGTTGCATGTCGAATGGCCGGCGGTCGGTTGTTCCACGTGCCAAAGCCGTATATTCCTCGTGGCAAGCAGGGGTCAGGGATCAGATAAGCCCACATGAAGCTCAAGGAGTTCGCCCGCCAATTGGGTCTTTCGCCGACGACGGTGAGCCGCGCGCTCAGCGGCTATCCGGAGGTGAGCGAGAAGACCCGCCAACGGGTGGTGGAAGAGGCCGTGCGGCTCGGCTATCGTCCGAACATCAATGCCGTAAGGCTCGTCACGGGCCGGGCCGGCGCCATTGGCGTCGTCATGGGGCGAAAGGGCGAATTTCAGTTTTCGGAATTCATGAGCGGCATGGCCGAGCGGCTAGACGGCGAGGACATCGACATCCTCGTCAGCCCCATTGCCGAGCAGGAAACCCGCGACGAGATCCAGATCTACAGCAGGCTTGTGACGAGCGGCCGGGTCGACGCCATCATCGTCCATTCACCGAGGCCGGATGACGAGCGCATCCGCCTCCTTCAGAAGCTCGGCGTTCCGTTCCTCGTCCACGGGCGGTCGGAAACTGAGGTGCCGCATGCCTGGCTGGACATCGACAATGAAGGGGCCATTCGCAGGGCGACGTCGCATCTCCTTGACCTCGGCCACCGGCGGATCGCGATGATCAACGGCGGCGCCGGCTTCACCTTCTCGATCCATCGTGACAAGGGCTACCGCGACGCGCTGGAAGAACGCGGAATTGTCTTCGACCCGCGCCTTCTAGTCCACGGCCACTTCACCGATGAGCTCGGCTTCCGCTTTGCTCGGTCTTTGCTCGAGCAGTCGCCGCGCCCCACCGCTTTCGTCGCGGGCTCGATGATGACCGCGCTCGGCGTCTATCGGGCGGTGCGCTCGCGTGGGCTCGTTGTCGGCCGCGACATTTCCGTTATCGCCCATGACGATGTTTTCCCGTATCTGACGGCCGACAACATGGTTCCATCGCTGTCGGCGACCCGTTCCTCCATGCGCTCCGCCGGGGCGCGAGCGGCAGACCTCGCGCTGCAATTGCTGGGAGGAAGAGCTGCGGCCGAGATTCAAGAGCTCTGGCCCGTCGAACTCATCCTGCGCGAGTCCACCGGACCGGCCCCTGCGGAAGCAAGGTCTTGAACGGGCAGGCATTGGAACCGAAGGAGATCGCGGTCATCGGCGGCGGCCCCGCCGGCCTTATGGCGGCCGATGTCCTCTCGGCCAAGGGCCATTCGGTGACCATCTACGAGGCGATGCCGAGCGCTGCCCGCAAGTTCCTGCTCGCCGGCAAATCGGGCCTCAACATCACTCATGCCGAGGACTATCGCCGCTTCGTCACCCGCTTCGGAACCGCCGCCGACCGGCTGCGCCCGGCGCTCGACGCGTTCACGCCCGATGACCTGCGTTCCTGGGCGGCGGAACTCGGAACGGAAACATTCGTCGGCTCGTCGGGCCGTGTCTTTCCAAAAGCAATGAAGGCCTCGCCGCTGCTGCGGGCCTGGCTCAGGCGGCTGGAAGCGCAAGGCGCCCGCCTCCTCACCCGCCACCGCTGGTCGGGCTTTGCCGGAGACGGCTACGTCTTTGAGACGCCGGACGGGCGGAAAATCGTTCGCCCCGCTGCGGCACTGCTCGCACTCGGCGGCGCAAGCTGGCCGAGGCTCGGTTCCGACGCCGCCTGGGTGCCTTGGCTAGGCGCCGAAGGCGTCACGGTGAAAAAATTCCGCCCTGCCAATTGCGGCTTCGATGTCGCCTGGAGCGAGGGCTTTCGCGATCGCTTTGCCGGCGAAGCGCTGAAATCCGTCGTCGCCTCCTCCGAGGCGGGTGCATTTCCCGGCGAGTTCGTGCTAAGCCGTCACGGCATCGAGGGAAGCCTCGTCTATGCCCATGCGGCAGTCCTGCGCGATCGTCTGGAGCGCGAGGGTAAGGCGGCTCTCCTCGTCGATCTCGCACCCGGGCGAAGCATCGAACGGCTTACCCGCGACCTTGCTCGCCAGGACGGAAAGGCAAGCTTTGCCAATCGCCTACGCAAGGGTGCCGGGATCAACGGCGCCAAAGCGGCCCTGCTGCGCGAGATCGCACCGCAGGCGGCAAGGGCCCGCCCCGAAAGCCTTGCGGCCGAAATCAAGGCGCTAGCGGTCCCGCTCATTGGTCCTCGCCCGATCGCCGAGGCGATCTCTGCGGCCGGCGGTATAGACCTGAGCGCCGTGGACGATGGTTTCATGCTGAACGCAATGCCTGGCCTGTTCGTTGCCGGCGAAATGCTCGATTGGGAAGCACCGACCGGCGGCTATCTGCTGACCGCCTGCCTTGCCACCGGCCGCGCCGCGGCCCACGGCATCGCGGCCTGGCTCGCCGCCACAGGCTACTAGCGCCGCGGGATTTTCGGCACCGATCCCGTCCATTGCCGCGTTTCGATGTCGCGGCCAAGCCCCAATGCATGGGCAAACTTCGCGAAGACGGCCCCCAAAACAAACCCCCCGATATGCGCCCACCAGGCGACGCCCGAGCCCATGGAACTGGCGAACAGGTCCTGCGTTCCCTGCAGGATCTGGATCAGGAACCAGAATGCCGCGAAAAACAGCGCCGATACCGGAATGAAAAGCGGCAGGAAGAATACCGGGACCAGCAGGATGACTTTCGCGCGCGGGTAGGTCACCGCATAGGCGGCAATGATTGCAGCGATCGCTCCGGATGCGCCAAGCGCCGGCACGGGCGAGGTCCAGTTCGCAAGGAGATGGGCCGCGCTCGCCGCCACCGCGCCGGCCAGATAGAGGAGGATGAAGCCCAGGCGCCCGCAACGCGCCTCGATGGCCGGGCCGAATATCCACAGGCTCCACATGTTCAGAATGATGTGCAGCCAGCCGCCATGAAGAAAGGCGTTGGTGAGCAGCGGCCAATAACTATCCGGGTCCAGCCCCGCGGCCATGGCGAGTTGCGGCTCCGAATAGCGAAGCGGGATCAGGGCGAAACGGGTCAGAACCCAATAGAGGCCCGGTTCGGGAAGACCGATCATCCATAGGAATATCAGGAAATTCAGCCCGATGATCGCGTAGACGATGACGGGATGGCGGGCACGCGGAGCGGTATCGTAAATCGGGATCATGAGACGGCCTGGGCCTGCATCCGGTCTGCGCCTAATTAGGCCTGGCGCCTGGCGATTCAAGTTCCAGAGACATCCGGACGCAGGGCGGCAAGACATGCCGCGATTACCTGCGTTGCGCCCGCAAGCGAGTTTGCATTTTTAATCGCAAATCGGGGAACAAGTGACTGAATTGCGGATTGGATCACTGCTCCCGCGTATCCGGAGCACAAAGTCTCCCATTTTGTTGTCAGTAGTGCCCGCGCCGCGCGGGCACTACTCGGCCATCCGTGCATCACCCCCCGGTGGATGCGAGCCTAAAAGGAGTCAATGATGAGGACCGCAGTTTTCGTGAGCGCGATCGCGTGTGTCGTCGCCCTGTCGCCCAATTCGGCCCTGTCGCAGCAAGCTGCAACAGTCAAGGTCGCCGAAAGCGAACAACATGGGCAATATCTCACGGATGGCGAAGGGCGCGCGCTCTATCTCTTCACCGCCGACACGCAGGGACAAGCGGACCAGAAACCCACCGTTTCCTGTTCCGGCGAATGCCTTCAAGCCTGGCCCCCTCTTTACAGCGAGGGCGCACCGCAAGCCGGCGATGGCGCCGACGCTGCGAAGCTCGGCACCGCCGAACATGCCGGCAAGATGATGGTCACCTATAATGGCTGGCCGCTCTACTACTTCGCCCAGGATGCGGCTGCAGGCGAGACCAAGGGCCAGGATGTCGAGAGCTTTGGCGGCGAATGGTATCTGGTGACGCCAGCGGGCGAAAAGGCCGGCGAGAGCTGAGTGCGAGCGCTGAGTCATTGAGTGCGAGGCAACGCGCCACAGCGCCGCGCGTCTTTTCAGACGCGCGACGGTGGCGATAAC